>JAFAER010000117.1 GCA_023423895.1 Pseudomonadota bacterium
GTGATACTCGGCATCGAGGACGTACGCCGATACCTGACTCGCGATCACGGGCACGTCCGAGAGGAGCTCGATGGCAGGCGTGACGAGCTCGTCGCGTGCGGCAGGCTCGATGCTTTCGACGAACGCCGTGGTCGGGCACCGACTGCCTTTGCCGAACGGCTCGTCCCCGCGGAATGGAGCGAACATCGCCGATACGACGATGGTCTCCCCAGGCTGCACGCGCCCGTCAGCGAGGGGCTCGTATCGGACGCGGCGCCCGCTCACGGTTGCGCGCCGTGCGTACGGAGCTGCGTTCTCCTCTCGTGCCTCAGAGTCCGTGCGGCTCTTGACGCGCAGGCGAAGCGAAGCCGACGTAGAGGCAGGATTGGAAACGAGCAGCGCGTAGCACGCCCGCGGCACCCAATCATCATCCGGATCCCACGTCGACGCGGTCATGAAGAAGTGACAGCCGGCGACGCTGCGCGCGTCGGCCAGCGTCTTCGAGTCGCAGGGGTCGAATCGTGCGCCGCCCTCGGCGTAGCCCACGGGCCCTGTCTCGGTGGCGGCGTCCGGCGGTGGCTCGGAAAAGCGAGCCCGCTGCTCCGATCCGCATGCGAGCGCAAGGAGAGCCCCGTTCGCCACGACCACCCCTACGCCCGCTAGCTTCGACCAGCGCGCCATGGGGAGACACTAGCACGCATATTCCAAACCGAGCGCGCGCCGGCTTTTCGTCTTCATGTAAGAGGCGCTGCGCATGACGAATATCGATTCGTGGTGAGCTCGTTGACGTCAACGGAATACCGCGACACCGGGACGGCACTCGTGCGCTCTGCGATGTGGCTTCGGGGGTCGCCCTTGCTCTCGTCGCTAGTTGGTGGATGGTGGCGAGGGGAGATCGTCGGCACCAAGAAGAGGGAGGGCGTAGGCCATAGCAGTGGCTTTTCCGAGCTCATGATACGTGTCGCTGTTGCCCCAGCCCCAGAGTGTGCCCGAGAAGGGGCCGTCGCTCTCGACCCAATGGGCACCGGCCTGACAGGTCCCAGAGGGATACGCGATTGGCTCGTAGAGGTGGCCCGTGAGCGGGACTCGCGCGTACTCGAAGTGGTCGCCGACGGGCTGCCACCCGGAAATGGTTCCGGCGCAGTCGAGCCGGACATCGGGTCCGCCGCGAGGGCGAACCAGCACGAGGCCATGATCCGCGAAGTCCATGGGCGCGAAGAACGGATAGCGGTCGTGCCAGCGCGATATCGCAATCTGATGGACGGTCACGGCGCTGCCACGTTGCCTGTATTCATCGTCGATGATGCCGCCAGAACGATCGAGGTGGAACCGCGAGCCGGTCATGCTCTGACTGAAGTAGAAGGGGTGTTTGTCGTCCTGGCTACGCACGACGAATGGCGCGTCCGCGAAGAAGACGGCGAGCTCGCCCTTGGCGACGCGGTCCGGAGCTCCGTCGGGGCGATAGGGGTCGTAGTCGAGGAGCGTGTCGTCTGCGCCGCCGATGATCCGCCATAGAGGAGCTTCGGGGAGGTCTTTCCACCGGTCGGCGTGGCGTGCGGCGACGTACTCCGAGCCCCATAGGGACGATGGCAACGCCATGCTGTAGGAGCGCTGGCTGTCGGCACCATCCATCTCGTGCTGGAAGGTCCAGTCGATGAACGTATGCGGCGCGAAGGTGATGAGCCCGATCGGCTTGTCGGATGCGACGCTTCGCCCAGCGAACGAGTCGTTCGTCGTGTGCGAGAAAGCGTCACCGCGTTGCAGTGTGATCTCACGCGGCGTCCCTTCGAGCGTCGGCAGCAGGACGTGCGTGTCGTCGAAAGCTGCGAGCGCGAACGTTCGTCCTGGCCACGTCTCGAGCGGCGCTTCACGCGCAGGAATCGTCGCCGGCAGGCCAGGTTTGTAGATCCCGGTCTCGACGGCGTCCTCATCCCAGAGGTGCGCCGGAAACAGCGCGTACGGCGAGACAGGCATGGACTCGTGATGTCGCGCGTCGAGGACGTACGCCGATACCTGACTCGCGATCACGGGCACGTCCGAGAGGAGCTCGATGGCAGGCGTGACGAGCTCATCGCGTGCGGCAGGTTCGAAGCTTTCGACGAAGGCCTTCGTCGGACAGTAGCTTCCCCTCCCGAAAGGGGGATCGTTGTCGTCATAGGGCGCGAACATCGCCGATACGACAGCCGACGCCCCGGGCTGCAGGAGTCCGCCGGGAAGCGGGACATACTGAACGTCACGCCCACTCACGATGGCCTGAGCCGTGTACGGCGCCGCGTTCGCCTCGCGAGCGTCCGGCTCGCGACGGCTCTTGAACCGCAGGCGAAGAGACGCCGGCGACGAAGACGGATTGGAAACGAGCAGCGCGTAGCATCCCTTTGGGACCCAGTCGTTCTGAGGAATCCACGTCGACGCGGTCATGAAGAAGTGACACCCCGCGACGCTGCGCGCGTCGGAGAGCGTCTTCGAGTCGCAGGGGTCGAATCGTGCGCCGCCCTCGGCGTAGCCCGCGGGCCCTGTCTCGGTGGCGGCGTCCGGCGGTGGCTCGGAAAAGCGAGCCCGCTGCTCCGATCCGCATGCAAGCGCAAGGAGAGCCCCGCTCGCCACGACCACCCCCACGCCCGCTAGCTTCGACCAGCGCGCCATGGGGAGACACTAGCACGCATATTCCAAACCGAGCGCGCGCCGGCTTTTCGTGTTCGTGCAAGAGGCGGTGCGCATGACGATTATCGATTCGTGGTGAGCTCGTTGACGTAACGGAATCCGCGACGGTACTCGTGCGCTCTGCGTTGTGGCTTCGGGGGTCGTCGTTGCTCTCGTCGCTAGTTGGTGGATGGTGGCGAGGGGTGATCATCGGCACCGAGAAGGGGAAGGGCGTAGGCAAAGGCAGAGCCTTTGCCGAGCTGGTAGGTGGTGTCGCTGTTGCCCCAGCCCCAAACGGTGCCGGAGAAGGGGCCGTCGCTCTCGATCCAGTGCGGGCCGGCCTGACAGGTGCCGGCTGGGTAATGGATTGGCTCGTAGAGGTGGCCCGTGAGCGGGACTCGCGCGTACTCGAATTGCTCGCCGACCGGCTGCCACCCGGGGATGGTTCCGGCGCAGTCGAGCCGGACATCGGGTCCGCCCCGAGGGCGAACGAGCACGAGGCCATGATCGGCGAAGTCCATGGGCGCGAAGAACGGGTAGCGCTTCTGCCATCGCGACGTCGCGATCTGATGGACGGTAACGGCGCCCCCGCGTCGGGTGTCGTCGTCCGTGCTGATTCCACCATGACGATCCAGGTGGTAGCGCGAGCCGGTCATGCTCTGGCTGAAGTAGAACGGGTG
>JAFAER010000130.1 GCA_023423895.1 Pseudomonadota bacterium
CACGCGTGCGCTTCGGTCCGAGGATCTCCGCGCGGACGATCCCGTCCTCCACCGTCTCGTGGAGCACGATCGGATGCGAGAACGGGTTCCTGAGGCGGAGCGTGATCGTCGGGTATACGACCGTCGCGTCCATCCCCATCTTGATGTAGAAGCTCGGCCGCGTGTGGGGCTTCCGCTCGACGATGTCGAGCCCCGCGAAGTACGCCGCGCCGTGCAGCGTGCCAGCGATCTGGCAGGTGCCTCCGCCGATGCCGTCGACCAGCTCGCCTTGCGCGATGACCGGCGCGACCTTGTAGCCGTTCGCTTCGTCGCGAGGACCGACGACCTCGTTGAAGTCGAAGACCTCGCCTGGAAGGATCACGTGCCCGTCGAGCTTCGACGCCGCGAGCCGAAGGTTGAACGTCCGATCGGCGTGTTTCCTGTCCGGCGTGTACCTCGTCTCGAAGTAGCCGAGCACGTCGTCGATCTCGACGTCTCCGATCGATGAGGCCGTTCGCGCCGCTGGAACGGTCTCGACGACCGCCTCGAGCTCGCCCTCTCCACGGATGAGCGCAGCATCGAGACGCGCGAGCGTCGCGTAGACGTCGACACGGCGCCCGTTCTCCTCCGGCTGCACCGTCCGGAGCGACAGGTTCAGGCGGGCATCGACCGGCGCTTTGTCGAGGTCGTCTTTCACCGTGAGGAGCGCCGTGAGGGCGCGCTCGCCGTCGACCGTCACCGGCAGCGGCAAACCGAGCGGCCGCGCGACGCCGGCCGCTGCATGCTGCGCATGAGCTCGCCGGAGCGCGGAGCGACGGTCGACGAGCTGGCGAACGAGGCTCTCGAGACGAGCCGGCTCGACGCGCGCGCCGAGGTCCTCGCGCGTTCGGGTGATCTTGGCGCTGCCGGTGGTCGACGGCACCGCGACGGACACCTCGCTCGACACGTACGCGCGCGCGATCGCACGCGCGGCCTCGAGCGTCCGCGTCGGGTCACCTTCGGCGATCGGCAGCGGCTTGCCGTCGAGGGTCACCTCGGGAACGGTGCCGGCGGCGTCGACGGTCGGCATCGGGTTGCCGGGCGAGACCGCGATCCAGCCCGCGATCCCGCCGACGAGAGAGCAGACGAGCACACGAACGAGATCGTGCCTGCCACGGGGACGGAGGACATGCAGCTTCGTGACGATGGAACCGGCGAATGACACGACGGGGCGATCGTCGAACGCCCGACGCTGCGCGGTCAAAGAAGCGGCGAACGATCCGAGCTCAACCGTAGACCGCTGCCGGAGGCGCGCTCACGCGCTCGAAGCACGTGAGCAAGGCGCTCCAGAGCGCCGATGCGTTCTGGAAGCGGTCCTCGCGCTCGATCGCCAGCGCAAGGTTCACCCACGCGTCGATCACCTTCGGCAGATCCGGACGGAGCGCGTGCAGGCTCGGTCGCGGCGCCTTCCGCACCGTCTTCAGCAGCTCGTGGATGCGTCCGGAGAACGGGACCTGTCCGGAGAGAACCCGGAAGAGGACGACGCCGAGCGCATAAACGTCAGCGCGATGGTCGACGTCGGCGGCGCCGGCCCAGGCCTCCGGTGCCAGGAACATCGGCGAGCCGGCGACGAGCCCCGGCTCCGTCATCGGGCGCCCATGAACGAAACGAGTGAAGCCGAAGTCGAGCAACCGGACGCCCCCGCCATGCTCCGGATCGATGACGAAGATGTTCCCCGGCTTGATGTCGCGATGGACGATCCCGCGCGCATGCGCCGCTTCCAGCGTCTGCACGATCGGCTCGAACGTCTCGATGATCTCGGGCAGCGTCATCTTCCGTCCGCTGGCCTCGAGCCCACGGAGATGGTCGTCGAGGTCCTTGCCGCGCAAGAGCTCCGTCACGAGGCAGGCTGCTCCGTCCGACGTCTGCGTCTGGTGCAGCACCCGCAGCGCGGCGGTGCCGTCGAGCGAGTGGAGCGCATGCGCCTCGCGGTACAGGCGGTCGACGCCGTCGCGGTCGCCGAGCCTGCTGATCTTCACGGCGACGTCGTCGCCGTCGACCTGATCTCTCGCCTGGTAGATGACGCTCTGGCCGCCCTGCCCGAGGATGCCGCGCAACAGATAGCGGCCGCCCACCGTCTCGCCGAGTCGTTCTTCCCCTTCCAGCATGCCCGCGCGCCGCCCATAGCATGACCGGATGAGGGCGGCTTCCCTCGGTCGTGTTTGCACCGCCTGCCGCTGCCGTGCTACCTGCGGCGTCTCCATGGCGCTCTCGATCGGTATCGTCGGCCTCCCGAACGTCGGAAAGTCCACGCTCTTCAACTCCCTTTCTTCGGCCAAGGCAGAGGCGGCGAACTACCCGTTCTGCACGATCGAGCCAAACGTCGGCGTCGTCGTCGTGCCGGACGAACGCATGCAGAAGATCGACTCGGTCATCAAGGCCGAGAAGATCGTCCCGACGACGATCAACTTCGTCGACATCGCCGGCCTCGTCCGCGGCGCGTCCAAAGGCGAAGGGCTCGGCAACCAGTTCCTCTCACACATCCGCGAGTGCGATGCGATCGTCCAGGTCGGCCGCTGCTTCGAGGACCCGAACGTCATCCACGTCGAGAACCGCGTCGACCCCGTCGCCGACATCGCGACCGTCACGCTCGAGCTCTGCCTCAAGGACCTCGAGTCCGTGAACAAGCGACTCGACCGCGCGCGGAAGATGCTGAAGAGCAACGACCCGAAGGAGAAGCTCGCGGCGCAAATCTGCGAGGACATCGCCAAGCACCTCGACGAAGGCAAGCCCGCGCGAACGATCGTCAACAACGCGAGCTGGTCGGACAACGTCGACGCCCAGACGATCATCCGCGAGATGTTCCTCCTCACGGCGAAGCCGGCCTTCTACATCGCGAACATCGACGAAGGCACGATTGGCAACCTCCAGGGGAACAAGCACTTCGTCGCGCTCGAACAGCTCGCGAAGTCGGAGGGCACGTTCGTCGTCCCCGTGTGCGCCGCGCTCGAATCGCAGATCGCCGAGCTCGATCCGAAGGACCGCCCCGAGTTCCTCGAGAGCGTCGGCCTGAAGGAGCCCGGTCTCAACGCGGTCATCCGCGCCGGCTACAAGCTCCTCGGCCTCCTCACGTTCTTCACGGCGGGCAAGGTCGAGGTCCGCGCGTGGACGACGAAGATCGGCGCAAGGGCCCCGCAAGCCGCCGGCGTCATCCATACCGACTTCGAGAAGGGCTTCATCAAGGCCGAGGTCATCTGGTGGGAGGACCTCGTGTCGCTCGGCAGCGAAGCGAAGTGTCGCGATGCGGGCAAGCTCGCCATCGAGGGCAAGGAATACGTGATGCGCGACGGCGACGTCGTGCACTTCCGCTTCAACGTCTGACGCTTCGACGTCTGACGCTTCGACGTCTCCACGCGAAGGTGGCTCGCCTTCATCTCGCTTGGCGAGAGAGACGAGAAACAAGAAGGCGGAAGGACGGAAGAGGCCCTGTCTCTTTCGTGAGCTGGAGCCTCGTGGCGCCCTCCGGGAAATGCTTCGCATTTCCCTGCGGAAATGGGAGACCTCACTCGCGACCTGCGGGGCACCTTCCACACGGCGCTCACCTCCTTGCCGACTGCCCACCAGCTCACAACGCAGCGTCCGCTCGGAGCGGGAGCGCGCCGAGCACGGGATCCTCGCCCGC
Organism: Pseudomonadota bacterium; assembly: GCA_023423895.1. Classification (GTDB taxonomy): domain Bacteria; phylum Myxococcota_A; class Polyangia; order Polyangiales; family Polyangiaceae; genus Labilithrix. The sequence continues at coordinate 3,641 of JAFAER010000130.1, forward strand.
GACCGCAACGGCGACGTCATCAAGGCAGGACGAACGCCGAGACGGCGAACGCGCGGCGGCGTTCCTGAACACGGCGAACGCGTGGCCGACGTCGAGGGCGCGTTCCCCACCACAGGGAACGCGTGGTCCACGAGAACGCGAACGACGGCCAGAGCGAAAGCGAGCGACGGTCGTCGTCAGGTGAGCTCCCGACGACGACGCTCGATCACTTCGCCAGCGGGCGGCCCTGCGCGTCCGTGTACTTGCCGGTGACGATGAAGATGATGTCGACGAGCGTCCAGAAGCCGAAGCCGCCGCACGTGACGAGCTGCAGGACGCCGAAGAGCGTGTGGCCCGTGTAGAAGCGGTGCACGCCGAGCGTTCCCACGAAGAGCGCGAGGATCAGCGTCGTCATCCACGACTTCTGACCCGCGACCATCGCCGCGCCGTTCGGCATCATGCCCGGAACGCCGAGGCCGCCAACGCCCATCGGAGCGCCGCCGCCGTACGGCTGCATCGCGCCCCCGCCCATTCCAGCGTTCATCCCCGGGTTCATCGGGTCGAAGCCGCCCTGCGGAGGTGCGCCGAAGCCACCCGCCGCGGGAGGCGCGCCGAAACCGCCCGGCGCTGGAGGCGCACCGTACTGGCCGCCCGGACCGCCCATCCCTGCATCCATGCCGCCTGGCGGAGGAGGCGCGCCGAACGGATCGTTCGGGGGTGCGCCGAAGCCGCCGTTCTGCGGAGCGCCGCCGAAGCTCGCGCCCATGCCGCCGTTCGGGTCCGGCGGAGCGCCGTAGGCCGAAGGCGAGGGCTGCGGCGCGCCGAAATCTGCGCCGCCGCCGAACGCCGGCGACGGGCTGTCGAGCGCGACGGTCGCGCCGAGGGGGTTGGCGCTCTGCGAAGAACCGAACTGATGCTGATCACCACCCGGGGGCGCACCCTCGGGGGCGCCGAAGGCAGGCGGAGGAGGAGGCGCCTGGAAAGCCGCCGTCCCGGGCGGCGGCGCCGGAGCAGCACCGGCGTTCGGCGGCGCGACGCCGACGATGGTTCCCTTGAGGCGGCTCGCGTTCGGCGGCGCTGCGCCTGCGGCCGGCGCGCCGGCGCCAACGTTCGACGGAGGACCGCCCATCGAGGGCGGCGCGCCCGGCGGAGGACCAGGCGGCGCGCCCGGCGCAGGACCAGGCGGCATCCCGGGGACCGGCCCGCCCTGGTTCATCATCAACATCGTTCCCTTGAACTTCGGCGCCGCGCTCTTCATCGAGAACCCGCACTTCGTGCAGGTCTGGGCCGTTTCCGGATTTTGAGTCCCACAGTTCGGACAGAACACAGAGAACCTCCGCAGAATGCGTTCGAGAGCGACGCCGCGCGTGCGCGCGCTTGGAACAGAGCCGAATCGAGTCGGCAGCATAGCGGCACGCTCTTACGGAGTTAAGGGTTATCAACTCACGCAAACGGACGACTCTTCCCTTCGATGGCGCGTCGATGGCGCATCCGGGGTAGCGTGCCGGCTGGCGTGCGGTAGCACCCGAATGGACGGTCGTCGGACACGGCACGAAGGCATGACCTTGCTCGACGCTTCGAGCCTTCGGCTCGCTCCGCCGCCCCTCGCTCGGCCATTGGGTCATTCATTGGCCGCTTGACGGATGGGCCGCCCATTAACGTACGCACGCGCTCGCTCGCCCGAGCTGCGGAGGTCATCCCGAAAGGCGACCGCACGAACGAACAGACGAGTAGCGCGGCGCCGAGAGGTCCCTTGACATTCGAGCACCTATGGGCCTAGCGTGCGCGCCGCAAAAACCCTGTTTTTCTTGGCTCTTCCTCGACATCACTCACGCTCGGCATGTGGCCGGGCACCTGTCGTCGTCGCCGGCCTGGTGCAACAGCAGCAGCACCCTCACCATCACCGTCGACCGGACCACTCCGCTGCCTGAAAGCGCGAACCTTCAATGCCCTTCGCACTCAGTCCCGAACGCGAACGCGAGCTCGCCGAGATCCTCACCCGCTATCCGACGAAGATGGCCGCGTGCATTCCTGCGCTGCACCTCTGTCAGGAACAGCACGGGTACATCGACGACGACGTGATCGCGTGGGTGTCGTTCCGGCTGGACCTTCCGCCGGCACACGTGAAGGGCGTCGTGACGTTCTACACGCTGTTCAACCAGCACAAGGTCGGCAAGCACCAGCTCTGGGTCTGCCGCACGCTTCCCTGCGCGCTCCGTGGCGCGGGCGAGGTGCTCGAGCACTGTGAGAAGCGGCTCGGCATCAAGGCCGGCGAGACGACGCCGGACGGGAAGATCACGTTGCGTACGGCGGAGTGCCTCGCGAGCTGCGGCACCGCCCCGATGATCCAGGTCGACAAGGACTACCACGAGAACCTCACGCCGGCCGAGCTCGACAAGATCCTCGATCGCCTGCAGAGAAGCTGATGCTCAAGCAGACCAACTACCTCACGAAGGTGTACGGGCTCCCCGAAGGCTGGTCGCTCGCCACGTACGAGCGCGAGGCCAAGGGCTACCAGGCAGCACGCAAGGTGCTCACCACGATGTCGCCCGCCGACGTCGTGAACGAGGCGAAGAAGGCGAACATCCGCGGACGCGGCGGCGCCGGCTTCCCCATGGGCGTCAAGTGGAGCTTCATGAAGCCCCACCCGACGAAGCCCTCCTATCTCGTCATCAACGCGGACGAGGGCGAGCCGGGCACGCACAAAGACCGCACGATCATGGAGCTCAACCCGCATGCGGTCATCGAAGGCTGCATCATCGGTTGCTACGCGATCGGCGCCCACGTCGCGTACGTCTACGTCCGCGACGAGCTGCACCTCTCGAAGGCGCGCCTCTGGGGCGCCATCAAAGAGGCGAAGGCCAAGGGCTATCTCGGCAAGAACCCGTTCGGGAAGGACTACGCCGTCGACGTCGTCGTCCACACCGGCGCAGGCGCGTACATCTGCGGCGAGGAAACGTCGCTTCTGAACTCGCTCGAAGGCAAGCGCGGCGAGCCGCGCCTCAAGCCCCCCTTCCCCGCTCAGGCCGGCGCATTCGGCTGCCCGACGACGGTGAACAACCTCGAGACGATCGCCGCGGTTCCGACGGCCTTCACGCTCGGCTGCGAAGAGTTCTCCAAGCTCTCGGCGATTCACCACCTCAACGACGGCGGTGTCCGCCTCTTCGGCGTGAACGGTCACGTGAAGAAGCCGGGCGTCTGGGAATGCGCCGTCGGAATCACGCTCCGCGAGCTGATCTACGATCTCGGCGGCGGCGTCATCGGTGACAAGCCGCTCCACTCGGTCATCCCCGGCGGCTCGTCGACGCCGGTGCTCCGTGCCGAAGACGTGGTGAACGCGCCGGACGAGAAGTCGCCGCTCCACGCGTGGCACGGCAAGAGCGTCCTCGACGTACCGCTCGGCGTCGACACCTTCCGCAACATGGGCACGATGCTCGGCACGTGCTGCGCGACGGTCATGGCCGAAGGGACGGACCCCGTCGCCGCGTTCCACAACCTGATGCAGTTCTACCGCCACGAGTCGTGCGGGCAGTGCACGCCCTGCCGCGAAGGCTCGGGCTGGCTGCTCCGCGTCGCCGAGAAGCTGGTCGAGGGCACGTGCACGCTCGACGAGCTGAACCAGCTCCACGACATCGCGAACGGCGTCATGGGCAACACCATCTGCGCGTTCGGCGAAGGCATGGCGATGCCGGCGCTCGGCTACCTGAAGAAGTTCCGCAAGGAGTTCGAGGCACACGTGCGCAGCGGCCGCAGGGTCGAAGGCGGCCGCCTCAACATGAACGCGGCATGGAGCCTCCAATGAGCGGTCTCGGTTACGCCTACTTCTATCTGTGCGCCGCGATGGCGGTCCTCGGCGCGGTCGGCACCATCGCAGCGAAGAACCCCATTCGCGGAGCGATGGGCCTCCTGCTGATGATCCTGTCGATCGCGGGACTGTTCCTCGCGCTCCACGCGGAGTTCCTCGCGGCGATCCAGCTCATCGTCTACGCGGGCGCGATCGTCGTCCTGTTCCTCTTCGTCATCATGCTCCTCGGGCCGAGCGCTTCGACGCCGTCCGATCACCGCGGGCGCATCCCGCGCGCCATCGGCGCCGGCCTCTTCGGCGCTGCGGGTCTCGGCGCGATCGCGCTGCTCGTCTCGTCCACGCAGAAGGCCCCCGGCTTCGGCCCGACGGGCTATCCGTCGCCCACGGGCGACTTCGGCGGCGTCGACGCGTTCGGGCGCATCATCTTCTCGCAGGCCCTCGTGCCGTTCGAGCTCTCGAGCGCGCTCCTCATGGTCGCCATCATTGGCGCGGTCGCGGTCGCCCGCGGCCGCCACAAGAGCGACCAGTTCATCAGCGGAGCGGCGACGCTCGACGCGAAGAACCTTCCCCACGCCGGACAGGCGCCGCGCTCGCCAGGCGGCATCACCCGGGAGGCCCCGTGATCCCCGTCGAACACTACGTCGTGCTCTCCGCCGTGCTCTTCACCATCGGCGGCGTGGGCTTCCTGATTCGCCGCAACGTGCTCGTCGCCCTGATGAGCATCGAGATCATGCTGAACGCCGTGAACGTCGCGCTGGTCGGCTTCAACCGCCTGCCGTCGCACAACGGCGCGCACACCGGTCAGGTGTTCTCGTTCTTCATCATCGCGATTGCCGCGGCATCGGTCGCGGTCGGCCTCGCGATCGTCCTGTCCCTGTTCCGCATCCGTCGCACGGTGCGGTCCGACGAAGCCGACTTGCTCAAGAACTGAGACGATGAAGCCCTTCCTCAACCTGTTTGCTCAGAACGACTTCTCGCTCATCGCGGTCGTTCTGCTGATGCCGCTCCTCGGCGCTTTCGTGAATGGCGTCTTCGGACGTCGTCTCGGAAAGTCGGCCGTCCGAATGATGGCGCTCTCGGCCGTCGGCGTCAGCTTCGCCGCGGCCATCGCCACGTTCGTCGCGCTCAACGGCGCGATCGACGCCACCAAGTCCGGCGCCCACGGCGAGGCGGAGCACGCGAAGCTCGCCTGGATGGCCTGGGAGTGGATGACGATCTCGGGCCCGAACGGGAGCCGGATCGCGATCGATCTCAAGTTCAGCGTCGACGCGCTCTCCGGCGTCATGATGCTCGTCGTGACGGGCGTGGGTTTCCTCATCCACGTCTACTCGAGCGAGTACATGGCCCAGGACAAGGGCTACTGGCGCTTCTTCTGCTACCTGAACCTGTTCATCTTCGCGATGCTCGTCCTCATCCTCGGGGACAGCCTGCCGGTGCTCTTCGTCGGCTGGGAAGGCGTCGGTCTCTGCAGCTACCTGCTCATCGGCTTCTGGTACAAGGAGCTCCCGAAGGCTGCGGCGGGCAAGAAGGCGTTCATCGTCAACCGCATCGGCGACTTCGGCCTCATCGTCGCGATGTTCCTGCTCGCCGTGTACTGCGGCGCGCTCGACTGGGACGGCATCCAGCGCCACGCGAACGACCTCGTCGCGATGGGCGATCGCCCCGGCCCGATCAACCTCTGGCCGATCGGCGGCGGCAGGTTCGAGGACTACGTCCTCGCCGGCATCCGCATCCCGCTGCACCACCTGCAGCCCGACAAGCCCTGGCAGATCACCGCCGCCACCGCGGTCGGCCTCATGCTCCTCCTCGGCGCTGCCGGTAAGAGCGCGCAGCTCCCGCTCTACGTGTGGCTCCCGGACGCGATGGCCGGCCCCACGCCGGTCTCCGCCCTCATCCACGCGGCCACGATGGTCACGGCAGGCATCTACCTGATCTGCCGCATGTCGTTCGTGTTCGTGCTCTCGCCGGCGGCGATGATCGTGGTCGCGTTCACGGGAGCGCTCACCGCGCTGCTCGCTGCGACGATCGCGGTCGTACAGAACGACATCAAGAAGGTGCTCGCCTACTCCACGGTGAGCCAGCTCGGCTTCATGGTGCTCGGCGTCGGCGTCGGCGCCTTCACCGCAGGCTTCTTCCACGTCTTCACGCACGCCTTCTTCAAGGCCTGCCTCTTCCTCGGGGCCGGCAGCGTCATCCACTCGATGCACGCGCGGATCCACGACGAGGAGCGCTCGCAGGACATGCGGAACATGGGCGGCCTGAAGAAGTACATGCCGCTCACGTTCTGGACGTTCGCAGCGTCCACGCTC
>JAFAER010000216.1 GCA_023423895.1 Pseudomonadota bacterium
CCAGGGGGGAATGCGTCGCCGCCTCTGGCCCCAGCGCAGCCGAGAGCGCTCTCTCTCTCTCTCTCTCTCTCTCTCTCTCTCTCTTCCTGGAGCCTGAAGCCTGAAGCCTGAAGCCTGATCCTAAAACGTCACCCGGTCGCGACCGTTTTGCTTCGACGCGTAGAGGTTCGCATCGGCGGCGGCGAGCAGGGCGGCGGCGGTCGGCTCGCCCGGCTTCAAGAAGGCGCCTCCGATCGAGATGGTGACGTTCGGCAGCATCTTGCCGGTCGCATCGCGGATCGCCGTCAGCTTGACGGCCGTGCGCAGTCGTTCGGCGACGCCGTGCGCGGCGCGCGGGCCGGTCTCCGGGAGGATGACGGCGAACTCCTCGCCGCCGTAACGCGCCACGTGATCGGTGGGTCGGACGGCGACACGCAAGCAGTGCGCGACCGTCACGAGCACGGCGTCGCCGGAGGGATGGCCATGCTCGTCGTTGACCCGCTTGAAGTGATCGACGTCGAGCATGAGCAACGTGAGCGGCTGCTGGTTGCGGGAGAAGCGATTCACGAAGCGCGGAAGCGCGTCTTCGAGCCAGCGGCGGTTGTAGAGGCCTGTCAGCGCGTCTACCATGGCGTTGCGCTTGTATTCGCGCTGAAGCCGGATGTTGGTCGCGACCGTGGTGTTGTTCGCGCGCAGCCGCTGCGCGAGCAGCATCAGGAGGTTGATCGAGAAATCGTGTGAGGCGTCGACCAGGTTCCAGAAGAGCCCGTGCTCGAGGACGAGAACGCGGGTCGGCTCGGCGGCGACGACATGCGCCGAGGCGGGCCGGGCATCGAGCACGCTGAGCTCTCCGACCGTCTGTCCCGCCTCGATGAACGCCACGGGCTCGGACGCCGGCCCACCCTCGAGGTGGACGCTCATCCGGCCGGCGAGGATCATGTACATGACCGCGTTGGACTGCCCCATCGTCAGGAGGACGTCGCCGGGGGCGAGCATCGCGACGCGGCAGCTGTCCAGGAGCCCCCTCACATGCTCGAGGTCGACGCCTTCGAGCACTTTCAGGTTCGCGAGCTCTGCGGGGTCGAGCGACACGGCGTCTCCTTTGCCCGGCCGGACGAACCAGAACCGGGGGCCCCCATCGTGACCCTGGCGCCGCGGCGAAATCAACGTGCTAGAAGGGGGTCGCGATGAGCTCGGAAAAGCCAGAGACCATGGGAGACTCCTTTGCGGCGCTGTTCGAAGCGCAGGGCGCAAGCGCGCCGGCACGACGCAAGCGCGTCCGGGTCGGCGAGCGCCTCGAGGCGGTCGTCGTCCAGATCGGACGCGATCTCGTCTTCGTCGAGCTCGACGGCAAGCAGCAGGCCTTCATCGAGGCGTCCGAGGTCCGCGACCCGGACGGCACGATCAACGTCAAGGAAGGCGAGAAAATCCGCGCCCACGTGGTCGAGGTCGACGAGGCCCGCGGCACGGTCCGGCTTGGCCGTTCGCTTGGACGTCCGGGAAACCTCGCCGCCATCGAGCAAGCGAAAGAGAGCGGCGTCGCGGTCGAGGGCAAGGTCACGGGCGTGAACAAGGGTGGCCTCGAGGTCGACCTCGGCGGAGGCACGCGTGCCTTCTGCCCGATGTCCCAGGCCGACGCGCGGTTCGTCGAGGACGCGAATGCTCTCGTCGGTCAGTCGCTGCGCTTCCTCGTCACCGACGTGCGCGACGGCGGCAAGAACGTCGTCGTCTCGCGGCGCGCCCTCCTCCAGCGCGAGGCGAGCGAGTCGGCCGCCAAGGTCATGAGCGACATCGTCCCCGGCGCCGTCCTGAAGGGAACCGTGTCGAGCGTGCGCGACTTCGGCGCGTTCGTCGATCTCGGCGGCGTCGAAGGCATGATCCCGCGCTCGGAGATCGCGCACGACCGGAGCGTTGCCGTCGCCGATGCCCTCAAGCCGGGCGATCTCGTCGAGGTTGCCGTCCGCGAGGTGAAGGACGTCGAGCCTGCGAAGCGCGGCGCCCCGACGAAGAAGATCACGCTCTCTCTGAAGGCGCTCGCGGCCGATCCCTGGGAGGGGCTCGATCTCGCGGAAGGCCGGGTCGTGTCGGGCACGGTCGTCCGGAGCACCGAGTTCGGCCGCTTCGTCCGGCTGGCTCCCGGCATCGAAGGGCTGCTCCACGTCTCGGAGCTCGGACGCGACTTCAAGGCCGAGGAAGGCGAGGCCGTCCGCGTCGTCGTGAAGAAGCTCGATCGCCAGACGAAGAAGATCGGCCTCGTCCCCGCCCCGGACGGCGCCGAGGTCGGATCCACGGTCGCGAACGTGTCCGTCGACCTCAAGGTCAACGCGGTCGTCCAGGGCACCGTCGAGCGCATCGAGACGTACGGCATCTTCGTCCAGGTCGACGGCACGAAGGGCCGCGCCGGACGTGGGCTCGTCCCGAACGCCGAGCTCGGCGTTCCGCGCGGGACCGATCTCCGGAAGGCTTTCCCCGAGGGAACGCGCGTCACCGCGAAGGTGCTGGAGACCGGCGAAGGTCGGCTCCGCCTCTCGATCAAGGGAGCGAAGGACGCCGAGGAGCGCGCCGACTTCGAAGCGGCGAAGGGCAGGCAGGTGGTGCCGCGCTCGCTCGGGACGTTCGCCGACCTGCTGAAGGGCAGGAAGCTCTAAACGCGATGCCGTTCGGTCAGGCGATCGTTCCGATCCGATCGCCTGGCCTGGCCCACGTTCAACGCGAGCCGAAGCAGCCCGGCTTGCTGCCGCTCAGCGTCGCCCGTCCCGCCGAATCCGCACGGCAGACGGTGTCATCCGCGCACTGCCACCCGCCGGCGATCTCCGAGCCCTCGCAGAGGTACGCGGAGAACGTCCGGAGCTCGCTGCAGTACCAGCCGTCCGACTTGCCGGCGCAGCTGTCTTTTTGCGGGGCTTCGGCGTTCGTGTTGCCTGCGTCCGCGCCGTTCACCGTGCAGTTGCGCGAGCTCGGCGCGCGCAGGCCGTAGGCGATCGGGCTCTTGCCCCGACCGCGCGGATGCGTGAAGCCCTGATTGTCGACGGCGAGCGGGGTCGTCTGCCCGCCGCCGGACCAGCCCGCGAACATGTAGACGTGGTCGGGATGGCCCTTCCAGCCCTTGCGGTCCTTCGTGATGATCACGTCGCCGGGACGGAGATCGGCCTTGTTGCGGATCTCCGTCCACCCGCGGCGCTTCAGCTCGTCGCGGAAACGCTCCGTGTTCACCTGCACGTCCATCGTGCCGCCGGCTTGGCGGATGGCGTGACTGAGCCACGCGGCGCAGCCGTTGCGGCGCGTCCCGAGCGTGCGGAGGCCGGCGCGGGACACCTGGTTGTAGCCCGCGCGCGACGAGTAGTGGTTGAACAGCCGCTCGTTGAGCCCGCCACACGTCCCCGCCTGAGGGCTCAGATTGCCTTCGTCGGTATCGGCGCCTTCCGCGGGGAGAGGCGCGACGAGCGAGCGATCCCAGCGCAGCGAACCGCACGCGGTGCCTCCGCCGAGCGCCTCGCACTCCTCGATCATCGCCGCGTCGAAGGGCCCATAGACCCAGTTATCCTCGACGCAGACACCGAGCTCCGCGTCGATCGTGGCGCCCGCCGGGCACGTGTCCTCGCCGCGAAGACGCTTCGCGCGCTCGAGCGGCCAGATTGCGTCGTCACAGCCCTGCTCGCCCGCCTCCGCGCATGCGGCGGTCATCGCCCGGGTGAACGGGCCGAAGGCGCGGTTGCCCTGCACGCAGAGCCCCGTCTCGTCGTCGAACGACGCCCCGGTCGGGCAAACCGCCGTGTCCGCGGTCGCGAACCAGAACGGCCGCTTCGACTCGTCGCCGGTCTCGTCGACCTCCGGACCCGACTCGATGTCCTCGCCGGAGAGGAACGGAACGGGCTCTGGATCGACCGCGCACCCCGCCACTGAGATGCCGACGATGAGCGGAGCTGCGAGCAGAACGAGCCTGAGACGCATCGACAGGGAGCTCAGCACGGAGCGTGCCCAAGGTGGGCACGTGTAGTTCTCGGCCGGTCACACCGTTTTTTCGGTGTCCCGTGCCTTCGAGCGGCTCGCCGTCGCCGTCGATTGCGCCGTCGACGATCCAGGGGCGCGATGGGGAAGTACCACCTACCTGGACACAAGCGCAGCGCGCAGCTCGCGGAGGCGCTCGCGCTGGCCACGATAGGTGAGGACCTCACCTCGCCGAACGGCGAACCGCCAGAGGAGCGCGGTTGCGGTCAAGCAGACCACGACGGCGATCGGAGATGCCTCGACCCCGAAGCTGCCGCCGGTGATGGCGTCTGGGCCTTCGGGCGACGAGACCAGGACCGAGGACGTGACCGTCAGGCCCGAGACGTGGATCCCGAACAGCGTGCCCTGGGCGTAGTTCCATCCGAGATGGAAGCCCCAGGCGAGCCATAGCCGTCGCGTCACCATGTATCCGATGGCGAGCAGCAGGCCTGCTTCGAGCATGATGGCGACCGCTGCGCCGATCGTCGCCGATGGGTTCCCGAGATGCATCGCTCCGAAAAGCGCGGCCTGGATCCCGAGCGCGGCGCGTGAGCCGATCGACTCCTCGGTGATCTTGAAGACGATCGCACGAAGCAGGAGCTCCTCGAGCAGCGCGTGCGGGGCGAACTGCGCGATCCCGATGACGAGCGCGCGAGCATCACCCCCGGCACGGATGCGATAGAGCCCCGCGATCGCGAGGATGCCGACGGTCGCCGCGAGGAGCGCGATGCCTCCGGCGAATCCGACGAGCCATTCGATGGGCGCGTGCCCGAGGGAGAGCTCTCGCGGGCGCCGCCGCTCGATCAACCGCGCAAATGCCGCGAACAGGAGGAGCAAGAGCGCGCTGACGCCGATGCTCGCGGCGAGCTGGACGCCCAGCGAAGAAAAGTGCCAGACGAGAGGTTCGACGAACGCGCCCGGGAGGACGAAGAGAAAGCCGAGCACGATCCGGATCGGCGCCACTTGCGTCGCACGTTGCCACCATCGTCGCCTCGGCGCCTGGCTGAACAGGTCCGCCGGTGTCACCCCGAACGGCGTGCTCGGTCCGGGCTCTGTCTGCGAGAGGCTCACGGGATCGGTCTCACGCGCCACGCCAAGCTACACGAGCTCAGACGCCTCCGTCGCCGCCGAACGAGATCGCACGCGAAGCGCGATCGGCTCAGGACGGCTCGTCGCGCTGGCGTCTGACGAGACGGACTGCCGCAAACACGGCGACGACGATCGCTCCCAGATCGTTCGCCGAGCCCCCTCCTGCGGCGGAACACGAGCGGCATCCACCTCGCGCCTCGGCCTCGCGCGGAGCGCTCGCGGGGACGCGCTCCTCCACCGCTGTTCCCGTCAGTGCGCGCTCGGGCGAGGGGGCAGGCTCCGGGAGCACGGGGAGGATGCAGTCCGGGCAGACGTCGCGGACGTGGCGCGTGGCATCGGCGGCCTTCTCACGTGCGGAGTCGCAGCGCGGTCCGGGCTCGAGCGCGCAGATCTTGTCGGCCGCCCGCCGGATCGACCCGAGCGCGCGGCAGGCGACATTGCAGTCTGCCGTCGACAGCGCCGCGTGCTCCTCGCTGAGCTGCCGCTCGAGCGCCTGGATGTCATCGCCAGCGCCCGCGTCCGCGAGCACGGGGCTGGCTACGAGTACGACCGCCGCCGTCACCCCTGCCGTCGTCCAGCGTCCGCTCACCTCGCGAACGAATCATGCCTTCGACGCACGCGCAAGACGCTCACTGGTTTCGCTTGATGACGTGGAAGCCGAAGTCGCTCTCGACGACGTCGCTGATCTCGTCGACGGAGAGCGCGAACGCCGCGTCGGAGAAAGGCTTCACCATCTTGTCGCGCGTGAACTTACCGACGCTGCCCATGCGCGTCTTGCTTCCCGCGTCGTCGGAGTATTCGGCGACGAGCGCGGTGAAGTCGGAGCCGCCTTTCGCCTTGGCGACGACCTCCTCTGCGCGCTTCTTCGCGTCCGCCTTCGAGCGGGTGACCGACTTCGGGGCGCCCTTCGCTCCCTTGTAGGCCACGAGCACGTGTTGCGCCGCGACCGCGTCGGGCACGACCTTCGGGGCCGAAGCCGAAGGTGCTGCGGATGCCGCCGCGGGTTCGGCCGCTACCGCGGCTGGCGTCGCGCTCTCCGTGGTCGTGGGCGCGCTCGCGGCGCCCGGCGCCGGCTTCTCGTCACAGCCGACGAGACAGCCGCCGAGGGCAAAGGTGAGCGCGAAGAGGCTGAGCGCCGTTCGATCCATGCGTCCTGCCTATCACGATCGCCCGCCCGGGCTGAGCATCGTGCGCGATCAGCGCCGGCGCTGCGGAGGCGGAGGCGGAGGGGCCTTCTTTGCGGGTGGCTTCTTCGCTGCCGGAGGCTTCGTCGCTTGCGGCGGCGCCGGCGGACGCGGGCGTGGAACGGCGGCTACGGCGTGGGGGGCACCCGCGTCGCGCTGGACGATCGGCTCGGGAGTGCGCGCGACGGGGGCTGTGACCGCGACAGGGGCTGTGACCGCGACAGGCGCCGCCGCCGCAGCCGTCGAGACGGCATCGGCCGACGCCGTCTCGACGGCTGCGCCCGCGTCCTCGTCCACTTCCAGGGTCGCCGTGACCGGCACAGGAGCCGGCGCTTCGCTCGTATCGATTGGCAACGGGGACGCCGCAGACGCAGCGGGCAACGCGGGCACGACGCCCACGTGCTGTTCCGCGGGAGCGTCCTGTCCCGAAGCGCTCGCGGATGCAGCGTCCCAGAGCTTCTGGATGGGCTCGAGCGACGCTCGCCGTTCGAGCTCGTCCTGCAGCGACGGCCCGAGCTTCCACGCTCCTAGCCCGAGGAGCATGAGGACGAGCGCCCACGGCAGCGTCGCCGATTGCGCGATCGCCTTTGCGGGAGGCACGCGTCGCTCCGAATCTTCGTCGTCCTCCTCATCCTCCTCGTCGAAGAACCTGGCTTCCTTCTCGACCGAGGTGAGGTCCGTGTTCGTGTTCACCTTCGCTCGCGGGGGATCGACGGCCTCCGGCGACGCGACCTCCGACAGCGAGCCGACGCGGACGTTCCGAGCCGAGAACGGGATGACCTGGAGCGACGGCGCTGGACCCCGCGTCGCCATCTCGATCGCGGCCCGCACATCCGCCTGCATCGCAGCGGCGTCGGGGTAGCGGTCGTTCCGATCGAAGGCGAGGGCGCGATCGACGAGGTGCGCGAAGCTCTCCGAGACGTCCGGCGCGACCGAGCGAAGGCGCGGCGCAGGCACCGTCGCCATCAGCACGACGAGCTGCACCATGTTGTCCGCGTCGTGGATCCGGCGTCCCGTGACGAGCCGGAAGATGGTCGCTCCGAGCGCGAAGATGTCGGTGCGCCCGTCGATTTCTTCGCTGCGCCCGGCGGCCTGCTCGGGCGACATGAAGGACGGGGTTCCGACGGCGATCCCCGCGCTCGTGACCGTCGAGGCCTCCGAGATCCGTGCGAGCCCGAAGTCGAGGACCTTCACGCGGACGCCTTCGCGCTCCGGATCGTTCGCCAGGAAGATGTTCTCCGGCTTCAGGTCCCGGTGGATGACACCGTGCTGGTGGGCGGCCCCGAGCACATCGAGGACGGCATCCATGACGTCGAGCAGCTCACGTTCGCCGAGCTTCGGAGCTCGACCGACGCGATCCTGGAGCGACTCTCCCTCCAGGAGCTCCATGACGAGGTACGCGGAGCCCTCGTCCTGCCCGTCCTTGACGATGTCGTCGTCGAGGACCTGGACGACGCCTCGATGCTCGACGCGGTTGGCCGCGTAGCCCTCACGGAGGAACCGCTCGCGCACTTCCGGCATGCGCGCGAGCTCGGGGTGCAGGATCTTCACCGCTGCGCGCGCCCCGTTGCGATGGCGCGCGGCGTACACCGCTCCCATGCCACCTGAGCCGATCAGGTGTTCGAGCGTCCACTTCTCGTTGAGGACGGATCCCACGCGCTGCTGCGCCTGCGGATCCGCGCCGTCGGCCATGCAACCCGTATAGCGCAAAGCCATCTGGAGCGCTCTGGCCTTCCCCTCGGCCACACGATCGCGCACACTGGCGACCTCCTCACGGCGCCCGGATTCGAGGCTCATCTGGGCCGGTCGGGCCCCCTGCGAAACCGGGCATTGCAGGTCGCGTGCCGCTCGCCGTTGCCCACGCGGCGCGCCGGTGCCACTCTTCGGCAGCGCACATCCTCTTGCACGGGCTGGCGCTCATCCTGGAGCCCGTGCTCGCGCTCCAACCCTCGCGATCGTCATCGAATGGAACGCACTGGACCAGAGACCATCACGCTCGAGGAGCTCGGGTGGTCCGACGAGCTCGCTCGACAGGTGCCGGAGGCATCGGACGGCTTCCGTCCGGCGAGGGTCGCGTCCGTGTATGCTGCACGGGTCGACCTGTGGACGCCCGAGGGGCCGCGCCTCGCAAGCTTGCGTTCACGCGCCCTCCGAGATGCGCCCATCCAAGGTGGGGTGGCCGTCGGTGACTGGGCTCTGGTCGCGCCGGCCACGTCGAGCGCAGACGAGGTCGTCGTCGAGGCGATTCTCCCTCGCCGCACGGTGTTCCTCCGGCAGGCGGCTGGTGAGCGCGCCGAGCCTCAGGCGATCGCCGCCAACATCGATCGCGTGTTCGTCGTGACCGCTGCGGACGCGGACTTCAACATCCGTCGGCTCGAGCGCTACCTCGTGGCGATCGGCGCAGGCGGTGCCGAGGCGCAGATCGTCCTGACGAAGGCGGACCTCTGTCCGGACATCGGATCGATGCTCGAGCAGGCGAGCGCGCTGGCGCCTGCGTTCGCGACCAGCTCGAAGAGCGGCTACGGCATCGAAGAATTGCTCGCGCGCATCCCACGAGGAACGACGGCGACGGTCGCGGGGTCGTCCGGCGTCGGCAAGTCCGCGCTCGTCAATCGGCTCATCGGCCGCGCGGTTCAGCTCGAAGGCGAAGTCCGCGCCTACGACGGGCGTGGCCGGCACACGACGACGCGACGCGAGATGTTCATGTTGCCCGGAGCCGGCCTGCTCATCGACACGCCCGGGATGCGAGAGCTGAAGCCTTGGTTGCCCGAAGGCCTGCAGGTCGACGACGCGTTCGACGACGTGACGGCGTTTGCAGCGGAGTGCCGGTATCGAGACTGCGGGCATGCCGCGGAGCCCGGATGTGCGGTGCGCGCTGCGCTCGAGGCAGGCGAGCTGTCGCGCCAGCGCGTCGAGGCGTGGCAGAAGCTCGGGCGCGAACGCGCCGAGCTAGCGCCGAGGCAGGCGACGTTCGCCGCCGTGGAGGCGAAGCGGAAAGAGCGCTCCGGCGCGATGTCTCTCCGCCGACGGCTACGCGAAAAAGGCCGTTAGCGTCCCGCGTCGAGCACCGTCGGCACCGGTACCGGTGTCGGCGCAGGCGACGGTGACGGCGTCGGCACGGGCGTCGGCGAAGGCGACGGCGTCGGGGAGGGCACCGGTCCGGGCGTGGGTCCCGGTCCCGGATAAGGCGTCTGCGCGGGCTCCGGCGGCATCTCCACCTGCGCCGCGGCGCCGAGCGCGATCGCCGACGTGAAGACGACGAACGCGCTCGCGATCAGGTTCGTCCGTGACTTCGCTCTGAGTCCCTGCGCTGTCTTGTTCGGCATCATCGTTCGAGCTCCTGACTCGCCGGATGATGCACGCGACGTTCCGCACGGCTCTGTTCAGGAACCTGCGCTCGCAAGGATGAGCGCCGCCACGTACACGACGACGCCGCCGATCCAGAAGCCCATGCGCTTACGCATGTGCTCCTGCCACGCCCAGTACGGCGCAAAGGGCGGCACGACGAACGCGACGAGCGCACGCCACCGCGGCCTTCTTTTCGCGAGGCCAAACGCGATCGCGACGTGCATGGTGACGACGAACGCGAAGGCAACGACCAAGAGCGCGACGACGATGAGGTCCTTCATTGGTCGTTCCCGCCGTCCATCGTAGCCCTGTCGCGCGATTCCGTGGCGGCGTCCAGCAGGTCGCCGAGGGACGCGTCGAGCTCGGCGATGGCCTCTGCTCCGGCCGCGTCGCGATCCTCGAGCCGCTCCGTGCCACCGTCGAGCGGCGCAGTCGGTCCCTCGCGGACCTCGGCGCCCTCGGGCGTGATCACCGCCGCTGGCGCCGGCCCACCGACGGCGAGCGGCTCCGGCTCGTCGAGCGCGCCGCCGTCCGCGTCGCGCCACGTGCCGGACGCGAGGTAGAGGGTTCCGACGCGATCGCGCACGGTCGTCCACGGCGCGAAGCGCGCGCCGGCCGGAGGCTTGATCCATCGTCCCGGCTTCCACGCCCAGCGTCGCGTCTGCCAGATCCACTCGCCGTCCAGCCACACGGCGTCATCGTCCTTCGGTCGGGGCGGGACCGCCTCGACGCGTGCCGGTGGCGGCGGATAAGGCACTTCCGTCAGCGCGCTCGTCGGGTGGTTCGTGTACGGCGGAGCGGGCAGCTTCGGCGCGCCGCAGGCGAACGCGGCAGCCGTTCCGAGCACGATGGCCATCGCGACGATTGAACGACCACGCATCGCGCCGCTCGAGAGCACGGCGTGTACCAGCGCGAGCATGACGAGGGCTGGCCGTCCTGCGTCCGTGATCACGGCTCATCTCGCGCGAGATGGCGCCAGATGACGCCAGATGACGCCAGCGGCGCCACATCGTGGGGCAAGATCGGACAGCCGAGGCCATGGAAAGCAGGCCATCACCCGCAATCGCGCTGGTGTTGCGCTTGCTAGCGCGAACGCGGGCTCTCGCCGATGTCAGAACCTCCGCGCTCCACGCCGCACCGGCAGCGATCGTACGTCTCTCTTCTTGCCTGGTTCGCGTGGTCAGCGCGTGTCGCCGGAGGCTTCGCGCTCTTCGGCAGTCTGTTCTTCCTGCTCGGCTGCAACACGGTCCCGAAGGGCCGCATGTCCGTCGACGACGTCACCGTTCGCGGCGCGAAGAAGGTCGACGACGGCGATGTCGTGGACAGCATCGCAACGACGGAGAGCGAGAAGTTCCTCGGCCTCTTTCGCGGCGTCATCTACGAGTATTCGCTCTTCGACCGCAACGTGCTCCAGCGCGATCTCGCGCGCGTCGAGGCGTTCTACCGCTCGAAGGGCTACTACAACGCTCATGCGCGTGCGGGCCGAGTGCACGTCAAGGACGACCAGCACGTGCGCGTCGAGATCGTCGTCGAGGAGGGCGAGCCCGTCCTCGTGCGCAGCGTGCGGGTCGACGGCCTCGAGAACGTGCCGAAGGACATCGCCGACATCGCCCGGCGCGCAGCGAAGACCACGCTGAAAGAGGGGGCGCCGTTCGAGCAAGAGCAGTTCGAGAAGGCGCTCGGCGCCGTTCGGCGTGCGCTCAGCGATCGCGGCTACGCGTATGCGAAGGTCAAGAACGACGCGACCGTCGACATCGTCCAGCGAAAGGCCGACGTCGTCCTGACCGCGACGCCGGGTGAGCCCTGCAAGCTCGGACCGGTCACGATCGAAGGCCTCGGCGCTCTTCCCGAGAAACCCGTACGCCGCGCGCTCGATCTCGCGCCCGGCGAGCCGTACTCGGAGGCGGACCTCGACGCCGCACAGCAGGCCGTCCTCGATCTCGGCGTCTTCGCGTCCGTCGACGTCGTTCCGGACCTCCCCGATCCACCGCGCGCGGATCGCGTCGTCCCGGTAAGGGTGGTCGTCGAGCCGTCCCGTCTCCGGACGGTGCGCCTCGGCGGCGGCATCGAGTTCGACGCGTTGAAGAGCGACGTCCACGGCATCTTCGGCTGGGAGCATCGCAATTTCCTCGGCGGTCTGCGGACGTTCAGCGTCAACTTCAAGCCGGGCATCGTCCTCTACCCGCTGCGCATCAACAACATCGAGGCACCGAACCGGCTTCTTCCCGAAGAGCGCCTGCGTCTCGACTTCCGCCAGCCCGGCTTCATCGAAGCGCGCACGAACGCGTTCATCCGCCCGGAGTTCAACGTCCAGGCGCTGCTCTTGAACCCGAATCCGCCCCCGAACCAGAACGTCATCGGCTACGCCGAGGCGCGCAACGGCATCGGCGTCGATCGCACGTACAAGCGCTTCTTCGCGGCGATCTCGCACAATCTCCAGGCCGCGTATCCGTTCGTCTACGTCGGCGAGCGCGATCCGACGCTCGGTCCGCTCTTCATCTCTTATCCGGAGCTCATCACGTCGCTCGACTTCCGCGACAACCGCGTTCACCCGCGGAAGGGAATCTACCTGCTCAACACGCTGCAGGTCGCTGGCGGACCGTTCGGCGGACAGGCGAACGACGTGAAGGTCCAGCCGGACCTCCGCGCGTACGTGCCCGTCACGAAGCGGGTGGTCTTCGCCGTTCGCGGCTCATTCGGATTCCTCTTCCCCCGGAACTACGGCGATCAGGTCAGGAACCGTCCGAGCGTCTTCGAAGCTTCAGAGGAGCGAACGCGCGACTACCAGCTCACGTTCTTCCGCGGCTTCTTCTCCGGTGGTCCGACGTCGAACCGAGGCTACCCGCTTCGCGGTGTCGGCCCGCACGACATCGTCCCGTTCATCTCTCCGGACATCGAGGTCCAGCGGCTTTCGGTCGCTTGCGGAGGTGGTGTGGACTGTCGAACGCCGACCGGCGGCTTCACGCTCTGGGAGGCGTCCGCGGAGCTCCGTTTCAAGATCACCGGTCCGCTCTCCGCAGCGACCTTCTGTGACGCGAGTGACGTTTCGCCACGGACGACCGACATCCGGCTGAACCGCCTTCACCTCTCGTGTGGTGCCGGCGGACGCTACGACACCCCTGTCGGTCCCGTCCGTCTCGACGTCGGATACCGGATCCCCGGGATGCAAGTCATCGGAGGCCTGCCGCCGGACGAGCGGCGGCCGGAGACGTTCCCCCTTGGCATTCCAATCGCAGTCTCGCTGGGCATCGGCGAGGCCTATTGATGACTTCGGAGCCCAAGCGCAGCCGCGCACGTCGAGTCCTTGGTGTGATCGGCTCCGTCGTGGGCGTCACCGTCACGTTCGTCTTTGCCACGGCGAGCGCAGCCGTCGTGCACCTCGATCTGCCGGCGACGAGGCGGCTCGT
>JAFAER010000227.1 GCA_023423895.1 Pseudomonadota bacterium
AAGTTGATCATCGTGTTGACCGCGTTGCCGCCGGAGCCGCCGCAGCCGATCACCTTGATGCGCGCCTGGTATTCCTGCTGCTCGTCTGCGAACTCGATGGAAAACGTCATGACGCATGCCTCCCGGGGCGGGGTCACCGCCGAAACCGTCGCGCGATCCTCCGGCGCTCTGTCGTTCTGGGGACCGCTATCGTCTGACTCACGCGCACGTGAGGAGTGAGCCGGGCTTCGGTCGCCGAAGCCATCGTGCTCACACGACGACGGTTCGCATGCTTCGCGCGCTCGGGCCAAATAAGTGACACGCCGCGACGACACTTTTTCGTCGACGGGGCCGGCCAGGCTCGCGCGCGAACATCGAGACGCTCTCGTCCGCGCGATGTCCGAGGACGGATCGCCCTCGTTTCACGCGGGATGTTCGTACCATCGCCAATGTAGGCCAATGTGGCCAACAAAGCGGCCGCCGTCTTCCTTCCCGCGTCGAACCGGTCACGCCGGGTGCGGAACAGCGATACGTCTCGCGTAGGCTCGCGCCACGGACGTGCGTGACTCCTGCGCCTGCACCGGGCTGCGCGCGTCCGGCGGAGGGCGGCGGAGGGCGGCGGAGGGCGGATCTCGACCATCTGCCGCGAACGCGACAGGGCCCGGATCACCGCGCCGCTCGCGCGAAGACGGCGAACGAGAGCCGGCATCCTTCCGCGATGCGCCACGTACACGTCACGCCGACCGCGTCGCGCGTCTACTCCGCAAGCAGACGCGCGGCATCGACCATCCACGGCGCAGCCCTCGCGCCTCTAAGGGCGCGTCGACGCCGGGACGAGCGAACCGCACCGGATCAGAAAGCGGCCTTCAGCCACTCCCAGATCTTCGACGACTTCGGGGATTCCTCGGCCTTTGCCGGTCCCATGAGCTCGTCGCGCTTGGCGGCGGCGGCGCTCATGCGCATCATCGAGTGCGCGGGCGCGGCTGCGCGCGCGTTGGCATCGGCGATCGCCTGTGCACCGTAGCGCACGAGGCCGACGCCGGTCGCGTATTGCGGGCCGTGCACGAGCTGCGTGATCCCTCGGACGCCCGTCGGGAAGCCGATGCGAACCGGCATCCCGAGGATCTCCTCGGCGAGCTCGGTCGTTCCTTCGAGGAGGACCGCCCCGCCCGTCAGGACCACGCCGGCCGAGAGCTGCTCGAGCAGCCCGGTGTCCTCGATGCGCTTGCGCACGACCGCGAAGATCTCCTCGACGCGCGGCTCGATGATGTCGCTGAGCACGCGGCGCGGCGTGCGGCGAGGCTTCTGCCCGCCGACACCGGGGACCTCGATCTCCTCGTCGTCCGCCACCATGCGTCCGAGCGAGCAGCCGAAGAGGCGCTTCAGCCGATCGGCCTCGGCCATGGGCGTCCGCAGGCCCGCGGCGATGTCGTTCGTGATGTTGTTGCCGCCGACCGGGACCACGCTCGCGTGCGCGATGCCGCCGTCGATGTAGAGCAGGACGTCCGTGGTGCCACCGCCGATGTCCACGACGGCCGCGCCGATTTCGCGCTCGTCGTCGGAGAGCACGGCCTCGGAGCTCGCGAGCGCCTCGAGGACGACGTCGGCAACGACGAGGCCGCAGCGCTCGGCGCAGCGGATCACGTTCTGGACGCAGCTCGTGGCGGCCGTGACGAGGTTGACCTTCGCCCCGAGGCGCACGCCGCTCATCCCGATGGGATCGCGGATGCCGTCCTGGATGTCGACGATGTACTCGCGCGGGAGCACGTGAAGGATCTGCCGGTCCGCGTCGACCGGAATGGCGCGCGCGCCTTCCAGAACGCGCTCGACGTCGGCGCGAGTCACCTCGCCACCGGCGATCGCGGCGACGCCGTCGGACGCCTGCGAGCGGATGTGACTGCCGGCGACGCCGGCATAAACCGTCCGGATCTCGACGCCAGCCATCGTCTGGGCCGCCTCGATCGCTTCCTTTATGGAGCGAACGGTCCAGTCGATATTGCTGACGATCCCTTTGCGGAGGCCGCGACAGGGAACGGATCCGACCCCGAGGATCGTGATCCCATCCTCGGCGATCTCGCCGACTACGGCACAGACCTTGGTGGTCCCGATATCGAGACCAACGACGATCTCCCCTTGCGAAGCCATCGTGCTCACGATCCACGGTTCTCATGGTTCCGCGAACCGGGCCAAATAACTGACGGCTCCCGGCATCATCGTGCGCCAGCGGCACGAATCCCGGCCGTCACGGCGGAGCCGATGGACCGATGCACGAACATCGGAGATGATGGCCAGCGCGCCATGAGCACCGGGGGATCAGGAGCGGGAGCCGAGCGTTGTTCTGCCTGTGGACGCCCCGCGGCGCAGGTGAACCGGCTGCTCTCGTCGCGAACGCGCGCGTCGGGCGGGAAGGGCACCACTGCAGAGCTCGTGATTTGTGACAAGTGCATCCGCGAGTGCGCGCAGGCGATCGCCGACGCACCGACGCGCATCCCTGGCGGCTCTCACGCCTGTGCGTTCTGCGCGAAGCCCGAGGAGCAGGTGGCGGTCATCGTCGGGATCGGCTCGAAGAAGATCTGCGACGAGTGCGTCGACGCCTACCGCGTCGCGCTCGACGGATGACGGAGCACACCGCGTGCACCGTCATCTCACGCGCTGGAGGCTCCAGCAGCTCGGCGTTCCTGCGCAGCGCGGACGTCACTCGCTGCCGGCAGAGGAGCGTGGGGAGAAGCTGGCGAGCTCAGCGGCGACTCCCCGCTCTCGCGTGCGGCTCAAGGTGCGATCGCGCCTAGGAACAGCTTGCGGATCTCGTCATGGCCCGTGGTGTTCGGGTGGATGCAGTCGGGGTCGAACCAGCTCGTGCCGTCCTTCAGCTTGCCGACGCCGTGGCCTTCGAACTTCGAACGCATGTCCACCGTGACGACGGCGTCTCCGTACTTCTTCAGCACCTCGGCAGCAGCGTTGTTCCAGTTGTCCCAGTACGCCCTCGTCGGCTGCTTCGGCAGCGCCGCGAGGTACCCCGGGCAGCCCGCCTCGCCGAAATTCCCCTCGCCGTCCGTCGGGTCGTAGATCGTCGCGTGGAAGATCGTGACCTTCACTCCTTCACCGAAGCGGCCTTCACGCGTGAGCTCGTCGTAGGCCTTCGTGAGGTTGTCGGTGAAGGCGGTGCGCGCCTTCTCGTCCGAGCCGCTCAGGATGTCGAGCGCGGCGGCCTGCATGTCGTTGCCGCCGATCGTGACCGAGACCGCGATCGGCCCGGACAAGGCCTCCGGCAGCGACGACACCTGCTCCGGCAGCCCGATCGACCGCGCCCCCGACTGTGAGTTCTTGACGACCTCGACCTCGCCGAGCTTCGTCTTCAAGTCTTCACCGAGCAGGTCGTAGAAGAAGGGGCCCGAGCCTCCGCGGTCGCTGATCGAGTCGCCGAGGATCACGTACGACTTGAACGTCGAGCTCGTGTCCGCCGGCTTGCTGCCGGCATCGTCGTTCGAGCCGCCGCTGCTGCTGCTCGCACCTGCGTTGTCACCGTTCGATGGACTGCTGCTGCTCGAGCACGCGGCGGCCATGACGAGGAGGGCGATGACGGAGAGCGAGCGCTTCATGGCGACTGGAGTAGCGTCCGGTGCGGCTCGCGTCAGGGCACGGTTCCGTCTCAGCAGTAAGAAGACGTCAGCGCGCGTCGCCGCCGTCCTGAGCCGGCTCCCCGCCGTCCGCCGGAATCGATGGCGGAGCCGCATCGACTCCCGCATCGGCGGAGCCGGGGAGCGACGGAAGCTCGGTCACGTTCGGCATGAGCACGATCTCGATGCGCCGGTTCTCCTGCCGTCCCGCCTCGTTGCTGTTCGTCGCCACCGGCTCGTACGCGCTGTAGCCCGCGGCCACGAGCCGCGCCGGGTTCATCCCGGACGTGATGAGCTGCTGCGCCACCGTGAGCGCGCGCGCCGTCGAGAGCTCCAGGTTGTTCTTGAACGGCGACGGCGGGACCGCCCTCGGATCGATCGGCACGTTGTCCGTGTGCCCGGCGACCATGAAGCGACGGTCAGGCACCTGGCGAAGGATGGTCGCGACGTCGCGAAGCGCGTCTTTGCCTTCCTTCGACAGCTCCGCGCTACCCGACGCGAACAGCACGCTCGCCGGCAGCTTCACGACCATGCGGCCGTGACGAAGGATGATCTGCAGCTTCCCGCTGTCGATCATCTTCTGGAACTTCTCCGTGAGCGACTTGAATGCGGCGAGCCGCTTCTCCGCCTCCGCGTGCTCGGCGCGCAGCTCCTCGAGCTCCGCACGCGACGCGTTCAGGCTCGCGGAGGCCTCTTCCGACGCCTTGAGATGACTCTCCCGGTCGCCGCTGCATGCCGCGAGGTCCTGCTGACAGGAGCCGACGGCTTGCCGCTGCGCTTCGACCCGCTTCGCGCCGTCCGTCCGCGCGTGCCATGCCATGCCGCCCGCCGCCCCCGCGACGACCGTTGCGACGATCGCAAACGCCTTCCATACGCCAGTGCTCACAGGCGCAGGGTAACACCCCTGCGCCGATCGATGCGCCCAGCGTCAGCGCATGCGCACGACCACGCGATCCGGCCGCGCTTCGTCGTCGAGCATGATCGTATCCGGCTTCGCGCCGCGCCGATCCAGCTCTCCGATGATGCGCGCTGCCTGGTCGAGCTTCTTGCGGTACGGCGCCGAGCCCATGCGGATGGTGACGCCGCTCTTGCCGACGACGAGCGTCATGTCGCCGTTCGGCTCCACGTGCACCTCTTGCACCGGCGAGCGCTGCGCCAGCGGCGAGCGGTCGTAGTCGCTCGCGAGGTCGAGCGCCTGGCGGATCGTTCGCGTCGCGCCTTCGCGATCTTCGACGAGCGCCTTCGACGTGATGCCGGTCACGACGTGAAAGTCGAGCGGATCGCCAGGCTCGATGCGCTTGATGACGAGGCCATCACGCGTCACGAGATACGTCCCTTCGGCCATCGCGACGACGCCCGAGGCCTCGCGCTCGGTGACACGGATCGCAATCGTGCCCGGGAGCTGGCGCGTGAGCTCCGCGCTTTCGATCCACGGATCGGCGGAGAGACGCCGGCGAGCGGCATCGAGATCGATCGAGAAGACGTTCTGCCCCTTGGCGATCCCGGCGATGTTGGCGATGTCCTCGGGACCACGCCGTTTGCCACCGGACGTCACGATCTCGCTGACCGCGAAGCGCGGGCTCGTCCGGACGTAGTGTCGAGCTCCCCAGACGACGCCGGAGCCGATTCCAATCACCATCGTCAGACCGAAAAGCGCTCGGAGAACGACGAGAAAGCGAGAGTCTCGCGCCGGCTTCGGCCGCTCCGCCACGACATCGCCGGAGACGGGAGGCGGGATGCTTCCGGCGCTCTTCGCGGGGCGGCGCACGTTCATTGCGGCTCGGCCGTCGCCGAGCCCGCTCGCGAAATCGGATGCGCGGCTCGAGCTCGGGCCGACGCCACGCGTACGGCTGCCCGAAGCCGGCATCGACGTGCTCGACGGCCCCAATCGCGGCGCGCCCTCTCGCCCTCGCGGCGAGACGCTCATCGGCCCGCCCCTCCTCCGCTTGCCTCGGCGTCGAGCCGCGCAGCGAGCTTCTTCGCGCTTGCGTTGATGTCGCCCGCGCCGAGCGCGATGACGAGATCGCCCGGGAGGACCTCCTCGTGGAGCGCCGCCTCGACGTCGTTCTTGTCTGCAACGTAACGGACCGCGTGATGCCCGTGCGCGCGGATCGCGTCTGCGAGCGCCTTGCCGGTCGCCCCCTCGATCGGCTTCTCACCGGCCGGATACACCTCCGTCACGATGACGAGGTCCGCCTTGTTGAAGGCGCGGGTGAACTCTTCGAACAGGTCGCGCGTCCGCGTGTAGCGGTGCGGCTGGAAAGCGACGACGACGCGGCGGTCGAATCCGCCCTGCGCCGCATCGAGCGTGGCCTCGATCTCCGCGGGGTGGTGCCCGTAGTCGTCGACGATCATCACGTCCCCCTTCTTGCCGTCCTTCGTGAGCGGCGGTTGCCCGACGACGGTGAAGCGGCGCTGGACGCCGTGGAAGCCGCCGATCGCTTCGCGCACGATGTCGAACGGGATCTCGAGCTCGTCCGCGACCGCGATGACCGAGAGCGCATTGAGGACGTTGTGCGCGCCCGGCATTCGGACGGTGAACCGTCCGAGCGACTCACCCCGCCGATGGACCTCGAAATGCGTCTCGAGCCCGGCAAAGGTGGGGTTCTTCGCCCGATAGTCGGCCAGGCGCGAGACACCGTAGGTGACGTGCCGACGCGTGACCTGCGGGAGAATCGCCTGGACGTGCGGGTGATCGACGCAGAGAACGGCGAGACCGTAGAACGGGATCTTGTTCGCGAACTGTACGAACGCCTCTTTGACCTTCTCGTGGGTCTTGTAGTGATCGAGGTGCTCGGCGTCGATGTTCGTGATGACACCGATCGTCGGCGTGAGCTTGAGGAACGAGCCATCGCTTTCGTCGGCCTCCGCGACGAAGAGATCTCCCTCGCCGAGGCGCGCGTTCGAGCCGAGCGCGTTGACCTTGCCGCCGACGACGACGGTCGGGTCGAGGCCCGCGTGCCGAAGGACGGTCGCCACGAGCGACGTGGTCGTGGTCTTGCCGTGCGAGCCGGCGATGAGCACGCAGTACTTCACGCGCATCAGCTCGGCGAGCATCTCCGCGCGGGGGATGATCGGGATGTCGAGCTGGCGCGCGCGCACGATCTCCGGGTTGTCCGGACGGATCGCGCTCGAGAAGACGACGACGTCGGCGCCCTCTACGTTCTCCGCGCGGTGCCCGACGTCGATCCGCACACCCATCGTCTCGAGCCGACGCGTGATGTCGTTCGGCTTCATGTCCGAGCCGGACACGTCGAACTCCATCGTGCGAAGGATCTCGGCGAGGCCGCTCATCCCGATGCCGCCGACCCCGACGAAGTGGGCGTGGCGCATCCGACCGCGAAACATCAGGAGACCTCCTTGCGCGTAGGCGCGGCGGCCACGAATCGCGAAGAGCCGCCGTTCGCAGCGCCGTTCTTCTTCTCGGGCTCCCGTGGCCGGCGAACGGAGATGCCGGCAAGGTCCAGGAGATCCTTTGCGACGTCCTCGGCGGCGCGGGGCCTGCCGTGCTCGCGCGCAGCGTCCGCCATCCGTGACCGGCGAGCGTCGTCGGCGAGCAGACCGCCGATCTCGGAGGCGAGCCGCAACTCGTCCGCCGCTTCCTGACGGATGCACACCGCGCCGCCGATCTCGGCGAGCGACAGCGCGTTCTTCGCCTGGTGGTCATCGGCGGCGTGCGGGAACGGAACGAAGACCGCTGCGCGGCCGATCGCCGAGATCTCGGCGACGGTGACCGCGCCGGAGCGGGCGACGATGAGGTCGGCCGCGGCCATCCGCGCCGCGACGTCGTCGAGGAACGGGACCACCTCGACGTCGGCGACGCCGAGCTTGGCGTAAGCCTCGCGGACAGCTGCCTCGCGATCGCGTCCCGCCTGGTGCACGACGGAGAAGCGCGCTCCCGCATCGCGCGCGCGCGAAACGGCTCGTGGCAGCACCTCGTTCAGCGCCTGCGCGCCCTGACTTCCGCCGAGCACGAGGAGGCGCTTCGTTCCGGCCGACGGCGCGTAGGCGCGCGGCTCGAACCCCGGGCGAAGCGGAACGCCATGGAGGCGCGCCTTGTCGCCGCGGAAATGGCGTCCGGTCGCGGACCAGGCGACGAAGGCGCGCTTCGCGAACGGCGCCAGGAGGCGATTCGCGAGGCCTAGCGTGCTGTTCGGCTCGAGGATCGCGAGGGGCACGCGCTGCGAGACACACGCGAGCGCCGCAGGTCCGGCGGCATACCCGCCGACGCTCAGCACCACGGCCGGCTCGAGCCGCCGCACGACCGTCCGCGCCTTCTGCATCGCCTTCGCCGCGACGAGCGCGCCGCGGATCGCGCGCTGCGGCCCACCACCCTTCATCGGCTCGACGTCGAGCAACTCGAGCGCATAGCCGTGCTCCGGGACGACGCGCGCCTCGAGGCCTCGCGGCGACCCGGCGAAGACGACCTTCACGTCCGCGAGACGTTCGAGCGCGCGCGCGACCGCGAGGCCGGGAAAGACGTGGCCGCCCGTTCCGCCGCCTGCGACGAGGATCCAGCGCATCAGGCGGTCTCCTCGACGGCCGTCGTGTCGCCGAGGACCGTCGGCTCGCCGAGCGCGCTCGCAACGCTGTCGCCCTCGTCGGGCAGGAACGTCATCTCTTCGACGGGCGGAGCCTCGGGTGTGTCGCGCTCCGGGACCGGCGGATCCATGCCCTGACGCGAGACGTTCAACAGGATGCCTGCGGCCGCGGTGTTCACGAGCAGTGAAGAGCCGCCGAAGCTGAGGAACGGCAGGGTCAGCCCCTTCGTCGGGAGGATCGCGAGCGCGACGCAGAGGTTCACGAGCGCCTGCACGCCGAACATCGTCGAGATGCCGAACGCGAGATACGAGCCGTAGTCGTCGGGCGCGCGGTACGCCGCACGAACGCCGCGAGCCACGAGCGCGAGGTAGACGATGCAGAGCGCGAGGATGCCGACGAAGCCGAGCTCCTCGCCGATGATCGCGGCGATGAAGTCGTTGTGCGCCTCCGGCAGATAGAGCGTCTGGAGGCCTTTGCCCACGCCCGTGCCCCACGTCCCTCCCGACCCGAACGCCATGACGGACTGGAACGGCTGGTACGCGAGGTCGGCGCGGTGCTGATCCATGTTCATCCATGCCATGTACCGATCCAGGCGGTACTGCTTGGACATGATCGAGACGGCGCCGAAGACCGTGCCGAGGATCGAAGCGCCGAGGATGTAGCCGACCTTCGCGCCCGCCACGAAGAGCATCGTGAACGTGAGCAGCAAAAGCACGACGCTCGACCCGAAGTCGGGCTGCTTCATGCAGAGCAGCATGAAGAGCCCGGCGACCAGCAGATGCGGGAGGAAGCCGACGGTGAACGTCTTCACCTTCTCGGCCTTCTTCGCGAGCGAATACGAAAGCCAGCACACGAGCGCGAGCTTCGACATCTCGGCGGGCTGGATGTGGATCGGCCCGAGCGCGAGCCAGCGCGTCGCGCCGCCGCCGGACTTGCCGAGACCGACGATGCACATCACGAGCAGGAGCCCGACCCCGCCGAGCACCGGGTACGTGAGCTTGTAGAGGCGGTGATAGTCGATCGCGCCGATCCCGAAGAACAGGGCGAGCGAGACGAACGCGTACGCCGCCTGGCGCTTGAGGAAGAACTGCGGGTCGTGCATGTGCAGCGTCGCCTGCACGGCCGACGCGCTGTAGACCATGACGACGCCGAAGCCGATCAGCGCCACGATCAGCGCGGCGAGGACCACGTCGACGGGGCGATCACCAGCGGCGCTGTTCGGCTTCGCATCGAGCGGCAGCGCGAGCTGCTCGACGACGGGCGCGAGGCGCCGGTTACGGATGGCCATCATTCCGGCAGCTCCATCACGGCGCGGACGAACGTATCGCCGCGCTCCTTGTAGTCGCGGAACATGTCGAAGCTCGAGCACGCGGGTGACAGCAGCACCGCGTCTCCGGGACGAGCGAGCTCGGCGGAGAGGGCCACGGCCTCGTTCATGTCGGTCGCCGTTCGCACCGGCACGACGTCGCCGATCGCGTTCTCGATCACGTGGCGTGCCTCGCCGATGAGGACCGCAGCGCGCCCCCGTTCGCGAAGCGCATCGACGAGCGGGCCGTAGCTGCCGCCCTTGTCGCGCCCGCCGGCGACGAGGACCACCTTCTCCTCGCGGATGCCGCGGACGGCGGTGACGGACGCGCCGACGTTCGTCCCTTTCGAGTCGTCGTAGAAGCGGACGCGACGGCGCTCGCGAACGAACGCCATTCGGTGCGCGAGCCCCTGGAAGGTCGAGAGCACCTCGCGGACGAGCGCCGGATCGATCCCGAACGGCCGGATCGCGGCGAGCGCGGCAGCGACGTTGAGCGCGTTGTGGCCGCCTTGCAGTGCAATCTCGGAGCGCCCGTAGACCTCGTCGCCGTCGACGATCGCGTCCGGACGCACCGAGACGTCGCCGCCGGGGCCGAACGTCACGACGCGTGCCTGCCCGCGCTTCGCCTGCCTCAGACACACGTCGTCCGAGGCGGGCACGACCGCGAGATCGTCAGCCGTCTGACGAACGAACGCGTTACCCTTGGCGTCGGCGTAGGCCTGCTCGCTGGGATAGCGATCGAGATGGTCGGGCGTCACGTTGAGGAGGACCGAGACCTTCGGTCGAAACGCCTCGACGCGCTCCATCTGGAAGCTCGAGACCTCGAGGACGACGACATCGAACGGCTCGTCCGCATGCGCTGCCAGCGGCTCACCGAGGTTGCCACCGACGAACGTGCGCTTGCCCGCGCGCTCGAGCAGCGCACCGACGAGCGACGTCGTCGTGCTCTTGCCGTTCGTGCCGCCGATCGCGACGACCGGCGCCGGATTCGCGAGCGCCTGCACGGCGAGCTCGACCTCGCCCCAGATGCAAACGCCTTTCTTCTCCGCCGCGGCGAGCTCGGCAAACATCGGCACGCCCGGAGAGACGACGACGAGATCGGCTTCGTCGAGCTTCGCCGCCGCGTGCCCACCGAGAACGAGCGTGATGCCGTGACCTTCGAGCGCGCGGACGTCCGCCGACACCTGCTCTCGTGCCTTTGCGTCCGTCGCGACGACGTGCGCACCGCGGGCGGCGAGCAGGCGGCACGCAGCGATGCCGCTCGTCCCGAGCCCGACCACCACGACCCGCTTGCCGTTCACGTCGAGCACGTCTTCACCTGAGCTTCAGGCTCGCGAGGCTCACGAGCGCGAGGAGGATGGAGATGATCCAGAACCGGACGATGATCTTCGGCTCTGGCCAGCCTTTTTTCTCGTAGTGATGGTGTATCGGCGCCATCAAGAAGACGCGCTTGCCCGTGAGCTTGAAGCTCACGATCTGCGTCACGACGCTGAGGCCCTCGAGGAAGAAGACGCCGCCGAGGATGATCGAGAGCAGCTCGTTCTTGAGGAACACGGCACACGTACCGAGCCCGCCGCCGAGGGCGAGCGCGCCGACGTCACCCATGAAGACCTGCGCGGGATAGGTGTTGTACCAGAGGAAGCCGATGCCGGCCCCGAGCATGGCCCCGCAGAAGATGGCGAGCTCGCCCGCGCTCGCGAGCTGCGGGATGTCGAGGTAGCGCGCGACGACGAACCGCTGCGCGACGTTCGCGATTCCGAAGGTGGCGCCGCAGAGATAGGCCCAGATCAGGTACGTGCCGGCATTGAAGATGACCGGGCCGATCGCGAGGCCGTCGAGCCCGTCGGTGAAGTTCACCGCGTTCGACGTGGCGACGATGCAGAGCACGGCGAAGGCGATGTAGACGCCGAGCGGCAGCGTGACCGGGTGCTTCGCGAACGAGACGAAGGGGATTCCCAGCCGCGTGCGGATCTCCCACCAGTCCGCGGGGACGTGCTCCTCCGCGTGGAACACGTAGACCATGACCGCGGCCGCGACGAGGAACTGTCCGAGCAGCTTGTAGCGCGCGGGCAGGCCCTTCGAGTGCTTCATCCGGATCTTCAGGTAGTCGTCGAGATACCCGATGACGCCGTAGCCCGCGGTCACCGCGGTCGTCGCGAGGACGAAGGTGTTGCGGAGATCGCACCAGAGGATGGTCGAGCCGAGCACCGCGAGCAGCAGGAGCGCGCCGCCCATCGTCGGCGTGCCTCGCTTCTTGATGTGCGCTTCGGGGATGAGACCTTCGTCGCGTATGACCTGACCGATCTGCTTCTTCTGCAGCTCGCGGATGAACCACGGCGAGAACGTGAAGCAGATGAACATCGCCGTCATCGTCGCCGCGATGACGCGGAACGGGACGTAGCGAAGGACGTTGAGCCACCCCAGCCAGCTCGCGCTGTGGCGCAAGGGGTAGAGAAGCTCGTAGATCATCGTGCCCCTGACGTTGCAGAGTCTGGAGAATTCGGCAAAGTTTCCGGCATTTTCGGGTAGGCGGCGAGGGTGATGCGCCCCCGGAAGGGAACGCCGCCGGGGGTCCACCCTATGCCATGAGACCGGAGCTAGTCGGCGGTTTCCTCTACGAAAAAGCGCTCGAGCTCAGACGGTACAGCTGAGGTGACGGGGGGCAGCTATCCTTCGAAAGGATGCCCCGCTCCTCGGCACTTCCCTTTGTGCTCGCCTCGGCGGCGATGGGTTGCTCGCTCCTGGTCCTCGACGAGGGGTACAGCGGTGGTCACCGCGAGGACGCCGGCGTCGACGGCAGCGCGGACGGCGCTCCGCCGGAGGACGCAGCGCACGACAGCTCGCATCGAGTCGAGGACGGCGGGACTGACGGCGACGCTGGATCGAGCGCGTACGCGAACACCGTCCTCGCCGACAGCCCCGTCCTCTACCTTCGATTCGGAGAGTCGTCCGGCACGACCGCAAGGGCCGTCGTCGGCGTCGACGGAGCATACGGCGTGGCGGGCTACTCGCTCGGAGCGCCAGGCGCCATCGCGGGCGATCCGGACACAGCCGTCACGCTGACGGACGGCGCAGGTCGCTTCATGGTCGTGCCCGGCTTCGCGTTCGAAGGCGTGGCGCCCTTCTCCGTCGAGATCTGGGCAAAGCCCGCCCAGGCGAACACCAATCTCGGCTTCGTCGTCGACCATACCTTCTACGCAGAGCCGCAACGGGCGGGCTGGTCCCTCTTCGTCGGAGAGAGCGGCGTCGCTTATGATCGATGGGCGACCGTCGACATCCGGACCTCACTTCGCCAGCCTGCGCTGGCGGCGAACCAGTGGCACCACGTCGTGGGGACGTTCGACGGCACCCGGCAACGCCTCTACGTCGACGGCGCCCGCATCGCCGAGGGGACGTCCGATGTCGCGCTCCCGTCTCGCGCGAGCGCGTTGACGATAGGCAACCAGAGCTGCGATTGCGGCGGCGTCAACGCGTTCATCGGTGCGCTGGACGAGCTCGCGATCTACGACAAGGCGCTCACGGACACGCAGATCTCTGCGCACTTCGCCGCCGCGAAGTGATCGCCCCCTGGTTGCGCGTCGAGAACGTTGCATCATGCTTTCGGGCGATGAACGAACGATCGACCGCGCGCCGTGTCCTGCGACCTGTCTGCACCAAGTCGCTCGTGTCGCTCTTCGTGATCGCTGCGAGCGTCTTCGCTTGCGGCGACGGCGGACCGCGCTCGCTCGATACGAACACGTTCGATCGTACGTGCTCGGTCGACACGGATTGCTTGCTGGTGTCGCCCATCGAGGACTGTCACAGTTGCTGCGGCTCCGCAGTGCCCCTCCGCGATACGCCCGCATTGCAGACAGCCATCGACGATGTGAACGACACCTGCAAGGGCTTGACGATCTGCGCGATGAGCTGCAACGACGTCGCCGCGTGCACGGGCGGCAGGTGCGAAAAGAAGGCCGGCCCCCCGTGAGCGAGCCCCGGTCGGCTGGAGGCCATCGCCGGCAAGTTGCGAAGGCAAGTTAGCGAGGCAACTGCCCGACGGGCGCAACACGAGCGCGAGAGCCGCGGGTCGCTTCTTCGCGCGCTGGCCGTGTTCGGCGCCGACGTTCGTGGACCTCTGCGCCTGAGACGACATGGGCTCGACGGAGCGTCGAGCAGTCGACGAGGATCCGGCGATGGCACGACCAGGGCGCGCCCCCGGCACATCGCGTGGCCGTAGCATCTACGTGAGCAGTCGGAGCGCGTCTGTGACGACCGCCGCCTCGTCGCAAGTGGAGCCGCTTCCCTTCTGCTCGACGCTCCCAACTCGGCTCGGGGGTCCTACGCGAAGGACCGCGGCGCCCTTCTCCAGCGCCAGAAACGACGGCTCGCGCTCGCAGCGCTCAGCTCCGACGGTACGTCAGCGTGTAGCGGACGGCTTGCGGCAGCTTGCTGCTCTCGATGCTCACGGCCATCGTCAGCGTCTTGCCGTCCGGCGAGATCGAGAGCGCGTTCGTGCGCGTCCCGTTTTCGCCCGCAAACGTCTGAACGAGCTTTCCGTCGGCCGTCAGCTTCTGCGAGAGCTTCGACGTCTGACCGTCCGCGTTCTTGTACGCCACCGCGCTGCCGTTCTCGGGACTCGTGGCCGCCGGCTCGCCCGTGACGCTCACGACGATGTTCCCATTGCTGAACGCGATGCCGACCGTCGCGCGCACCGGCGTCTTCTCACGCAGCTTGCTGCGCGCGACGCCCTTGATCGCGAAGAACATGCTGTCGGTCGCCTTGTCGATCGCGGCGTCTCGCGCGGTGATGTCCTTCTGCCCGCCCGCGTGGGCGAACGATCCGACGAGTCGGTCGCGCGCGCTCGGCGCCTGCTCCGCAGGCGGGTTCGCCGGCGCCTCGGCTCGCGCGACCGGGGCGAGAACGCAGAGCGAAGAGGCGAAGAGGAGGTGCAGGGTCCGACGCTTCATGTCTCTTATGGATGACCCACCCGAGCCTCGGAGGCAATCGCGGCGCACGGCGTCAGGCCTGCGTCTGTGCGAGCGCCACGACGACGATTTCGGTTCCGACGCTGCGTGAGCCTTTCACGAGGACGGCATCGCCCGGGACGACGCGCGTCCGAGCTTCGATCGCAGCGTCGTCCGTCGTCGCGCATCGAACGACCGCGACGCCGCGGGCTGCGGCGCGCTCGAGCGCGCGGTCGATCAGCCCTCCGCAGCCGATGAAGAGGGCCACGCCCGCGTCGGCCACAGCGTCGCCGAGCGCCACGTGCTCTTCTTCCGCGAGCGGGCCGAGCTCCTTCATCTCGCCGAGCACCGCCACCTTCCGGCGTGCTCCCGCGATCTCCGAGAGCGTCGTGAGCGCTGCGCGCATGCTCGACGGATTCGCGTTGTACGTGTCGTCGAGGACGACGACGTCGTTCGCGAGGGTTCGAAGCGATCCGCGCCCCGCGAGGCGGACCGTCATGAGCGCCGTCTCGATGCGATCCGAAGAGAGCGCCTCGCGGCTCGCAGCCTCTTGCGCTGCGAGCGCGGCGGTCAGATCGATCGCGGCGGCCTCTCCGGGAAGAGGCAGGTGAAGCGTCAGCTCGCGTCCGGCGCACGAGAGCACGACGCGCGAACCGGCATCTTCAGGTCGGCGATCGACGAGGCGATAGTGCGGACCACCCGCGCCTGCTGCGCCTTCTTCGGCGAAGGAGCCGGGACGTCGCGACGTCGCCGCGCCTCGACCGAACGTCTCGACCTTGCGGACGTCCGCGTCGTGCGCTGCGCGGCGGACGCATTCGTCGTCGATGTTGACGATCGCGATGCCCTCTGGACCGAGCGCGCGATAGACGGCGCCCTTCTCCTTCATCACGCCTTCGCGCCCGCCGACGCCTTCGGCGTGAGCGATGCCGACGTTCACGACGACCGATACGTCCGGCTTCGCAAACGAGCAGATCGCGTCGAGCTCCCCAGGCAGGCTCATGCCCATCTCGAGCACGCAGAACCGATGCGACGGCTCGAGCGCGAAGATGACCGCGGGCACGCCGATGCGGTTGTTCAGATTCCCGGCCGTGAAGTGCGTCGGCGCGATCTCCGCGAGCAGCGCCGCCGTGAGCTCCTTCGTCGTGGTCTTCCCCGCACTTCCGGTGATCGCGACGACGCGACCGTCGACCGACTCCATGCGCCACCTCGTGAGGTGTGCACGGGCGAGGTCGCCCCAGGCGACGAGTGTGTCGTCGACCTCGACGATGCTCGCCTGTTCGGGAACGGCCAGCCCTTGGTTCTTCTCGACGATGACGACGCGAGCGCCGCGCTCCACGGCGGCCGACACGAAGCGGTGACCGTCGTGCGACTCACCTTTGAGCGCGACGAAGACGCTGCCGGGCGTGACGGCGCGGCTGTCACTGACGATGCCGGTCGTCGCCTCGTCCGAGCTCGGGCCGCGACGGGTGATCGTGCCGTGCGTCGCGAGCGCGATCTCGGGAAGGAGGAAGCGCGCACGGTTCGTCGGGATCGGTGTCGCCATCAGCGTCGCAGCTTTCAGGTAGTACGTCGGTGCGCGAGCGCACGCCGCGCCTCGACGCGGTCGTCGAACGGGCGCTTCTCGGTGCCGATGATCTGATAGTCCTCGTGCCCCTTGCCCGCGACGAGGACGACGTCGCCCGGCTGCGCGGCCTGGATCGCTGCCTCGATCGCGGCTCTCCGATCGAGCTCGACGACGTAGCCGCGCGCTCCTTGCGCGATGTCCGAGAGCGAGACGCGAGAAAGCCCGCTCGCGACGCCTTCCTCGACGGGCTTCGCGATCGCGGCTGGATCCTCCGTGCGCGGGTTGTCGCTCGTGACGAACGCGACGTCGGCACGAGCGCCGACGGCTTCGCCCATCGGCCTCCGCTTCGACGGATCGCGATCGCCGCCGCACCCGAACACGCAGAACACGCGCTTGCCTTCCGATGCGCCGCGCACCGCATCGAGCGCGCGCCCGAGGGCATCGGGCGTGTGCGCGTAGTCGACGAGGACGACCACGTCGTCGTCGGGGCCGTCGCAGCGCTCGAGCCTTCCCGGCGCCCCCGACTCCGTCGCCAGCGCAGCGGCCGCGCGCTCGACGTCGAGCTCGAGGGACGCGACGACGCCCATCGCGACGAGCAGGTTCTCGACGTTGTGTGCGCCGACGAGCCGCGTCGCGATCTCGACCTTGCCGCCGGGTGCACCCGGGACCTTCGCAACGATGCGCATTCCGGACGCGCGCGTCTCGACGCTCTCCGGATAGACGTCAGCGTCGCTCGCGCCTGGGCGCGTCCGGACGCGGAGCACGTTGCACCTCGCGGCAGACGCGATGGAGGCGCCGAACGGGTCGTCGACGTTCACGACCGCAAGGCCAGGAGCCATCTTCGTGAACAGCTCCATCTTCGCGGCGGCGTACGCGTCCATCGAGCCGTGGAAGTCGAGGTGATCCTGCGTGAGGTTCGTGAACGCCGCGACGCGGAAGCGAACGGCGGCGACGCGCCGGAGCACGAGCGCGATCGACGAGACCTCCATCGCGACATGCGTCGCGCCGCGCTTGCGCATGACGGCGAGCACGCGCGCGAGCTCGTCGGCCTCCGGCGTCGTGTGAGACGCTTCGATCGTGCGCCCCGCGTACGTGTGACCGATCGTCCCGACGGTTCCGGTGAGCGACATGCCGAACGAACCGTCGATCGCCGCGCGAACGAGATGGGTCGTCGTCGTCTTGCCGTTCGTCCCCGTGACGCCGACGATGTCGAGCGAGAACGCCGGATGCCCGTACACGGCTGCGGCGGCGTAAGCGAGGCCGTCGGCGATGTCCGGCACGCGGAGTACCGGGACCGTGGGGGACGGAAGCTCGAGATCGTGAGCCGCCAGGATCGCGGCCGCCCCCTGCGCGACGGCCTGCGGGACGAACGCGCGAGCGTCGTGCTTTTCGCCTCTGCGCACGACGAAGAGATCGCCCGGCAGCACGCGGCGGGAGTCGTGCTGCACGCCGAACACACGGGTCTCCGCGGCGCCGTGTACGCGTGCATCGCCAGGGACCTCGCGCGCGATCTCCGCGAGCGTCATCCCGTCGGGCGTACGTGCCTCCTCGAGGAGCCCGTTCGCCTGCGCGCTCATGACGCCGGCTCGAAGACGAGCCGGACGCTCGATCCTTTCGGTACGGCCGAGCCGGCGGGCGGGAGCTGCTTGACGAGCTTGCCACTGCCCTCGACGACTGGGACGAGCCCCGCCGCACCGACGGCACGGACCGCGTCGCGCGCGCCCATGCCGGACGTGTCCGGCACCTTCACCGAGCTCGGCAGCGGAGGACCAGCAACGGGCGGAGGCCCAGCGGGCGCGGGCTGCGCGGCGGATGCGACGGCGCCCTCGGGCGCGGCCTCTTCGCCCTTCGACGAATCCGCTGCCTTCAGCGCAGAGGCGAGGTTCGGCTCGGCGTCGCTGCCCTTCACGTTCTTGATCTTCGGCGCCACGTTGGAGGGTGGAACGCCGAGGTAGCGCAGGCTCGCCTCGGCGACGCGGCGGAACACCGGTCCCGCCAGATCGCCTCCATAACGGCCGATCATCGGCTCGTCGAGCACGACCGCAACGACGAGGCGCGGCTTGTCCGCCGGGACGAAGCCGACGAACGACGCGGTGTAGTGCTCTTCGGAGTACCTGCCCGTGGTCGGGTCGACCTTCTGCGCGGTCGCGGTCTTGCCCGCGACGCGGAAGCCCGGCATCGCGGCCTCGACGCCGGTGCCGCCTTCCTCGACGACGGCGGTGAGCATCTCGCTCACCGTCTTCGCGACGCTGTGCGGGACGGCTTCACGGCGGACGTGCGGCGCCCACTCCTTGACGACGTTGCCCCGCGAGTCGGTGACCTTGCGGACGAGGATCGGCTCCATGACCTTTCCGCCGTTCGCGATCGCCGCCATCGCCGTGGCGAGCTGCACGGTGGTGACGCTGATGCCTTGACCGAACGAAGCGTTCGCCGTTTCGACGTCGAACCACGGCCGGCCTTTCGGCCGGAGCACGCCGGACGCCTCGCCCGGGAGCGGCAGGCCGGTCGGCTCACCGAAGCCGAAGCGCCGGTACGCCGCGTACAGATTGGGCTCCCCGAGCGCGAGACCAATCTTGAGCGAGCCGATGTTCGAGCTCTTCGCGAGCACCTGCGTCGTGGTGAGCCAGTCGTTCTGATGCGTGTCGTGGATCGTGACGTTTGCGACCTGATACGTCCCGTGCTCGCAGAAAATCGTATCGGTCGGCTTCAGCGTTCCCTGCGCGAGCGCGGCAGCGACGGTGAACACCTTCATCACGGAGCCCGGCTCGAAACGATCGGTGACGGCGCGGTCGCGACGAGAATCGGCTTCCGCCTCGCCGTAGTCGTTCGGGTTGAAGCCCGGGACGGAGGCGAGCGCGAGGAGCTCGCCGGTGGACGGATCCATGACGACGAGCGAGGCGCCCTTGGTCTCGTACGTGCGGTAGGCGATCTCGAGCTCGCGCTCGGCCACGCGCTGGATCGCCTGATCGAGGGCGAGCTGCACGTCGTGACCTGCGAGGCTGCTCTCGTTGGTCGTGCCTTCGGAGAAGATGAGGCGTCCGGACCGATCGCGGAGGCCACGCACCTCCTCCACGCGTCCGCGGAGCTCTTCGTCGAGAGAGAGCTCGAGGCCGTCCTTGCCGAAGCCGTCCGGCGCGACGAAGCCCAGGACGGGACCGGCCAGCTCGCGGCCCGGGTAGTAGCGACGGCCTTCGCCCTCGACGGCAAGGCCTTTCACCGAGCCTTTGTTGCCGGCGGCGACCTGCTTCTTCGCGTCACCGAGGTCGCGGATGGCCTGCGCTTCCTCTGCCGTCACACGGCGCTTCAGCCAGACGAAGCGGCGGCGCGACGCGAGCTTCTGGTGAACGTCGGACGGGTCCATCCCGAGCGCCCCGCCGATGCGCGTCGCGAAGTCGATGAGCGCAGCTCCCTGCGCGTTCTGCCCCTCGATGCCCTTCAGCATCTCGACGACGTCGGCGCTGACGCTGGGCACCTCGACGCTCGCCGCGAGCGCGGCGCCGTTGCGGTCGTAGATGCCGCCACGCTTCGGCTCGATGTGAAGCCGGCGCTGGCGCTGGTTCTCGGCGGTCTCCTTCCAGGAGGCAGCGTCCTCGACCTGGACGCGGTAGGCGCTCGAGACGAAACCGCCGAGCCCGAGGGCCATCATCCCGCACAAGAGACCCATGCGGACGCGGATCCACTTGGCGCGTGCGGGATCGAGGTTCTTCACGGCCCTGCCTTCGCCTGCGGGCCGTCGTCGGGCGCCTTCGCGGCGCCGGCGTGCGTCCGGAGCTGCACGATGCGGTCAGGCCCGGGCGGCTCCATTCCCAGCAGTGAACGCGCGACGATCTCCACGCGCTGCGGCGTCTTGTAGCTCGCCGCTTCGAGCTCGTGGACGCGCTTGACCTCACGCAGGCGCGCCTGCTCTTGCCGGGCCTTGCCGAGCTCGTAGCCGAGGGCGACCGTGCGGCCACGCATCGCGAGGTGCACGACGAACGCAAGCGCGCACGCGATGACCGCGAGCGTCCAGTGAATGAGGAAGACGCGGGCCCGCTTCAGCGTCATGCTCATCGTCCACCCATCTTCCTGCGCATCCCGGTGACGTCGGAGGTCATCGCGGCGATCCGCTTCGCGCCGCGGAGCTTCGCGCTGCGAGCACGCGGGTTCGCGGCGCCCTCTTCCTCCGAAGCGACGAGCGGCTTCTTCGTGAGCGGCTCCCAGATGTCGCGATCGTGAAAGGCACGCTTCACGAGGCGATCCTCGAGCGAGTGGAAGCTGATGATCGCCGCGCGTCCGCCCTCGCGGATGACGTCGGGCAGAGCCTCGAGCAGCGATTCGAGCTCCTCGAGCTCGTTGTTCACCGCGATCCGGAGCGCCTGGAACGTGCGCGTCGCCGGATCGACACCACCGACACGGACCGGCCCGACCGCGCGCACGATGGCGCGGCGGAGATCGAGCGTCGTCGCGAGCTGTCCCTCTGCCAGGGCGCGCTTCACGCTCCGCGCGATGCGGCGCGAGCGCTTCTCCTCGCCGTAGTGGAAGATGATGTCCGCGAGCTCGTCATCGGACAGGCGCTCCACGAGCTCGAGCGCGGTTTCACCCTGGGTCGGGTCCATCCGCATGTCGATGGGCCCCTCGCGGCGGAAGCTCATCCCGCGGGCGGCGTCGTCGAGCTGCGGAGAGCTGACGCCCAGGTCGGCGCAGAGCCCGTCCACCACCGACAACCCGACGGTGCCGAGCGCCGCGATCACACTGCCGAAGGGCGTCTTCACGAACGTCACTCGATCGCCGAAGCGAGCGAGCCGCTCGCGCGCGGCGTTCAATGCGATGTCGTCACGGTCGAGCGCGATGACCCGCGCTTCTGGATGCGCCTCGAGGATCCCTTCGGTGTGCCCTCCGCCGCCGACCGTGGCGTCGACGTAGATCCCAGCCGACGGCGCGAGCGCGCTCACGACCTCCGCACGCATGACGGTCTCGTGAACGAACGCAGGCACGTCGATCTCCTCTCCGGTCTCCTCGCTCCACACCCATTCTGCGGCTGCTTCGGCCGCGAGTCCCGGCAAGGCGAGTTGCGCTTGGCTGCTCATAGGCCGAGCTCCGCCAGGCGAGCGCCGATCTCGGCGCGGTCATCCTCGGTCGCTTCGAAGTACTTCTTCCACTGCACGGTGTCCCAGAGCTCGGCGTATTTACCGCTGCCCGCCCAGAGCACGTCCTTCTTGAGGCCGGCGTGCTCCCGGAGCGTCGGCGGAACGAGAATGCGGCCCGAGTCGTCGACGTCGCACTCGACAGCGCCGGACACGTAGATGCGCTTCAGCTTCTGAACGGCCCGATCGAACTGGGGCAGCTTGGCGAGTTTCTCCTCGAACGCGTTCCACTCCGGCGCGGTGTACGCGACGAGACAAGGATCGAGCGCGCTCGTGATGATGATCCGTCGCTCGCCGATCGACGAGAGCACGTCGCGATAACGCGCGGGGAGGCTCGTCCGCCCCTTCGCGTCGATCGTGTGCTCGTAGCGACCGCGGAACATCGACGACGCGCCCTCGAACGATGGGGTCCTTTTGGCCAGTCATGCCGCTCTTTGGCATTTCCCGCCACTTCTTCCCACGTACAAGTCGCAAGGTATTTGTAAGGGCCCTGGGTGTCAAACAATTGTGGGATGGAACGCGGGCTGGAACCCTCAGGAATCCCTTCGCTTAGGCCGCGTAACGCCGCGACTCGACGTTGGCACGCACCGAAGTCGCGCTTCCGCGACCGCAGAACCCGCGGGCGCCGTCACATCCCACAGGTTTTCCACAACATGGCCAACTCTTCGGCACGACGCGTCGAGTGGGGCGTCGAAGACGTGGTCGGCAACGTCTGGGAGTGGGTGGCCGATCGGTTCGGCCCGTACCCGGCCGAGGATCAGGTGGCGCCGACGGGCCCGGGCCCCACCGCGGGCTCGAACCGCGTCATCCGCGGCGGCGGCTGGAACGGGACGAACATCGACTGGATCCACCCGACGTTTCGCCACCAGAGCTCACCGGACACACGCAGCCACGGCATCGGCTTGCGTGCGCCAAGGAGCTCCGAGCGCTCGAGTGCTCCTCCTCTGATTCCACCTCGTTCATCCGTCCGAAGCGGACTCGGACGGCTTGGCGCAGCGCTCGGGTGTGAAGTCGACGAGGGCATTCGAGACGGCAGCGGCGTCTTCCGGATGTTCGGCCCGCCACTGCGCTATCGCAGCGCGGACCGCAGCCAGCCCTGCCGCGTTCGTCTCCTCGCAGAGCCTGCTCCGGAGGAGCACGAGCACGTTTCGCGAGCGTGACGACCGTGCTTCGAGGTCGAGCCGCAAGAGCACGTGCAGGCTCTGCGCGACGAGCTGGTCGCGCTCCGGCGTCTTCTCGAGCGCCGGCCAGATCTTCGGCGCCATCTCGATCGCGCGCGGTCCCTCGGCGAGGTACGCGGCGAAGACATCGCGCTGGATGCGCCCGCCGAACTCGGAGACGAAGCGGCTCCACTGGTTGTCACTGTAGTGGAGGTGGAGGTGCTCGTGACGCCGTGCCATGACGAGCAGCGCGAGCCCTCGCCGAGACGGCGTGTCGCGCCACCAGCGCGGTGCAGCCTGCTCGAGCGCGCTCTTGACGTCGTCCCGCCGCGCGAGCTCGTGGAAGAGGATGGCGACGCCGCGGCGGAAAGAGGTCTCGTCACGCAGCGATTCGACCAGCGCGAGCGCTTCGCGGCCTTGCTGGTGCCCGAGGTTCATGAGAGCGGTCTCGAGCAGCTTCATATCGCGACGTGCGTCGATCGTCGCCGCGAGCCGGACGCGCGCCTTCTCGTCTCCGAGGACGTACGCGAAGAAGCGACTGCATCCGTAACGGATCTCGCGCTCGGAATCGGGGAGGTTCGGCGCGAGCTTCTTCACGGGGCAGACCACCGTGTCGACGAGCTCGCGGCGAGGACCGGGCGGCAGGTCCACGCGCGCGCCTTCCTTCGACCACGCGTCGTAAACCGCAAGCCCGAACGCGAAACGATCGAAGCCCTCGAAGCGCGATGCATCGTCGGAGCCGAACGGCCGATGGAAGAGCGCGCGCTCGAG
Source organism: Pseudomonadota bacterium (assembly GCA_023423895.1). Taxonomy (GTDB): domain Bacteria; phylum Myxococcota_A; class Polyangia; order Polyangiales; family Polyangiaceae; genus Labilithrix. The sequence continues at coordinate 23,006 of JAFAER010000227.1, forward strand.
GAGCAGCTTCTCCGGGTCGTCGAAGCCGCCGGCGTCCCGCGTGAGCCATGCCGTGTAGGCCGTCGAAACCCGCCGTGCGAGCGCCCTGTCGACCTTCGACGCCCCGCCGGCGAGATCTCCCACGACCGGCGCGGACTCGAGGAGAAACGCGTTCACCTTCCGAGAGAGCGGCGTCTTCTTCTCCACGACGCCCGCGAGCTTCACGATCCGCTCGACGAGCTCGGCGCGAAGGTCGTCGCGCGACGCCTTGCGCGCCTGCGCGCGGTTGTAGACCCAGAGGTATCCGAAGCCCGGACGCGTCTTCGTCATGTACGCGAAGTACGCGGACTGCTCTCGTGGAGGCACCCTGGTCGGCTCGACGTCGCCCCATCGCGCATCGAGATCGGCGACGTGCGCCTCGTAGACGGCCTCGATGAGGACTCCTCGCTCCAGAAGCGGGAAGCGGTCCGGCGGAGAGCGCACGACGAGCACCGTGCCGTTGGCCTCCAGACCGCCTTTGCTCTCCTTCGCGGTGGCGTCGTACGTGCAGACGACGCGCTCGATCGCGCTCGCCTTGGCGAACATGTCGGGGTCTTCCTTCTGGAGACGGACGAGCTCGGGCACGACCGTCTCGAAGCTCGCGAGGACGGTCTCCTCGAGCGTCGCCTTCAGCTCGGGTGAGAGCGCCGTGTCGAGCTCGAGGACGACGGGATGTCCGACGAGCCGCGCGATCTCCTGGGTGACCACCGTGAGGCGCCCACCACGAGGATCGAACGGCAGTGGCTCCGCACCTCCCCGGAGCACGACGACGACGTCGCGGACGCCTGCGGGTCCAGCGACGTGCTCCTTGCTCGCCCCGCCGCAGGCGAGCGTCGATGCGAACGTGGCGCAGAGGAGCATCGGGCCCAGGAGTCTGCGCACGTTCATCGGTCGTCTCCGAGCGGAGCCTTCTTCGGGAAGAGCGATTCGTCGAGCGGTCTCTTCGTCGGTCCAGTCGGCTTCTTGGGGCTCGTCACCGCTCCGCGCTGCGGCTTCGACTTGGGGGTGCACTTCGTCGGGTCGGCGGCCTCGACCACGTTCGAGAGCCCGGCGCCAGGGTGCGCGGCGAGCTCGGCCTCCGCGAACGCCCGCAGCTCCGACAGCTCCGACAGCGAGCGCTCGTCGCAGAGGACGCGCGCAACGGCGGCGAGCGTTCCAGAGACGTCGCGTCGTCCTGGATGCGGGCGGATCCCCGCGCCGAGCAGCGGCTTGGCCCGACTCGCGATCGTCCGGATGCGCTCCGGGCTCTTGGCGATGCCCGGCCACGCCGCAGGCAACAGCTCGAAGGCCTCCCATCCCAGATCGAGGAACGCCGCGAGCGCGGCGTCGTCCGCCGGAAGGCCCTGGACGAGATCCGGCCAGTCCGACTCGGGATGATACGAGACGTCGGTGTGGCGCGCGAACCAGAGCAGCGCGTGACCGCGAGCCGGTGGCATCGCACGCCAGAGGCGGCGAGCCTCCTCGAGGAGATCGGTGCTCGGCCGATACGCGACCTCGCGATGGACGTCGGCGCCGGCCTTCCAGAGCACGGGCGCCGTCTCGAACCGTCGCAGGAAACGAAGGTACTCGGCTTCACCTCGGAGGGCGCGGCGCGCGTTGTAGAACACGGTGGTCGCGAGCGCTGCATCGTTGCGCGCGAGCGTGCCCGTGACCAACACGTCTTCCCGACGCGGATCGGCAAGAGCCCAGCGATAGAAGTCTCCGCTGCATCTTCCAGTGGCGAAGCGGATCTGGCCGCTCTGGTCGCTGCTCGAAGACGCCGGGCACACGACCGTGTCGAAATACGGATGGCTCTCACGTGCCCCCGGCTTCGGTGGGCGTCCCGCGGCCAGCCAGGCGTCGATCGCATCGAAGGCAAACGCCATCGGGTCGATCCCCGGGAACGCATACGTGGCGAAGCGATCGCGATCGGCGTTCGGCTTGCGGAAGTCGATCACCCAGAGGTGGGAGGCGACCTTCGCCCGTTCGTCGTGCGTCATCTTCGGGAGCTGGGCGCGCAGCCATGCGACGTAGGCCGTCTCCGCCTGGCGGAACGGTGAGGTGGGCGCTGCGCTCTCCACTTCGTCCGCGTGATGGTGGTAGACGCTCGCGAAGTCGGACGTCGCCTTCACGAGCCAAGCGCGAACCTTCTCGGCGAGCTTCGCGTCGTTCGCTCGGAGCGCGAGACCGTGCAACATCACCATGCCTCGTACGCGGAGAGGCTCCACCGATCCGATCTTGCCGCTGGCCTCCTGCTGCGCCTTGCTCCCGCCGGAGCCGCCGCGGGCGTGGTACTCGAACCAGCTCTCGTGCTCGGTGCGCGGAAGTGCGTCGGGGAGCACGTGTCCGTAACGCTCCGCGCTCCTCTCGGAGAACGCACGGTACAGCACCGACGAGATCTCGCCCTGGCCGAGCGGACGCCATTCCGCTTCGGCTCGCGCCACGTCGATCGTCTTCGCGGTAAGGTCGAGCTTCGCGCTCGCGCGCCGCCGCCATGGATCCTCTCGCGCCGCTGCCTCGGCGGGCGCGTAGCGGACGACCAGGTGCTCGAAGCTTCCGCGCGCGAACGCGAGCAGCTTTTCGTCTTGCTTGCCGAGCGCGTCGAGCTCGCGCACGACGTCCTCCACGAGCCGAGCGATGACGTCCTGCGCGCCGTCGTGCGTCTGCGGGAGAAGGGACCCGTCCAGCTCGATCTGGATCGAGTGACCGAGGAGGCGCGTGAGCTGCTCGTTGGCGCGCTGGATGCGGGCCACCTTGGGCTCGAACGGGACGCGCTCCGGGCCCTGCTGGATGACGACGACCAGCGTCCCCGTGGGCGCTGCGGCCTGGCCGGAAGGGCCCGCCGAGGGGCCACATCCGGCGGCGACCGCCAGCAGGGCGACGATGGACAGTCCGGCGACCCTGGTGGCGATCCTCGACAGGGCGACACTCACGCTCCCGAGAATACGCGCCGCAGCGCAGAAGTCTCGTCGCTACTTTCGGCGGCTCTCGAAGCGAGGATGCCCTCGCCCGCGTCAGCGATCCGGAGTCCAGCAGCCGTAGTCGTAGCAGGGCTGATCTTGGTTCGGTCCGCACTGCGGCGGTCCGACCTGGTACACCGCGATGCAGAAGTTTGCCGGGATGGCTCCGACGGATGCGGACGAACACCCGGCGCGGACTTCGGTGGCGAGCTTGACCGTCTCCGGACAGCTTCCACGGCTGCCCTGCGTGCACGGCGTTGCGGACTTCTTCGCGCAGTAGCGCTCGCTCGTGTACTTGCCCTTGATGCAAGCTCCGTCGTCACCGCAGTCGGTGTCCGACCGGCACGGTGAGCAGAGCGAGCCGTCACCGACGCAACGGCCTGCACGCGGGAAGCAGACCTTCACGTCCTCCCCGACGTCGGCACACTGCGCGTCGCGGGCGCAGCTGACGGAAGACGAGCATTCCGGCGCGCAGAACCTCTTGCCGTCGAGATCATCGACGCAGTGCTGCGGAACGCCGTCGACCGGCGGGCAATCGAGATCGACCCGGCACGTCGAGCAGTACTCGCGTCGCAGACAGACGTTGTGGACCTCGCCAGTGCCATCCGCTTTCGCGTCCGCGAGGCGCGTACGCTGTTGACGGTTCACGTTTGGCGTCGTGTTGACGGTCTCGCATCCGAAACCAGCGCCACAGTTGCGATCCGTCTCGCAGTCGAAGCGTGTGCAGTAGGCGTTCGCGTCGGCCGGCGACGTGCCGTAGCAGTAGAAGCCCTGGTCCGCATCGCAATCGGGGTTCTCGATCCCACCGGTCGGATTGCACGGCGCGCCCCACTGCCCCTTCGCCGACTTGGTGACGAAGCTGCCGTCGTCGTTCAGAGCCTGATCCTGCTGGCAGAATGCCTCGCCGCCCGCTTCGGGCGCGATGCAGGTGTACCCGAACGGACACGAGGTGCTCGGTTCCGAGTTCGACGAACAGACCTTCCGGCACTTCGTCTCACCGTTCAGCGGGAGGCACTTGTTGCCAGGCGCGCACCTGCTGTCGTCGCACGACGGGGCGAGGTCGGTCGCCTCGTTCGACGAGCACGCCGGCGTTGCGGCCGCAGTCAGGAGCGTGGCCACCATCGCGACGGCAAGACTGCGAAAGAGATCGTGGTCGCTCACGCGACGGAAGGTACGAGCCAGCATCTGAGGGAAGACTTCCAGGGAGGAGCTCGGGATCGAGCCGAGCCGAGCCGAGCCGAGCCGAGCCGAGCCGAGCCGAGTCGAGCAAAGGGTGGGTGCCGCTCCACGATCGACGTCGAGGGCGAAAGGCGGCGATGTTCGTTAATGTCCGCTTCGGCGACGATTGATCGCCGAATGTGCCGCGCGAGCGCGTAGACATCCTCGACGACGCTATGTGGCAGCTAGGACCGGCGTGGGACGACGAGATCGCGCTGAGCAAGACTTGGCGAGAGGCATGGCCCTTCCCACACCTCGTGTTCGACGACTTCGTGCGTCCTGAGCTCCTGCCAGAGCTCTGCGCGGCGATCGACGAAGAGCCTGTTCATCGCGCCGAGGCAGACATCTACTGCTTCGAGGCGTCCGCGCCCGAGCCCGAGACCGAAGAGATGAGGACGCTACGTGCCGGTTTCGCGAGCATCCTCGCCCCGCCGCTCTCGCGCATCATCGGCAAGAGACTGTCGCGCGTGGACATGCGCGCATACGCGTACCGCGAGGGGCACTACCTGCTCCCGCACACGGACCATCAGGACGCGGTCGGACGTTCCCTCGCCTACGCCTATTACCTTCCATCGCCAGAGCCGCCGGAAGGCGGTGAGCTCGAGCTCTTCCGTTGCGCGAGCGTGGACGGCGACCTCGTCGCGGTCGAGAGCGCGGTCCTGATCGCTCCGAAGGGGAACCGCCTCGTCGTCTTCGACGTGAGCGATGTCTCGCTGCACCAGGTACGCGAGGTCCTCCACGGCCTCAGACCGTCGCTCTCGGGATGGTTCTATCCATGAGGGCGCGAGAACGTGAGGCGTGGGCCTCGACCCCGTTGCCGGCCGTCATCGTCCCGAACGCGGTGACAGCGGGTGTTGCCGGCAGCGTCCGCGAGAGGCTCGAGACGGCTGGGTATGCGCGCTACACGCTCCTCGATCGCGCGAGCTACGACGAAGCGGTCGCCGTCGACGAGCCGGCCGTCGTCGACGCGCTCGCCGCCATCGCGAGCGAGGTGACGGGCCGCTCGCTCGTCGCCGACCGGCCGCGCGTGCTCCGCTTCGGGCCCGGCGACTACTCGCTCGTTCGCCACGATCGCGTCCACGACGAACGCCCCGTCGAGCTCGTCCTCGATCTATCCGCTACAAGCGTGCCCGGTGCCGAGGTCCACTATCGGCATCGTGGTCAGGTCTTCTTCACGTTTCCTTGCAGCCCGGGCGCCCTCGCGCTCGTCGAGCGCGGGCCGACGGTGTTGTGCAATCACACGTACCTGAGCAGGCGCCACGCGAACGCATCCGTCGTGCGGTTGCTCCTGCTCCTCCGCAACCGTCACGCCGGCTGACTCGCGCCGCGCTCTTCCTGAGAGCGAGCGCTCAGTCCTTCTTCACGACCGAGAGCGTCTCGGCGACGCCGCGGAACTCGTCCAGAGTCTTCGCCTGACGCGTCGCCTTGACGAGGATCTCTGCGGTCTTCTCGCCGTCCTTCGGATCGAGACGTTCTGCGGCGAAGAAGAAGCCGCCCTTCGGCGTCGTCTTCCCGTGCCACTCCGTCGGACGGCCGAAGAGCTTGCCCGGCGCCGTTGCGTCCGCCCCCTCCGGGATCTTCTTCCCACCGCCGGCGTCGGTCACGACCACGCTGATGCTCCCCGGATAGAGAGACAGCGGACGAAGCTTGTAGAGCCGCGCTCCGCCCGCAAATGGGATTGCGACGTAGTCCGCCGGCACCGTGATCGCGAGCTCGCCCTGCGGGACGTCGGCGAGCTTGCGTCTTCCCGGCGCGCGTTCGAGCTGGCGCGGCCCCGGCGCGAGCGTCGAGGAGATGCGTTCGGCGAGACGCGTACATCCGACGAGATCCGACCCGGTCGCGGTTCGAACCGTCTCACCGCGCACGTAGAAGCCGATCGATTCGAGCGTGCCGTCTTCCTGCGCGACGAGCAGCGCAAGCACGAGCGCCGTGTCCTTGCCGGGAGGAGCGTTCGGCTGCCGTGGCCGCGCCGCGTAGGCGCGCAACTTCGTCGGACCGGGCCCGATCTCGACGGGGCTGACCTCGAGCGGCTCTTCGCTCGGGAACGTTGCCTTCAAGAACTTGGGCGCCTCCACGTCGAGCGTGCCCGGCTTCGAGGGAGCGTCCGGCCCTGCCTCGTACATGTCGGGATCGAGCTGGAACGTCTCGCGCGCGACGATCGCGAGCGAGAGCTTGTCCTTGTCCTTCTCCTTGTCTCGCTTCGAAGCAGGCTCGACGATGATGCGCGACTCCTCCTCGAGAGGCGGCGCGTCCGCGAGCGGCGCTGGCACCTTCGCGCCGTCGGGAGCACGAACGGACAGCCGCCCGGCGAGCAGCTCCGTCGTCGGACCGTCGGACGCGGCTTTCGTGAGCGTGCCGCACTTGACCGAGCTTGCCTTCCCGATCACGAGCGGCTTCGCGGGAGCGCGGACGCCGGCCCCACCGCGGCGGTCGCGGACGACGTTCGGTGACGCATCCGCCGGTGCTGCGATCGCCTGCTCCGGCGAGGGTCCTGCGGCGGACGCAGCGCTCGGCTTCCGAGCGGCACCGCCGCAAGCAACGGCCAAGGTCGACGCCACGACGAGGATGACGACGATACCGGGACGAACGCGCGAGCACGAGGATGACGACGACTGCGAGAAGAACATCGACCTACGAAGATCTACGCTCGGTGCCGCAGTTGTCATCCAGTACGTGCGCAAGAGAGCTCGGCCAGAGAGAAAAGATGCGCGAGCTCGCGACGTTGAACGAGCGCCGAGCAAGTCGCGACGGCGCGCGAGCTGGAGCGTGTGCTGGATGGTCAAGACGGAACGATGCCCCATCGCGGGAATAACGCGATGGTCGCGCTCGCATCCGCGCGCAGCGGACATATCGATGGTGCATGCCATCTCGTCCTCCGCCTCCTGCAGGTGGACAGCGAGCGGCCGCCGGCGACGCCCCCGTCGTTCGCCGCGTGCCCATCGCCATGTCCATCGCTCTCGAAGTCGTCGCCGAGCTCCGGGCCCGCGAACGAGAATCGGGCTGGCGCGCGGCTCGCGATGAGATGCGATCGACGCCGCAACGACCGCGACGCGAGCGCTGATCGACCAGCCGATCGTTCCGCCGCGACGCATCAAGGCGTGAACGGCGCCGCGATGTGTGAAGTACGCGATCGCAGAGCCGGACACGCCTCCGCGTCTACGCATGTGGACCCGATATCGGGCTCCCTCAGCGCTTGAACCGTCCGCGACCTGCGCCGGTCTTCGACCGCGAAGCGCCCCCACCACGAGCACCACTCGTCGACGAGGCGGCGCTGCTCTTCGCGCCACGACCCGACTTCGTCTTCTTCGGCGCGTCGGCGTAGGGATCGTAGAAGGCGCTCGCATCGATGGCGCCGTCCTTGCCGGCAAGCGCCTCCATCTTCTTCAGCTCGTCGCGCATGCGCGCTGCGCGCTCGAAGTCGAGGTTCTCTGCAGCGCTGAACATCTCTGCGCGGAGCGCCCGGATCTGCTCGGCGAGCTCGACCTCGCGAGACGCGCCGTCCTTCGCGACCTTGCCGCTCTTCGGGACCTTCGGGATCTCGACGTAGTCCGTCGTTCCCGCCGCCGGGTTGATGTTCATGACCGCGCGGATGACCGTCGCGGGCACGATGCCGTGATCCAGGTTGTACTTCTCCTGGATCGTCCGCCGGCGGTTCGTCTCGTCGATCGCGCCCCTCATCGCCGGCGTGATCGAGTCGGCGTACATGATGACGCGACCGTTCACGTTACGTGCAGCGCGTCCAATCGTCTGGATCAGCGATCGCGGGCTGCGAAGGAAGCCTTCCTTGTCCGAGTCGAAGATGGCAACGAGCGACACCTCCGGCAGGTCGAGGCCCTCACGCAGAAGGTTGATGCCGACGAGCACGTCGAACTCGCCGAGCCGCAGGTCGCGCAGGATGTCGATGCGCTCGAGGGTGTCGATGTCGGAGTGGAGGTAGCGGATGCGGACGCCGAGCTCGCGGTAGTAGTCCGTGAGGTCCTCGGCCATGCGCTTCGTCAACGTGGTGCAGAGGACGCGCTCGTTCTTCGACGCGCGGTCGCGGATCTCGACGAGCAGATCGTCGACCTGACCGGAGACGGGCCGCACCTCGACGATCGGGTCCATGAGGCCGGTCGGACGGATGACCTGCTCCACGAACGAGCCTTCGGCCTTCTCGAGCTCGTATTCGCCCGGCGTCGCCGACACGTAGATGCAGCGGTGGACGTGCTCCTCGAACTCCTCGAACTTGAGCGGCCGGTTGTCGAGCGCGCTCGGTAGGCGGAAGCCGTACTCGACGAGCGTCTCCTTGCGCGCGCGGTCGCCTCGGTACATCGCGCCGATCTGAGGGATCGTCTGGTGCGACTCGTCGAGGACGAGCAAGAAGTCCTTCGGGAAGTAGTCGATGAGCGTCGGCGGCGGCTCGCCAGCCTTCCGGTTCGAGAGGTGGCGCGAGTAGTTCTCGATGCCGTTGCAGAAGCCCATCTGCTCCATCATCTCGATGTCGTAGAGGGTCCTCTGCTCGAGGCGCTGCTTCTCGAGGAAGCGGCCTTCCTTGTCGAAGAAGTCGAGCCGCTCGCGGAGCGCGTCGCGGATCTCGGCGATCGCACGTCGCATCTGCTCCTGCGGAGTGACGTAGTGCGAGCCGGGGAAGATGGCGTAGCGCTCCATCGAGCCCTTCACCTTGCCGCGGATCGGGTCGACCTCTTTGATCGCCTCGACGGTGTCGCCGAAGAACTCGATGCGCACCGCCGTCTCGTGCTCGTACGCCGGGAACACCTCGACGACGTCTCCGCGCACGCGGAACGTTCCGCGGTGGAAGTCGATGTCGTTCCGCTCGTACTGGATGTCGACGAGCATGCGAAGGAGGTTGTCGCGCCGGAACTCCTCGCCGACCTTCAGATCGATGAGGAGCCCGTGGTAGCTCTCCGCCGAGCCGATGCCGTAGATGCAGCTCACGCTGGCGACGATGATCACGTCCTGCCGTGAGAGCAGCGACCGCGTCGCCGCGTGACGCATGCGGTCGATCTGGTCGTTGATGATCGCGTCCTTGTCGATGTACGTGTCGCTCGCGGGGACGTACGCCTCGGGCTGGTAGTAGTCGTAGTAGCTGACGAAGTACTCGACGGCGTTCTCCGGAAAGAGCTCCTTCATCTCGCCGTAGAGCTGAGCCGCAAGCGTCTTGTTGGGCGCGAGGATGAGCGTCGGCTTGCCGTACTTCTCGATGACGTTCGCGATCGTGAACGTCTTGCCGGAGCCGGTGATACCGAGCAGGACCTGATGTTTTTCGTTCTGCTCGAGCCCCTTCATGAGCTGCTCGATGGCCGCGGGCTGATCGCCTTTGGGCTTGAACGTCGACGACAGCTTGAACGGGGAAGTGGCGGACATGGCGGCAGATCGGAGCCGGTCACCGTAGCGTCCCTCGCCGAAGTACCGCAAGCGGGAGCGGGCACGTGGCAGAGCCGTCACCTGTCAGGTGATAGTCAGGAAATGCGCGCGAGGTGACCCAGGTGACGCGGGGCGCAGCGGATGAGATTACCAGCAGCCAGCTGCAGGCGATCTCGTCGTCGAGCCCTTAACGAACGCAGCCGTCTGCACGTAACGTACTCCGATGCCCGCCCATCGGCCGCTCTCTCGCCGTGACTTTCTCCGCGATCTGGGAGTCGCCGTCGGCCTCGGGTTCGCGAAGATCGGCGGCCTCTCCGGATGTGCAGCCGTCGACGTCGAGCCGACCGGCCCGGACTGGGACGCGCTCGCGCGGCTCGTTCCCGGGCGCGTGCTCCGTCCCGGCGCCGTCGACTTCGACGAGATCGCGACGCCCTGGAACCTCCGCTGGTCGAGCCGTCCTCGTCCTCAGGGGATCGTGCGCGCGGGCAGCCCGGAGGACGTCCGGACCGCGCTGCTCTGGGCACGCGACAACGGCGTACCGATCGTCGCGCGCTCCGGCGGACACTCGTATGCGGGTTATTCGACGACGACGGGCCTCGTGATCGACGTCTCGACGATGACGGGCATCCGCTACGACGAAGCGAGCGGAGGACGTGCGTTCGTGCAGGGTGGAGCTCGCAACGCGAACGTCTACCAGGCGCTCGGCGGCGTGAATCGTGTCATCACGCACGGGCGCTGCCTCGGCGTCGGCGTCGCCGGGCTCGTGCTCGGCGGAGGCGTAGGCTTCAACATGCGCCGCATCGGGCTCACCTGCGACCAGCTCGTGGAGACGGACATCGTCACCGCCGACGGTGAGATCCTGACGTGCAACGCCACCCAGAACGAGGACCTGTTCTGGGCGGCGCGCGGCGCAGGTGGCGGCAACTTCGGCATCCACACGTCGTTCACGTTCCAGACCCACGCCGCTCCGCGACTCTGCGTGTTCTCGCTCTCGTGGCGGACGCGCCATGAAGAGGTCCTGCGGGCGCTGCTCGACGTGCTCTACGCCGCTCCGAACGAGCTCGGCGTGAAGGTCTCCGTCACGGCGAAACCCGTCGCTGGCTCCTCCACGCCGGAGCTCGCGGTGAACCTCCTCGGCCAGTGGGCCGGCACGAAGGCCGCCCTCGAGGAGCTCCTCGCGCCGGTCTTCGCCATTGCGCCGCCGGATGTGCAGCCGGGCAGCGATCTCGTCGAGGAAACCGACTACTGGGCAGGGCAGACGAAGCTCAGCGAGAGCGGCAGCCGTGAGCACGCGTACGAGCGGTCGCGCTACGTGATGAAGCCGCTCTCGGATGCGGCGATCGCCGTCATCTTCGCCCATCTCCGCGCGTGGCCGGTGACAGGCGTCCAGGCGATGTGGAAAGGGTTCCTCACGGGCGGCGTCGTTCGGGACGTTGCCCCCGATGCCACGGCGTTCGTCCACCGGCGCGACTGGCTTCTGTCGGGCACCGAGATCAACTGGCTCGCGAGCGACCCCACCGAACAAGTCCAGCGCTCCATGGCGTGGATGGACGGCTTCCACGCCGCGATGCGCCCGTACACCTCGGACGAGTGCTACCAGAACTTCATCGACGACGGCGAAGTGGGCTGGCAGCGCGCGTACTACGGCGCCAACCTGGAGCGGCTCGTCGCGATCAAGCGCAAATACGATCCGCGCAACGTCTTCCGATTCTCACAGAGCATCCCGCTCTCCATCTGACCCCGTGCCCGTGCCCCGCGGCTTCGCAGGGCCGAAGCATGCACTGCACACCTCGCTCTTGCTCGAGGTCGTGCGTACGCCATCGGGCGTCGCGAACGAGCGGCGCGGTCACCGCGGCCACTCGTCGGAGAAGACGACGCGGAGGCCGCCCCGCATGGCGAGGACGTCGACGACCGTCCGCTCGTCGACACGCTGGTAGAGGACATCCGCTTCGCCACCGCCCACCTCGAGCCGCTCGATGCGAGCCCAGTCGAGCCAGGGCGGCAACCGCGGGCGGATGATCGACAGCTCGCGCGCGCAACCGTCGAGCGAGATCCCGAGCATGGCCTGCAAGATCATGCTCCACGACGCCGCCGCCCACGCCTGCGGGCTGCATGCGACCGGGTAGCGGACAGGCACGTCGAACGCGCTCCGGGCGTAGCCGGCGAACAGCTCCGGCATGCGGCCGGACGGGAAGTGCTTCGCAGCATCGTAGAGCCCCGTGCTCAGCCGCAGGAGCTGATCCTCGGCGCCGTAGCGCTTCAAGCCGAAGGCGGTCAGCGCATTGTCGTGCGGCCACACCGTCCCGACGTGATAGCCGATGGGGTTGTAGCGCACCTCGCGCGTCGAGAGTGTCCGAACACCCCAGCCCGAGAAGAGGTCCTCCGCCAGCAAGCGATCGGCAACGAGCTGCGCGTGCTCCGGCGTGGCGATACCACCGAACAGCGCGTGCCCAGCATTCGACGAGACGACGCCGACGCGTCGTTTCTGACCATCGAGCGCGAGACAGTAGAAGCCCTCTTCCGGCATCCAGAAGGCCTCGACGAAGCGGTCGCGCAGCGCCGCTGCCTCGGCCTCGAGCGCCTGCGCGCGAACGGCATCGCCGAGCGCACGAAAGAGCACAGCGGCATGCAGCTTCGCGGCGTGGACGTAGGCCTGCACCTCGACGAGCGCGATCGGCGGCTCCGCGAGCGAGCCGTCCGCATGGACGATGCCGTCCCATGAGTCTTTCCATCCCTGGTTGACGAGGCCTCCCGTCGTGCGCGCCCGGTACTCGACGAACCCGTCACCGTCGATGTCGCCGTACGACGCGATCCATTCGAGGGCACGATCGAGGTTCGGGCGGAGCGTCCGAACGAGCGCCAGATCGTTGGTCGCACGGAAATACTCGCCGAGAAGGATGATCCAGAGCGGGGTCGAATCGACGCTGCCGTAATACGGGGCGAACGGGACGAGCCCGATGTTGGCGAGCTCGCCGCGTCGCATCTCGTGGAGGATCTTCCCGGGCTCCTCATCGCGGGTGGGATCGTCGCGTGTCCCCTGCCCGCGCGCGAGCAGCATCAACGTGTGCTTCGCGAGCGCGGGAGATATCCAGAGATGCTCGAGCGCCGTGATGATGCTGTCGCGACCGAACAGCGCTGCGTACCAGGGGATGCCCGCCGCCACGAACAGCGCGTCGTCGTCGCCGCTGGCGAGCATCTGCAGGTCCGTCCGCGCTTGGGTCAGGATTGCGTCGAACTGCGTGTTGCTCGTGCGGATGGCGACCTCGCCTCCGAGCACGACCCTGCCGTTGCTCCGTGGGGTCGACGCTTGCGGAGCCAAGCCGACGGTGACGTCGATGGCGATCCGCTGCGCCGTCCGATCCGACAGCTCGACGCGGTACTCGGCGGTGCCATCGGCGAGGCTCGCCGGCGGAGGGTCGAAGGAGACCTGTGTCGTCCGCGTTATGCCGTCTCGGCCGTCGTAACGGAACGTCACGGCCGACGCCCCATACTCCGCGCGCACCACTCGCGGTCCGACGCTTTCGGTGACGAACCCACGGACGTCGAAGATGTCGGCGAAGTCGGCCCCGATGCGGATCGCGACCGTGAGCGTGAGCGGAAACGAGTTGAAGCTCTGGAACACGAGCGACTCCGAGAGGCGGAGCGCACGGGCGATGCGGTAGCGTCGGATCTGGATCGACTGTTCGGCGATCTTGCGCCCGTCCTCGGTGACGAGGTTCGGGTTCGTGAGCACATACGACGCGAGATACGGCCAGCGACCGGACGAGAGCAGCACCGTCGGGTAGAGGCCCTGGACCTTCAGGTCGTACGCGCTCAAGAACCGCGTGTCGCCGTGATAGAGGCCGAACCCGTTCGTGCTGTCCAGCGGTACGTTGCCCTCCAGATCCGCGAGCATGAACAGATCGCGTTCCTTGACGAGCGTCGTGTGGCGGATGTCTTGCGCCGCGGGCGGGGCGTCCACGGCGATGGTCGCCGGCTCTTCTCTTTCGAGCTGACGTGGTGACGTGGCCATGACGCGTCACCGTTCGTCCCCTCGAAGGTGGACCGAGACCGCCTCGAGCAGGCCCGTGATGTCGAAAGGCTTGCGGAAGATCTGTTTCACCTGGGCCGACCGCGGCAGCGCCTTCAGCACGGCTGGGCGGTCGACGTACGCAGACACGAGGATCACGGGCACCTCGGACGTCGTCGGTTCGCTTGCGAGCTCTTCCAAGACTGCGATGCCGTCCTTGCGAGGCATCATGAGGTCGAGAATGACGAGGTCGGCGTGCTCGCGCGCGATCGTCTGGACGGCGTCTTCGCCGTCCGGGAGGCCGATGACGTGATACCCCTCGGAGCCCAGAAGGAAGACCTCGAGCTCGCGCGTCTCGTCGTCGTCTTCGACGACCACGAGCGTCTTCCGTCCTGGAACGTATGCTTCGACCTCGGCCATCGATCGCCACCTGCTCGTCGGCTGTCCACGTCGTGCGCTCGCCGGGATTCAAGATCCGAACCGGCTTCCGAGCGCGAGCGACCCGATGGCGTAGGAGCAGCGGCAGGAGGTCCGACCGCACTGCCGCGCGCGTTCCCGCCACGGAGGAGACGTTCCATCCTCCTGTCCCCTCCTGTCCCCGCGCGACGTGCGCGTGCGGCGAATCGTTCAGTCGAGGCAGCCGGGCAAGCCCGTCGGGAGACTGCCGATGAGATCTTCCTCGATGATCCGGCGAGCTTGTTCGTTCTGGCGGTTCCAGAGGCACTGCGTGTGCCCCTGGCGGAGGTAGCCGAAGGAGTAGTTCGTCGGATTCGCGTAGCTGTTCGTCAACCGTCCGACGTCGAAGCGGAACCCCTTCGCGCGCTCGTCGATGACCGGGGTCGCCTCGGCGGTCTTCGCTTTCGCGGCCGTGAACAGACGGTTGGCCTCGGCCTTGTTCTGACGCGCGTACGCGAGGATCGCTCTGTAGAGGAGGATCGAGTGCTCGACGCGCATGCGCGTCACTCGGATGCCGTCACGCATCTCGTTGCACCACGGCGCGAGCGTAGGGTCGGAGCCGCGGCAGTGCGCGTCGACGTCATCCTCGATCGGCCGGGTGTCTTTCACGACGGCCTCGAGATCCGCGAGCACGCCCGTCTCGAAGGCGACGCGGTCGGCCTCTGGACCGGTGACGAGGTCGTCGAACTTCTTCCGGAGCTCGCGGATGGTCACTCCGGCGACGAGAGCGCCCAGATCGACGGCGTTGTCCTCTCCGCTCACGTAGGCGATGAGCTTCTTGTCGCGCAGATACGTCCGCTCGACGGCGACGAACTTCGCGAAGTCCTCACCGAGCTTCGGCGCGCACGATCCGTAGACGGATGAGTACATCGAGAAGAATCGATCGAGCGGCGCCTCCGGCTCCCAGAGCATCTTCGCCGTGAGGTAGTCGTGCAGCCAATACCCCCACTCGTGCCCGGAGCTGAAGAGGACATGCCCGTCGAGCGCAGGTAGCCCCTGCGCCTTGATGTCTTCGTCGAGGCGGTGGATGTCCGTCCAGCGGCTCTCGATGAACTCCGGCAGGAACGCAGGCACGTCGATGTCCGTGGCGATCCAGTACGCCGACTCCGGAAAGTAGCGGACGCGACGCTCGTTCTTGGCCAGCTCCTCGAAGATGAACTGCCGCTGGAAGTGGAAGTTCGGGTGCTGGTACATCCCGCCTTCGCGATAGAGGTCGAACCAGAAGAGCGAGTGCACCGTCTGGCCGAGACGCGGGTCGGCGAACCGCGGCAGATGATAGAAATACGTGTCCGGAGTGCCGCGGAAGTCGACGTAGAGGTTCTCGTAGTTGCCGCAGTGGTTCTGCACGGCGACGCGGACGTCCGGCGCGATCGACGCGAGGTGCGCCACCGCGATGTCGAACCACGAGAGCAAACCCTCGGGATCGGTCGTGAGGAACTCGCCCATCGCAAGCTCCACCTCGTCCCACGGCACCTGCATGAGGCGCGTCAGGCCTTCTTCGAGCTGCTCCTTCGCCGGCTTCGCGTCCTCGCGGACGAGCACGTAGTTCTTCTGCAGCGCGGCCTTGTGATGCATCTGCACGACCGCGCCGACCGTGACGCCGCGAGAATGCGCATACTCGACGATCTTGCGCGAGTGTTCCGCAAGCACGTCCCACGGCACAGACGCCATGAGCGGCCACTGGATGTGGTTCTGACCGGTCTTCACGAGCCAGTCGATCAGCTTCTTCGCCTCCGCGAGGTTGGCCTCGCCGGGCTCGTGGAGAGACGGCATCCACTCGATCGGGTGCAAGATGTGCGGCTGGAGCCCGCGCACCTTCGTCATCGCCGTGCGATGCGCGTCGAGCCCACGCGGGAAGAACGCCGAACCGAGCTCGGGCACGAGCTCCTGCATCGGATGGAAGAAGCGGACGCCGAGCTCCTCGAGCAGCGCGTAGGCCGCGAACGCGAGGTCGTCGCGCGACGCCGCGTAGGCGACGACCACCTTGCGGGCGCCCTCGTCGGCGCGCACGAGCGAGAAAGACGACGAGGCGTCCGTCGCGTGGCGTGACGCCACCTTCGCCTCGGCCGAGGAGGAGATCCAGACGGCGTCGCCGGGCTGTCCCGAGGGCGCGCCGACCTGCACAGCGACCTGCGTCTTCCACATCCGGCCGAGATAGGCGCCGATGTCCGCGCGAACCTGCTCGGGTAGAGCTTCGTCGACGAACACATGGACGTCGCTCGCGGGATCCATCCCGGCGGTCACCTCCGCGGCCGCACACGGGATGCTCGGAGCGAGCGGCGCACCGGCCTCCGCCGGCGCCTTGTCCGAAGAACAAGCGCTGACCACGAGAGCGGCGACGAGCCCGGAGACGGCGAGAGCGCGGCGGAGCGGCATGGGGGGCGGTGTTATGGCGAGCGGAGGCGGGCTCGGCAAGGCCGGCCCCGCCAATCTCTTTCATCGTACCGCCAGAAGCTCCGCGCGAGCTTCGAGCTGGAGACTTCAGGGAGAAGCGACGAGCGACGACGTTCCGCCGAACACGACGGCGTCCAAGAGCAGCTCGTCCTCCACCAGCGCCAGCGCAGGGTGCTCGCGCGGGATACGGATGGTCCCGCCCGCGTCCGCGAACCCGCAGGCGACCGCGCCTTCGATCGATCCTTCGCGCCAGAGCTGCTCCGCAGGCGTGCCCGACGGAGGCGCAAACGTCACCCGCCGTCCGGTCCGGAGGCGCGCGAGCGTTTCGAGCCCGCGCAGCTCGGCGATCGGGTCCGTGATCACGTGGCTGTCGATGCCGGTGCAGAGCCGCGCGCCGGACGCCCGGAGCGAGACGAGGTCCGGCAGACCGTCTCCCAGGTCGGCCTCCGTCGTCGTGCACACGCATGCGAACGCTCTTGCCTGCCCGAGCAGCGCGGCCTCGTGCGGGAGCAGATGCGTCGCGTGAACGGCGACGAAGCGGGGCGAAAGCACGCCGAGGTCGGCGAGGAGCTCGACGGGACGTTTGCCCGTCTCGGCGACACACTCCTCGATCTCGCGAGGCTGCTCGGCGACGTGCATGTGGAACGGGAGCGAGGCCGCATCGGCATGACGAGCGAGCTCGCGGATCCACTCGGACGGCACGGCCCGAACGGAGTGGGGAGCAATGCCGATGACGACGTCCGGATCACCGGCGTACTTCGCGCGAAGCGTGTCGACGTCTCGAAGAACCGCGTCGACGTCGGGATCGCAGAAGCGCCTCTGTCCCGACTCCGCCGCGCGTCCCGGTCCGGCGCGGTGATAGGCGACGCGGAGCAGCGCGATCCTGAGGCCCTCGGCTCTGGCCGCGCGGACCACGGCATCGCTCATCACCGTGCGATCGTCGTACGGCGTCCCATCAGGCTGGTGCTGGATGTAGTGGAACTCGCCGACGGTGCGGACGCCCGCTTGCCGGAGCTCGCGGAAGGCCACGCGACTGATCCGCTCGATCGACTCCGGATCGAGCGCGAGCGCCGCGCGATACATGGCACCGCGCCACGACCAGAAGTCCTCGCGCGCGTCCGGCGTGCTCGAAGAAGCGTTGCGCTGTGCGGCGCCTCGCATTCCGCGCTGGAAGGCGTGCGAGTGCGCGGTCGCGAGCGCGGGGAGCTCGATGAACTTGCGGTCCTGGGTGAGGGTCAGCATCGCTCGCTACTGCCGCATGGTCTCGGCGTTGGCCTTCGTCACGAAGAAGTGACGCGGCCAGTGTCTGTAGAACGACCCGTGCAGGATCGGGGCTCCGTCATTCGGGTCGACGTCCTCGCCGAAGGTTCCGGCCACGCGGACGAGCGAACCGGCGCCCACGGACCTCTCGCCGAGGTCGTCGTCCGGGCGCAGCGCAGTCAGCGCATGGACGACGCCGAAGTCGCGATCGCTCACGGTAACGCGGCACGTGTCCTCGTCGTTCGCGTTGGAGCAGAGGTTGCGCGGCTCGAGACGGCGGACGCTCAGCGTCAAGTAGGCGGCGCCGCCGGGACCGGGGGTGCGGCCGGTCACGACGCCGAACAGGACCGTCGTCGACTTGCGCCATGTCTCGGGCTCGCGCTGATACATGACGGGGTCGTACTCGCGAGATCCCTTCGTCGCGTTCTCTTCCGCGTCCGTCGGGACATACTTGGGCGCGTAGCCGTAGGGCCCAGCGCCGCGGCATCCGCCGAGCCCGAGCACGAGAACGATGGGGATCGCACGCGCGAGCGTAGACATGCGCGGGTTCTACGCCGCACGTAACGCAGAATCAATCGTTCGCTCCGGCCGTGCCTGGACGCGATGCTAGGGTCTGAAGATGCGCGTCGTCGTCGCCTCCGACCATGCCGGGCTGCCGCTCAAGGGCCCCATCATCGAGTGGCTCACGGCGCACGGACACGACGTGACCGACATGGGCACGAACAGCCCCGAGCCCGTCGACTACCCGGACGTGATCGCGCCGGCAGCGCGTGCGGTCGCGTCGGGCGATTGCGAGCTAGGGATCGTCCTCGGAGGAAGCGGGACAGGCGAGCAGATCGTGGCAAACAAGATCGCCGGCATCCGCTGCGTGGAAGCGGCCGATCCCGTCACGGCGCGCCTCGGACGCGAGCACAACGATGCCAATGTCCTCGCGATGGGCGCCCGCATCATCGGTGTTGCGGTCGCGCTCGGCTGCGTGGAAGCATTCATGACGGGCGCATTCCAGGGGGGACGACACGCACGACGCGTCGAGAAGATCCGGCAGCTCGAAGACGAGCAC
This sequence comes from Pseudomonadota bacterium, assembly GCA_023423895.1. Lineage (GTDB taxonomy): Bacteria > Myxococcota_A > Polyangia > Polyangiales > Polyangiaceae > Labilithrix. The sequence goes on from JAFAER010000227.1 coordinate 41,724, forward strand.
GACCGGATGGCGGACGCAGACCGACGCGGCTGACGCACCTGACGCAGGGCGGATCGGCCGCAGCGCCCGTGGCACGACGCGTGCTCCGGCTCGCCGCATGCCGATGTGGTGGAAGCCCCGGCCCGCGCGGCGGATCTCGAGCTCGAAGGTTCGTCATGGCGCATGACACCGCGCTCCTCGGAACGATGGCGGTCGGCCTGGGGCTCGCGTTCGTGCTCGGCTTCACGAGCGTCCTCCTCGTCACCACCCGTGAGCCCTTCCAGACGCGTGCGCTGCTCGAGACCGCGCGCGCAGACAATCCAGACATTCAGACGATCGTCCGCACGCACACGGACGACGAACGCAGCGAGCTCGAGCGCCGCGGCGTCGACATGGTCGTCGTAGGGGAGAACGAGCTCGCCCTCGCGCTCGCGCGATACGGCCTCGTGCGCATGGGCTGGAACGAACCCGACGCGGACGCGACGATCGACGAGACGGACGACGCCACCGCCTGGAGAGCGCGGTGCCCCAGCCGCCGATGCGCCTGGCGCCCGAGTGATCGTCACTCGGCCGCGTGCTCGTGACCGTCGAGCGCCGCCTCGATCGCGGCCGAGCGGCGCGACCAGTCACGCGGGGCCCGCTGCAGGTCGGGGACGAGCGTGAGCATCCGAGCGTATGAGCGGCCGCCGAGCTCACCGAGTGCCCGCGCGATGGCGAGGTCTTTCCGCTTCGCCTCGACGATGACCGTGACGTCACGGCCCTTCGCCGCGGCGTCGACCTCTTCGAGGAATTCGAGGAGACCTTTTCCGGTGATGTGAGCCGCATGCGCTCCTCGCGGTTTGCCTGCCGATTGCTCGCTGTAGTGCAGCTCCGGGATCCGATCGGCAGGCCACGTCGCCAGCGCACCACCGAGCTCCGTCTCGTAGCGGACGCTCCGGTGATTCGCCTGCCAGTGCAGCTTGTCGAAGACGATCGGAACCCGCCCGTCCGTGGCATCGAGCAGCTCCGGCACCGTCCAGCAGTGCTCGTCGTTCTCGAAGACGAGCAGCCGACGCGCGGCGGCCGAGACGCGACGCAGGTTCGACATCAACCGTGCCGCGGCCCCCGCACGGTCGTCGTAGACACCTCCGCCGTGAATCGTGATCGACCCCGTGGCGCCGATGCGGTGCATGACCCAGCCGCAGTCGCGGAGCACGCCGAGCGCGTTGTCGAGCATGTGCGCGTGGGGAGTCGAGAGGACGGCGAACTGCCCGGGATGGTTCGAGACGTGGACCCCCGTCCGCGCGATCGTCGCGCGCAGGTCGCCCGGCGGCGGAACGATCCGGCGAAGCCCGACGTCACAATCGAGCAGCGGAAAGATGTCGCTCGACAACCGATACGCCATCAAGCCGTGCTCGAAGGCATGCTCGATCGACCGCTTCGCGTAGTCGGCGTTGTACGCGTAGATCGGAGGCAGATCGACGAGGCCGCGCTTCCATCGCCCGAGCTGAGCTGCACGCATCTTGGGGTCGCGCATCCCGAGGGTGAGGCAGGCATGGCCGAGGCGCACGAGTGGAACCTAGTTCGCCGCACGCGGCATCGCCATTGCTCGCTCCGGTCGCATGGGCATCGATCCGAACGAACGAGCGCGAGCACGAGCGATGCTTGCTGCGATCGCGGCGACTCCCGCGCCGGTCGCCGTCGTCTACCACGCCGATGCCGATGGGATCTCTGCAGCAGCGCTCGCCTCTGCAGCCGTGGAGCGCCTCGGCGCCGTGGTGCTCGTGCTCACCCCGCCGAAGGGCAAGAACGTCTACGACGAGGACTTCCGGCGTGAGCTCGATCGGTGCGCTCCCGCGCTCGTGCTCGTGCTCGACACCGGGAGTCGTCCGGGGACGCGTTGGCGGAGCGCGCCGACGGTCATCGTCGACCACCACGTCGCCGCATCCGCGCCGGACGTGGAAGCCTTCGTCCACGACGAAGACGCGGTATCGACGTCGCTCCTCACGTACGAGTTGCTGCGGCCCATCGTGGACGTGGAGGATCGCTCGTGGCTCGCCGCCGTGGGCGCGTTCGGCGATCGGGGTGACGACGCGCGCGACCTGCCCGTCGTCATGTCGGCCATCGCTCGCCACGGCATCTCGAGTCTTCGCGACGTCGTGGCGCTCGTGAACGCGTCCGGCCGCGCCGGGACTCCGGCGCCGGATGTCGCCCTCGCGGCGCTGCGCGAAGCCGAGAGCCCACGGGAGATCGCCAGAGGCGAGAGCCCGAACGCCAGGCGCCTCGTCGAGATGCGGAGCGAGGTCGCCGAGGCCTCGAAACGTGCACGGCGCGTTGCTCCGCGCGTGCGCGGGAGGTGGGCCATCATCGAGCTGGACGAGCCCTGCCGCGTCCACGGAGTGATCGCCTCCGCCTGGGCACGACGTCTCGCGCCGCGCATCGTGCTCGTCGCGAACAAGGGGTACATGAAGGACCGCGTTCACCTCTCCGTGCGTTCGCACGAGGAGATCGATCTCCGCGCCGCAATGCGCGCGCTGCTGCCGGACGAGGGTGGCGACTACGCGGCCGGGCATTCGCGCGCGACCGGCGCGATCATCGACGTTCCCACCTACGAGCGCATGCTCGCGGCGATCGACGAGGAGAGTGCGCGAGCCGCTACGGCTCGTGCGAGCGCGCCTGCACCGCCGTGAGCGCGCTCTTTCGTCAGGCAACCTCGCCGCGCGGACGCGTCAGCGCGCGCACGACGATCTCCGCAGCCACGAGGCCGAGCAGCCCGAGCGCGAGCATCCACGAGACGTCGACCACGGAGACGCCGCCACCGAGCGACGACGACGTCGCGGCAGGAACGACGGACCGCGGTCTCAGATCGACCTCGCGTTGCACAGGCGCCGAGACACGGAGCTCCTTCGCGCCGTCCACCGTGAGCCGGTACGGGCCGATGAGCGCCGGCACGACGCGGAGCGCTCCGTCCCCGCGTGCCGTCGCGACGCGGCCACCGGGCCCTTGCGCCTCGACCTCGCGCGCGCCCGCGAACGACCACGGCACGCCGACGTCACCTCGGAGCGGCGCGGAGTGCTCCTTCGCATCGACGACGATCGCGTCGAGCAGAGAGAGGAACCCAGGCCGGAGCGGAAAGTCCGACGCTTCGACCGAGAACGAGAGCGTCGTCAGCCACACCTCGCCGCGGCCGCGCGTCCGACGAAGGACGAGCGGAGCGCCGTCGGACCATTTCAGCAGCGGCTCGAACGCCGCGACGTCCTCCGGAGCGATCGTTGCTCTTCCCTTCGCGCCGAGCTCGCCGAGGCTCTGCGCGGCGTCGCCGAGCACCGGGGCGCCACTCGCAGGGTCGGCCCCTTGTACCGCCGTCGGGCCGAACGTCACGGCACGGGACAAGAACGGCTCGAACGTCGCACCGAGCGGCGCCGACGACGCCCTTCGGCCGAGCGCGAGCACGAGCACGCCGCCGCGATCGACGAAGGCCGAGAGCGCGTGTCGCTGCTCCGGCGTGAACCCGGGGGGGTCGTCGATGAGCATCGCCGCGAACGCCGCGGTGTCTTCACGTCGATCGGGCGCTTGCGGAAGCGGTCGCACGGCCATCTCCACGTGGAGCGCTGCAAGCGCTTGCTCCACGACGGGTGCACCTCCGGTCGAGACCGCCTCGTCGGTCTGATCCCCGACGACCGCGAGCGCGGCCGGCCCCGACTCGACGACGACGAGCGCGCGGTCGTCCGCGGCGATGGCGTCGGCGCCCGAGAGCACGGCGTGAAGCTCGCGCGTGTCGTCGCCGGCGAGCGGGATGGTCGCTTCGCCGAGCGCGCTCTGCGGAAGCGGCGAGGAAGCGATGACCTTCTCACCGTCCTTGATCTGGACCTCTCGTCCGGCTGCCGCGGCGGCCGTCGAGCAGGCAAAGCGGATGCGCGCACGACCGCCGGCCCGATCGGCGGAGATGATCCCGCAGTCGACCGCACTGGTGTCGCTCGAGAGCTCCGGCATCGCCGCCCAGACGGGAACCGATCCGCTGCCGCCCTCACCCAGTGGCGGCCCATCCGACTTGCCGTCCGCGAGATCGGACAGGAGGATCACGCGCCGATCGATCTGGGGCAGCTCTCCGACGAGCGTGCGGGCGATCGCGAGCGCGCCGTCGAGATCGGTCGCTCGGTCGCTTTCGCCGACGGCCTCGAGTGCCGTCCGTGCCGCGCTCACGTCGGTCGTCGCAGCGAGACCGACGCGTGCAGGTGCGCCCGCGAGCACGATCGCGGCCGCGTCCCCCTCTTGCAAGGAAGCGAGGATCTCCTCGGCTCCCTTCTTGGCGCGCTCGAAGCGGGACTTGCCGTCCTTGTCCTTCGCCCGCATGCTCATCGAGTCGTCGATGACGATCGCCACGGCGACCGACGCGCCGCCGCGCGAGAGCGCGAGCCGAGAGCAGCGGACGAGCGGCGACGCGCCGAGCAGCGCCAGCGCCACGATCGAAGCTGCGCGGATCGCGAAGAGCGAGCGATCCTCGAGCCGCGAGCGGCGACGTGCCTTCGGTGGCGTCGGCGGCACGAGGCGGGCGGGGGCGAAGGGGACCTCGTCCGCGCGCTGGCGCCTGAGGCGATGCGCGAGGTACGGCGCGGCGACGAGGACGGCCATGCCGAGCGCGAGGATCGTGAGGAAGCTCACAGCGCGGCTCCGACGATCGCGCGAACCGCCTGGACCGGATCGCGATCGGTCGTCATCGTCAGGAACTTCGCGCCGCGGGCGACGAGCTCGCGGCGCCACGTCTCCTGCTCGGCGTGGAGCGCGGCGAGATAACGCTCGCGTGCAGCTTCGTCGGTCTCCACGACGACGCCCCCTTCGAGCGACTTGAGCCGCACCGTCTCCTTGAAGGGGAAGTCTGCTTCATCGGGATCCAGCGTCTGCACGACGACGAGGACGCAGCCGCGCGTCGCGATCGTCCCGATGGCACGAGGCGCTTGCGCAGGCAGGTCGAGCAGATCGCTCAGGAGAACGACCACGGAGCCTCGCCTCGCCGACCGCGCGATCGATCCGATGGCGTTGTCGAGCATCGCCGCGTTCGAGCGGGCTTCGCCTTCGGCCGATTGCGACTCCAGCGCGTCCACGACGCGCTCGAAGACCTCGCGGCCGCCGCGGACCGGAACGGGCCGAGCGTCCTTGGAGCCGCCGATGAACGACATGCCGATCGGGTCGCCGCTCTTGATGGCGACACGTGCGAGCGCCGCCGCGACGAGCGATGCCCACGCGAGCTTCGCCCCCGGTGCGCGCGAGCCGCGATAGCCCATCGACGCAGATGCATCGACGACGAGGCGGAGCGCGCGGTCGGTCTCGGTCTCGAACTGCCGAACGAGCAGGTGGTCGTGACGGAGGAGGGATCGGACGTCGAGGTGGCGGAGATCGTCGCCCGGGGTGTAGGCGCGGTGCCCGCCGAACTCGACGCCGGCGCCCTTCCGCGCGCTCCGATGTGCACCGGCATAGACGCCTTCGGCGACCACGCGCGCGCGGATGCGAAGCGGCGCAAGGCTCCCCCAGTCGAGCGCGCGGCGCAGCTCCTTGGCGGGACGCGCCGCTTCTACGGCCGCCCGCGGAGTCGCCATCCGGAAGCTCGAACGTGCGCCCATCGTGTCATCCCCGTCGCGTCGGTCGATCGCGAAGCGCGATCAGGGCAGCCCGACCTCGGGCACGGGGCCGCCCACCTGCGTACGCGCCCCCCCCAGGAGCTCGCGCGCGAGGCTGAACTCGACGAGATCGAGCCCGGGAGAGCTGATGACTTGCTTGAGCCCTTCGTCGGCGCCCTTGGCGTCCCCGCTGATCTTCCGATCCATCGCAGCGTAGAAGAGCGCCTCGGTCTTCTGCGTGGGCGTTTGGGCGGCCGCGACGAGATCGGCCGCCTTGATCTTGCCGGCGCCGAACGCGGCCACCTTTCCGATCCATCGCGGGTCGTCGGCGGCGCCGAGGAGGATCCGGTCTGCGGTTGGATCTTTGGCGTCTCGTTGCTGCCGCTCGAGAAGGCGAACCCAGATCGCGTCGTAGACGAGATCCTCACGACCGAGCTCCGCGGCTTGCGCGCGGGCAAGACCCTCGCGAGCGGCCACGAGATCCCCGCGGACGAACGCGCGACCGATGATCTGTCCGATCGTGGCGGCGGCCTGACGCTTGTCCCGCGGCGCTGCCTCGAGCGCGCGCTCGAGGGCCTTCTCGGCGCTCTTCGCTGCGCCGAAGCGATCGAGCACGCGGGAGATCAGACGCTCGACGCGGGCGCGATCCTCCGCTTCGGTGGCAGCCCGTGCCTTCGCGAGATCCTTGAGCGCGTCGGCGAGCGGCTTGCGCGCGGCGTTCGGATCCCCCTGCTCGCGCGTGATGTCACTCGTCAGGAGCAGCACCTCGGCGCGCAGCGCGGAGTCCCTCGACACGTCCTCGGCCGCGAGCGCTCCAGCGAGCTTCTCGAGCGCGTCTTTCGTCCTGCCGGCGTGCCAGTCGATGCGTGCAAGCTGCAAGAGAACGGCGCCGGAGCGGTCGCGGTTCATCGACTCGTCGAGGAGCTTCTTCGCGTCGTCGAGCCGGCCTTCACGGATCTCGATCTCGCCCATGAGCGCGTACAGACGCGCCGGGCTCGGCTGCACCTTGCCCTTCAGCCCCTCGGCGATGGCGAGAACGGGCTCGGACGCCTTGAATGCGCGACGAGCCGTATCCGGCTCCTCCGCTTCGAGCGCGCGCCCCATCGCCTGCATCGTCACCATCAGGCCATGGGCAACGATGCGCGGGTCCTTCTGCGCCTTCACCGCGTCGGAGAGCACCGCAGGCGCGGCCTCGCCCATCCCCAGGTCGACGAGCATCGCCGCGACGAACGCGGCGGGCTCCGGCGACGTCGAGTCGAGCCGATAGGCTTCACACGCAGACACGAACGAGGCGACACGAAGCAGATCCGTGTCGCGCCCGAAGTCTTCTTCGTCGGCGCGTCCCTGTCCGCGCGCCGGCCCGGGCCGAAGCATGCGCGCGAGGTCGAGCCAGCGGTCCGAGTCGGGCCGATCCACGACCGCCTTGAGCGCGCCCATCAGCTCGGGTCGCGTCATCTGCGGATCCTTCAGGTTCGCCTTCTCGAGCGCCGCGAGGGCGCCGTGGGCATCACCGTTGCGCAGGTAGATGGCGACGAGCACCGTCGTGCCGGTCTCGAGCGCGCGCACCGCCTCGAGCCCCTCTTCGCGCGAGATCTGCGTGCCGCGCGTGCGGCGCGCCGTCTTCACCTGGATGGCTTTCTCGATGAAGTCGAGCGTCTTCGCGACCGCGTCGTCGCGCGCCTCCGTGCTCGGCTCGAGCAGGTGCCGCGTGACGGCGGCGGCCTCGAGAGCGCCAGCGGTCTGCATCGCTCCGCTACCGCCGGTGTCGCGCGTCCAGGCGGCGATCGCATCGAGGTGGCCCTTGATGTCTGCCTTCTCCTTCGGAGGCGCGACCCGCATCAGCATCTCGTACGAGGCGCGCGCGCGGCCCTCGTCGCCCTTCTTGGCGAACTCCTCGGATGCGCCTCTCAGGGCGTCGTAGCCGTTCGGGCCGAGCATCTCGGGCGTGAGCTCTCCCGCGCGGACGAGGTACATCGCGCCCGCGAACGAGGACACGGCATTGTCGCGGTTCTTCGCCTTGAAGCGAGCCGACACGCGCGTCATCTGGCGAGCGACGACGCCCGCGAGGCGTTGCTGCCGTTCCTTGGATTGCGGCTCGCTGGCGAGCAGGTCGCGGACGGCGCTCGGGAACTGATCCTCGCTCACCGCGACGTCGGGACGTGTGGCGCGCTCGGCGTGGTGCGCAGGATGTCCGTACCGTGCGCGGCCAGGACCACACGCGGCGGCTGCCAGCGACAGAGCGAGAAGCACAGGAAGGGCAAGCCGCGTCATGGAGTTCGCAGTGGGAGGCCGAGGTCCTTCACCATAACCTGGGCAGCCGGTCATGGGCTACCGCTGGGGAGGCCGAAACGTCGGAAATGACGGGTCATGGCAGAGAACGCTCGCCGGCTGGGACACCTTACGGCACCGGCGCCCGGGCCTCGTGCTCAGGTTACTCTTTCCGCTCGAGTCCCGCGCGCTCGGGTGTCTCGCCTGCCTCGCCTGCCTCGCCCGTTCGCATGTCTCGGATGGTGTGCGGGTTGCTTCCAGGATCGGGGAAGTCGTGATGGCGTCGTGCTCAGCGGTGCTGATCGTGGACGACGACGAGGCGATCCGCGAGACCATGAAGTTTGCCCTCGAGATGCGAGGGTACGCGGCGTTCTCGGCAGAAAACGGCAAGGAAGGGCTTGAGATGCTGCAGCAGATCCCGCGTCCCTGCCTCATCCTGCTCGACCTCATGATGCCGGTCATGGACGGCCGCGGCTTCGTCGAGGCGCTCGAACAGAATCCAGCGCTCGAGAGCATTCCCGTCGTCGTCGTCACCGCGTTCGGCGATCGAGCAGGCAACATCGAGCGGACGGTCATCCCGAAGCCGGTCCCTCTGGCGCTGCTGTACGAGACGGTCCATCAGTACTGTGGCGACTCGGCCGGCGGCGCCTGAGCCGTGCGAAGAAGACGGCTACGCCACGAGAGAAGCGAGACGCAACCCGGCAGCGGAGGCTCACGCCGGAGCCAGCGTTCGGCTAGCCTGGCTTGCCATGCCGCACGCGCATCTCCTCGTCGTCGACGACGAGCCGTCGATCCTGACAACTCTGCAGAAAGCCCTCACGCTCGAGGGCTACTCGGTCGACGTCGCGGGTGGCGTCAGGGTCGCCGACGAGAAGCTCAAGAAGCGCAGCTACGACCTCTGCCTCTTCGACGTGCAGCTCCCCGATGGCGACGGTCTTTCGCTGCTGGCCCAGATCCGCGGCGCGAAGAACGAGGTCCCCGTCATCATGATGAGCGGGCACGCGACGATCGACACGGCCGTCAAGGCGACGCGACTCGGCGCCCTGAACTTCCTCGAGAAGCCGATCAACACCGACGCGCTCCTCATCGCGGTCGAGACGGCCCTCCGGCTGCAGCGGGCCGAGAGCGAGGCGCGCGAGCTCCGGGCGGCCAGCGGCGCAACGGGCGAGCTCGTCGGCGAGAGCGCCGCGATCAAGAAGCTCGTCGAGCAGATCGCACGTGCCGCGAAGAGCGCCGCCAGCGTCCTCGTCACTGGCGAACGCGGGACCGGCAAGGAGCTCGTCGCACGCGCGATCCACCAGCTCTCGCCGCGGGCCAAAGGTCCGCTGGAGAAGCTGAACTGCGCCGCTCTTCCGAGCGAGCTCATCGAGAGCGAGCTCTTCGGTCACGAGGCCGGCGCCTTCACCGGCGCGACCAAACAACGACGCGGGAAGTTCGAGCGCGCCAGCGGCGGAACGCTCTTCCTCGACGAGGTCGGCGACATGCCGCTGCCGATGCAGGCGAAGCTCCTCCGCGTTCTCCAGGAGCGCGAGATCGAGCGCGTGGGCGGCAACGAGACCATCAAGGTCGACACACGTGTGGTCGCGGCGACGAACCGCGACCTGGTGAAGGCCTGCGAGTCGGATGCGTTCCGCGCCGACCTCTACGATCGTCTCAACGTCGTTCCGCTTCACATCCCGCCGCTGCGTGCGCGGCGCGAGGATGTCCCCCTCCTCGCTCGTCATTTCCTCGAGCTCGCGGCGAAGTCGAACGATCGCCCCGGCATGCGCATCGAGGAGGACGCCATCCAGGTCCTCGTCGCGTACAGCTTCCCGGGCAACGTGCGCGAGCTACGCAACTTGTGCGAACGCCTCGTCATCCTCACGCCCGACGACGTGATCCGCGCCGCCGACGTGCGAACGTGCCTTCCGGGCGGAGCATCACCGAAGGCGCAGGGCCTCTATCGCCCGGGAGTCCCGTTCCGCGTCCTCGTCGAAGAGGCCGAGCGACAGATCCTCCAGGACGCGCTCGCGCATCACGGCGGCCAGATGGCAGCGACCGCCCGCGCGCTGGATCTCGAGCGGAGCCACCTCTACAAGAAGGCGCGCGCGCTCGGTCTACGCGGAGACACCCGCGAGAGCACCAGCGACGACGACGACGTCTGACCGTCCGTGGGCTCCGCTGCGTCGCGCCATAGTCAACGGGATGACGCCGCCGTCTGCCCGTTGACCGCGAAGCTCGCGCTCGTGAACAATCCTTCGGTTGAAGCCGCTCGACTTCATCGGTGCGATCGAGCTCGTCTACGACCGCTCGAAAGACGAGCACACGTGGCTCGAGGAAGTCACGTGTCTGATCGCGCCTGCATTCACCACGGGGCCGACCACGACGGCCTTCTTCTTCGAGGTCGCCGGCGCCAATGCGCAGGTGGGCGATGCGGTGAGCATCGGGGAGGCTCCGTACAGCCGCGATCACTATGCGAAGCAGCACGAGCTCGGCAGCGAGCTGCAGCCGACCCGCGTCGCCTACGACTGCGACATGTTCACGCTTCTCTCACGTGTGATCGGCGCGGACGCCGCCGCCAGCACCATTCGCGAGGCGGGGATGCTCGGCGACGACGCCGTCGGACTTCGCGCCAACGTCACTCCCGACAGCGGGGTGATCTTCACGACGCACGTTTCGCGCGGTCATCGCCTCCGTCAGCGGAACCTGTGGACGCGCTTTGCAGCGCACGTTGGTTCGGCACTCCGCCTCCGGCGCAAGCACACGACCGTCACGCCCACCGCCGCCGAGGCCGTCCTCACGCCTGCCGGGCGACTCGAGCACGGAACGGGGGCGACGATCGCCGCCCGAGAAGAGCTCGCCCGCGCCGCGCAGGACATCGATCGGGCACGGGGCAAGCTGCGGAGGCTCGATCCCGATTCGGCCAGCGCGCTGTGGCGGGCCATGGTCAGTGGTGAATGGTCACTGGTCGATTGGCTCGATCACGACGGCAAGCGCTTCCTCCTCGCGCAGAGCAACCTCGTTGCCGTCAGCGATCGCAAACCTCTGACCGAGCGTGAGCAGCAAGTCGTCGCGTGCGCTGCCATGGGGCACTCCAACAAGCTGATCGCCTACGACCTCGGGCTCTCACCGGGAACCGTGTCCGTCATCTTGATGCGAGCCGCCAAGAAGCTCGGCGTCTCGGGCCGCGTCGCGCTCATCCGCGCCTTCCGCGAGAGCCAACTCGCGAAGGGCGCCCCGGACGGGTGAAAGGCGATGAAACGGTCACTTCCCGCAGACCCGCCACCGTCTCTGCTCGCGTACGAGATCGAGCCCGGCAAGGTGCTCTTCGTCCACGCGCTGGCCGCGCCGCGCATCGCCGGACTCTCCCCGGCGGAGCAGGAGGTGCTCACCCTCCTCTTGAACGACTACGACACGGCCAGCATCTCGGAGGAGCGTGGGACGTCTCCACGCACGACCGCAAATCAGATCGCGAGCATCTTCCACAAGCTCGGCGTGAGGTCGCGCGCGGAGCTCGCCGCCAAAGTCCTCGATCAGTGACGGCCACTGCCGCGAGTCATGCGGCAGCATGACCCAGCGCCGGCGCGGGAGGGCCCTGGACGGAGCGTGATAGCCTTCGTAGGAGCGTGAGCGAGCCTGCGACGATCCTCCTGGTCGACGATGAACAGGCGAACCTCCGCGCGATGACGAAGCTGCTCTCCGAGCTCAGCTGCACCGTCCTCGCTGCGCAGACGGGCCGTCAGGCACTCTCGATCGTCGCGGAGCACGAGCTCGCAGCCATCCTTCTCGATGTGAACATGCCCGAGATGGACGGCTTCGAGGTGGCGCGGCGGGCGCGGGAGCTCCCGACTCCGTGGGCGCGTCACGTGCCGATCATCTTCGTGACAGGGTCGAACGACACGGAGGACAGCATCTTCCAGGGATACGAGAGCGGCGCCGTCGACGTGCTCTTCAAGCCGGTCAACGCGCACGTCCTCCTGAGCAAGGTCAGTGTGTTCGTGGAGCTGCACCGCAGCCGCAAGCAGCTCGCCGACGAGATCGAGGCTCACAAGCGAACGCTCGCCGACCTCGACGCCTTCAACTACTCGGTGTCGCACGACCTACGCGCCCCCCTGCGTCCGCTCGAGGGCTTCAGCAACATCCTGCTCGAGGATCACGCGGACAAGCTCGACGACGACGGCAAACATCTCCTGTCGCGGATCGCGCTAGCGGCACGGCGCATGAACGGGCTCATCGACGATCTGTTGCGGCTTTCGAACGTGAGCCGCGCGCGCCCGACGTTTGCACGCGTCGACATGACCACGCTCGCGAAGCGCATCATCGATGACCTGCGTCTCGACGACTCCGGCCGCGCCGTCGAGGTCGACATCGCGCCCGGGATCACCGCATACGGCGACGGTGCGCTCGTCCGGATCGCGCTCGAGAACCTGCTACGGAACGCGTGGAAGTTCACGGGCCGGACGAGCGCTCCTAAGATCGAGGTCGGCACGCACACGGTCGACGGCGAGCAGGTCTACTTCGTCCGCGACAACGGTGTGGGCTTCGACCAGGCGCACGCCAGCCGGTTGTTTCTCCCGTTCCAGCGGCTCCATCGTAGCGCCGAGTTCGAGGGGACGGGCATCGGCCTCGCGATCGTGGAGCGCGTCGTCCGGCACCACGGGGGCCGCATCTGGGTAGATGCAGCGCCCGATGAAGGAGCGACGTTCTCGTTCACGCTGCCGCGCGAAGCGAGCTGACGACGGATCAGTCGACTTCGGGCGGAGGCGCGTCGTTGATCGAGCGGCTGCCAGTACCGCCCGGGTAGCCGTAGCTGGCGTCGCGGCCGACACCCCACACAGTGAGCGAGAAGGGGCCCGCGCTCGTCGCTTCGTGCCGCCCGTAGCCGCATTCGCCCTTCTCGAAGGTCGCCGGCGCGAAGTTCTTCGTGATCTGGACCCAGGCGTATTCGTATTCGCCCGCGGTGCCGAGCGGCTTCCAGCCCGTGACTTCGCCCGCGCACGCGAGCTCGACGGGCAAGAAGCCCCGCTCCGTCTTGCGACGCACGAGGGTGAATGACGTATCCGGATACGTGTAGTCGGCAAAGAACACGTACCGCTCGAGGAACTGGCCGGACGGAACAGCGGTGACGAAGTCGGGATCGCCAAGCGTCCCGGGCTGCTGTCCGGGATTCAAATCGTCCCTTGGCTGGCCTGCGCCCCCGCGGAACCGCGAGCCGGTCATGTAGACCGCGGCGTGGAAGGGGTGAGCCGCATCCTGGCTCCGGACGATGAAGGGAACGTCCGTGAAGAAGCTCACCGCCTGTCCGGCATCGAGCGTCTCGGGCGCACCGAGCGGGCGCTCCGGTTCGTAGGTCAACCGGATGCCGTCGACAGCGCCGACCAGACCGTATGGAACGAGCTCGCGCGCTTCTCCAGTGAGGCTCTGGACCCGCGGTGCGAACGGCACGAGGGCGTATTCGCTGCCCCACTGGGAGGACGGCGCGATCTGCTGCTGGGTGATGTCGCAGTAGTCGTATTCGCCCGGGAGGTACGTGCAGCCGGCCCCGCCGAAGACGCCCACCGGCTTGTTCGCGACGATGGGGCTACCCGTCAGGTTGTCGCGCTGGGTGATCTGGAGCACCTGCCCGCGCGACAGCGTCCAGGTCTGCTTCTCTCCCTGCGCGACCGAGGCGACGTCAGCGGTGCCAGGCACGTCCGCCCTGGCGCGCATCTCGACGGTCGTGTCGTCCTCCGCTGCGACGATCTGGAGCGTGCGCGGCTCCGTCCCCGGCTGACCGAGACGAGAGACGTTCGCCGTCGACACGCCGATGTAGGACGTCTCCCAGGAGGACTCGGGCAGCAGCATCGTGGCCGTCGGATATTGCGAGGCCGCTCCGCCGTAGGGGAAGATCGAATAGGCCGAGACCGGCGCGTCGGTCGTGATGTGGAAAGCTCGCGTCTTCGCGGTGCCGTGCGCGATTGGATCCACCATGAGCGCCGGCGTCACGTCGGCTGGGCAGCGAGCGAGCGAGACGTGCGGGGGCTTGTCGTCCTGCGCGAGGAACACGAGCGCGACCTCACCTGGTGCCAGGGCCCCGGCGAGCAGCGTATACGTCGTGCCATCCGCGTCCCTGGTCGCGATGTACGTCGACTTCGAGATGTCGAGCGGCTCGCTGCCGTATTCGGCTTGGAGCGTGATCGGACGCGTCCACGTGTTGGCGATCATCGCGGCGAAACACGCTCCGGGAGCGTAGAGGCCGTCGTCGGGCGGGAGCGCCCAGAAGGAGCAGCCGATGGAGCCCTTGGACAGCCGTGCGCTCTCGCACGCATCGACACACTTCCCGCCGCCGCAGCCCTGGTCCTCGGGGCAGGTCTCGACGACGGTCTCGCCTGCGTCCACGCAGGTGTTCACGATGCGATGCAAGTCGCTCGAGCACTTTCGGTCCGCACACGCGCCTCCGTCCGTATCGCCGAAGCCTGGCGGCGTTCGATCGGTGATGGGCTCGCGCGAGCTACACGCAGCGAGGATCGCGAACATGCCGCTCGCACACGCGACGCGCGAGGGACGAAGGATGGTGCGCAGCTCGATGGTCATGTTTCTCACGGGGCCCCGTGTGCTCATGAAAACTAGGGAAGCGGAAACGGTACCTGCGTCGCCGAGGGATGAGGATCGTCGTCGACCGTTCCGAGGCCGACCTCTCCGTGGAGGTTTCCGCCCCAACACTTCACGGTACCGTCGACGAGCAGCGCGCAGACGGCCTGCTCTGCGACGGCGACCTGGACCGCGCGGCCGTTCAACGTGATCGCGGTCGTGAACGCGCTGGCGAACGGACCGACCTGGCCGGTGCCGAGCTGGCCGAGCTCGTTCTCGCCCGTGCACGCGATGTTGCCGTCCGTGAGCCGCACACACGTCGTCTCGCCACCGGCGGCGATCTGCTGAGCGTAAGCCGTCGTCGTGAGGCGAGCGATCGTCGGACGAGGGAGCACGGGGTCCGGCAGACCGCTGCCGAGCGCGCCGCGCTCGCTCTTGCCCCAGCAGTACACGTCACCGTTGGTGACCGCACACGCGTGCTGGTTCGGGACTCCGGGATCGCCAGGAAGACCATTCGGCGGAGGGAGCACCCCGGGCGTCTGCCCCGAGACCGCGAAGCTCGTCACGGGCCCGAGAGCGTGCACCGGCGCGGGCACGGCGTTCGGAGTGATCGAGGACACGCGACCGGAGAGGACGCCAGCCGAGCCCGCGACGGCGCCCCAGCTCAGGAGCCCGCCGTGCTCGTCGATCGCGAAGGCCGTGTCGAAGCCCGCCGCCGTGCGCCGGACGACGGCCCCGAGCTGCGCCGGCTCGGGCGGAAGGCCCGTGCCTGCGGGCTCGCCTCGGGCGAGCTGTGCGCTGTCGTCATTTCCCCAGCAGATCGCGCCGCCGGCGGCCGTCGTTGCACAGACGCTTCGCTCGCCGACGTCGACGCGTGCGACGGCGTCGATCGCGACACGCTCCGGGATCGGATGGGGATCTTCATCGGTCGGCGGATCGAGCGCGCGACCGAGCTGCCCGTGCTCGTTGCCGCCCCAGCAGCGGACGCTCTGGTCATCGAGCCGGGCGCACGTCGTCGTGCCGGCAGCGCTGATCTGCGTGACCCCGGTGAGGCCGGTGACGGTCGCGCCGGCGTCGGCGTCGCCTCCGGCTGGGTCGAGCCCACGCTGTCCGCGCGCGTCGTCACCCCAGCAACGCACCGTGCCGTCGCTGATGCGCGCGCAGAAGTGCCGAGCGCCCGCGACGATCTGGGTCACACACGGCGCGGTAGCGCAGACGACGGGCTCGTCCTTCGGATCGAAGGCTCCGCGTGCGTCTTCTGCGGTCGCGTCGGGGGTCGCCCCGGCGTCGGGCGTGCCTGGCGAAGCGTCGTCGTCGAAGTGCTGGCGCGGCGTAGCGTCGTCGTCGGTACACGCAGAGAGCGCTCCGAGCGGAGCGAGCGCGAATGCCGCGAACCAAGCGACCGAGCGCAGTGGCGAGCGTCGTACGTCGGAGATCACCTTCACGGCTCCTTCTTCGGCATGCGGTGGATCGCGGTGTCGCGACCGACGACCCAGAAGTCGTCCGCGGCAGTGCCCCAGATCCCGTAGAGCGGCTCGATGACGGGGAGATCGGAGACCATCAACGCAGCAGGCGTCCACGGGCCACCGCCTGCGCCGCGACCGCGGAGACGTCCGTAGTCCCCAGCGATCCACGTGTCTTTTCCGGGGAGGCTCCAGACCTGATGCAGCGGCTGGTCATCGGTGTCGGCGCGGACGTCGAACGACCACGTGAGCGCGCCGCCCGCGCCGACCGACGCGTACCAGTACGTGCCCGTCGAACCGGATGTCTTCCCGATGACGAGCACCCGGCCATCCGCCATCACGCCGCCGGCGTAGACGAAGCTCGGAACTCCCGGATCCATTCCGTTCGGCGGCGAAGCGTCGATGGTCACGGGCGCGAAGTCGTCACTGCCGGGCGCGCGCACGAACACGCTCGCGATCTGCGACACCTCGTATCCTTCATCGCCTGCGATCCAGGTTCCGACAGCGGCCGAGCCCCATACCCGCTTGCACGCGAACGGCTCGTCGGAGACGGGGTCGAGCTGCCAGGTGGCGCCGGCGCCGCCGCGAAGCGTGAGCACGCGGCTGTGAGGCATGAAATCGACGTCACTCATGTGCCCGCCGACGGCGACCACGTCGTCGGCGCCGGCGCCCCAGATCGACGTGATCGGGATCGTCGGATCGCCCGGAGCGTCGACCGGCTCGAACACGAGCGACTCCGCGCTCGGCCCCGTGCCGTGGTGGAGGCCTCGCTCGCCCCCGACCCAGATGTCCGTCGGTCCGCTTCCCCAGATCGCGTAGAGCGCTCCGAGCTTCTGGCTGTGAACGTTCCACTTCTGGCCGTCCCAGCGCAGCACGTCTCCTTCTTCGCTCACGGCCCAGACGGTCGTGCCGGCGCCCCAGACGGCTCGCAATGTCTCCTTCGGCGGAACGTCCACATGGCAGAAGTTCTGATCGGAGCACGTCCGGGCGCCTGCGTCTGCGGGGGGATCGTCACCGGCGTCCGGAGGTGTCGACGCCTCGGGCGTTCCCCCGTCCTCGGCGATCGGCCGCGAAGGCTCTTCGGACTCGGCGCAGGCCGCGACGACGGCGAACGCGCTCGCGGCGAACATCCCCAGCAGCACGCCTCTTCCGTGCGGGAGCAGCATCAACAGTCTCACTGGCCCGCCTTCTTTCCGGTGAAATGGAGCGTGTAGCCTTCACCCACGACCCAGACGTCGTTCGGACCGCTGCCCCACACGCCCAGGAGATTGGGCTTCTTGCCGAGCGGGAACGCGACCGTCGGCTCCGACCACGTCGTGCCGTCGAAGTGCAGGATCGTGCCCGCGTCGCCGACCATCCAGACGTCGTTCGGACCGCTGCCCCAGACCCGATGAAGCGACTCGTGCGTCGGGACGTCCCCGACGATGGCCCATTTCGTCGCGCCGGGGGTGAAACGGCGGACCGTTCCACTACTCCCCACGGCCCACACGTCGCCGGCCGAGGATCCCCAGAGCGACTCGAGCATCATCGAGGACTGGCTGTCGACCGCCTGCCAGACGAGCGGCTCTCCGGCCGCCGGCGCGGTCCCGTGCAGGAGCGTCCCCCGGGCCCACGGCTCGAACGCAGGCGAGTTGTCGAGAGAGATCCAGACATCCTCCGGCGAGGATCCCCAGATCGATCGGATCGTCGCCTCGGGGTATTTGCCGTCGAAGCCCTCGAGCACGTCCCAGGCGTCGTTCGAACGCCGCAGATGATTGCCGACGATGACGTTGCCGAACTCGTCGATGGCTTTCACGAAGCGCTCGCCGCCGACACGGAGGTCGGCCGCGGTCGTGCCCCACAGCGCGAAGATCCTTCCCGGGATGAGCCGCTCGCGCGTGAACGGCGCCGCGTCGGTCCACGCCGGCTGACTCGGGGACGGGCCCGGACCGTGGAAGAGCGTCGCGGTCGAGCCGCCGATCCAGACGTCATTCGGACCGGAGCCCCATACCGCGAGAAGCGTCTCGGTCGCCTCCGAAGGGATGGTCGCCCATCCGGCGCCATCGTAGCGCAGGATGCTGCCCCCCGAGCCGACGGCCCAGACGTCGTTCGCCCCGGAGCCCCACACCGCAGTGAGGACGTAGCGGCGATCGAGACCATTCTGTATCGGGCAGAAGTCGGCCTCTTCGCACGTCAGGACGTTCGAGACACACGACCGGTCGCCGGGGACACAGGGCTGCCCAGCGTCGGCATCGGCGTCGGCCGCGCCCGAATCGGTGGTGTCGATGACGGCGGAGGCGTCCTCCCGGGGATCGGCTTCGTCCGTGCTCGCGCAGCTTGCGACCGCGAAGGTCTGCAGAGCGAGGAGCGGCGTCGCGACCGCCACCGCGATCGTCGGGATGCGCTTCGGCCAGCTCATCGCGTCTCCTCGTCGTCGCACGGCCTCATCAGGCACTTCCCCTCGACGCACGGCTGTCCGAGCGAGAGGTCGCAGGACGCGCCGCACGCGCCGCAATGCTGCGGATGCGAGCGGAGGTCCACCTCGCAGCCGTCGGTTGGATCTCCGTTGCAGTCGCCGAAGCCTTCGGCGCAGACCACCTCGCAGACGCCTTTCTTGCACGCACGCGTCCGATGCGCACCTGCGCTGGGACACGACAGCATGCAGCCGCCGCAGTGGTTCGGATCGTTCGCCGTGTCGGCACAGAAGCCCTCACACGCGGTGAGGCCTTGCTTCTCGCAGGCAGGGACGCACTGGAGGCCGAACTCGGTCCGGCTGCATTCCTCGTCGGGCTTGCACGCGTTACCGCACGCACCGCAGTTGTTCACGTCGGTGAGCGACGTCTCGCATCCGTTCGAGTTGCATTCGAGGCCGAGATCGTCGTTGCAGTCGGCGTAATCGGGGAAGCACTTCAGCTTCTCGCAGTCGCCGCCCTTGCACCCGTAGTAGGTGTTGTCCGGCATCGGATCGCAGCCGTCCGTCTTCTCAGGGCAGGCGTCGTTGCACTCTCCGCAGTGCAGGTCGTCCGTGTCGGTATCGGTGCATAGCCCGGCGCAGAACTCGAGCTCACCGGGGCACCCGCACTGACCGTCGATGCAGGGCTTGCCTCCGGCGCAAGCCTTGCCGCACTCGCCGCAGTTGTTGGGATCGGAGAGGAGATCGACCTCACATCCGTCGTCGAGGGCCCCGTTGCAGTCCCGGAAGTCCGTCGGGACATAGTCGAATATCGCCGGGACGAACCGGGGGGGGCTGATGCACTCGAGCAGGCACGCGCCGTCCACACAGCGCGACGCCATGCGGTTCGGCTCCATCGTGATGCAAGCGTGACCGCACTCGCCGCAATGGTTCTGATCGCGGCGCAGGTCGACCGAGCACTTGTACGTGGGCCCGAAGTCGGAGGGGCAGGTCGTCAGGCCCTCCGGGCATTCGGTCGCGACGCACATGAGGACGGTGCTCGCATCCGGGTCCTCGGCGGAGGCGTCCGGCGACCCGAGCGACGGGCCCGGGACGTCCCCCAGGTACGCGTCCGTCTCCGCACAGCTCCACAGCGCGATGCCGACGCAGACCACGCCGAGGACGCGCCTTCTCTTCCGCTCTTGTGTCGTCGGTTCCCAGAACATGGAGATGGTCCTCACGCCCGCCCGAAGGCCAGGCCGACGGGCCTCGTGCTCAGTCAACGAGGCGATGCTTGATCCTGACGGTCGTTCGCGGCGTCGGCGGCGAGGGCCGCCTCGATACGCCGCGCGTGAACGCTGTTCGGATACCGTGCGCGCAGCTCGTCGCCGAGCGCTCGGGCCTTTGCGCGGTCGCCTCTCGCGAGGAGGAGACGGATGCGCAAGAAACCTGCTTCCGGCTTGAGCGTACCCGACGGGAACTCGGAGTCGTAGCTGTCGAGCGCCCGCTGCGCATCCGCGTGCGCTGCCGAGCGAAGGCTTCGCTTCACCGAGTCGAGCAGCTCGACCTCACGCTGGAGCGAAACGCCCGCTGTTGCCGGAGCGGCCGCGACCGCACGAGACGATCGCTCGGAGAGAGCGGCCGGCACTGGCGGCGCCGCGGTCACGCTCACACGAGACAGCGCACGCGCGGACGCCTGCGGAAGGGCGGCCGGAGTCACGACGCGCTCGTCGCTCGATGGCTTGGCGTCCGTCGAGACCACGGACGTCACGGGTGTAACGGACACCGTGGCCGGTTCGACCCGGGGCTCCGCAGTCGGAGCGGCGGCCTGCGTTGCGAGCTGGCCGTCTTGACCGTCCTGCGCGCGCTGCTGGCTGCTCGTGCTCGACACGAACGCAGTGCCCGCTCCGATGGCGACGATGACGGCCAAGAACTGCGGACGCACGAGCCGCGAGAGCAGCGACGGACGAGCGCTGCCTGCCAGGGCCGTCGCAGGGAGCATTGACGCCGCGACAAGCACGCGACGCTCGTAGTCGCTCGAAGGCCGGTCTTCGCGACCTGCACGCAGCAGCGCTTGGTCGAAGGCAGAGCCCTCCTCGATGAGGCGCTTCGGTCCGCTCATGGCTCCCTCGATTGCAGCCGGCGCGTGGCCTTCTGGAACTGCTCCCGCGCGCGACGCAGGCGCGAGGCGACGGTACCGACAGGGACGTCGAGCACCTCGGCGATCTCGGGCATCGACATCTCTTCGAGCTCGTAGAGGATGAACGCCGTGCGCATCTCTTCGTTGAGCGTGGCAAGCGCGCGATCGAGCAGCGCAAGCGCTTCGCGTCGTTCCAGGATCTCGTCGGACGATGGCGCGAGCGCCTCGCAGGTGTCGAGATCGACGTCCACCGCGCGGCTCGTGAACGACTTCGTCGAACGACGCCGCCGCGAGGCCACCCGGACAGCAATCCCGAAGACGAAGCGTTTCTCCTGTCCCGGGACGATCGCGTCCATCTTCCTCACCGCCGTGAGGAGGACCTCCTGCCCCGCGTCTTCGGCGTCGGCCAGCGAGAGACCGAGGCGACGGAGGAAGCCCCACACGGGTGTGAGATGCGCGCGAATCAGCGCGGCTTTGCGCTGTTCGAGCTCCGCTGCCGCGGCCGCGCTCGCGTCGGAGCGGATCGCCGCGGCGGGCGGCCCCTCCCCGAGCACGGTGGGTGACGATGCCATCACCCAAGCCCTAATCCCAGGCACCGGCCGAACCGATCCAAATTTCTTCCGGCGCTCAGCGAAAACGGTACGCAACGGCCGCGCTGAGGACGCCGGCGACGTCCGGGGTCCGGAACAAAGTCACGTCAGGCCCCAGGAAATACCGGGTCCGGACGAGGGGGACCACGACCCCGGCCTCGAGCTCGACGGTCAGCCGCTCGGCGACCGGAAAAAGCGCGTGGGCCGTCCCGAGTGGGCTCAGCCACGGCTTGTCCTGGTCGCGGGCGTTCGGCACACCTGCGCTCGTGCCCCGATGAACGCCCGCTTGCATGCCCGCGCACGGGCCGGCGAAGATCCCGCGACCGAGCGCCACATCGACGGGACAGAGTCGGAGACCTCCGGCCACGAGGACATAGGTCTGACTGCCCGCCGCCACCTCGCTGCTCGTCGTCGCGAAGTCGAGCAAGAGGCGCAGCGAAGGCCGTGCCCACGACATCGGGCGCACGATCGACGCGCCGTCGATCGTGATCTCGCCGAAGGCACGCGCGAGCAGCCCGACCGACGGTCCGATGCCGCCGGCCGCGCCCGCCCCGACGCCTGCCGCGAGCGCGAGCGCCGCTCGCTGGGGAGGGTGCGAAGGGTGCGAAGGGTGCGGGGGTGGCGGTACGACGTCATTCGACCGCGGACGACGACGCCGCGCCGGCTCGGGACTCGGCGGAGGCGCGGGCTCCGACTCTGGCTCGGTCTCCGGCATCGCTCCCGTGGTCGCATCGGGATCGAGGTAGAGGGCAATGACGAGCGCGAGCGCCTGCGCCACCTCTTTGCACGAGGCGCTCTCGACGGTTCGTTCCTGGCCCACACCATCCGGCTCGCGGATTTCGACGCGCCCGACGACCGAGCCGCCGCGCAGTGCCTTGATCCGGACGCCGATCGCAACGGCAGGCTCGCCTGGACGTGCGAGGCGGGCCCGCTCCGTCCGGGCGCGGATGGCGCCGAAGAACGCGATCGCGTTCGGGCAAACATCCGGAGGGGCATCGTACGCGAGCTGGAACGGCGGCGACACGCCTTGGTGGACCGGCTGAGCCCGGGCGAGCCCCGTCACCGACAACGACGACGCGAGCGTGAGCAGAACGGCTCGTGCACGCGTGACTCCAGACATCGCAGCCTGCGAGCCTAACGCACTCTTCCCTCCACCAGTTGTCCTTCGCGGGGTCGGCTCACGCCGAGCGACAGCGTCGGCGGCCGCCCCGCCCGCGCCGGGTCGGTCGGCGCGGGTTCAGTTCACCCGCGGCAGCGGCGCGTCGTTGATCGGGCGGCTGCCCATGCCGCCGGCGTAACCGTAGCTCGCGTCCTGTCCGATCCCCCACACCGTGATCGAGAACGGTCCGTCGCTCCGCGCCTCATGGCGGCCGTAGCCACACTCGCCGCTTCCGATCTTCTTGGGCACCGATCCCATGGTCAGCTCCACCCACGCGTATTCGTATTCGCCGCTCGAGCCGAGCGGCGTGAAGCCGTCGATCGCGCCGCACTCGAGCTCTACCGGAAGGAATCCCTTGTCGGTCTTGCGGCGTACGACGGTCAGGACCGTGTCCGGATATGTGTAGTCCGCAAAGAACACGTAGCGATCGAGGAACTGGTCGGAGGGTACGATGTTGACGAAGTCGGGATCGCCCTTCGTCATTCCGCGGCCCGGAGCGCCGCCGCCGAACGTCGCGCTGCTCATGTGCACGCCGACGTAAAACGGATGTTTCGAGTCCTGGCTCTTCACGGTGACGAGCCGGTCCGTCATGAAGTAGACGGGCTGCCCCGCGGACAGGGAATCGGGGGCACCCGGCGGCTTCGTCGGCTCGTACGTGAGCTTCGTACCGTCGACCGCGCCGACCATCATCCACGGGATGTTCTCCCGCGGCTTGCCGGTCACGGCCTGGATGCGCGGCGCGAACGGCACGAGCGCGTACTCGTTACCCCACTGCGAGAAGGGAGGGATCTGCTGCTGGGTGAGGTCGCAGGTCGGCACGTCCGACGGAAGGAAGTTGCACGGCGCGCCGCCGAAGAGGCCCACGGGCTTGTTCGCGACGATCGGGCTGCCCGTTGCGCCTCCACGCTGGGTGATCTGCAGGACCTGACCGCGGGAGAGCTGCCACGTCTGCGCTTCTCCGGCACCAACTGGCGCGACGTCGTTGCCTTCGTCGATCGACACGTTCGGACGCATCGAGACCTCGGTGTCGTCCTCGTTGGCGACGATCTGCAGCGTGCGCTTCTCGTAGGCGAGGTTCTGCGCATCACCGTACTTGCCGGTGGAGACCGCGATGTAGCTCTTGTCCCAAGACGAGACGGGCAAGAGCAACGTCGACGCCGGGTAGTAGCTCTCGGCGCCTCCGTACGGGAAGCTCGAATACGCCGAGACGGGCGCGTCGGTCTTCAAGTGGAAGGCTTTGGTCTTCGTCGTCCCGTGCCGGATCGGGTCGACCTTCACTGCCGCCTTCGTCTTGTCCGGGCAGCGGATCGCGAAGGGATCGGCGACGATCTCCGCCTCGGCCAAGAACACGATCGCGACCTCACCCGGAGGAAGCGGACCGCTGAGGCGCGTGTACGCCGGGTGCTCGCCGACCATCTTCGCCGTGTAGACGGACTCGCGGATGTCGAGGGCGTCCGCGCCCCACTCCGCGCTGATGGTCACCGGGCGGTCCCAGGTGTTCGCGATCATCGCCGCGAAACAGGCACCCGTGCCGTATTCACCGTCGTCCGGCGGAAGCGTCCAGAACGAACAGCCGATCGATCCTTTGGAGAGGGCGGCGCTCTCGCAGGCGTCGATGCACGTGTCGATTCCGCAGCCTTGCTCGGGACCGCACGCCTGCTCGGACGTGTCGACACCGTTGCACGTCGTGATGACCTTCTTCAGATCGCGTGAGCAGCGGTAGCCGCATCCCGGCGGAGGGGGCGTGGTCGGACCGGCATCGGGCTCCGTGAAGATGCCCTTACCGTCATCGAAGCCGCTGCGGTCGTCGGTACAGGCGGCGAACGAGACACCGACGATGCCTGCGCCGAGGAGCAGCGAGAGAATTCGACTCAGACCTTCGTACGACATCGTCCCGAACCTCTTCCTGAGGGGCAGCACTAGAACGCGACCTTCACCGGCGTCGGGTGGGGCTCGTCGTCGCGCACACCGGTCGCGAGCTCACCGAACACGTTGCTTCCCCAGCACTCGACCGAGCCGTCCTTCACGAGCGCGCACACGGCGCCGTCACTCGTCGCGACCTGCACGGCGTGTTTCTCGAACGACGCGATGCGCGTGAACAACGCGGCGTACGGCTCCGTGTGTCCGGCCCCGAGGCGGCCCTTCTCCGCGCCACCACAACAGTGGATCGACCCGTCCGTCATGCGCGCGCAGGTGATCTCGTGACCGACGGCGAGCTGCTGTGGCCAGGCCTTGCCCTTGATCGGGGCGAGCACCGGCTCGACCGCTTCGTCGGGCAGCCCGGTGCAGAGCGCACCGACGTCGCTCCGCCCCCAGCAATGGACCTCGCCGGCGGCGATCGCACAGGCGTGTGCGAGCCGAACGGGCGGCTTCGGTGGGAACCCTCCGCCCGAGCCGGGCCGATTGCGCGAGGACGTCGCGGCGATGCTGGTGACGTCCTCGAGCGAGGGGATCTCGTTCGCGAAGGGGTCGGGGCTGATGGAGGTCATGCGCCCGCCGAGGAGGCCGTCTCGTCCGGCGATCTCACCCCAGTCGACGACACGCTTCGTGCTCGTGACCCCGAACAGCGTCACGGTGCCGATCGCGATTCGGGTGACTCCGAAGGCGTCGAGCTCCGCCGAGCCCGGGCCGAGGACGATCGTGAGCTCGGCGTCCGGACGGGCAAGCTGCGCGCGCTCGTTCGTTCCCCAACACGACACCTTCCCCGACGCGAGGACGGCGCACGCGTTCTGTTCACCGACGTCCACGCGGAGCGCGGCTGCGTAGAGCGCGACAGGCATAGCCGTAGGATGGGGCATCCCGTCCCACGAGGGCTTCGCGGCTCCGAGCCCGAGCTGGCCTTCGGTGTTCCGGCCCCAGCACCAGACGTTGCCGTCGGCGCGACGTGCACAGGTCGACTGTCGGCCAGCGCTGATCTGCGTCACGTTCGTCAGCCCGGTGACCGTCGTGGTCACGGACGCGCCGGAGTCGTCGTCCGACTTCGGATCTTTTGGCCGGTCTCCGCCCCCGAGCGCTCCGTAGTCGTCGTCACCCCAGCAGCGAACGGTGCCGTCGCTCAGCAGCGCGCAGAAGTGATTTGCGCCGGCCACGATCTGCACCGCGCACGGCCCGGTGCCGGCGCACGTCACGGGCTCGTCCTTCGGATCGAAGGCCCCGCGCTGCTCGCCGGCGTCGGCGTCGGCGTCCGGACCGCCCGCGTCGGACGCTGGGTCGGGGAGGTTCGCGACGGAGTCGCTGCCCGCGTCGACGGGATCGAAGCCGGCGCGATCGCCGTTCGACGCGTCGTTCGTGCAGGCGACGAGCGCGCCTGCGCCCGCGAGCGCCATCGACGAGAGAATTCCCAGCAGAAGCCTGTGGCTGCGCGTGTTCATCACCACCTCAGGGCTGAATCTTCGAAGGGACGCGATGCAGCGCGACGCCTTCCCCCACGAACCAGAGATCGTCGGCCCGTCCGCCGATGGCGTAGAACGGAGCGATGATCGGGAATTTGCCGGCGCTGATGACGGCCTGCTTCCACCTCGTCCCGTTCCAGACGCGAAGTCGCGCGTAGTCGCCGGCGATGTAGATGCCGTTCGGCCCGGTGGCGCCGATGGCGTTCGGGTAGGGATCGCCGAACGAGCCCGCCGAGCCCCACGTCCAGACGAACGTGTTTCCGCCGTCGCTGCTCGTCGCATGAGCGTACGCCGGGACGTTGCCCTCCATGTTGCCGACCATCCACATCGATTGACCGTCGGTGCTCGCGGTCGCATCGAAGAGCTGCTTGAACCGGCCCCGGGGCGACGGGTCAGCCGGCTTCGTCGGGAGCGCCTCCTCTTCCCACGTGTCCGCGCCTGCGCGGCGACGCAGGATCAACGGCTCACGACCGTTGCTCGTGAACCACTCGCCGCCGACCCAGACTCCGCTCGCCTCCGAGCCGAACACGCGCGTCCAGAGCACCTCGGCCTTCGTGACCGTCTCGAGCGACCACTCCAGCGTGCCCGCGTCGCCGTCCTTGCTCGGCGCCCCGACGCCGTAGTGCAACACGCGCGAGAGGATCGGGAAGCTGTAGATGTTGCCGGTTGCCCAGACGTCCTCCGGCCCCGTTCCCCAGATCGAGAAGATGGGCGTCGAGGGCCCCGGGATGGCGACGGGAGCGAACGTGATGGTCGCCGAGCTCGCGCCGAGCCCGTGGAAGATGCCGTTATCGCCGCCGACCCAGATGTCCGTCGGACCGCTGCCCCAGATCGAACGGAGCGCTCCGTCGAGTGTCGCGTGGACCTTCCAGGCGGTCCCGTCGTAACGCAACACCGCGCCCTGCTCGGACACGGCCCACGTCACGCCCGCGCCGTCCGACCACACGCCGCGGAGCGTCTGGTTCTTCGGGACGACGGTATGGCAGTAGCCTTCCCTCGTGCACTCCGGCACCGCTGCGTCCGGATCGGCCGCTGCATCGTCGGTATCGTCGTCGGCGTCTCCGCCGTCGGGCGTGGCGGGCGGCGGCAGCGTTCCGCCGTCGTTCTCGTCCGCAGGCGGCGCGCCGTTGGACGAGACATCCGAGTCCGCGCACGCGACGAACGCTGCGAGCGCAAGCGCGCCGAGCGCCACGGTGACGACTGAAAGCCGGCTCACTGGCCACCTCCCTGCGATGCGGGCTTCGGCCCCGTGTAGTGCAGCGATACGCTGTCGCCGACGATCCACACGTCGTTCTTCGAGCTCCCCCACACGCCGTGGAGGTCGGGCTTCTTGCCGAGCCCGAAGGCAGCCGTCGCCGCCTTCCACGCCGCTCCGTCGAAGTGCAGGATCGTCCCGGTATCGCCGACGGCCCACACGTCGTCGGCCGCGGTCCCCCAGACGGCGTGTAGCGCTTCCTTCGTCGGCGACGCGACGATCTCCCAGCGCTTCATCCCCTTCTTCATCCGGCGCAGGGTCCCCTGATCGCCGACGGCCCAGATGTCGTCTGCGGAGCTGCCCCAGATCCCCTCGAGCAGCAACGTCGACTGGCTGTCGACCGCGCTCCACGCGAGATCGCCGCGGTCGAGGACGCCGTGAAGCGTCTGCCCCTTCTCCCAGCCGTTGCGTTCGCTGTTGTCCGCGACGAGCCAGAGGTCGTTCGCCGAGCCGAAGAACCCGTGGACGTTGCTGGTGCCCTCGCGCGGAGACCACGCGACCTTGCCGTCCTTGTCGCCCGTGAGCACGAATTGATTGATCCACACATCGCCGAGGTCCGGATCGAACGTGTAGCGTGCACGTGCGCCGATGCGGACGTCGCCGGCGCTCGTTCCCCAGAGGCTGTACGCCACCATCGCGTTCGCGGCATCGGTTGCGCCAGGCACCTGCTTCCACTCCGCGCTTCCGTTCGCGAAGCCGGTCGTGTGGACGATCGTGTCCGTCATCGAGACGGCCCACACGTCGGTCGGGCCGGTACCCCAGACGGCGTGGAACGTGTTCATCGAGCCTGTGGGCGTCGAGGTCCAGTCCTTGCCGTCCCAGTGGATGATGGTGCCTCCGGAGCCGACGGCCCAGACGTCGTTCGGCCCGCTTCCCCAGACTCCCTTCAAGAGGAAGCGCGTGCTCACGTGCGTGGGTACCGGGCACCAATCCGCCTCGTCGCACGAGATGACCTCGGAGACGCAGCCCTCGTCGGAGGGCTCACAGCCCCCGTCACTGCCCGCGTCGAGCGGGCTTTCGGCATCGGAGCCCGCTTCGGGGATGCTCACGCTCGCGTCGTCCTCACCCGGCCGCGTGTCCTCTGCCTCCGCGCAACTTGCGAATGCGGGGATCAGCGCGCCCGCGAAGATCACGAGCGGCACGAGCGTGAGCGTCGGCGCGCGCATCATTGCGGGTCCTTTCCGTCGCACGTCGTCATCAGGCACTTGCCTTCGATGCACGGCTGTCCCGCGCCGATGTCACAACGCTTGCCACACGAGCCGCAGCTCGCTGGATTCGCCATCAGGTTCGTCTCGCAGCCGTCGGCCGAGCTCCCGTTGCAGTCGGCGAAGCCGATCGCACACTCGAACTCGCAAACGCCCTTCTTGCACGAGCGGATCTGGTTCGGCCCCGCGTTCGGGCAGAAGTTATTGCAACCGCCGCAGTTGTTCGCGTCGGTCAGGAGATCGACGCATTCGCTGGTTTGAGGGCAGACGACCTTGCCGAAGCGAGAGCACGGCACCGCGCACTCGCGGCCGAAGCCTTCGTCGATGCACTCCTCGCCAGGCTTGCACTTGATCCCGCAGCCGCCGCAGTTGTTGCGATCGTTCTTGATGTCCGCCTCGCAGCCGTCGGACTGGCACTTGTCGATGGGCACGTCGCCGTTGCAGTCCGCCGTGCCGATCGCGCACTTCAGATGCCCGCACGTGCCGCCCATGCAGCCGTAGCCGGTGAACGGCGGCGCCTTCGGGCACGCGTCGTCCGGATCCTGACACTCGTTCCCGCACCCACCG
Source organism: Pseudomonadota bacterium (assembly GCA_023423895.1). Classification (GTDB taxonomy): domain Bacteria; phylum Myxococcota_A; class Polyangia; order Polyangiales; family Polyangiaceae; genus Labilithrix. The sequence goes on from JAFAER010000227.1 coordinate 70,256, forward strand.
CAGTTCATGTCGTCGACGCGCGGGTCGACGCACTGGCCGTCACACGCGATGAGCGGCGGGGCACATCCACATTTGCCCTTGATGCACGGCTCGCCCGCGCCACAGGCCTTCCCGCACGCGCCGCAGTTCAACGGATCGGTGAGGACGTCGATCTCGCAGCCGTCGTCGATCTCGCCGTTGCAGTTGCGGTGATCCGTTGGATAGAACGGATCGTTCAGGCATTCGAGCTCGCACGCGCCGTCCACACATCGCGACGTCATGTTCAGCGGCTCGTAGACGAGGCACTCGTTACCGCAGGTGCCGCAGTTCTTGTTGTCGTGCGACAGGTCGACCCCGCATTTGTAGGCAGGGCCGTTCTCGGGCGCGCACGTCGCGAACGGCACGGGGCATTCGGTGCCGATGCACGACAGGATCTGCTCGGGCGGCGGAGCGAGCGCGTCCGAGCCCGCGTCGTCGGCCGGCGTGAACGAGGGCGCTGTTCCGGCCTCCGGCGCCTCTTCGCCGAGGCGTACGCTGGTCTGCGCGCATCCCCACGAGGACGCCCATCCGAGCGCTGCAATGAGCAGAGGTACTGGTCGAAGCTTTCGAAGGACCGCCATGCACGACTCCCGTCGCGGTGAGCTGAACCGGGTTGAAGGAGCAGGTGCGCTCGCGCGCGCTATTTCGCCCGGGCGCTCGCGAGCGCCTCCTGCAGACGCCTCGAGCGCACCGACCGTCGAGCGGGCCACTCATCTCTCGAACTCGAAAGAATGATCACAGCTGCATCACTTTTGTCGAGGACCGCTCCCGGCAGCGGCGGGCGTCTCGCCGAGGAGCATACGGACGCGCTTCGCATGGACGCCGGTGGGGTGCTTCGCGAGGAACTCGGCGCCGATCTTCTCGGCCGACGCTCGTTCGCCGCGCGCGAGCAGCGTACGGACACGGAGCACCGTCGCCTCCGGGCGGAGCGTCCCTTGCGGGAACTCGCCGTCGTACACGTCCAGCGCTCGCGTCGCCGCGGTCGTATCCCCCGCACCGAGCTTCGCCTTGACGACGTCGAGGAGCTCGACCTCGCGGGCGATCGACGCGCTGGATGCCGGCACGACCTCGACCGGACGCGGCGCAGGCATCGATCCCTGCGGGGCGGCCGAGCGAACCGGCGCGCTCGGGAGCGAGTCCGGCGTCACGACGGCGATCTCCGTCTGAGCGGGCGGCGGCGCGGCCGGCGCGGTCTCGGTCGGCGCAGCGATCGGCGCTGCAGGGGGCGGCGGCGTGGCCTGCACGTGATCCTCGTCGCGATGCACGAAGCCCGCGACCACGGCGGCGAGTCCGAGCGCACAGACACCGCCGGCAATCCAGCGGGGCCGGCGCCACGCCGAAGGCGCAACTGACGCCGCGCTCGCCGCGGGCGCGGCCGCCATCGCCGCGAGGGTCTTGCGCGCGAGATCGCCCGAAGGAGCCTCCTCGCGGCCGTAGCCGAGGATGGTCCGCTCGAGCGAGCTGCCGCTGTCGAAGAGACGCTTCGGCTCCTTCATGGCTGCCTCGCACGTTGCGTCTGGAGTCGTTTCACGGCGTCCTGGAAATGTTCGCGAGCACGACGAAGCCGGGACGCCACGGTGCCCATCGGGACCTCGGTGACAGCGGCGATCTCGGCCATGGTCATCTCTTCGAGCTCGTAGAGAGCAAACGTGGTTCGAAGGTCGGGGGGCATGTCCGCGAGCGTCTGATCGAGGAACGCGAGCCCGTCCTTGCGATCCAGGAGCTCGTCCGCCGGCACCTCCCGCGAACCGTAGTCCTCGACATCGATGCCGCGGACCGTGCGGGACGCACGGAGGTTCATCGACCGGCGATACCGCGATGCGAGTCGAACGGCGGTCCCGTACAGGAAGCTCCGCTCCTTGTCCGGCTCGATCTGATCGAGCTTGCCGACGGCGATCACGAAGATCTCCTGGGTCGCGTCGTCGGCGTCGGCGGGAGAAAACCCGAGACGGCGCAGGAAACGCCAGACGACGTTCAGATGATCGCGGACGAGCGCAGCCTCACGCTGTGCCCGCTCGACGTCGACCTCACCTCTCGGCACGGAGAGGTCCCTTACCACCTCCGCGCTTTGCCAGGTCGACGCCACCATCGGGGCCGCTCATCCCCCGGCCCTCCGATTGTGATCACAGAAATCGTACGCGGACGCCGGCGGTGACCGTCCCGGCGACCGAAGGGACCTCGAAAATCGTGCTGTTGGGCGCGAGAAAGAAGCGTGCGCGCCGGAGCGGGAAGAGCGCCGCCCCCTCGAGCTCGAGGCTGACGGTCGAGCTCAGCGCCCACTCGACGCTGCCACCCGCGACCGGGGCAAGCCAGAGCTGGAGGTTCGCCGTCGGGCTGCGAACGTCGCGCGTCGTCCCGCGCAGCGCTGCGGCCTGAAAGCCTGCGCAGGGCGCGAGCCGCAGATCGGCGCGCAGGGACACGTACGCGGGGCACAGCCGCATCGCCGCCCCCAGCCATTCGTACGTCTGGGTGCCACTGCGGAGGGCGCTCGACGTGCGCGCAATGTCCACTCCGAGCCGCAGCGAGGAGGCGAGTGTGGGCGTTCGCCGCTCCAGAGTCGCGAACACGCCGCCGATCGGGGCGATCGCCGGGCCGATCCCGCTCATGATCCCCGCGTGGGCTCCGGCAGCGAACGGCCACTCGGTCGACGGCGGCGGGCGCGGCGGTGACGGGCTCGCGGGTGGCGGGCGCGCAGGTGACGGGCTCGCAGGTGACGGCGCGCGTGGCGGGCTCGGAGAAGGCGCCGGCGGGGGGAGCGTCGGGCTCGGCTCCGCGGTCGACCGCGCCTCCGGATCGAGCATGACGGCGGCGACGAGCGCGAGGGCGCTCGACACCTCGGCGCACGTGCGACTCGTGACGGTCCTCGTCTCCTCGGTGCCGTCGGCCTCGCGCAGGTCGAGGCGACCGGACGCCGCTCCGGCGTCTCTCGTCTCGATGACCACCCGAACCGCAACCGATGCGCCGTCGTCGGCACGGACGAGCCGCGGCCGTGCCGTCCGCGCGCGGATGCTGCTCACGAACGCGTCGCGGTCCGGACATGCCGCGGGCGCGCTGTACGCGAGGCTGAACGTCGGTGACTCCTCTTCCGGAGACGCGCCGGCCGGCTCGACACCTGCCATCGCAGCGACGCCGAGCGCGATCGCCCCGAAAATACCGCGCGGGAGCTTGCTCCGCGGCGTGCCCGCACGCGAGGGTAAGCGCACGCCGCGTGAGCTCGGGTCGTCCTCGCGCACGATCACGGCGCTACGTTACCCGAGGGCGGCGCGCCCCCGCCGCTTCAGATGCGAGTCGTCAGAGGCCGGCCGAGAGGAGGTCGCTCGGCATCGCGCCACGACGCTTCTCGGGTCCCTGCGCCCTCGCGTGCGCCGCGTGCGGACGATTCATGGCAATCGCCGCAGGCCGCGCGGGTGCGACCGCGGACCGAGACTCGAGAGACGAGAGCTCGGCATCGAGCTCGACTGACGTGTCGGACGCGCGCTCCTTGGCGGACGGCGGCGTCCAGATGAAGAGCGCGTGCGCGTGCTCGACGACGGGCGTGCTGACGACCGACACGACCTTCGCCTGCGTCGCTGCCTTCGAATGCGTCGAGCGCCGGACGATCGAGACGACCGTGCTCGCGAGGATGATCCCGACCACCGCCCCGATCGCAAAGAAGAGCGGGAGCGGGATCCCCGCCACGCGGCGCTCGAGGACGTGCACGGTCTCGTCGGGCGGCGGCAGTGGAGGCGGCGGGAACGGCGTCGAGAGCGGCCTCACGCGCGTCGGCTCCGGGATCGGAAACGGAAAGGGCGGATGACCGTCGTGATGAGCCTGAGCCATGACCACGACGCCTACATGTAGCGTGCCTACACAGGGCTGGCACCATGCCGCTCTGGATGCGCGAACCGCTGCGCAATTGGCGTAACGGGTAGCGCGAAATCTCAGACTGGTGGAGCGATCCCGGCGGATCGAAGCATCGTGGCAAAGCCGTTCTTGTCCACGGCCTTCAGGTACGCCTGCTTGGGATCGACGAGCTTGCGCTGCACGAGCGAGAGCAGGGAGTCATTCATCGTGACCATCCCCTGCTGCTTGTTCGTCTGCATCACGCTGGCGAGCTGGAACGTCTTGCCCTCGCGGATCATCGCTGCGACGGCATGGTTGCCGACGAGGATCTCGTGGGCCGCCACGCGACCGCCGCCGATCTTCGGGAGCAGGACCTGCGCGACGACGCCCTTGAGCGACTCGCTCAGCATCACGCGGATCTGATCCTGCCGGTCGGACGGGAACTGGTCGATGATGCGATCGACCGTGCTGATCGCGGTCGTCGTGTGGAGCGTTCCGAAGACGAGGTGCCCGGTCTCGGCCGTCTCGATCGCGATCGAGATCGTCTCGAGATCACGCATCTCGCCGACGAGCACGATGTCCGGGTCCTCACGGAGCGCGGCCCGGAGCGCGTTCTTGAAGCTCTTCGTGTGCTGACCGACCTCGCGCTGGTTCACGAGGCACTTCTGGTTCTGGTGAACGAACTCGACCGGATCTTCGATCGTGATGATGTGATCGGATCGGTTCTTGTTGATGAAGTCGATCATCGCCGCCAGCGTCGTCGACTTGCCCGAGCCCGTCGGCCCCGTGACGAGCACGAGCCCCTTCGTGAGCCAGCACATGTCGAGGCAAGCCTTCGGCAGCCCGAGCTTCTCGGCGGACAAGATCTCGATCGGGATCTGCCGGAGGACGGCGCCGGTGCCCTGACGATCCTGGAACACGTTCACGCGGAATCGCGCGAGGTTCGGGATCTCGTAGGCGAAGTCCGCGTCGCTCTGCGCCTCGAAGTCGGCGCGGGCGCGGGGGGTCATGATCTCGTACATCATCGCGAGGATCTCGGACGACGAGAGCGGCGCGCGATCGACCCCGAAGTGGATCTCGCCGTCGACACGCAACACGGGCTGCGCGCCCGTCGTGAGGTGCAGGTCCGAAGCTCGCTTCTGCAACATCTCGCGAAGAAGCGCGTCGATCGTCGCCGTGCCGCCCCGCCCTGGCGCAACGGCGTCGCGTCGCGTCTCCCCCACCTTGCCCGCGCCGTTCGCCACTCGCGCGGCCCCCGCCTCGCGCAGCACCTCGCGCGCGACGCTCGAAGCGACGACCTCCGCGACCTCACGCGCGACGCGGGCGATCTCCTCCGCCGACGGAACCGCCTCCTTCGCGACCTCACGCGCGACGCGAGCGATCTCCTCCGCGGACGGAACCGCCTCCTTCGCGACCTCACGCGCGATGCGGGCGATCTCCTGCGCCGACGGAACCGCCTGTTTCGCGACCTCACGCGCGATGCGGGCGACCTCCTCCGCCGACGGCGCGGCTGCGCGAGGGGCGGCCTCGACCGGACGCGCTGGAGCGTCGACGCGCGGTCGCTGGACCGGCCGGGTGTCGAGACGCTCGTCTGGCAGCGGTGCCGGTGTGCGTGAGCCGAGCTCGAGCTCCATCGCCGGCTCCGGAGCGTTCGGTCTCTCGCCGTTCGGCCGCGCCGGAGAGCGAGCCGGCGCGGGCGACGGCGACGGCGGGGCGTCCCGGCGCTGATCGAGCCTCGGCGACGACGGCTCTTCGCGGCGAACCGAATCGCGGAGAGACCGGACCGGCTTCGCGGCCGGCCGAATGGCGACCGCGATCCCGCTCGGCTGCCGGACGATCTCGAGGATGAAGTCCTCGCCATCGTGCTCGTGTCGAACGATGCGCGGCCGGCTCGACAAGCCGGCAATGTCGTCCTGCGAGAGGAGCTCGCTCACCGCCTCGAGGATGGTCGCGCCTCGGACCGGACCACCTGGAACTGCGCGCCTGGCTTCGCCGTCGAAGAGCACGCCTTGCTCGTTCGGAGCGAAGAACACACGCTCGGCACCGGATTCTTTGAGCTTCTCGAGCAAGGGAGTGAGCTGGGACACGCGAGACCTCGGATTTTCGACGATACGCGATCGCAAGTCGCTGGCGATCGGTCATCCGCGTCCGGTCGCGTCCGCATGCTGAGCCGCCCTTGCCTCGGCGATGGGCGAACCCCACACCAGGCCACGGACGCCTTGCGCAATTCGAGCGTCCTTCGCCACGGAAAAGATGCAGGAACCGACGCCCAGCCTCGCGCACGCGCACGGTTTGGCTCGCGTCCGGACGCGGGGCTCGCACGTCGTCGCGAGTGCTACAGCCTCGCACCCCTGAAGGAGGCCTCCGAATTTGAGACGAGGTGAGACGTGAGGCGCTGGAACGGCGGCTGCTAGCGTCCACCGGTCATGCACCTTGCACGCTTCGCGCTGGCGCGCGCCGCAGGGCCGATCGGGATTGTCGCCCTCGGCCTGCTGGCCGCCTGTGGGACCGGACCTTCCGCTGCGGAAGGCGCAGGCGCTCCAGCACGCGCTGGGTCGGTGGCGAGCGCGCTCTCGACGAGCGCTGCGAAGGCCCAGGTGCCGCGCGACCTCCTGCTCGCGATCGCGAAGGTAGAGGACGGGCTCGCGCTCCCGGCCGAGCGCTTCGACATCGACGTCGACAACGAGGTCCCGGCCGCCGGCCCCCTGCAGCTCCGTCGTGGAAAGCTCGATACGCTCCGGCGCGGCGCCGAGCTCGCCGGCGTCACCGAGGTCGACCTGCGGGTCCATTCGGACCTCGCGCTCGAAGCCGGCGCCCTCGTGCTCGCCGAGCTCGGGGCCAAGACGGGCGCGCGCTCGGACGACCTCGCGTCGTGGAACGCCGCCATCGAGGAGATGAGCGGCTTCGCCGACGATGCCCGTCGCGAGAACTACGCGCATCAGGTGTTCGCGACGCTCGCCCGCGGCGGCCGCTTCGAGGCGCGCGACGGAGAGATCGTCGAGCTGCCTCCGCACGACCTGCCGCCGACGCTCACGCTCGACGTGTCCGACAAGCTGAAGGTGCTCGCGGACAAGTCCGAGTTCGAGGGCGCCGAGTGGATCCCCACGAGCTGCACGGACAAGTGCACGCCGGGGCGCGGCGGCAACGATGTCGAGTTCGTGGTCGTCCACGACACGGAGGGCAACTGGAACGCCAGCGTCGCGACGTTGCAGAACGATCCGAACAAGAGCGTCCAGTACATCATCGACGTCGACGGCCGCATCGGGCAGTTCGTCACCGAAGCGACGACCGCCTGGCATGCGGGCAACTTCAACTTCAACCAGAGAAGCATCGGGATCGAGCACGTCGGCTACGCGACGAAGCCGTTCGCGGAGACGGAGTACGTCGCCAGCGCGAAGCTCGTCGACCACCTCGCGAAGAAGTACGGCATCCCTCGCGACCGCGCGCACATCATCGGCCACGATCAGATCCCGAACGGGAACAGGATCGCGCAGAGCTCTCCGCCCTGCTCCGGCTCGCCGAAGGAGTGCCAGTCGGACCGCAACTACGGCGGCGCAAGCAAGCACACCGACCCGGGGATCTGGGAGTGGGCGACGTACATGCCCCGGTTCGGCGGCACGGCAAAGTGCAACGACGTCGGCAAGCTCTGGACGTGCTCGCATGACAAGAAGAGCGCCTATCGCTGCGCGAACGACAAGGTCGAGCTCGAGTCCTGCGACGGCGCCGGCGGCTGCGAGCCCACCGAGGGTGACGAGACGGATGCCATCTGTCACGTCGCGCCGAAGTCGGAGCCTCGGCCCACGACCGAGCCTCCTGCCTCGCCGCCGCCGAAGAAGACGACGCCGGCATCGGGCGTCCTCGAGCCGACGGGCTCGGCACCTCCGAGCGCGGACTCGGGCTGCTCGGTCGGAGGCGCAGGCGCACGAGCTGACCTCGCCCGCACCGCGACCGGCTGGGCCATGATGCTCGGCGCGGTCCTGCTCCGTGCGCGCCGGCGTCGCTCGCGATGACCTGCAACTTTGCAGCGCGCGGCGGGCGTCTGCCGTCGCGGCGCGCGAATCCGTTCGAGCCGTAGCCGTCGGCTGTGAGCGTACCAAGTTCGCTTCTCTCTCGATCGTCAAAGACGCCTTCGCGCGCACCGCTCGACGGGTCGCGTCGCGTCGTGCCATGATTCGCGAGTCATATGTCGACGGATGCCATCCGCTTTTTCGCCGCGACCGACGTCGGATGCGTTCGTGAGCACAACGAGGACAACTTCCTCGTCGACAAGAAGCTCTCGCTCTTCATGGTGGCCGACGGGATGGGCGGCCACGCGGCGGGCGAGGTGGCGAGCGCCATCGCCGTCCGCACGATCCACGAGGAGATCAAGCGCGAACGCGACCTCTTGAACGACTTCGTCACGGGCGCGCGCGGCGCCTCGCGGGTGACGAACAAAGACGTCCTCGCGCTCATGGAGCACGCCGTCCAGCGTGCGTGCTCGCGCATCCACGAGGAGGCGCAGAACGATCCGGCCAAGCGCGGCATGGGCACGACGCTCTCGGCGCTGCTCATCCTCGGCACCCGCGGGTTCATCGCGCACGTCGGCGACAGCCGGATCTATCTGCAGCGCGGCGGTGTCGTGCAGCAGATCACGGAAGACCACACGGTCTTCAACGAGCTCATCAAGCGCGGCAAGCTCACGAAAGAGCAAATCGAGAAGGTCGGCCACAAGAACGCGATCACGCGTGCGGTCGGCGTCTACGAGCGCGTCGACGTCGACACGCTCATGATCGAGGTCCTTCCAGGCGACGACTTCCTGCTCACGAGCGACGGCCTCACCGGCTACCTCGAGACCGCGGACGAGCTCGTACCGTGGTTCCAGCAGGACGGCGACTCGGCGAGCAAGGGCCTCGTCGAGCTCGCGAAGGAGCGCGGCGGCAAGGACAACATCACCGTCGTCATCGTCCGCCTCGGCGGCGACGTCGAGAACGACGAGCGCGCCAAGCGCCTCGCCCTCAAGCGCGAGGTCCTCGCGCGAATGCCGCTCTTCGCGCGCCTCAGCGATCGCGAGCTGCTCCGCGTGATGCAGTCCGTCGAGGTGCGGAAGTACGAAGACGGCCAGCTCGTCATCCGCGAAGGCGACAAGGGCGACGAGCTGTTCATCGTCCTTTCCGGCAAGGTCACGATCTCGCGTGGGGGCGAGGTACTCACGCGGCTCGGCGCGGGAGAACACTTCGGCGAGATGGCGCTCATCCGGGCGGTCCCGCGCTCGGCCACGGTGAACGCCGACAGCGGAGCGGAGCTCATCGCGATCCGCCGCGTCGACTTCTTCGAGATCTTGCGCACCGAGCACGAGATCGCCGTGAAGATGCTCTGGCAGTTCCTCGGCGTCCTCGCCGACCGCCTCGACGCGACGTCGAGCGAGCTCCGCCACGCGAAGCTCGAGCTCCATGCGGAAGAGCTGCAGACCGACGACGTGACGATCGAGATCTTCCCCGGCATCGAGGGGAACGATCACTCCCCGTTCGGCCGTCGCTGAGCGGACGAGACCGGCGCGCGGGCAACCAGATCGCGGAGATCTTCGGGTCGGCGCGATCGAACGGGTATTCTCGTCGTGCGAGTGAAGCAGGCGCATCTTCTCTGTGTCCTCGTCGTCGCGTTCGCGCCCGCGTGCACGAGCGGGTCGCGCCCCGGTGCGCCGCCGCCGGCCGAGAAGCGCGTCGCCGTGAGCGCGACGGGATCGACGGCGTCGAGGCTCGTACCGCCGGACGCGCCTCCGAGCGCCGGCGCTCCATGCCCGCCGATCGACGCGGCGAAGATCCGCGCGCCCGTCTGCGACGACAGCGTCCTCACGACGCCGATCCCGCCGATCGTCGACGACCAGCGTTCGCTCACGACGTTCTACGAGGCCTACGCGGCGCTCGCGCGGGACCGCGCGAAGGAGCACGTTCGCGTCGGGATGTACGGCGACTCGAACCTCACGATGGACGAGCTCACCGGCCGGATGCGGCGTCAGCTCCAGGGACGCTTCGGCGACGGCGGTCACGGGTACGTCGCGCTCGCGATCCCCTGGCACTGGTACCAGCACCAGGACGTCCATCACGACGGGGAATGGAAGTACTTCAAGCACATCGCGACGAGCACCGACCCCGTGGGCGACTGGCACTACGGCATGGCGATGATCGCGTCGGAGAGCAAGAAGCCGGGCGGCTCCGTCTGGGTCGCGACGGCCGATCCCGGCTCGCCGATCGGCTCGACGGCGAGCCAATTCGACGTCTTCTTCCTCAAGAAGCCGGGCGGCGGCGAGTTCGACCTCGTCGCCGACGGAAAGGTGCTCCGGACCGTCTCGACGAAGTCGACGAAGGTGGAGCTCGGCATCGAGCACGTCGAGCTGCCCGACGGCCCGCACAAGCTCGCGTGCTCCGTGAAGACGACCGCGCCCGTGCGCTTCTTCGGCGCAACGCTCGAGCGGAACGAGCCGTCGATCATCGTCGACTCGCTCGGCACCGGGGCGCTCAACTTCGTCCAGATCGCGTACACGAAGAAGGACACGCGCACGCCGATGCTCCAGCGGCGCGGCTACCAGCTCGTCATGTTCCAGGTCGGGACGAACACGTTCATGCTCGAGCGGCACAAGGACGACGTGAAGCGCTTCCTCGCCGAGATCCGCGAGACGCTCCCGGGCGTTTCGATCCTCATCATGACGCCGCCCGACATGATGGGCTCCTGGAACGACCCGCATTCCGACCGCCGCATCGTCCTCGTCGGCAAGCAGCTCCGCGAGATCGCCGCCGAGACGGGAAGCGCGTTCTGGGACTACCGCGAGGCCATGGGCGGCGACACCTCGATCAAGACCTTCATCAAGAAAGGTCTCGCCGCCGGGGACAAGATCCATCTCAAGAAGGAAGGCTCCGAGCTGATGGCCGACCGCTTTCTGTGCGCGATGGAGAAGGACTTCCGGGCCTGGCTGAAGGAACATCCGGACGCAGGCTGCAGCGCGCATTGAGGCACACCACACGAGCGTCGGGGGGTGTCCCCCGGCAATGCGGATGTGGTAGCGTCGCGAAAGCACATGCGCAGGTGGACAAGGAGGGTCACCGGAGCAGGGCGTGTCGGCGCCAACCGCGCCTCTGCCGCCGCCACCGCCGTCCTCGTCCTGGTCGGAGCATGCGCCTTCGCGTCCCCGGCGCTCGCCGACGAGCCGGTCGCGGCCAAGGAGCCGCGGCTGCTTCGCGAGACCGGCGAGAACACCACGGTCATCGACGCCTTCGACAAGGACGACCCTTTCGACGCGAACCTCCTGCTGACGCTCCGCCAGTCGTGGAAGAGCGCGAACATCCGCCGCGAGACGTCGCTCGCGCAGAACGGCCTTTCGACCGGCGGCTTCACGTCCGCCAACGAGAACGTCGCGTCGTTCAGCCAGTCGCTGACCGTCCTCGAGGTCGGTGGCGACATCGGCATCTACAAGGACCTCGCGCTGTCGTTCCGGCTGCCGCTCATCCTCGCGGACGCGCGCGAGCTGTCCGATCTCGACGGCTCCTCGCGCAATCCGCAGCGGCTCCAGGATCCGTCGGGAGACCAGCTCTTCAGCGTCCCTTTCAAGAGCCCCACCCGCAGCGGCGTCGACTGGGTCAGCGTCGCGCTCAACTACGCCGTCTTCAACCAGACGCGCGACGAGACGAAGCCCACCTGGGTCATCGGCGCCGAAGGCCGCCTCGCGGTCGGCTCGCGCCTCCATGCGTGCAACGACAGCGCCGTCATCAAGTGCCCCGATCCGGCCAACCCGACGGGCCCGAGCCGCGATCCCGGCATCTCGCGCGGAATGCACTCCGTCATCGCGCATACGGTCTTCTCGCGACGTTACGGCTACATCGAGCCGTACACGGGCTTGCGGATGCACGTCGACCTCCCGCAGTCGAACAGCGACTTCGGGGCGTCGAAGGACGTGCGCGGCACGCTGCTGAACCGCCCGCCGATCGTCGGCACGTTCACCGTCGGCATGGAGGTCTTCCCCTGGGAGAACCGCGAGGCCTTTCAGCGTGTCGCCCTCGATTTCAAGCTGCGCGGCAGCTACCACTCGCCCGGCCGTGACTACTCCGAGCTCTTCGACGCGCTCGGCTCGTCGTCGGCGGCCTCGCTCCGCGCGCCGAATCCGAGCGCGTACCGCGCTGGTCCTGACGGCTTCACGAGCATCGCCGACCCGAACGCCACGAAGGTGTTCTTCACCGGCATCACCGACCAGCAGGCGTTCGGCTCGTTCGGCGCCTCTGCCGGCGTGACATGGCAGGCCGGCGAGTACGTGAAGTTCAACGCCGGCCTCGGGCTCACCTACGTCCAGAGCCACCTCATCACTTCGGCCGATGCCTGCAACCCCGACTTCAAGGGTGACGCAGGTGCCTCCGGCCCATGCCGCAGCGGCGCGCAGACCGCCGGCGGCGGCAACGTGACCGGTATCCCGAACCCCAACCACCGACAGGTCATCGACCTGCCCGGGCGCCGCTTCTCGGTCGACGACACCACGATCGTGGACCTGTGGCTCAGCGGCGTGGTCATGTTCTGACGTCATGCGCGCACGCGCAGCAGTCCTGGCGTGCGCGATCGTGGCCGGCACGGTCGTAGGGCGAGCGTCGATCGCGCACGCGGAGCCGACGGCGCAGGACTCGGGGGCGACGCCCGTTCCGCAGCCGGCCGCGCCGCCGACGACGCCGCCGTCTGCGACCGACAAGCCCGTCGTCGTCTGGCCGACGCTCACCCCGGCGGGGGACGAGGTCGGCGCGATCTCGGTCCACAAGCCCAGCCCCACCGAGGGCTCGATCTATGCGCGCGCGACGGAGCTCGACGCGACGCTCCGCGATGCCGTGCAGGACCTCGGCTACTCCCTCGACGTCGGCGATCCCGGACCGGCGATGGGGCGCGCGCGCGATCTCGACATGGTCGAGCGCGCCCAGCATGCCACGCCCCATTCTTCGAGCTCCACGGACGCCGGGACGTGGCTCGTCAGCCCGCGTCTCGAGCCGGCGTCGGGCGACTCGTTCTTGCTTCGCATCGTCGTGGTTCCCCCGAAGGGCAGGCAGCTCCACGTCCGCGTCGAGCGCGTCTCCGGGCCCGACGTCGCGGTACGCGGGCTCGTGCTCCTGCGCGACCTGCTCTCGGCAACGCCGGAGACGACGACGGAGCCGACGCGTCGCCCCGACGAGTCGGCCGCGATGGGCATCATGGCGCCCTCGCGCTCGCCCGGTCGCGCCGTCCTCGCAGCGAACGCAGCGCTGTTCGGCGCGTTCATGGCGTACAGCGTCCAGCGCGCGAGCGGGTCGGAAGATCCTCGGCTGCTCTATCCCTTGCTCACGCTCGGCACGGGCGTGGGGCTCGGGAGCGCGCTCCTCGTCGCCGAGGAATGGAACGTGTCGACGGGTGACGCCTGGACGCTCGCCGGCGGCGCGTGGTGGGGCACGGCCGCCGGCATCCTCATCGCGAACGGCCGCAAGGTGCAGCCGCTCACGGATCGTTATGCGTGGGGTGTGGGCGGTGGTCTCATCGGCCTCGGGCTCGCCACCTTCTCACTGACGCGTGGCAAGGCCGACGAAGGTGACGCGGTTCTCGTCCACTCCGGAGCCGGGCTCGGGCTCGGGCTCGGCGCGCTGTCGGACTACTTCTACCGAGGCGACCTCAATCGTACGCCGTACACCGGGGCCGGGTACGGGTCCGCGATCGGCCTCGTCGCGGGCGGCACGCTGGCGAAGCTGACGAAGGTCTCGGCCTCGCGCATCCTGCTCATCGATCTCGGCGCCGGGCTCGGCGCTGCCGCGGGCGCCGCGATCGGAAGCCCGCTCGTCTTCGAGCAGGTCACGCCCGAGAAGACCCGTGGCTTCGTCGCGGCGACGTTCGCCGGGACGCTCGTCGGTGGAGCAGCCGCGTGGTGGTTCACACGCGACCGCTCGGCTGCGCGTCCGCCGGTGCGCCCGAACGCGCTTCGACTCACGCCGTACGGCGGGACCATCGGCGCATCGGCCACGCGCGACGGCGCCGTGCCTGCGTACGGGCTCGGCGTCCACGGAGTCTGGTGATCGTTCACTTCACGACGCGGACGACCGCGCCGTCCGGCGCGAGCCCCGTGCCCTGGACGGTGAAGTAGATCGCCGTCGCGTCGGCGACGACCGCCGTCGGCACCTCCTGGTTCGACGCGATCGCGCTCGGCGGCCCACCGGTCTTCGGCACTCGGATGATCGCCCCACGATCGCGACGGTCGACGACGTACAGGTTCGTCGTGTCGTGCGCGAAGGCCGTGGGCACCGTCCCTCCCGGCGGCTCGAACAGCGTGGTCAGCCTCGTCTGAGGCTCGGACGAACCTCGATCGAGTCGCTTGAGCGTCTCGAAATCGAAGAAGTAGATCGCCTGCTCGTCGACCCCGAACGCCTCGGCCGTGTCGATGAAGAGGTCATCGTCATCGTAGATCCTCATCGGGGCACCGGCGTCCCCGGCCGCATCCTTCGGAAGCTCGAAGACACCCGACGTCTCCAGCCCGTCCGCGGCCCAGAACACCGATGTTCCGTGCAATGCCAGGGCCCGCGGTTCGTGATCCTCTGGTGAGAGCGTCGTCCGCGTCGAGCCGTCGCGCGCGTAGCGCGCGAGGAAGCCGGGTTCCACAGCGTCCAGATCCCCGTGGATGACGAAGATCGCGTCGGTGTCGACCGCAAGCGCAGCGGGCTTCGGTAGATCGCGCTCGACGAGCACGACCTCACCGCCCGCCTTCGGCACGCGCTTCACCGCGTCGTCGACGATGAGGAACAGGTCACCACCGGCAGCGCTGTCCGCAGAGAGCCACGTCACCGTGGCGGGCGGCGCGATCGTCGCGATCGTGCGCGTAGCCCCGCCCGTCTTCGGAACGGTCACGATCGCGCCGTCGCCGTTCGTCCAGTAGAGGCTCTCGGCGTCCTGCGCGAGGTTCCGCGGGCTGAACTGAGCAGGCGCCAGCGGCGCGGCCACGCCAGCACCACTGTCGCCGAGCGCGTCGCCGCCATCGCGCCCGCTGCCGCCACCGTCCGGCTCGCCGCTCGTCAGGTAGTCGAGCGATCGCGTCAGCGTGCAAGCAAACAGGCTGGCCGCGACCGTGATCGTCGACACGAGGGCGACGACCGCACGCGCCGCCGTCACTGCGTCCCCCGGTCTTCTCCTCCCGTCGAGGAGGACACCACGCGCGTCCGAGGCATCCACGGTGCCGGACGCAGCACGCGCGCATCGCTTGCTTCTGTGCTCTTCCCGGACACGAGCGCCGGGACCGCGAGGACGACGGCAGCGGCAGCAGCCACCACCGCCACTGCGAGAGAGACGTCGGCGATGAGATAGTCGCGCTTCACGGGCGAGACGTCGTCCGGCGTGCACGTCGGCGCGCACCGCTTGGCGAGGTCGTCTTCGGTCCCTCGCCCACTGAGCGAGAAGATTGCGAACGAGCCGAGCCCGGCGACGGCAACACCTCCAGCGACGTACGCCAGCACCGGGACCCGCCCTCCATCCGCGTGCTCGGCCTCGGAAGACCTCGGTCCCTTCGGCGCGAGCGCCTGGTAGTCGGCGACCACCTTCCGGTTCTTCTCGCCCTCTACGACGAGGAGCCGCTGCTCGAGCGTCTTGCCGTCGCTCGCGCGCTCGAACAGCAGCACGTGCTCGCCGGGCTCGACGGGGATCGCGGCGCCCGTCAGCCGCTCGGCCACGACCTGTCCGTCGAGCGTGACCTTCACCTGCACGTCGCTCTCGCCTTTGTCGTCGAGCACCTCGATCGCGATCGATGGGGCCGCCACCTCGACCTGATCGAGCTGCTCGGAGCATTCCTGCCGGAGGATGACGGGGCATTCGGCGCGCGCACACGCGACGTAGCGTTCGCGTGCAGCATGCAACTTTTTCTGGAGCCGGAGCGTCTGCGCCTGCTCGTGCGCGGCCAGACACGCCTGCTTCGACGCGGCAGAGCTCGGGCTTTTCGCCGGTGGAGCGGCCGGTGCCGGCGCTGCGAACGAGAGGCTCGACAGGACAACCCCGCAGCCCGCATACCGGGCGAGCGAGGTGAGCTTCGTCACAAACATTCCGCCTTGAAGTGCTTCATCCCCTTGTCGTCGACCGTGTACGGGATTCGGCAGTCGGCCTTCGCGGCGGAGCTCCCGCGCTGATGACGTCGCTTGCCGAACGGCGAACGCGGCGCGGAGCGAGAAGGCGACGGCGACGGCGAGGGCGAGGGCGACGCGACTGCCTCGGGCGGAGCAGGAGGCGTGGTCTCGTTCGAGGCGGGTGCCGTTGCCGAGACGGTGGGGGGCGGCGCGACGAGCTCGTCGGCAGCAGCCGTCGGCTCGCCGGTCGTGACCACGCCAGGAGGAACATCGACGGCGGACGGCGGCGGCGGCCGGTCGCGCGTCACGAGGACACCGGCGACGGCAACGGACGCGAGGGTGAGCCCACCGAGGACGGCGCCAATCAGCGGCCATCGCGAGGCGCGTCGTCGCGGCGGAACGACGGCGATCGAAGAGCTCTGGACGGTGGCGAGATCCGTGAGCTCCTCTCCGAACTGCGCCTGCGCCTGCACGCTGGGCGGAAGGATCGGACGCGAGCCCCCTCCCGTCTTCGGCCTCTCCAGTGGCGGCGGGAATGCCAGCGGCGCCGACGGCGGGACGCTCATGCCGTGCTGCGCCTGCACCTCGCCCGAGCCGGTGGACGGGCGACCGATGTCCGTCGGTAGCTCCGTCACGTTTCGACGGCGCTCGGCCTCCTCGAGAGCAGCGCGGAGCGCGGGATCCGTCCTCGAGGCCGGCTGCATCGGGAGCGACTCGCGCTCCACCTCGCGGACGATCTCTGCGCGCGAGAAGATCGATGTCGCGGCGACCCGCGATACCCAGACGCCGATCTCCTTCGGTCGCGGCAGCGCGATCGCGTCCTCGATCGCGAGCGCCATCTCCTCGGCCGTCGCGAAGCGAGCCTCCGGCTCGCGCTCGAGCCCGCGCAGCGTGATCAGCGCGAGCTCCGTCGGCACGTCGGGCGCCCACCGCTGCGGAGAGTCGATCGGATCGTGCAGGACGCGGGCGATCGTCTCCGAAGGCGAATCGCCGAGGAACAGACGCCGACCAGCAAGCAGCTCCCACAACACGGTCGCCGCGGCGAAGACATCCGTTCGACGGTCCACGGACGCGTGCTGGAGCTGCTCGGGCGCCATGTACGCGGTCTTGCCTTTCAGCTGACCGTCGCCCGTCGCGCTGGCCCGCGATGCAGCCTTCGCAATCCCGAAATCGAGCACACGCGCGAGACCGTCCGTCCCGACGAGGATGTTCTGCGGGGACACATCCCGATGGACGATGTCGAGCGGAGCGCCGTTCCTGTCGCGCGCCTCGTGCGCCGCGTGCAATCCGTGGAGCGCCTGCGCGACGACCGAGGCAGCGAGCGCCACCGGGATCCGCTCGCCCGCGGCCAGCGCGAGGCGCTGCAGGCTCGCGAGCGAGTCGCCCTCGACGTACTCCATGACGACGAGCAGCTCGTCTGCCTCGGCGACGACGTCGAGCGTCGGAACGACGTTCGGATGGCGGATCGTCGAAGCGAGCCGAGCTTCGTCGAGCAGCATCGAGACGAACTCGGAGTCACGCGCGTAGTCGTCGTGGAGACGCTTGATCGCGACGGTTCGTGAGAAGCCCGCTGCGCCGAGGAGGCGTCCGAGATGGACGGTGGCCATGCCGCCCGCCGCAATGCGGCGATGCACCATGTACCGGCCCACGAGCCGGCCAGCCTCCCAGTCGCGCTGCATCGATGGACCTCGGGACGTGATGACGTGATGACGTGGTGTGTGCAAGCACACCAGCGACTCCACGAGATCGTATCACTCTCTCACGGAGAACGTGTGAGCTCGCTCACGCGCCAGCATGGCCGGCGCGCCGGAGGTCACGCGCGCTGACCGCCACCGCGCGGACGTGGGAGATTGTACTCTCCGAGCCGCGAAACGAGCGTGCGGCGGGAGATCCCGAGAAGCTGCGCGGCTTTGGTCTGGTTGCCCGCGCACTTCTCGAGGGCTTCGACGATGCGCTGCCGCTCGAACGCCGCGAGATCGTTGCGGAGACGGGCGCCCGCAGCGTCGTCGCCAGCGTCGCCCGCGGGGAGGGCCATCGGGTCGAGGGTGTCGCCCTGCGAGAGGAGCACCGCCCGATCGATCGCGTTCTTCAGCTCGCGAACGTTGCCGGGCCACTCGTAGCTCTCGAGGCGGGCGAGGGCCTCCTTCGTCAGCGGCATCGGCGGTCGGCGCGCCTCTGCGCATGCTTTGACGAGGAGCTCGCTCGCGATCGTGGCGATCTGCTCGCGACGGTCGCGCAACGGCGGGACCTCGATCGTGATCCCGTTCAGCCGGAAGTAGAGATCCTCGCGGAACGTGCCCTCGGCGACCATCGCTCGGAGATCGCGGTTCGTGGCCGCGATGAAGCGCACGTCGACCTTGCGCGGTTGTGTCGTCTCGAGCCGGATCACCTCGCTGCGTTCGAGCACGCGGAGCAGCTTCGCCTGCGTTCCGAGCGGCAGCTCGGAGACCTCGTCGACGAGCACGGTCCCGCCGTTGGCGGTCTCGAAGAGCCCGGGCTTGTCGCCCTCGCCGAACAGCTCGCGATCGAGCAGGTTCTCGGCGAGCGCAGCGGCCTCGACGCGGAAGAATCCGGCGTTCGCGCGGCGCGACGCACGGTGAATCCGCTCCGCAATGACCTCTTTGCCCGTGCCGGTCTCGCCCGTGATGAGGACGTGGATGTTGCCAGCCGCGACGAGCTTCACGAGGCGCTCGAGGCGCTGCATCGGCGTCTCGTTCGCGCGGGCGCCGGGCGGAGCGACCGTGGACGACGCCGACGGCGGGAGCCTGACCGAGCGCGGCGGAGTGACCTTGACCGACGGGACACGTTGCGAGGCCGCCGCCGCCGCATCGCCGCCCTGGATGACGAGGACGACGTTGCCGATCTCGATGACCTCACCGGGGGCGACGGGCATGGGCATGCCCGAGCTCACGGGACGTCCGGCAATGCGTGTCCCGTTCGCGCTGCCCGCATCCTCGATCTTCGGGACGGCCCCGAGATGCAGGACGGCGTGTTTGCGCGAGACCGAGGTGTGGTCGATCCGAACGTCGCACGAGGAGGAACGGCCGATCGTGAGCGAGCCGGTCGCAGGAAGCACCCGAGACAGCGAGCCACCGTCCCAGAAGGCCGTGAGCTTCGGCGCAGCGGCGTTGGCTTCCTTCGAATTTGCCGTCAGCTCCGTGCGGCCGTCCCGGTCGGTACCTTCCGAGTCCCTCGAAGACATCCTCCCCGTAAGTACAGCGAATGTCATGGCTACGCCACCTCTGTCCTCTCCCCCGTATGGACGGGGATCCACCTGCGAGGACCGAGTTGCAGCCCGCGTACCTTCGCACTCCGCGCCGGATCTGAGCGGGGGCTTGCGCAAGCCGCGCACGGCACTGCCCAGAGATCCCCTTCGGGAGCCTTCGGTCAGGCCGTTCACGGTGGCCACCCCGCCTGGATCAAATATCCCCCTCGTCCTCCGATTTCCCTACACACGAATCCGCCATCCCTCGAAAAATCCCGGGCCGAGGCGATGGCACACATGTAGCACCCGCAGATGGTCATGGGAGCAAGGTGGTTCATCGGGGCAATCGGGATGGTCGTCGCGACGTCGCTCGCCGCGTGCTCCGCGGCGCCGACGGACGAAGCGGTCGGTGGTGACCGCGCGAGCGTCCGCGAGGCGGAGTTCGACAAGAACGCGGTCCTGACGGACAAGGCGCTCCGCGATACGAGCACGCTCTCCGCCGCCGACATCCAGGCCTTCCTCGAGGAGACCCCGTGGGGCAACACCTCGGTCCTCGCGACGTACGAGGAGGACGGCAAGTCGGCCGCCGAGATCATGTACGAGGCCGCAACGAAGCACGGGATCAACCCGCTCGAGCTCCTCGTGCGCGTGCAGATGGAGCAGGGCCTCGTCTCCAAGAAGACGGCCTCCGACGAGTCGATCACCCTCGCCTTCGGCTGCGGCTGCCCGCACAGCCCGGTGTGCTCGCCGAAGTACGAAGGCTTCGCGAACCAAGCCGAATGCGCCGCCGGAACGCTGAGCCGCTCGATGGACCGCGCGCTCACGTCGCAGGGCACGGCGAGCGGCTGGAAGAAGGGCGAAGAGAAGCTCACGCAGGACGAGGTGGAGATCGTCCCCGCAAACGCCGCGACGGCTGCACTCTACACGTACACGCCGTGGGTCGGTGAGGCCGGCGGTGGCAAGAAGGGCATCGGCGGCGTCAGCCTGCACCACACGGTGTGGACGCGTTTCGCCGACGCGGTCGGCTACGGCGCTCTGCCGACCAACGACAGGCCGCAAGAGCAGCCGAACGACGTCCTCGAAGCCGGGGCCGACCCGAACGGCGACGGCAACGAGGACGAGCCGGAGGCCGACGCCGGCCCGGCCCCCACCGCCGATGCAGGGGCTGACGATCCGGAGCCGACGGACTCGGCAGGCGCTGGTGCGCCGGAGAGCGACGGAACCCCCGCCGACGAGGCCGAGGGCGAGGACGACGAGGACATCCTCAGCGAGGGCAACGCGCCGCCCGCGACCAACGCGCCGCCTCCGCGCCAGACGGGCTCGCGCTCGAAGGCGAGCAAGAACAGCCGCGACGACCTCGAGGAGGCGACCGAAGAGGAGCTCTCGGCCGGCAAGAAGAAGGTTGCCGGTGGCTGCTCGGCCAGCAGCGGCAACGCGTCCGATGCCTCGCTCGCGGCGCTGGTGATGGCCGCCGCCGGGCTCGTGGCGAAGCGCCGCCGCCGTCAGGGCTGATCGCGATCGGGCAAGACGCCCTTCACACGAACGCGCGGAGCACGTCCGCCGGGTCGACGTTCCCGCGGACGAGCCGCGCGCTCCCCTTCTCCCAATCGATCGACCCGTTCGCGATCCCTTCGTACATCTCTCGATAGAGACGCGAGACGTTCTCCGACACACCGAAGCTCATGAAGGTCGGAACGACGGCATCGAGCGGGACCTCCTGCGGCTCGACGGTCTTTCCGAGGAGCTTGCCGAAGAGGGTCGCGACGTCGCGTGGTGAGAGATCGCGCGGGCCTGCGAGCTCGATGACGTCGACCTTCGACGCGGGAGGCCCTTCCAGAAGCGCCTTCCCTGCCACGAGCCCGATGTCGCGCGTGGCGACCATCGGCATGACGTGGCCGGAGGCGATGAACGTGGGCAGTGTGCCCTCCTTCACGGCGGAGGCGACGGCGCCCCAGTTCTCGAGGAAGTAAGCAGGGCGCACGAACGTCAGCTTCGCGCTCGTCTTCGCGAGGCGTTGCTCCGTTTCGTGCACGGTGCGGATCGGGCCGGTCGGACCGCTGAGATGCGCGCCGAGCGACGACAGCAGCACGATGTGCGGAATACGGCTTCGTTCGGCAGCATTGGCGATCGCCTCCGCCGTCTTGCGACGCTCGGCAATCAGGTCGACGGCACCGACGTCGGGCGGCGACAGAACGTATGCGCCCTCCGCCCCCTCGAACGCCGAGGCGAGGCCCGCCTCGTCGTCGAGCGACGCGAGCACGCGGACCTCTGCGCCGCGCTCGCGCCAGCGCGCTCCCTTTTCCGCATCACGGACGAGCGCTCGAACCTTCTTCCCCGCTGCGAGCAGCGTCTCCGCAACGACCGAACCCGTATTCCCACTGACACCGGCGACGACGAACATGATGACCTCGCTTTCGCGAGCAAACATCCGACCTGGAGCTCCATTCGCCCAATCGATGGTTTAGATATTCATCATGCACACGGTGAATGTCGCCGAGCTCGATCTCAATCTGCTCGTCGCGCTCCGGGCCCTGCTGACGGAACAACACGTCACCCGCGCAGCGTCTCGCGTCGGTTTGACACAGCCCGCGATGAGCCACGCGCTCGCGCGGCTCCGCGGCGTCCTCGGGGATCCGCTGCTCGTCCGGACACGCTCCGGGATGGCGCTGACGCCCCGCGCGAAGGAGCTGGTCGAGCCGCTCGATCGGATCCTGGACGACGTCGCACGACTCGTCGCTCCTCCAGAGGCGTTCGACCCGGCGCGTTCGACCCGGACGTTTCGCGTCGGCACGAGCGACTACGTCGAGCTCGTGCTGATGCCCGCCGTGCTCTCTCGCATCTGGCGGGAGGCACCGAACGTGAACGTGCACGTGAGGGCACTCGGTGGCCGTGCGCTCGACGATCTCGAGGAAGGTCGCATGGACGTCGCGCTCGGACCGCTCGCGGTCTCGGGCGGGAAGAGCAGCCATGTCCGGTTCCAGAAGCTGATGGCGGAGCGATTCGTCTGCGTCGTGCGCCAGGACCACCCGTCGATCGGCAAACGCCTCACGCTCTCCCAGCTCGTCGCGCTTCCGCACGCGCTCATCTCGCCTGGAGGCAGCACGGGAGGCATCGTCGACGCGGCGCTCGCGAAGCTCGGCAAGCGTCGTCGCATCGCGGTGGAGGTGCCGCACTTTCTCGTCGCGCCGTTCCTCGTCGAGAAGACGGATGTCATCCTCACGCTCGCCGAGCGCGTCGCGAGCGCCCTCGCCCCGGCCGTCCGGCTACGGGTGCTCCGACCGCCGCCCGAGCTCGCTCTACCGGGCTTCGACGTCTCGCTCGTGTGGCACGAACGGCACCAAGCGGACCCCGCTCATGCCTGGTTCCGGAACATCGTCGCCACAGTCGCGAAAGAGCTGTAGACGCGTTCAGCCCGCGTCCTCGACGGCGTTTCCGACGAACGGCACCAGATGCGCGTTCACGGCAGCCGGGTCCTCGAGCGCAGACATGTGCCCGAGCCCTTCGACGACGACGAGCTTCGCGTTCGGGATCGCGTTCGCGATGGCCTCGCTTCGCGCGCGCGGTGTCGCTTCGTCCTCGGCCCCACACATCACGAGCGTCGGCGTCCGGATCCGGGATATCTGCGGCAAGATGTCCTTCCGGTGGACGAGGACCGCGATCGCCGCTCGCGTCATTCCACCGCGATCGAACCCCATCGCGCGCCGGTACGCCGCCTCGACGAGCGCGGGATTCTCCGAGCGCGTCCGGGCGCTGAACATCTCGGGGGCGATCTCCTTCTCGTACAACGAATACGGGAATCCGAATCGCCGGTGCATCGCGAGGAACGCGCGGTACTTCACGCGCTTCGCCAGCGTCTCTACCTCGGCGCTCGCATCGAGCACCGCGAGGCCCGCCACCTTCGCTGGATGTTGCAACGCGAGTCTCATCCCGACCATGCCACCCCACGAGAGACCAACGACGATGGCGCGACGGACACCGAGATCTCCGAAGGCATCGAAGAGCGCGTCGGCATGGTCCTCGAGCACGAAGCGAGGGGCGGGCTCGCTTCTCCCGTGCCCAGGTCCGTCGATCACGATGACGCGTCCGAGCGCCGCCAGCGGCTCGACCTGTCCGCGCCACATGCCGCCGTCGAAGAGAAGGCCGTGCAAGAGGACGATCGCAGGATCGCCGGGCCGGCGCTGCGCCCCTCGCTCCTCGTAGAACAGCCGTCCGAGCCGCGTCCGAACGTACGCCATCGCCCGCGAAGATAGCGCGAGTCGCGCCGGCGCGGACACGGTGCGCGACCTGCCGCCCGATGTCGCGCGGGAGATCGAGGTCGCGGCCACCTCCTGAAGGTGTCCGCCGGCTCGCGCCGCGGATCGTCAAGGAATGCGATGTCCGACGCCGATCAGCCCGGCGGCGTCGGCGGGTTCCATCCCTCCTCGACGACGCGAAGCAGGATGATCGTGATGTTGTCCTTGCCGCCCGCCGCGTTGGCGAAGAACACGAGCCGCTCGACGGCAGCCTTCGGGTCCTCCTCGTGGAGGAGCTGCGTCGCGATCGTCGTGTCGGGCACCATCTTCGTGAGCCCGTCGGAGCAGAGCAGGTACACGTCGCCGAGCTTCGGCTCGGCCATGATCACGTCGATCGGAACGGTGGGCCACACGCCGAGCGCACGACTGAGATGCGCACCTTCCGGTCCGGCCACGCCGTAGTCGGCCATCGTGTGATCGTTGGTCAGCTGCTTCATCACGCCGTCGCGGAGGCGATAGCAGCGGCTGTCACCGACGTGACCGACAAAGAGCCGTCGTTTGTCCTCGGTGAAGCGCACCGCGCAGAGCGTCGTCCCCATGCCGGTCAGCTCGGCGCGCAACTTCGCTTCGTGGAAGATCGCCGAGTTCGCCATCTGGATCGCGCGGGCGAGCTCCGAGGCCTCGCTGGCGAGCTCCTTGTGCGGCGCCGCGTCGAACATCTTGCTCTCGAAAGCTTCGCCGAGCGTCTTCACGGCCAGCTTGCTCGCGTATTGGCCACCGCGATGACCACCCATACCGTCGGCGACGGCGTAGACGGATTGTCCTTCGAGCACGAGGAGGCTGTCCTCGTTCTGCTTGCGACGTTTGCCGACGTCCGTCTGCGAGAGCGCGAAGACGATGAGCAGCCGCGCCGGGCCACCCTCCGGCACCTTGTCCGCGCCATCGTCGAACACGATCTTCTCGACCATCGGCTGGATGGCGTCTTCCTTCACGAAGCGACCGACCTTCGTCGGCTCGACGTCGTCATCGTCCTCGACGTCGATCCGCGGCACGTCGTCGAACGGCGTCTCTCGCTTGGCGGGCGCGACGGCGGGCGCGGTCGTCGACGCAGCGGAAGCCGACGACGACACGCCTGTGGGCGCGCTGCTCGCCACAGCCTTCGACGTCGCGCTTGCCGCAGCCTTTTCCTTCTTCGCCTTCTTGGCCTCGCGCGCCGCAGCTTTCTTGCTCAGCGCGGGCTTCGGGTCGCTCTTCGGCGCGGCGCGCTCCGCCGCGGACGGCTCGGCCTTTGGTGTGGGCGCCTCGGCCTTCGGCGCTTTCGCCTCGGCCGGCTGTTGGCTCACGCCCACGCCAGGCGCTCCTCCTCCAGGCGCTCCTCCTCCAGCAGCGACGCTGGCGCCCTTTGCGTCGCCGGGCGGCGGAGGCCTCGAGCTCTGTTTGAGCGCCTCGCGCTTGGCGAGCATCTTCGGCGACAGCTCCGCTTCGGGCCGCAACACGGGCGGCAACGTGTCGGCGGCGCGATCGGGAGCGGGGCTCGGGTTCGAGGAAAGCGCTTCTTTCTCGACGCCGGGCCGGAGGACACGCGCCCAGACGAGGTACACGGCCCCCGCGGCGGCGAGCAGAAGGGAAAGCAATCCAAAGACGTCGGTGTCGGCCATGCGGCGGCCGGACCACTCTACAATGTCCCCGCGTCATCATGCAGAAAAGCGGGGACGCGCAGCGCTGCGCGTACCCCGCTTCTCTTTGCGGTTGTGCTTCTGTCGCGCGGAATCCGACTACGGGAAGATCTCGCGCTCCTTGTAGACCGCCTCGATCCGCTGCAGCGCCAGCCCATAGGCCGCGATGCGACGGTCGACCTTGTGCTGCCGCGCGAAGTCGGCGACCTCGCGGTAGGCGCGGGTCATCGCCTTCTCGAGCTTGGCGTCGACCTCTTCCTCGGACCAGCTCTCCGAGCGCTTGTTCTGCACCCACTCGTAGTAGCTGACGGTGACGCCGCCAGAGTTGGCGAGGACGTCGGGGAGGATGTCGATGCCCTTCTCGAGGAGGATGCGCTCGCCGGCCGGGTTGGTCGGACCGTTTGCGCCCTCGACGATGACCTTGCAGTCGAGGCTCCGCGCCTCGGCCTCGCCGATCTGGTTCTCGAGCGCGCAGGGAGCGAAGATGTCGGCCTTCGTCCGGAAGAACTCCTCGCGCGTGATCGCCTTGCCGCCCGGGTAGCCCGCGATCGATCCGTGGGTCTCGACCCAGTCCTGCAGCTTGTGCGCGTTGAAGCCTTCGGGGTTCAGCAGGTAGCCGGTGTGATCGCCGACGGCGATCGTCGACACGCCGAGACGCGAGAGGATGACCGCGAGGTGCGAGCCGACGTTGCCGAAGCCCTGCACCGTCATCGTCGAGCCTTCGAGATCGAAGCCCTTCTCCTTCGCCCACTCGATCACGCAGAAGACCGCGCCCTGGCCGGTGGCCTTCGCGCGGCCGAGCGTGCCGCCCGACGCGACCGGCTTGCCGGTGACGACGCCCTTGACGCTCTGCTTGTTCGCAGCGCCGACCATGTTCGAGTACGTGTCCATCATCCACGCCATCGTCTGGCTGTTCGTGCCGACGTCGGGCGCGGGGATGTCGTACTCGGGGCCGATGTTCTCACCGAGCGAGTGCGTGAAGCGACGCGTGATGCGCTGCAGCTCCGCCTTCGAGACGCCGTGCGGGTCGAACTTGACACCGCCCTTGCCGCCGCCGAACGGAACGCGCATGAGCGCGCACTTCCACGTCATCATCGCCGAGAGCGCCTTGACGTCGTCGAGCGTGACCGAGGGGTGGAAGCGGATGCCGCCCTTGAACGGACCGAGCAGGTTGTTGTGCTGGACACGGTAGCCCTTGAAGAGCCGAACCTCACCGTTGTCCATCTTGACCGGGAAGTTGATGATCAGCTCGTTCTTCGGCTGGCTCAGGATCGTGCGGACGAAGTCCGCCAGATCGATCGTCTTCGCGGCGCGCTCGAGATAATCCTGGACGACCTTGAAGAAGTCGTACTCCTTCACGATGACCGTTCGCGACGATCCGGGTGCAGGTGGAACCACTTTCGACGGAGGAACGCTCGGTGAATCAGCAGGTGTCATCGCGGCTTGTCTTAGCCCATTTGCCATTGCACGAACCGCGAAATTCTTTCCTGCAGCGCTCGCCGCAACGCGTCGTCAGGCTCCGCCGATCGGCCGTTCCGTTCGTCACTCCTGAGGGCGTGACGTGGCGATTTCCGTCGCCCACTCAGCCGTGAAGAAACCAGAGCGAATAGAGATACGTGACGGCGCTCGTCAGCATGAGCGCATCCACGCGATCGAGGATTCCGCCGTGACCGGGCACGATGGCTCCGGAATCTTTCACACCGAATGAACGCTTGAGCACCGACTCTCCCAGGTCGCCGGCCTGGCCGAGCGCGCCCGCAATCAGTGCCAGCGGAATTCCGTGCGCGAGCGAGAGCCCGGGCAAGAACCAGAAGTGCGCCATGAGGGCGCCGACGACGCTCCCGCCGAGGCTACCGATCGCGCCTTCCACCGTCTTCTTCGGTGAGACGGCTTCATAGAGCTTCCGCCGTCCGAGGAAGCGCCCGGCGAAATACCCGCCCGTGTCGCCGAACCACGCGAACATGATCGCCAGGACGACGTAGCCCGGTCCCTCTGCGCCGAGCTCCCGGCGCATCACCGCGAGAAGCGTCACCGGGATGCCCACGAAGAGCGGCGCAAACCCCATCGCGCACGCGCGAAGCGCTGCGCTCTTCATGTCGCCGAGTCGAACGAGCGTGAGCAGCGGTCCGGCGAGCGGCGCGCAGATGATCAACGTGAGGAGGATGCGCGCATCGCCGGCCGAGAAGTAGGTCGCCGCCGAGACCGCGCCGGTCATGCCCACGCCGAGGACCTGCGACGTACGGTCGCCCGGGTGGGTCATGTTGAAAAGCTCCCACGCGGCGATCAGCGTGGCGGGCAGTGCGAGGAGATAGAAGCCCCACGGCGCGCCCTTGTAGAGGAGCAAGATGATGAGCGGCGCACCGACGGCAGCCGTCGCGATGCGCACGGCGAGGTTGGCGTTCGCCTTCTTCGCTTGCTCCCTCGTCTCGCGTGGACGGCGGTCGCGCTCGCGCTCGCCGTCCTCCGCGCCCGCTCTCGGCTCCGCCATCGTCGACACATCGCCATAGCATGCTTGACGCGTGCCGTCGCGATGGGGTGACGCGCCCCGACGACATTCGCCCCGGCCGAGGTCCGCGGGGCGCCCCGAGCCCAGGCTACGCCAGCGTTCGTCGCGGGCGAGCCTCTCGACGATCGGAACATGGAAGGTCAGGTGGAGCCGCTGGACGAACAGCCCCTGGCGAACACCGTGACGCCGCGTGAAGGCGTGAAGGAAGGAGCCGCTCGGGGTCATGGGACGGCGTGCAGCGATCACGAATGCGAACGTCACGGCCATCCGCGGGACCTCGTTCAGACGCATCCGTACGCGTCGTCTCGTCGTCTCGTCGTCTCGTCGGCGACGTTGCGCTCCGTCCGCACGACGCCGCACGCCGAAGAGCCCGCGCCGACATCCACGTGCGGAGTCTCGCTCGCGTCGATCGCGCACGTGATCGCGTTTGCCCGATTCGCGATCAACATCGATCACGGCAGACCGAGGCATGAACAATGCACGTATTCGCGCCCCGAAGGAGAGCCTCATGGCACAAGACCACGGTCCGTCGGTGAAGGATGACAAGCAGTACGAAGGCCTCCGCAAGCGCGGCATGAGCAAGGGGCGCGCAGCGGCCATCGCGAACAGCCCGGGGGCCGAGAAGCGCGGCGGAAAGAAGTCGGGCGGCGCGAAGAAGCGTTCGTCCGGCGGCAGCACCACCAAGAAGCGCAGCTCTGCGAAGCGTTCGTCGAGTGGCGGCGGCAGCACCACCAAGAAGCGCAGCTCTGCGAAGCGTTCATCGAGTGGCGGCAGCACCTCCAAGAAGCGCAGCGCCGCGAAGCGTTCATCGAGTGGCGGCGGCACCTCCAAGAACCGCAGCTCTGCGAAGCGTTCATCGAGCGGCGGCAGCACCTCCAAGAAGCGCAGCTCGGGCGGCAAGAGCCAAGCGAAGGCACGCGCGGGCCGCAAGGGTGGCAAGGCTCGCAAGAGCAGCCGCTCCAGCTGATGCGTCGTGCCTCGGCCTGAGGCGAGGAGGCACGTGGCGCTCTGGAACGACAACGTCGACGCGCGTGGCTCGCGCGATCGTTCGGGCGCCGGTCAGCCGACGAGACGGAGGACCGGCGCGCCGCCCGCTGCAGCTGCTTTCGATTCGTCCGCGTGCGTGTCCGCCGACGCGACGGGCGCTTCGCTTTCGCCCTCTGCCGCGGCCAGGAGCGGCTCTGCGGGCTTGCCGACGAGGCCGAAGCGACGCTCGCGGCGCTGGAAGCTCGCGACGGCTTCGTAGAGGTCGACCTCGGTGAAGTCCGGCCAGAGGACGTCGGCGAAATGAAGCTCTGCGTACGCGAGCCCGTAGAGGAGGAAGTTCGAGATGCGCCGCTCACCGCCCGTCCGGATGACGAGGTCGGGATCCCCCACGGTGAGGCTCGGCATGCGGGCGTGGAGTGCGTCCTCGGTGACGTCCTCCGGCGTGAGCCGCCCTGCAGCGACCTCGCGGGCGAGATCGCGGGCAGCGTTCGCGATTTCCTCGCGGCCGCCATAGCTGAGCGCGAGGGTCAGCGTCATCTCCTCACGCGTGGAGCTGTCGTTCCGCAGCGGATCGAGCACCGTGCGGACGACGGCGGGCAGGCGCCCGAGATTGCCGATCGCGTTCAGGCGGATGCCGTTGTCGAGGATCTCGTCGCGTTCGGAGAGCAAGAACTCGCGCAGGAGCTGCATCAGCGCATCGACCTCGAGCTCGGGTCGGGCCCAGTTCTGCTCGCTGAATGCGTAGAGCGTGAGCGCGCGGACGCCGAGCCGACGGGCGGCGCGGACGATGCGGCGCACCGCCTTCGATCCCTCTCGATGACCCTCGACGCGCTCGCGGCCGCGGAGCTGAGCCCAACGTCCGTTGCCGTCCATGATGATCCCGATGTGGGACGGGAGATTGTGCGCTTCGACGTAAATCATGGGTGGGGCTGGGGAAACCGGACGGTTCGGTACCATGAAAAGGTCCTGCAAGCTACGGAGTACGGTTGGGGCACGCCGGCGTCGACGGCGCTCGAGGTGAGCGGTCGCGTTCAGCACGTGAACGGTCACCCATCCTGCTAGCCAGGTCCCGCCTTCAGGGCCTCGTCTGCCTCGCTCACACCGCACCGCGTCCCCGCCGCGCCCGCGCCAGGACGGGCGGCGAGCACCATCGCCCTTGAGCGAGAGGCCGGATCCACTAGCCTGGCGCCCAGATCATGATCGGCTCCAAGGTCACCCTCCGTTTGCGCATGAGCGCTCACGACGCCCACTACGCCGGCGAGCTCGTCGACGGCGCGCGCATGCTCGCTCTCTTCGGCGATCTCGCGACCGAGCTCCTCATCCGCCTCGACGGCGACGAGGGGCTGTTCCGCGCCTACGAGTCGGTGGAGTTCCTCGCGCCCGTCTTTGCGGGCGACTACATCGAGGCGACCGCCGAGCTCGTCAACGTCGGCAACACGAGCCGCAAGATGCGCTTCGAGGCCGTGAAGGTGATCTCGAACGTGCGCCAGGTCGGTATGCCCGCCAGTGCCGCGAGCATCCTCAGCGAGCCGGTCGTCGTCTGCCGCGCCATCGGCACCTGCGTGACGCCAAAGGACATGCAGCGCAAGCCGCGGGAGCTCTACATGCCCGCGCTTCCCGCCGGTGCACCGCCGGTGCCCGACGCCGTCGTGACACCTCCGGGAACCGATGGCGGGCACTCGCTCGGCGCAGAGGTGAACCTGACCGACCTGATCCTCACGGCGGCGATCGTCGGCGCCGAGATCACCCGCGAGCAGACGCCACATCTCCCGATCACCGCGCAGGAGATCGCCGACGAGGCCGCGCGTTGCCGCGAGGCGGGCGCCGCTGTCATTCATCTGCACGTCCGCAACGACGACGGGTCGCCCACACAGTCGCGCGATCGCTTCGCCGAGGCCATCGAGAAGATCCGCGCGAAGACCGACTGCATCGTGCAGGTCTCCACCGGCGGCGCCATCGGGATGACGATCGACGAGCGCGCCCAGCCGCTCGACTGTCGTCCGGAGATGGCGACGCTCAACTGCGGGACGCTGAACTTCGGCGACGACGTCTTCGTCAACACGCGGCCGCAGATCCGCGACCTCGCTGCACGCCTCGGCGCGTCGGGCGCCGTCCCCGAGCTCGAATGTTACGAGGTCGGCCACGTCGAGGAGGCGCTCCAGCTCGCGAACAAAGGCGTCATCCCGAGCCCGCTGCACTTCCAGTTCGTGATGGGCGTCCCCGGCGGCATCGGCGCGACCGAGGCCAACCTGCGGTACCTCGTCAGCCTCGTACCCAGCTCCGGCGCGACATGGGCGGTCGCGGCGGTCGGCCGTCATCAGCAGCCGATGACCGAGCTCGCCATGCGCCTCGGCGGTCATGCGCGCGTCGGCCTCGAGGACAACATCTATCTCTCGAAGGGCGTCCTCGCGGAAGGCAGCGCGCCGCTGGTCGCTCGCGCCGCTGCATACGCGCGTTCGATCGGGCGCACGCCCGTGGAGCCGACGAGGGCGCGCGCGCTCTTGCTGAGGCAGTCGTGAAGATCGCCACACGTACGCTGGTCGCGGACGGCCTCACGCCGGTCCGAGCTTACGCCGCGCTCCGTGCAGCCGATCCGGAGGGCGCGTCGTTTCTTCTCGAGAGCGTCGTCGGCGGCGAGCGCTGGGGCCGCTACTCGATCCTCGGTTACCGGCCGCGGTACGAGGCGGTCCTCGATCGACAAGGCTGGAAGCTCCACCCCGGTAGTGGAGATCCCACCGGTGCTCGTCTTCCGAAGCTCGAGACCAACGGGGGCGATCCCATCGCCTCGTCGGGCACACTCTTCAAGAACGATCGCGCGAGCGACCAGAGCTCGATGGCGGCCCGCTTCGCGTCCGCACACGTGGGCTATCTCGCCTGGGACATCGTTCACCTGATCGAGAAGGTCCCGCCCGGCAACAACGAGACCTGGAAGAAGCACTTCGTCCCGCTCGCCCGCTTCCTCGGCGGAGCGACGGTGGTCGTGTTCGATGCGCTGGCGCAGACGGTGACGGTCGCGGCGGAGACGGAGGCGGAGGTCGAACGCGCGCTCGCGGATCTGAGTCGTCCGACGACGCTGGCCGACATCCAGCTGCCCGATCGTTCGCGCATCCCGTCGGACGTCGCGACCGATCTCGACGACGAGGCGTTCAAGGAGCGCGTGCTCCACGCCAAGGAGTACATCGCCGCCGGCGATGCGTTCCAGATCGTGCTCGCGCGCACGTTCTCCGTCCCGCGACAGGGACGCGATCCGTTCGACGTCTATCGAGCGATGCGGCTCGTCAATCCGTCGCCGTACATGTACTTCCTGGACTTGCCGCCTGCGCCCGGTGTCAGCGGCGAGCGCCTTCGCATCGCGGGCGCGAGCCCGGAGACGATGGTGCGTCTCGAGGACGGCACGATGACGGTGCGCCCGCTCGCCGGTACGCGGCCGCGCGGCAAGACACCGGAGGAAGACGCACGCCTCGAGGCCGAGCTGCTCGCCGATCCGAAGGAGCGCGCCGAGCACGTGATGCTCATCGACCTCGGTCGGAACGACGTGGGCCGCGTATCGAAGACCGGCAGCGTCGAGCTTCTGCGCAAGATGGAGATCGAGCGCTACTCGCACGTGATGCACATCGTGAGCGAGGTGCGCGGGCAGGTCGCCGCCGAGGTACCGCCGCTCGAAGTGGCGCGAGCGGCGTTTCCTGCAGGAACGCTCAGCGGAGCGCCCAAGGTGCGCGCGATGCAGATCATCCGCGAGCTCGAGGCGCGACCGCGCGGGATCTACGGCGGCGCGATCGGCTACGTGAGCGCGACGGGCGATCTCGACCTGGCAATCGCGATTCGGACGCTCGTCTGCAAGGGCGACACCTTCGAGGTGAGCGCCGGCGCAGGCATCGTCGAGGCGAGCGACCCGCAGAGCGAGGCTGACGAGACGCGCAACAAAGCGCGTGGCGTCCTTTGCGCGATCGAGGCCGCCCCGCAATCCTGAGCTCCGGCATCGAGCGCGCCCCCACGAAGAAGCTCATGGGGCTCGAGGGACGCGCACGGCCGCTCTTCGATCGCTGCAAACGTCGAGCTCATGCCGGGTTAGCGACTCCGAGTGGTCACCCGTTTGCTTCTCCGAACCGACGGAGGCAGCCGATGACGACGGGTTTCGGACCGCATGTCGACCCAAAGCGCTTCGAGTCACAGTCCACGGGACAGGGGCAGGAGCAGCCGCAAGGCGCGGAGACGCAGCCGCGCACCGAGGAGGAGAAGGGCATCGAGAAGACGAGGGCCAAGCTCTCCAAAGGGCGCAAGCTCGCCGCGAAGTCGCGCGCTCGCGTCGGACATGCGGTCGAGCGCATGGGAGCCACGCTCCAGCGGCCGGCCGAGCGCGTGGGTAAAGCGCTCGAGCGTCCGATCATCGGCGCTACCGTCGCAGGCGGACTCATCGCAGCGGCCGCCGGGCTCTGGGGAGCGACCGAGGCCGCGCTCGGTGCGTTCGTGGGCGTCGTGGCGTATCGCAGGCTGAAGCGCCGATGGCAGCAGAAGGCTGGTCGCGAGGAGGCTCGAGAGGAGGCCACCGGCCAGCATCCGACCCCAGCCGGCGCCCACTGAAGCGCGGCCCGGGCCCCAATGCGAACGCGCAGCGCCCTTTCGAAGGGATGCTGCGCGCCTGCACCTCGATTGGCAATCAGCTCAGTTGAAGTGCGCCCTCACCGAGCTGTCCATCAACGTACGGAACGAGCGTGCGTGCATCCACGTCGATACTGCGGTGTACGCGCCGTACGCGAGGAGGCTCAGCTCCCAGTGCTGGATGAACGACCATGCGGCCTTGCCAATGCCAAGCGTGCCGACGAGCGTCACGATGCCGCTCACGACCAGGAGGAGGAAGCGCGTGAGCGACGACTTCTTGATGAGCGCGCGCCCGATGAAGAAGGTCATGAGCCAGCTGAAGAGGAGCCCGCCGATCGCAAGGACGATCGAGAGGATGCCGATGCCGTTGGCCAGCACCGAGCAGATCGCCGAGAAGACGGCGAAGCCGTACCACGCGTTCGTCAGCCCTTCGATCTTCGCCTTCGCGCTCATCGCCTCTCCTTCTTCGTCCTTCGCCCTCGACCCCTGACGAGGGTACGTCGCAGGCTCCGGGAGCTTCCTCGTCTTCCTCGTCTTCGCCGCGCATCGTCTCGTTTCGAGCGGCTGCGTCAGCATGACCATTCGTCCGGCCGCACGCGAGGATTTCTTACGCGCTTCGCACGCGTTCGATCTCCGAGTCGAGCCAAGTACGCATATCCGACACCGACCGATGGGTCGGTACGGAGGTCAGGGTGCCATCGTCGGACGACTGGCGCGCGCGCGGATGGAAGCGCGGTCGTTCTGGAGCGGGAGCCAGACGCGGAACACCATGCCGCCATGTGCCGTGTTGTCGACCTCGATCGAACCGCCGTGGATCTCGACGATCGACCGCGCGAGCTGCAAGCCGAGGCCGAGCCCGCCCTGCCGGCGTGCGCTCTCGGCGCTCTTGAACGCGTCGAAGATCTTCTCGCGCTCGGCGACCGGGAGCCCCTCGCCGCTCGTCTCGACCTCGATCCGCAGCCGATCGCCGTGATCGGCGGGAAGCGTCGCGCGGACCGGGACGACCCCCTTGTCACTGAAGCGCGCCGCGGTCATGACGACCGCCGTGAGGGCCTGCGCGATGCGCGTGCCGTCGATCACCGGCCGGGGGATTCCCGGCTGGATCTCGCCCACGATCTGGACCTCGCTGCCGACGGAGAGGTCGCGGGCCTCGAGCACGGCGGACATGACGACGTCGCCGATGTGCGTCGGTTCCGGTGACACCTCGAGCTCACCGGCCTCGACACGTGCGCTGTCGAGGATGGTGTCGATGAGGACGAGCAGCTCGCGCCCGCGCTGTTCGATGATCGCAAGGCTCTCGTGTTGCTCCTTCGTGAGCGGGTTGCGCCGGACGAGCTCGGTGAAGCCGAGCACGGCATTCAGAGGCGCCTTCAGGTCGTGGCTCATCGACGCGAGCAGGAGGCCGCGCATTCGCTCGGTCGCCTCTCGCGCGTCGATCGCGCGCTGCTGTGCGGACGCGAACTCGCGGAAGATGCCGCCGAGCGTGTCGATCGCCTCGAGCAGCTCCGTGACGGTCGAGAAGCGCGCCTCGTGGAGGATGATCGTGCCGCGCATGACCTCGGCGACACCCGCGCGGCGGATCTCGCGTGTGGCGAGCGCGATGTCGGCATCGAAGAATGCCGCTGCACGCGTACCGAGGATCGCAGCGAGGCCCACGGCAGCCATCGCGAGGATCAGGTACGCGGTGAACGCAGCCGAGAGCCGCGTCGTGCCGAACCGAATCCGAGCAGCACCGGGCTGGAGCGGAACGGTGATCTGGGTCTCCTTCTCGTCGCCTTCGCGCACGAGCTCGACGCCCTCGTACGTGCGGAGGATCTGGACGTGGAACCCGAGCGCCGCGGCGGCTTCGATCGCCTCGTCCCGGCCCGCGAGGTCTTCGTCGCGGCCGGTCCCGAGCGATTCGAACGCCGCATGCGCGATGCTGATCGCGTCGCGCGCCCGCGCTTCCTTGTCGAACGCACGCGCATGCGCATCGGCGAGCAGCGACGCGCCGAGCGCCACGAGGAGCACTGGCAACGCGACAGCGGCGACGTAGCGCTTCCGGAGCCGTCCGAGCACCCCGCGGCCGAGACGGCGGAGACCCTCCTCGGCCACCCGCGGTGGGACGAGCTCGAGCGTCCGTGCAACACGGGCGCGCATGAGCGCGTAGGCAGGCAGCGTCGCGGTGCTGACCATCGTGAGGACGAGGAGCACGAGCGCGAGCTGTGTGTACGTGTCGATCGCCTGCGGGCGAAGCGCCGGCACCAGCGTGACGACGGAGACGAGGCCGGCCGAGCCGACGTTCACGAGCGACAGGATGGAGGGGGCGTCGTAGAGCGTGAGCACGTGCTCGGGATCGCCCGAGGACGAGCCGACCGCGAGAGCGCCGAGAAGCGCTCCTACGCGGCGGATGACGACCACGGTGAGCCCCGCCGCGAGCAAGGCCGAGAGCAGCCCCATCGCGATGACGAGCAAGAGCGAGGCCTCGGCCGACTGCGGCTCGAGCAGCAGCACGCGCGGCGCGAAGACCGCGGAGAGCAGGAACGCGATGATGTGCGTCGCCACCTGGATGGCGAGCAGGCGCGAGAGGAGCCGCTCTCCCGCCATCGGGCGATCCATCGTCGGCACGAGCGCGCTCACGATGACCCCGCCGACCCCGCCGACCCCGCGGGCGGTTTGGCGACGAGATGCGCCCCGGGCGGCCGCGACAACTTGCGCGACGGCGGAGCGTCGATGTTGCCGATCGGCAGCAGCACCTTGAACGTCGAACCACGTCCGAGCTCGCTCTCGACCGAGATCTTGCCGTGATGAAGCATGACCAACCGGCGCGTGATCGCGAGCCCGAGGCCGGTGCCGCGACGACGAAAGCGCTCGCTGCGCGCCTGCTTGTACTCCTCGAAGATGACGGCCCGCTCTTGCGGCGAGATGCCCGGCCCCGTGTCTCGAACGAGGAACGCAGCCATCACCCCTTCGCGATTCACGCGGACGACCACCTCGCCTTGCTGCGTGAACTTGATCGCGTTGTTAACGAGGTTGCCAAGGATCTGACGGACGCGGCGCCCGTCGACGCGTGCGATGAGCGGCTCGCCCTCGACGCGCACGACCAGCCGCTTGTCACCGACGAGACCTCGGGCCTCCTTCACGACCTCGTGCGCGAGCGCGTAGACGTCGACTCGGCTGCGGCTCAGTCTGAGCTGCCCGCTCTCGAGCGCGGAGAATTCGAGGATGTCGTTGATGAGTCCGAGCAGGTGCTGGCCCGAGCCGCGGATCTGCTCGACCTCCTCCTTGGCGGACGGGGAGAGCGGACCGTCGACCTCCTCCATGAGGATGTCGGCGAACCCGAGGATGGCATTGAGCGGGCTGCGAAGCTCGTGGCTCACGGCCGCAAGGAACGCGGCGCGCTCCCGATCCGCAGCGCTCGCGCGCGCGAGGTCGCCGCGATACGCGCCCGAGGCCTTGCCGAACCTTCCGACGAGCTTGTTGAACGTGGCCGTCAGGATTCCGACCTCGTCCATCGTCCGAAGCGGAATGAGCTCGCCCGTCGGCTCGGTACGCACCTGCGCCATCGTCCGCACGCGATCGGTGATGAAGTCGACGTCGCGGGTGACGTCGCGCGAGACGGCATAGGCCACGCCGGCCGCGACGCCGAGCAGCAAGACGGCGAGCGCCGCGAGCGCGCTCGCGAGGGCGTTTGCGCCGACGGCAGCTCGCGGCTCCGGGACCAGCACGACGAGCCGCGGCGCGGCGGGATCGTTCGCTGAGCCGACGGGGCGAACGGCATAGCGAGCCCGCCCCATCCGCATCTCGGCGACGCCTCTTCCGGTCGCGAGCATCCTCTCGAGCGCAGCGCGGTCAGGCGCGCCGAGGGTGTGGTCATGGATGATCTCACCCTTGGCCGTCACGACGAGGAGCTCGGCGCCGCTCCTGCGGGCCGCGAGCTGCGCGGCATCGAGCCGGCGGGCGGGCGGGAGCGCGCCGAGCCTGGCCGCGACCGTCGCGGCGAGGAGCTCCGCCCGCGATCCGGCGTGCTCGTCGCCAGCTCGCGACAGCTGGTCGAGCCCGACGAGCCCGATGCCCAGAGCGACCGCGAGCCCGATGATGACGACCAGGAGCGGCCCGAGCGGAAGAAAAGGCCAGCCGCTCCGGAGGCGCGGAGCTCGGGTCCGGAACGCCTCCGGAGCCATCGGCGGGGCGTCGGGCGGGGCATCGGAAGAGCGGAGCGCCGGACCGTAGGGGTAGGGCAGCGTCGGAACGGGCTCGGGCGCCGGATCGGGCGCCGGGTAGAGCACTTCCTCCTCGGCCGCGAGACCAACCGGGGCGGCTGGCCCAGCTTGGCCGTGCGAAGCCCCGGCCGGAGATGCGGCCGCCGCGGCTGCGCTCGGAAGCTGCGGCGTGTGGGGCGTAACGAGACTCGCCGCCGCATCGGCCGTGAGCGGCATCCCTGGCTGCGTCGCATCCGGGAAGTCGTCGAGTGGATCGAGCCGAGTGTCACGGCCGTGGTCCCGCTCGGCAGAGCCACCATCTCCCTGGACACGCGGATCGTCGTTCTTCATCGAAAGGGGGACGGAACGTGGACACCCGCGCTCGGCCTCGGTCGACCGCCCCCGCAATGTAGCGCGGGGCGGCGACGAGGCGGTATTTCACGGCCCTGACGGACTG
>JAFAER010000229.1 GCA_023423895.1 Pseudomonadota bacterium
ATCGAGAGCACGGCGATGCGAGGCTTACCTTCCTTCGTCCAGAGGAGGCTCCCGACGTCGAGCGGCGGACCGGCCGTCCACGCATCGAATCCGGGCGACGCGAGGAGCGCGTTGTAGGCGACGGCGAGCTCGAAGCGCTCCTTCTTCGGAAAGAAAGACTCGAGGCCGAGGACGCCGAGGCGGTCGAACGGCGGATCCTGGATGCGCATGACGAGGCCGGCGAGATCGAGGTCCTCGCCTGCGGCCCACGCCTTCTGGAGGATCGTCGCCACGAGCACGTGCTCGCGGCTCTTGCCCGGCTCTGCCTGGATGCCGACGAGCCCGAGGAGGCTCGTGGCGACCTGGCCGATACGCTCACTCAGCGCCTCCGCGTCGGCGCGGACCTCGGCGGGAGGCGCCGCGAGCGAGCCCGTGATCGACAGCGGACGCCCGGCCCGGCTGCCCGGAGTGTAGAGGGTGACCTCGGCCGCGCTTCGCAGGCGCTCGATGCGCGCGCCATCCTGCCCCCAGCGCGCGAGCCCCTCGCGCCACTTCCGCGCTTCGTCGTCGGCGCTCGCCCCGTGCGGGACCCACGGCGAGAAGTCGTCGGGACGGAGCTCGGGGAACGTGAGAAGGAGGTTCCCGAGATCGCCCTTCGGGTCGACGACGATCGCCGGGATCCCGTCGATCGCCGCCTCTTCCAGGAGCGCGATCGAGAGGCCCGTCTTGCCACTGCCGGTCATTCCGATGACGACGGCATGCGTGGTCAGGTGATTCGCATCGTAGAGGAACGGCACGCCCGCCGGAGGCGGAGCCACGGTGCGGCCGAGATAAAACGCGCCTAGCTTCTCGAAGTCGGCGAGCGATTCCGTGCTCGGCTGATGGCTCGAAGGATCCGGCGGCGATGTCGCGGTCATGGGCTTCTCGTCTACCACAGACGCGAGCCGCGACGTCGATCGCATCGGACGCTCGATCGTTGACTGCTGCAACCATCTTGGTTGCGCGTCACAACGAACGTGACATCGTTGGCAGATGTTTCCCGAGGTCCTTCCTCTTCGCCAGGCGTCCCGGGAGGTCGTCCGCGAGCTCGGCTTCCTCCAGGGACGCGAAGCCTCCACGTCGATCCCACACTCGCACTGCCACGCGCTCATCGAGATCGGTGCGCGCGGGAACATCGGTCAGGCGGAGTTGCCCGCACTGTTGCGGCTCGACAAGTCGACGACGAGCCGCATCGCCGGCGAGCTCGAGGCGCGGACCTGGGTGCGAGCCAAGGCGAACGCCGGCGACGGACGCGCGCGCATCCTCTCGCTGACCGCGAAAGGTCGCGCGAAGCTCGCACTCCTTCACCGGGAGGCAAACGCGCGGGTGGAAGACGCGCTTCGTCTCCTCGGCGACGACGAGCGCGGTGCGGTCCTCCGGGGCATGCAGATCTATGCACGGGCGCTCGAACGCGCGCGCCGGCGTGCGCTCTACACGGTGCGGCCGATCGCCGCGAAGGACCGCGACGGCGTGGCGCGCTTGATACGCACGGTGATGCCCGAGTTCGGCGCGAACGGCCCCGGCTTCGCGATCCTCGATCCGGAGGTCGCGGACATGTTCGGCGCTTACAAGGGGAAGCGCTCGGCGTATTGGGTCGTCGAGACGGTCGGGAACAACAACAACAAGACGAGCAAGACGAAGAAGGACGTCCGTTCGGTCGTGGGCGGCGGCGGGTTCGCTCCGCTCGTCGGCGGCGACTACGCGACGTGCGAGCTGCGGAAGATGTACTTCCTCCCGGAGGTGCGGGGGCTCGGCATCGGTCAGGAAATCTTGACGAAATGCATCGAGGGCGCGCGGCGAGCGGGGTTCTCTCGCATGTACATCGAGACGCTCACGAACATGACGCAAGCGAAGGCTCTTTATGAGCGCAACGGATTCCAGCGAATGGAGCGGCCTCTAGGCAGCACTGGTCACTTCGGGTGCAACAGTTTCTACGCACGCAATCTTGGTTTCGATCGCTAGTTGAGACGTTGCCACAGCGTCAGCCGAGACTAGAGAAGCGCGATGCGTTCACAGCTCCTCTTTGGCGGTGTGGCTTCCATCGGTCTCGTCCTCGCGGTCGCGGCCTGCAGCGGAACGGACGGAACAACGGGTGCAGCTCCCGGCAGCGACGCGGGCTCGAGCGGCTCGTCGGGCGGCAAGAAGCCCGGTTCTTCTTCGGGGAACGACGACACCGACGATCCGGACGACGATCCCGATGACGACAAGAAGGATGCGGGCCCCAAGACCGAGGGTCTGAAGTCGGACACGCTGGCGCAGGGCGATCAGCAGCTGTTCGCGATCGCGGGCGAGGACGCCATCTACCTCGAATACGGCCAGACGGCGAACACGCTCTATGCCGTCCCGATCGACGGTAGCGGGGCGCCGACGAAGATCGCCGACCTCGGCGACGCCGACGACTTCTCCATCTCCGGCGGCGCCGTTGCCGTCTGGACGAACATCGACGACGTCGGGTTCGGCACGCTCGGGGTCTGGACGCGTGCGACGGGCATGAAGAGCAACATCGCGACCGCGTCCGGCGCCGGGGCCTTCTTCGAGGCCAGCGAGGACGGATCGCGCATCGCGTTCACGCAGAACCTCGCCCTCACGGCCGAGGAGGAGCTCACGTCGCTCGAGATCGGCGTCCGCGACACGTCGGCAGCGTCGAACGCAGCGACGCTCCAGGGCACGACGGCGGCCGGCAATGCGTTCAACTTCGCCGCGCTCGATTGCGAGCCGACGATGGGCTTCGCCGGCAAGGTCTTCTTCGCGCAGTTCTGCCCCGGCACGGGGGCCGACGCCACGAATGCAAAGCTCGTCACCGTCGCCGCCGACGGCACGACCGTGGTCCGTCTCGATGCGGCCACCAACGGCGCGGCGGGTACGCTGAAGGCGTCGCCCGCGTTCGTGGCCAGCGACGACGGCACGAAGGTGTTCGTGGTTCG
This sequence comes from Pseudomonadota bacterium, assembly GCA_023423895.1. Lineage (GTDB taxonomy): Bacteria > Myxococcota_A > Polyangia > Polyangiales > Polyangiaceae > Labilithrix. Next base: position 2,943 of record JAFAER010000229.1, read on the forward strand.
TTCCCAGAACAGCGCAGGCCGCTTCATCACCGTCGGCGGCGCTGCGGGCGGGACGGCGCTCGAGAATGACATCGCCGCGGGGACGATGCTCCCCGACGGCAGCGCGGTCATCTACCGGACCGCCGGCAACGTGCTCAAGAAGGCGACGACGGCTGCAACGCCGGTCGTCACGACGCTCGCGGCGGCCGACGCCCGCGGCATCCTCGGCCTCAGCCGCGACGCGAAACACGTCCTCTTCTACAAGCTCGATCCGGAGAGCGGTAACCCGCTCATCGACGTCAGCATCGTCGACCACACCGCCGCGACTCCGGCCCCCGTGGAGCTCGTGCCGACGCGCGCGGCGTACCCGCTCGGCCTGAACGGCCCCTCCTCGCATTTCGTGTTCCTCGGCGATCTCACGCAGACGGGCGCGTCGCTGAAGTCGATGCCCATCACGGGCGGCGCGGCGAAGACGCTCGGCGACAGCGTGGGCGCGCTGCTCGCGTCGACCGGCAACGGCGCGGTCTCGGTGTCGAACTCGAAGAAGGCGCCCGATCCGAACCAGTTCGAGATCGCGGACATCACGTACTACGACACGGTCTCCGGCAAGTCGTCGAAGATCGCCGACAGCGTTCCGGACGGCGAGATCCAGGCGAAGGGAAAGCGCATCGTGTACTCGCGCTTCGCTCCGCAGGGCAGCGGCATCTACGCGGTCACGCTTCCCTGAACTGACCCTTCGACGCGAAAGCGCGCTCGGACGAGCCCGCTCTGCGAACGGCTGTTCACCGCCGTCTTGCCGAGTCGGGCTCGTTGCGCGATGCGAGAGCGCATCTCTCGCAGCGCCGACGCCGGCCAAGCGCGGTGCGGGCCGCGCATCGAAGAGGTCGTCGGGGTTCGTCAGCGACCCCTTTGTGATCGCGCGCTTTCTGATACGAATTTCTCTCTCCATGGGGCGGGGCCCGCCCTGTCCGCGACTCGAGAGCAGACACACGAGGTAGAACATGCCGCGCAACGTCAAAGTTGGCTTGATCCAGGCAGCGACCCCCTACGAGCAGGGCTGGAGCATCGAGAAGACGCAGAAGGCCGCCATGGACGTGCACGTTCCGCTCATCGAAGAAGCGGGCAAGCAGGGCGTCCAGATCCTCGGTCTCCAGGAGATCTTCAACGGGCCCTACTTCTGCCCGAGCCAGGACAAGTTCTGGTACGACGCGACCGAGTCCGTCCCCGGCCCGACGACCGAGGTGATGCAGGCGTACGCGAAGAAGTACGAGATGGCGATGGTCGTCCCCGTCTACGAGCGCGAGCAGGCCGGCGTCTACTACAACACGGCCGCCGTCATCGACGCGGACGGGCAGTACCTCGGCAAGTACCGCAAGCATCACATCCCGCACACGAGCCAGTTCTGGGAGAAGTTCTTCTTCCGTCCGGGCAACCTCGGCTTCCCTGTGTTCCAGACGCGGTACGCGAAGGTCGGCGTGTACATCTGTTACGACCGTCACTTCCCGGAGGGCGCACGCGCGCTCGGCCTGAATGGCGCCGAGGTCGTCTTCAACCCGTCGGCCACCGTCGCCGGCCTCTCGCAATACCTCTGGAAGCTCGAGCAGCCTGCGCACGCCGTCGCGAACGGCTACTTCGTCGCGGCCTCGAATCGCGTCGGCACCGAAGCGCCGTGGAACATCGGCAAGTTCTACGGAACGAGCTACATCGTCGACCCGCGCGGCAACATGTTGTCCGTCGGCTCGGAGGACAAGACCGAGCTCGTCGTCGCGTCGTGCGACCTCGACATGATCGAGGAGGTTCGGAAGACCTGGCAGTTCTATCGCGACCGCCGCCCGGAAGCGTACGGCGATCTGACGAAGCTCTGATCGACGTCGCCTTGCGGATGGGGCTCCGCCCCATGCCCCGGCCCCTCGAACGATGCGCCGAGCACCGGTCTTTCCCCGGTGGCTCGGCGCTCTACTTTGTTGGGGGGCTTTCAGCCATGGCCGAGCCCACCGCAGGCACGCCCGCGGCTTACTTCGTCGACGGGAACGAGTAGATCGCTCCCTCGCGCACGCCTGCTGACGGCCAGCGCTGCGTGATCGTCTTGCGCTTCGTGTAGAAGCGCACCGCGTCCGGACCGTACGCGTGGAGGTCACCGAAGAGCGATCGCTTCCAACCTCCGAACGAGTGGTACGCGACGGGCACCGGAAGCGGCACGTTCACGCCGACCATTCCGACGAGGATGTGGTCCGAGAAGTAGCGCGCCGCTTCTCCGTCGCGGGTGAAGATGCACGTGCCGTTGCCGTACTCGTGCTCGTTGATGAGGTGCATCGCTTCTTCGAGCGTCTTCACGCGCACGACACCGAGGACCGGGCCGAAGATCTCTTCCCGGTAGACGACCATCTCGGGCTTCACGTGATCGAAGAGGCAGGCGCCGAGGAAGTACCCGTTCTCGTGCCCGGGGACCTTCACGCCGCGGCCGTCGACGACGAGCGTCGCGCCCTCCTTCACGCCCTGCTCCACGTAGCCGCGGACCTTCTCGAAGTGCTGCTTCGTCACGAGCGGTCCCATGTCGTTCCGCGCGTCGGTGCCGGGGCCGACCTTCATCTTCGCGATCTCCGCCTTCAACCCGGCGACGATCGCGTCGGCCGTGGCGTCGCCGACCGCGACGACGATCGGGATCGCCATGCAGCGCTCGCCGCAAGAGCCGTACGCCGCGCCCATGAGCGCGCTGACGGCGTTGCCGATGTCGGCGTCCGGCATGACCACGGCGTGGTTCTTCGCGCCGCCGAGCGCCTGCACGCGCTTGCCGGTCGCGCAGCCGCGTGAATAGATGTATTCCGCAATCGGCGTCGAGCCGACGAAGCTGATCGCCTGGACGCGGCGGTCGTCGAGCAGCGCGTCCACCGCCTCCTTGTCGCCGTTGATGACGTTGAGGACGCCCGGAGGAAGCCCGGCTTCGAAGGCGAGCTGCGCAATGAACAGCGCGCTCGAAGGATCGCGCTCGGACGGCTTCAGCACGAAGGTGTTCCCGCAGACGACCGCCATCGGCCACATCCAGAGGGGCACCATCGCCGGGAAGTTGAACGGCGAGATGCCTGCGGTGACGCCGAGCGCCTGCAGCTCGCTCCAGGAGTCGATGCCCGGGCCGACGTTCCGGCTGTGCTCGCCCTTGAGGAGCTCGGTCGCGTATGACGCGTATTCGACGTTCTCGATCCCGCGCTGCACTTCGCCCATGGCGTCGCCGGAGACCTTGCCGTGCTCGGCGGTCAGGAGACTCACGATCTTCTCGGCGTTCTGCTCGAGCAGGTTCTTCAGCTTGCTCATCACGCGCGCGCGCTTCAGCGGCGGCGTTGCACGCCACGCCGGGTACGCCTTCTCGGCCGACGCGACCGCGGCCTGCACGGTGGCCTTGTCGGCGAGGAGCACGCGCTTCTCGGCGACACCGAGCGCGGGGTTGAAGACCTCCTGCGAACGCGCGGAGCCGAGGACGTTCTGACCGTCGATCCAGTGACCAATCGTGGGAAGTTCGTTCTGGGGCATGGCGAGCTCGCTGGGTGCGCAGGGTGAGAGGGACCGCTCGAGGCGGGAGGCCGCCATTGTCCCACACTTCGCGCGGCGGTCGAGGGCCTCGAGCAGAGCCGTGGCGATCGCCCAGGCCCGGTCGGCGCGACGGGCAGGAAGGGAGCGATCCCTACGTGTTTCGTGGTCTTGCAGCCTTGGGCGCAGCCATTCGGGCTTGACCAGATCGAAGGTCCACCGTTAGCTCGGTCGATCGATGCCGCGATCCCGCAGAGCGTGGGCCACGGTGCCCGCCCTCGTTGCGGCGGCCGGCATCTTGTCGAGCGCGCGGCCCGCGACAGCGGACGAGATCGAGATCATCGCCGTCGAATACGAAGCGACGAGCAGCTGTCGCTCGGAGGAGAGCTTCCTCGACAACGTCCGGCGCTACACGACCCGCTGGCAAAAGGCGGCCGCGCCTCCCGCGAGCTCGTTCCGGACGTTTCGCATCGTCGTCGGCGACCGCCGCGGCGAGCTGGTCGTTGAAGAACCAGACGGAAAGAAGACACGGCGCGAGCTGACGGCGCCCGACTGCGAGCGCGTCGCTCGGGGGATCGCGATCGCGATGGCGCTCGCCATCGATCCGGAGGCCGACATCACGGGGACGGCCGCGCCCGCCCCGGCGGACGACCGCGCCCGGCCTCCATCTCCGGAGCCAGACGCAGGAGAGGCCGGGGGGCACGACCGCGAGACGCCCCCCTCACCTCCTGCGATCGCGCCTCCGCCGCCGGGCCGCGAGCCGTCCGAAGCGAAGCCGCCTTCGCGGCGGCCCTTCAGCTTCGCGCTCGAAGCTCGCGCAGAGCTCACGTCGACGATCGCCGCCGTGGCCGCTCCGACCTTCGGCGTGGCGGCGGAAGCGCGCGCAAACATGCACGACGCTCCGGCGTGGCTCGGCCCAGCCGTGGCGATCGGGCTGAGGCAGAGCTGGCCGTCCGTCGTCGAGGCTTCGCCGGGCAAGTCGGAATTCTTGTGGACCGTGGGTAGCGTTCGGGTCTGTCCCATGGGCCTCCACGTTCGTTCCCCTGCCCTCGATGTCGTGCCCTGCATCGAAGGAAACGTCGGAGCGCTCCGGGCTCGCGCGCTCCCGGACGGACAGACGCGAGCGAGCACCTGGATCGACCTCGGAGGGTCGCTCCGTGCCGTCCTCGGTATCGGCGGATCCTGGGCCGTGGGCGCCGCGGCGCTCGTCTCGGCGCCATTCGTCCGTCATCGGTTCGCCCTCGTCGGTGGCGGTCTCGTGTCCCAGCCGCCTCCCGTCGGCGTGACCGCGGGGATCGTGCTCGAGCGACGGCTTTGAATACGCGCACTTCCAAGGCTGAGCTCGCTCTCGGACGGGCTCCGCACGAAAAAGCGTCGCGACCCGTGATCAAACCGGCCACCCGCGGCGCTAACCGATCGTGCAGTCCGTGGTCGCCATCGGCGGGGACGGGGTGAACGAGCGCGATCTCGTCGCCCGGGACGCGCGGTTTCGCGCAGCGATCGAGCCTCTGGTGAAGGTCGCCTACCGAGTCCTCCACCGGCTCGGTGTCCGGAGCGGGGAGATCGACGATGCCGTGCAGGCCGTCCTCGTGGCAGCCGATCGGAAGTTCGACGACATCGCGACGCGCGCCGACCTCAAGGCATACGTCTGCGCGGCCTGCGTCAACGTCGCCCGCGACGTCGGCCGGCGCCGCTCGAGACGCGCCGCCGAGGCCTCTCCGCTCGACGATCTCGAGCAAGACCCGCCCTCGGAGCAGGCCGGCCCCGCCGATCTGCTCGAACGCAAGCAGACCCTCGCGCTGGTCCACGGCATCCTCGAAAGGATGCTGCCGGAGCGCCGCGAGGTCTTCGTCCTGTACGAGCTCGAGGAGCTCACGGGTCGGGAGATCGCCGAGCACCTCGGGGTGCCCGCCGGCACGGTCGCCTCGCGCCTTCGCAAGGCCCGTGACGACTTCCGTGCCGCTTTCGAGCTCGCCCACGCCGACCGCCCCAACGAAGGTCGAGGAACCTGATGAAGCAGCCGAGTTTTCCCCCCCGCCTGAGCGAGTCGTCGACGGACGAGCGCCTGGCTGACGCGCTCGAGGTGGCCCGAAGCTACGATCCGTCCGCCGCCCGCGTTCGCGGCGCGCTCGCGCGCTTCGACGCGCAGCGAGCGGCCAGCACGTCGGCGAGCAGCACGCCGTCCGTCGTCGGTCGCAGCGCAACCGCCGCGCTCAAAGTCGGCACGCTCGCGGCGATTGCGATCGCGCTTGCGGGCGGATGGACGGTGATCCGCTCCGAAGCTGAGCCGGCGTCGACGAACGCACGCGCATCGACGAACGCACCCGCGTCGACGAACGTCGCGCCCGCGCAGAAGCAGAACGAACCGAGCACGACGGCGCCGTTCGAGGCAACGACGGTCCGGGTGGACGACCTGCCGACGGCGATCGCCACGACGACGGCGCTCCCGCCGAAGGCCGCGGCACGAACGGCCGGAAGCGTCTCGTTCGACGACGAGCTCGCGCTCGTCGAGTCGGCGCGGACCGCGCTCGCCAAGGGCGACGCGGCGGGCTGCCTCGCACGCCTCGACGAATACGATCGCCGCGTCCAGAAAGGCACGTTCGAGCGCGAGGTCGCCGTCATGCGGATCGAAGCATTGATCGCTCGCGGCGATACGGCTCGCGCGCGCTCGCTCGGCGAGGCGTTCCTCGCCCAGAGCCCGAACAGCCCCTATGCAAACCGGATCCGAACGCTCCTCGCGCGGATCCAGCCGACGAGCAAGCCATGATCCCGACCCAAGCTTCGCCGAGGCTCCGGCCCTGGCTCAGCGGCCTCGTCGCCGCCGCTTCGCTCACGTATGTCCTCGTCGGCACGTCCTGTACCGCCGTCGACAGCTACGTCTATCTCGGGCACACCGATGCCAGCGCGGGCTTCGGCTCGCCGGACGCTTCGACTCCGACCGACCCGCCCGACGGCTCGACCGCGCTCATGTGCATCGGGACCACGTGTCCCGACGGCTTCGCAACGTGCAGTGACGGCACGAGCCCGGCGTACAAGTGCGGCTCGGATCTGAAGCATGACCCGCTGCATTGCGGGGCGTGCGGGAATCGATGCCTGCACTACGAGACGATCCACGTCACGTCGCGATGCGTGGAAGGGAGCTGCGAGCTCGAGTGCTTCAACCCTTACAACCCGGATCGGCCGACCGCCTTCACCAACTGCAACGGGAAGATCGACGACGGCTGCGAGACGGACACGCAGATCGACCCGAAGAACTGCGGCGCCTGCGGTAACGCATGCGCCCCCGGCGAGCCGTGCTCTTACGGCAAGTGCGGGTGCGCCCCGGGCGAGATCGTCTGCAACGGACACTGCGTCGATCCGATGACGGACGACTACAACTGCGGCGAGTGCGGACAGGAGTGCCCGAGGGAGGGCGACTGCGAGTCCAACGGGACGTGGCACTACGGCTGCTTCGGCGGCACGTGCGGCCAGCCGAAGTGCGAGTGGATGCGGCTCGACTGCAACGGCGACCTCGGCGATCCCTCGTGCAACTCCGACGGGTGCGAGAGCGGCGGCGTTCTCACCGACTCGAACAACTGCGGCAAGTGCGGGAACAAGTGCGATCTCGCCGCCGGCGAGCAGTGCGTCAACGAGGGCAAGGGGCCCGAGTGCGCCGTCCCGTGCATCCGTTTGAAGAAGACCCAGTGCCTCGGCCAGTGCCGTGACCTCCTGAACGACCCGATGGCCTGCGGCTCGTGCTTCAACGCGTGCCCTCCGGCAGGTCCGCATCAGGAATCGGCGTGCCGCAAGGGCGTCTGCGAGCTCGACTGCGAGCAGGGGTGGGCCGACTGCAACGGCGATCCGAGCGACGGCTGCGAGGCCAACATCGTCTCGCACCCTGCCAACTGCGGCGCGTGCGGGAACGAGTGCAACATCGCCGCCGGTCAGCCGTGCGTCGGCGGCAAATGCCTGATGACCGAGTGTGCCGACGGCGGGATCGTCCAATGAGCCAGAATCGACTCTCCGTACTGAAAGGCGCCTCGATCGCGAGCGTGGTCGCGCTGCTCCCGATCGGAGCGTTCGCGAGCTGCGCAGCGTCCGAGAACGAGCCGAACGTCACGCCGGACGCGAGCGTGCGCTTCGAGGCAGGTCCGGAGACGGACGGGTCGCTCGAAGCTGGATGCGAGGGCACCGAGGCCGGCTGTCCTCTCACGTGCGCCGAAGCTCCCTGGTGCCCGGTGCCCGTCGAGCTCTCGCCCTACACGACGCTCATGGCCGTCTGGGGCTCGGGTAAGGACGACGTCTGGGCCGTCGGATCGGCTGCAACGATCGTCCACTGGGACGGCGCGAGCTGGACGACCATCCCCTTCAGCGCCCCGATCACGAACACGTTCTACACGGTGTGGGGCAGCGGCCCGAAGGACGTCTGGTTCGCGAGCTCGACGGACGCCCTTTTCCATGCCGGCGGCTTTGCTGGCGCAACGACGAAGCTGCAGAAGATCGACACGCCGCTGCCCTACGACATGCACGTTCCCGTCCGGCGCATCTGGGGAACGTCCGCCGCGCAGATCATGCTCGCCACGCACCGCTACGAGCTTCCCGTCGGTGACGACCTCGTGACCGGCAACCTGCTCCGGCGTGGCGCTCCGGATGCCGGCGCGACGGAGTGGTCGCCCGTCCCCGGAACGGAGAACGTCCTCGCGATCTGGGGCACGTCGTTCGACGACATCTGGGTCACGGCCGACGGCTCCGCCGGCAGCGAAGGATGGAAGGTGGCCATGAGCTACCACGGCAAGGCGGGTCCTGACGGCCAGCTCGAGTGGACCCTCGTCGACAGCCGCTCTCGGGCCGCGCTGCGCGCGCTCTGGGGCAGCTCCGCGAACGACATCTGGGCGGTGGGCGACGTCGGCGTCATCCGCCGTGTGACGGACGCAACGCAGAGCGAGTGGACGAGCATCGAGTCGCCCACGCGTGAGGACCTGCACGGGCTCTGGGGCTCCGCCGCCGACGACATCTGGGCGGTCGGAGCCACTGGGACGATCATCCACTACGACGGCAAGGATTGGCGCGAGGTCGTCGCGGCGTTCCCCTCTGCGGACAAGCCGGACCTCTACGGCGTGTGGGGCAGCGCGCGCAACGACGTCTGGATCGTCGGCGACGGCATCGTCCTGCACTACGACGGACGCCCCCTGGAGACGAGCGCTCCCGACGCGGGAGGTGGACGATGAGAGCGATCCTTCGACTGGGCGTGCCGATGACGGCGCTCATGGTGCTCGCGATCGCGTGTGCAGACGCCGACGAGCCGAACCTCTTCGAGCCCGACGCCGGCGGGACCGTGCCGGAGGTCGACGCGTCACACGAGGACGCTGGGCCCGACCCGGACCGCGACGCGGACGCGGCACCTGCACGCGAGTGTTCGGACGACGGGTTCTGTCACACGGCGCTGCCGAAGAACCAGGTGCTCCGCGACGTCTGGGGCGACGGTGCAGGGACCGTCTGGGCCGTCAGCGAGCAAGGCTTCGTCCTTCGCTGGGACGGTTCCAAGTGGAACCAGCAAGCCGACCGCCTCGGCTTCCTCACGAGGGTGTGGGGCGCTTCGGCGACGGACGTCTGGGTCGGCGGCCAGGACGGCCTCTTCCACGGCACGGGCGCGAGCCCGGACAAGCTCACGTTCGTCCAAATTCCAGAGATCGTCGGCGAGATCGTCTCGATCTGGGGGCAAGGCCCGGCCGACGTCTGGGCGGTGCTCGCTGCGCCCGAGGGCTCCCAGGTCCTGCACTACGCCGACGTCGAGGGACAGCTCGGCTGGTCGCCGGTCACGCTCGGCACGCCCGAATCGCGGTTCGCACGAGTCTGGGGCGGCGCCGGCACCGGCGTCTGGGTCTCCGGGTTCGAGCTCGATTTCGACTGGTTCGTCGAGCGAGGCGTCGTGTATCGGCTGCTCCCCGGAGCGACCGACTTCGAGCCCGTTCCGATGCCCGGATTTCCCGGAATGGATCCGGAAAATGCGTATTGGTCCTTCGGTGAGGTCGTCAGCGCCTCGATCGCGAGTGACGAGCACATCGTGCTCCAGGCACGGGCGGTCGAGGGCGGCGCCATGATCGTTCGCGGTTCGCGCGCGAACACTGGCGAGGACTTCACGTTCGAGGCCGAGATCGACGGCACGTTCCAGGATCCGTCCACGCACGCGATCCTCTCGTTCGGACCGAACGATCTCTGGACCGCGGGTGAGCATGGGCGGATCCGACACTGGGATGGCAGTGATTGGACGCCGATGGCCGTCACCATCACGAAGTACCCGATGGCCTCACCCGTCTTCGGGCTCTGGGCGAAGACCGCCAACGACTTCTGGGCCGTCGGCGACAACATTGCCTTCCACTACGACCCCACGAAGCGCTGACCGAGAGGAACGCGATGAGAGTCCGCAATCGAGCCATCCTCCACGGCACCACGCTCACGATCCCGCTGGCCGCAGCGGTGTTCGCCTTGCTCGTGACCGCCGCGTGCACCGGCGACGCTGAGCCCGACCTGGCGCCCACGCCCGAGCCCGACGCGGGGCCAGACGCCTCCGAGCCGATCGACGGCGGCGACCGGGACGCCAAGGCGCGCCCCCCGTTCGATCCGACGCCGGAGAAGGTCGTGTGCACGACCGAGCCTTGCCCCGTCCAGCTCGTCGCCGGCGACTCGCACTTCTGCGTTCGGATGAGCGACGGCACGGCCCACTGCTGGGGCAGCGACATCTGGGGTCAGCTCGGCCGCGGAGAAGCCGCGACGGGACTGTCCGGCGCCGGCAAGGTCGTCGAGCTGACGAACGTCGTCGATATCGGCGCCGCCGGAAACGTCACCTGTGCGCTCCTCGGCGACGGCACGCCGAAGTGCTGGGGAATCAATGCCGACGGCGAGCTCGGTCTCTCCGCCGACTTCCCGCAGACGGACTACGACCGCCATCCGGTGCCGACGCGTCCGGAGATCGGTGAGGAGGTGGCGAAGCGCCTCGACGTCGGATTCGGCAGCGTCTGCATCGCGACGGCAGGCGGCAAGCTGCTCTGCTGGGGCAACGGACAGAGCTTCAAGCTCGCGCGTGTCGTCTTCGGCCGCGGCCCACTCCCCGTCCCCGTCGAGCCGGGCGAAGCGGAGCTGGATGCCGGCATGTTCGCGAAGACCGGCGCGAGCTCGCGCACGTCCCTCGGTCTCGGAACCGACGGCACGGTCTGGAGCTGGGGCGCGATGTCCGGCGACGACGGGCTCGTCTCCGGACGGATCTCGTCGCGTAGCCCCGACGAAGCCCCTCGCAAGATCGATCAGCTCGCGAAGGTCACGAGCCTTGCCGTCTCGCCGCTCCTCTGGCGCGAGCCGCCCCCAACTCCGGGCCGCCCCACGGTGCTCGGGCACGCGCACGCCTGCGCGATCGCGGACGGCGAGGTCTGGTGCTGGGGACAGTCCTTCACGGGCGCGCTCTGCACCGGGCTGCCGGACCGTGAGCAAGAGCCGCGTCGTGCGCCGGTGCTCTCCGATGCGTGGCCGCAGCAGGTCACGGTCGGTGACGAGACGACGTGCGTCCGGCTCACCGACGGCAAGGTCCACTGCTGCGGCGAGAACATCAACGGCGCGCTCGCGCGGAGCCTCGACGAGACGTTCAGCGCGACGTTCACGCCCGCGCAGAACTTCACCTCGCATGCCGTTCACGTCGCTGCCAGCCATGGCGCCGTCTGCGCGCTCGTCCAGGGCGGCACCGTCGAGTGCTGGGGAAACAACACCCACGGTGAGCTCGGGCTCGTTCCCGACCGCGAGGCTCATCCCTCGCCCGTGAAGATTTCGTTCTGAGTACGCACGGAGAGACGCTTTCGATGAAACACTCCGAGGTTCGCCTCACGCTCGCTAGCGGCATCGCGTGCGCCGTCGTTCTGGGAGCGACCGTCCTCGCCGCCGCCTGCACGCAGGAACGGCCGCAGTTCGACGAGCCCCCGAAGCTCACGGACGACTCCGGGACACCCGACAGTGGGCCATCGTGCGGCTACCGGTGCTCGCGCGATCTGAAGCGCGTGCTCTTCCAGTGCCCAGGCGGACCGGAGGAGACCATCGCAACGTGTGGTCCCGACCAGGGCTGCGGCGTCGACTCGTGCGTCGACGCGTGCACCTCCGCGGCGCTGTCGAAGGGCTCGACGGGATGTTCGTTCTGGACGGTGCCCGCCGACGATGCGCTGCTCGGCCACGGCGAATGTTTCGCCACCATGGTCGCCAACACGTGGGACCGTCCCGTCACGCTGCGTGCTTCGCTCGGTAACGAGCCGCTCGACCTCAGCGCGTCGGTCTACAAGGTGTCGCGCAACGACAAGCACCCCGTCTACACGCGCATCGAAGGCGCGATCCCGCCGGGCGAGGTGGCCGTCGTGTTCCTCTCGCAGGCCGAAGAGTTCGTGCGCGAGGAGTCGGTGCGCTGCCCTGTCGGGACGGTCGCCGCGTACAAGGGCGACCCCGCGAAGCACGGCTCGGTCAAGTCCCGCGCGTTCCACCTCGAGACGGACGCGCCGGTCGCGGCGTATTCGATTTTCCCCTACGGCGGCGCCGAGAGCTTCTACCCGACGGCGACGCTCCTTCTTCCGGTCTCCACCTGGGAGAAGGAGTACATCGCGGTCGAGACCGGTCGTTACACGATGGTCAGGATCGAGACGCTCGACGAGCGCACGCTCCAGATCGTCGCCAACGAGGACGGGACCGAGGTCTCGATGAAGCCGCGCGAGGCGATCCTCCAGGGCATGGGCATCGACCAGTCGCCTGCCGGGGTGCCCGTGACGTGGACACTCTCCCGCGGCGAGGTCCTGCAGATCCGCCAGGACCCGCTCCTCACGGGCAGCCCGATCGTGGCGAACAAACCCGTCGGCGTCTTCGGCGGATCGGCGTGCACGCTCCTGCCGAACGAAATGATGTCGTGTGATCTCACCCAGCAGCAGATCGCGCCGTTTTCGCAGTGGGGCACCGAATACGCACTCGCGCCGTATCTGCCCCGCATTCCCTCGCTCACCGGAGCTCCGCGGGAGAAGGTGCCGTGGATGTTCGTCGGCGCCGCGGACGGCACCGAGCTCACCTACGATCCGCAGCAGCCCATCGGCGCGCCGAGCACGCTCGCGGCCGGGCAAGTCGCGACGTTCATCACCGAAGCGCGCGTCGTCGTGAAGAGCCAGGACTCGCAACATCCGTTCTACGCCGCGCAGCACATGACCGGCGAGCTCTACGGCGGCGGCGCTCAGGCCGGCAACACGACGCCCGGCGATCCGGACTTCGTCAACGTCGTGCCGTCCGACCAGTTCCTCGATCGCTATGTGTTCTTTGCCGACTACACCTTCCCGGACACGTCGCTCACCGTCGTCCGCCGCCGCACGGCGGATGGCTTCAAGCCGGTCGTGCTCGAGTGCGCCGGCGAGATCACGGGCTTCGAGCCGCTCGGCAGCAAAGGCGAATACGAGCTCGCGTTCGTCGAGCTCACGAAGGGCACGATCCCGCAGAAATTCCCGAAGGGCGAATGCGGTTACGGCCGTCACGAAGCCCGCAGCGACGGCCCGTTCGCGGTCACCGTCTGGGGCGTCGGCAAGGCGGCGAGCTACGGCTACGCCGGCGGAATGGGCAGCCGCCCCGTCAACGACGCGCCGCCGCCGACCGTCCGCTGAACCTCGTCGCCCGCAGGCTGGGACAGCCTATCCGCGCCGGGCGCGCCGGGCGCTCGGCGGCTGTGGAGCCCCTCGCGTCCGATGCAGAGACAAGCCAGCGATGCCATCGAGGCGCGGGCGAATGACGTGCTGTCGTGGACCGGGTCTCACGGGCACGCGGGCGCCGTGTCGCTCGGGGCGCCCGTCGTGTCGAGGTAGAACGTCTTCCGGAAGTAGACGTGCTCGTCCGCCGGCTTCGTTGCTGCGGACGAGGAGTCGTAGCTCCAGAGCCATCGCGCCGACGAGGTGCCGAACACGAAGCCCCATGGGCTCATACCGTGAGGGCCCTCGTCGATCGGCGCGTTCCAGGTCGAGTCGTCGAACGTCGGGGCGAACCAGGCGGCGACACCGGCCGCGCCGCCGTCGGGAAGGCCGCCATCGGGGATGCCGCCGTCGGTGAGGTCGCCCACGATCCTCCAGGTGAGGTCGGTCACGACGTTCGCGAGGCCGCCGTCGGACCCCGCATCGGCGCCTGCGTCGAACCGGAGGTCGACGAGCAACCCGCGATCGAAGCCTGGAGCGTTGAACGCGTTTCGCGCTTCGACCGCGATGACGTTCTTGCGCAGCGGGCTCCGGAACAGCGTGACTGGGACCGTGTCGACGGTGCCCCACGTCGTCTGCTTGTCGTCGACGAGAGCTCCATTCACCCAGAGCCGAAGGTAGTCGTCGGCCGTCACTTTCATCTCTGCGGCGACGGTCTCGTCGAAGCCGATCGGACAGGGCGCGGCATCGCTGGCGTCGGGCGTCGCCGCGTCCAGGCCTGGGGCGTCGGCTGCGCCGTCGAACGAGGTGCTCGAGTCGGACGTGTTGGGGATTGCTGGGCCGCCGTCGGCGAGGCCGCCGCCCAACGATGTCTCGTCGTCTTCGCAGGCAACGAAGAGCAACAGTGGAAGGATCGGGGCAAGCACGAGCGAGAGGCGAGGTCGCGTCATTGCTCGAGGCTAAATCAGAAGTGCATCGCAATAGCGATGCGAGATTGGAAATCAATAGATCGTGGTCAATTTGCATTTCAGAATGAATGGATATCCAGTCTGCCCGGGGACCTCCCGACCTGACGTCCGGTCGGCAACGCTGATCCGCGGAGCCCGGCGGACTTGTCGTTCATCGGCGATCTCCGAGGCACCGGTGGCGACGTGGAGCTCGTGGCACTCCGCCACCTCTCCGCGCGGCGTCCGCCATCACTTCGGATCGTCGGGCACGGCGCCGTTCGCGACGACGGGGATCGCCCGGCGTCGATCGATGCGGATCGGAAGGACACCTCCGATCTGGACGGGGGCGGGCTCGTGCTCGTGCTCCCATCCTCACCATTCCCATCCTCATCCCATTCCCATCCTCACCCGCGCCTCGCGGTGCGCTTCCGAGGACCGCGCTCCAGGCTCGGAAGAACACGACGGCCGCAGGCGCGGGCTCGGGTTCATCACAGGCGTCGCGATCCGTCCGCTCTCGAGAGCCGGCGCTCGCTCGACAGCACGGTCAGACGCGATCCACCCGAGCGCTCGAGGCCTCTGCGCCTTGCCCCAACGACACGAGCGGCGCGAACGGACGGGGCGCGCCAACTTCCTTGACAGGCTCGGAAGTTGCGAGAGACTCTTTCCTTTCTTGCGGGGAGGGCCGCGGACGCGCTGTAGCGAGCAGCGCGCGCGGCTCGAGGAGAGACTTGCCATGGGCGATCGAAAGTGGACGAGCGCGGAGCTGCGGAGCAAACACAAGGAGCTCCTCTTTCCGAGCGTCGGGACCTTCTACGAAGATCCGGTGTGCCTGGACGAGGGCAAGGGCACACGGCTGAAGGATCTCGACGGCCGCGAGTACCTCGACTTCTTCGGCGGCATCCTCACGGTCTCGGTCGGCCAGGCGCACCCGAAGGTGAACGCCGCGATCCACGCGCAGATCGATCGCCTCGGCCACGTCTCGACGCTCTACCCCACCATCGGGATCGTCGAGCTCGCGCAGCGGCTCCTCGATCTCGCGCCCGGCAAGATCGGCAAAGCCGGAAAGGCATTTTTCACTGCGAGCGGCACCGAGGCGGACGAGACCGCCGTCGCCCTCGCCCAGCTCGCGACCGGGCGTCAGGAGCTCATCGCCCTCCGGCACGGTTACTCCGGCCGCTCGATGCTCGCGCAGTCGCTCACGGCGCACTCGAAGTACCGTGCGGTGACCTCGCAGATCGCGGGCATCAAACACGCGCCTTCGCCGTACTGCTACCGTTGCCCCTACGGCGCGACGCCCGATCACTGCGGGCTCAAGTGCGCCCAGGACATCGAGGAGCTGATCCAGACGACGACCACCGGTCAGATCGCGGGCTTCCTCGCCGAGCCGATCCAGGGCGTCGGCGGCTTCATCGTCGCGCCGGACGGCTACTTCAAGGTCGCGACCGACATCGTCAAGAAGTACGGCGGCCTCTTCATCTGCGACGAGGTCCAGACCGGCTTCGGCCGCACGGGCGGCAAGATGTGGGGCATCGAGCATCACGACGGCGTCGAGCCCGACATCATGACGATGGCGAAGGGCATCGCGAACGGCATGCCCATCGGGGCGTGCCTCGCGACGGTGCCGGTCGCCGACTCGTGGAAGGCGGGCAACATCTCCACGTACGGCGGCAACCCCATCTCGACGGCAGCGGCGAACGCGACGATCGACGTCATCGTCGACGAGAAGCTCACCGACAACGCTGCCGTCATGGGCAAGCTCCTTCGTGAAGGCCTCGAAGCGCTGAAGCGCCGCTTCCCGAAGGTGATCGGTGACGTCCGCGGCAAGGGCCTGATGCAGGCGATCGAGCTCGTGAAGGACGAGACCGCGAAGGATCGCACGCCCGACGCCGGCAGCACCTCGCGCCTCTTCGAGGAGACGAAGAAGCGCGGATTGCTCATCGGACGCGGAGGCCTCTGGGGCAACGTCGTCCGCATCGCGCCCGCCTTGAACGTGACCCGCACCGAGATCGAAGAGGGTCTGAAGATCCTCGAGGACTCCTTCGCCGCGTTCGCCTGAACGAGCAGGTTCGGCGAAGGCCGAACCGGATTGAAGAGGATCGTGATGACGCTCGCAAAGCTCCCCCAAGACCGGCTCGAGAACGACCTCACCGACAAGAAGCCGCTCTACACGTCCGCGGAAGCGAAGGCGGAGGCCGATCGCTGCCTCTATTGCGCGGACGCGCCGTGCATCAAGGCGTGCCCCACGGAAATCGACATCCCGACGTTCATCAAGAAGATCGCGTCGGGCAACGTCCGCGGCAGCGCGCGTACGATCTTCGAGCAGAACCTCCTCGGCTATTCGTGCGCACGCGTCTGCCCCGTCGAGGTGCTCTGCCAGGGTTCCTGCGTGTACACGGGCTGGGGCCGCGACCCGATCCAGATCGGGCGGCTCCAGCGCTTCGCGACCGAGACGGCAACGCGGCCCGAGAGCCCGCCCGTGCTCGCGAAGAAGGTCGACGTGGCCGTCGCGAAGAAGCGCGTCGCGTGCATCGGCGGTGGCCCCGCGTCGCTGGCGTTCGCCGGCTATCTCGCGCTCGAGGGGCACGAGGCCGTCGTCTTCGAAAAGCGCGCCTATTCCGGCGGGCTCAACACGACCGGTATCGCGCCCTACAAGCTCCATGCGCAGGACGCGCTCCACGAGGTCGAGTGGGTCGAGGGTTTCGGCGTCGACGTGCAGACCGGGATCGAGGTCGGCCATGAAGACGGCGCGGGGCGCATCTCGGTGAAGAAGCTCCTCGACTCGTACGACGCCGTGTTCATCGGCGTCGGCCTCGGCGCCGACTCCAGGCTCGGGATCCCCGGAGAGGACGGCCCGGGTGTCTTCGGCGCGACGGAATGGATCGAGCGAATGAAGCTCGAGATGAGCCGAGGGCATCGCGAGGAGATCGCGGGCAAGCGCATTCTCGTCGTCGGCGGCGGCAACACCGCGATCGACGTGGCGCGCGAGTGTGCGCTCCTCGGCGCTTCCGACGTTGCCATGTGTTACCGGCGCGGCGTTCCCGAGATGAGCGGCTACGCCCACGAGATGGCGGGTGCGCGCAAGGAAGGCGTCCGCCTCATCGGGCACGTGCAGCCGGTCGCGTTCATCCGCGATGCGCACGGCAAGCTGACGGCCCTCCGCGTCGCGAAGACGGACGCCGATGCCAAGCCGATCCCCGGAACCGAGCACGAGCTTCCGTGCGACATGGTCGCGCTCGCCATCGGGCAGTCGAAGCTCCGCGAGATCGCCAAAGAGCTGCCCGGGGTCGAGCTCGACAAGCGCGGATGTGTCGTCGTCCCGGACACGGCCACCTGCGTCACCGGCAATCCGAAGGTCTTCGCCGGTGGCGACTGCATCAACGGCGGCAAGGAAGTCGTCAACGCCGTCGCTGACGGACGCAACGCCGCGCGCGCGCTCCTGGCGCGCTGGGCCGGTCGATAAGGGTTCGGAAGAGGAAGTTCGAGGAGAAGAAGACCATGGCGGATCTCAGCATCGAGTTCGCAGGCATCAAGAGCCCGAACCCCTTCTGGCTCGCGTCGGCGCCTCCGGCCAACAGCGGCGAGCAGGTCATGCGCGCGTTCGACGCGGGTTGGGGCGGCGCCGTGTGGAAGACGCTCGGCGATCCCATCGTGAACGTGACGAGCCGCTTCGGCGGCGTCGACTACGACGGTCGCAAGCTGATGGGGCTCAACAACATCGAGCTCATCACCGATCGCCCTCTCGAGGTGAACCTCCGCGAGATTCGCGAGGTGAAGAAGCGGTACCCGAAGAACGTCGTCATCGCGTCGCTCATGACCGAGACGAAGAACGACTGGAAGGTCCTGATCCAGAAGGTCGAGGACGCCGGCGTCGACGGCCTCGAGCTGAACTTCGGCTGCCCGCACGGCATGTGCGAGCGCGGAATGGGCTCGAGCGTCGGTCAGGAGCCGAAGTTGCTCCAGGAGATCACGAGCTGGGTGAAGGAGTTCGCGAGGACGCCGGTGCTCGTGAAGCTCACGCCGAACACGGGTGACATCGTCGAGGCCGGCATGGCGGCCGTGAAGGGCGGAGCGGACGGCATCGCGCTCATCAACACCATCAAGAGCATCGTCGGCGTCGATCTCGATCGGCTGGTCCCCCTTCCCCGCGTCGGCGCCGCATCCACGAACGGCGGCTACTGCGGGCCGGCGGTCAAGCCGATCGCGCTCCACATGGTCGCCGCGCTCGCGCGTGAGCCGGGCATGATCCCGATCTCGGGCATCGGCGGCATCGCCAACTGGCGCGACGCGGCCGAGTTCATCGCGCTCGGCTCGACCAGCGTGCAGGTCTGCACCGCGGTCATGCACTACGGCTATCGCATCGTCGAAGACATGATCGACGGCCTCTCCGAGTACCTCGACGCCCAGGGCATGAAGAGCGTGAGCGAGCTCCGGGGGCGCGCCGTGCCCGGCTACAAGGAGTGGGGCGACCTCGATCTCTCGTACAAGCTCGTGGCGAGCATCGACCCGAAGACATGCATCGGCTGCCAGCTCTGCGTCACGGCCTGCCACGACGGCGCGCACCAGTGCATCTTCACCGGGCCGGAAGATCGCCCGCGTCCGCCGCACGCCCATGCCCACGGTCCGGCCAAGGCGCCGAAGCCGCTCCCGCTCGGAGCCGTCGCCGGCGACCGCGTCCCGTGGATCGACGAGCCGGAGTGCGTAGGCTGCAACCTCTGTCAGCTCGTGTGCCCGGTGCCGGGCTGCATCTCGATGGTCGAGGTCCCGAACGGGAAGTCGGAGACCTGGAACGACCGCGTGAAACAAGGCCGCGACAAGCTTCCGGGCGGCATCCACGAAGACGCCTGAAGCCTCGCGACGCGGTCCAGGCCGGCGAGCTTCGTCTCCTCGACGAGCTGCGCCGGCCTGACGGCGTTCTGCTCAGTTCGTGCTCAGTTCCTGCTCAGTGCCAGTGATCGAGCGGAAGCGGCGTGTCGAGGTCGGCCAGGTCGAGCCCCAGGTCGGGGCGCAACACGGCGGCCGCTTCTTCCGCCATGCGCGGTCCGCGAGCGGGCGCGTTCGGCTTGTACGTCTGCGCGGCGGCCGGGAAAGCTCCGGAGCGGACCTGCGCGACATAGGCGCCGAAAGCCGCGACCGCTTCGTCACCGAGGTTAGCGAAGCGCTTCGCAAACTTTGGCTGGTGGCCGCGGCTGAGTCCGAGCAGATCCGTGCAGACGAGGACCTGCCCGTCGCAACCAGCGCCGGCGCCGATGCCGATCGTCGGGACGGAGACGACGTTCGTGATCTCCTCCGCGACGTCCGGCGGGACGGCCTCGAGCACGATCGCGAAGGCGCCTGCCTGCTCGATCGCGATCGCGTCCGCGATGATCTTCTCCGCTGCTTCGGCGCCTCGCCCCTGCACCTTGAAGCCGCCGAGCGCATGGACGCTCTGAGGGGTGAGGCCGACGTGGCCGACGACCGGAATCCCCGCGCGCACGATGCGATGAACGTGCTCCGCGACTTCCTGGCCGCCTTCGAGCTTCACGCTCTCGCAGGCGCCTTCTTTCATCAGCTTGCCCGAGCTCTCGACCGCCTGAGCGGGAGAGACCTGGTAGCTCATGAACGGCAGATCCCCGACGAGATGAGCACGAGCGAGGCCGCGCGCGACGGCACGGCAGTGATACGCCATCTCGTCGAGCGTCACCGGAATCGTCGTCGCCAGCCCCTGGATGACCATCCCGAGCGAGTCACCGACGAGGACCATGTCCACGCCAGCCTCGTCCGCGAGGCGAGCCATCGTGAAGTCATACGCCGTCACCATCGCGATCTTCTCGGCGCGCTCGCGGGCCTTGCGCGCGCGCAGATCGGGGACGGTCACCTTCTTCGGAGCACCGGTCGCAGCGTACATGTTGGTTGGTCGCGGCCGGCACCGCCGGTCCACGCCTTTCTTGACTGAACCCTAGCGCCGGCATCCCCGTGCGACAAGGTTGGTTCCTGCGTCGGTCCGCGGTATTAGGCGCGGAGCCCCGTGACCTCCCGTCGAATTCCCCGCTCTTTCGCGCTCGGTGCTGCGGTCGTGATGGCCGTGCTCGCGGGCGCCTGCGATCGTCCGCCGTCGGTCGAGCTCAAGGAGTGGAGCGCGGCCGACCACGACGGTGAAAAGAAGAGCGGCGACCCGAACGCCAAGCAGGGCGCGCGCGGTGAATCCGGCGGCACCCCTGCCCTCGCCGACATCACATGGCGAAACCAGTGTGCCGCCTGCCACGGCGCGGAGGGCAAAGGCGACGGCCCGCAAGGCCCGATGTTCAAGGCGCCCGATCTCGGTCGGGAGGACTGGCAGTCGAAGGTCAAGGACGAGGAGATCGCGAGCACGATCGTCAACGGCAAGGGCCGGATGCCGAAGTTCGAGCTCCCGCCCGACGTCGTCCAGGGCCTCGTCGCGCGGATCCGGTCGTTCCGTGGCCACTGACGACAAGCTGCCCGCATCTGCCGACGCGACGTCCGACGAGGAACAACGACAAGAAGGCGCGACCACGGGGACGGCCGAGCCCGTCCCGCCGGACGCGAACGATCGCCCCGTCGGCCCGCGTCGTCGGCCGCTGACGCGCTTCGTCTTTCTCGTCTTCGGGCTCCTCGTCGCCTTCTATTTGGCAAGGCAGGGTCCGAAGGAGCAGCACGTCAGGGTCGTCCTCGGAGCCGCAGCGCCCGAGGTCACCGCCGTCGACCTCCAGTACGTGGCCAAGGGCGGCGACACGGCCCGCCAGGCGCATTTCTCCTATGTGAAAGGAACAGCGCCGCGGGTCGTCGCGCATGAGCCACAGCTGCCGGACGGCGAATATCGGCTCGAGATCGACCTCGACACAATCGACGGTCGCCGAGCGATACAAAGGCAGGTTACCCTTGGGGGCGGAAGCACCCAGGTCGACGTGTCGAGCGCACTCATGCGCGACCGACCATGAACGGCCCAAACCAGCGGGGCTCGAGCAACGTGAGCGAGGAAAACACTCCCGATCGCAAGGCGACAGGTTCCGAGGACGCCAAGGGTCCTGCCAGCCGGGCGGAGCCCCGTTCTCGATCGGTCGCGGCCCATGAGATCTCGACCCGCGCCGCGGGCGGGATGAGCGGCGCTCCAGCCGGAGTCCTGGCGCTCGTCCTCTCGGGAAGCCACAAGGGGACGAGCAAGGTCGTCGGCGGCCGCCTCACGATCGGCAAGGCCGCGGACAACGACCTCGTCCTCAGCGATGACACCGTCTCGCGGCACCACTGCGAGATCGTCCGCGCGCCCGACGGCCTCCACGTGCGCGATCTCGACTCCACCAACGGAACGAAGATCGACGGCACACGCATCCGCGAGGCGATGGTGCAGCCCGGCAGCGTCCTCAAGGTGGGCGAGGTCGAGATCCAGTTCCGGCCCTCCGTCCAGAAGGTCGAGGTGCTGCCCAGCGAGAAGACGAGCTTCGGTCCGGCGATCGGACAGAGCCTCGCGATGCGCACCATCTTCGGAGTGCTCGAGCGCATTGCGCCCACCGACGCGACCGTGCTTCTCGAGGGCGAGACGGGCACCGGCAAGGACGTCCTCGCACGGGCCATCTCGAGCGCGAGCAGCCGCGCGAACAAGCCGTTCCTCGTGGTCGACTGCGGCGCGGTCACGTATTCGCTCATCGAGAGCGAGCTCTTCGGACACGAGCGCGGCGCCTTCACCGGTGCCGTCTCGACGCGCCAGGGCGCGTTCGAGCTCGCCGACGGCGGCACGGTGTTCCTCGACGAGATTGGTGAGCTGCCGCTCGACGTCCAGCCGAAGCTCCTTCGCGTGCTCGAGACGCGCGAGTTCCGCCGCGTCGGAGGCAACAAGACGCTCTCGACGAACGTCCGCGTGATCGCCGCAACGAAGCGTGACTTGCAGCGCGAGGTCGGGGCCGGGAAGTTCCGCGAGGACCTCTACTTCCGCCTCGCCGTCGTGCCGGTCACCGTGCCGCCGCTGCGCGCGCGGCGCGACGACATCCCCGCGCTCGTGCAGCACATGCTCAAGGCCGCCGGTGGCGACGGGCTCACCGTGCCGCCGGAGACGATGCAGTCGCTCGCCGCGCACGAGTGGCCGGGCAACGTGCGCGAGCTCCGCAACGTGCTCGAGCGTTCGATCTACATGGCGCAGGCGACCGGCTCGACGGAGATCGGCGTCGTGACGTTGCCGACCGCGCACGCGTCGTCGGACGCGGCGTTCCACTTCGAGCCGGACAAGAGCTACCGCGAGACGCGCGCGAAGTACGACGCGGAGTTCGAGCGACGCTACGTGAAGTGGCTCCTCGGCCGGCACTCCGGCAACATCTCGGCAGCTGCACGCGAAGCGAAGATGGACCGCAAGCACCTGCACGACATGGCCAAGAAGCACGGCCTGCGCGGCAACGAAGCCGAAGAGTAAGCCGCGATCGTCTGCCCGCGCGGCGATCACACCCGAGCGGCCTGTGGACCTTCGACTCAGCACTGAGGAACGCCACCTCAGCACTGCGGCGATCGAACCGAGGCGTGAGGACGAAAGACTCACCCCTCGCTACGGCATCGAGTCGCAAGCGAGCTCTTGTACGAAGGGACCTTGAGGCTGGCCGCGCCGAGTGCGAGATTCGTTCGCCCGTGAGTTTGCGCGCCTACGCTCTGAACGAACGATCGAGCGGCGTCCTTCTCCATCTCTCGAGTCTCCCAGGGCCGCACGGCATTGGTGACCTGGGGCCGTCCGCCCGCTCGTTCGCCGACTTCCTCGCGCGTGCGGGCCAGCGGTGGTGGCAGATGCTGCCGGTCGGTCCGGTCGGCTACGGCGACTCGCCGTATTCGGCACGGTCGGCCTTCGCGGGGAATCCCCTCTTCGTCGACCTCGACGCGTTCGGCATCGAGATCGCGCGCGAGCCCTTCCCGTCCGATCACGTCGACTACCCCGCCGCGAGCGCGTTCCGAGCGAAACATCTTCGGATCGCGCTCGCGCAGCTCGACGAGCGCGCCCGCAGACGGCGGGACGAGTTCTGCGAGCGCGAGGCGGGCTGGCTCGACGACTTCGCTCTCTTCGACGCTCTCCGGCGGGCAAACGAGCGCCGGCCGTGGTGGCACTGGGAACCCGGTGTTCGGCATCGGCGCCCCGAGGCGCTCGAACGTGCGCGCAAGGACCTCGCCGAACGGATCGAGCTCGTGAAGTCGGCGCAGTGGGCGTTCGACGAGCAGTGGACCGCCTTTCGTGCATACTGCAAGGAACGCGGCATCGGGCTCATCGGCGACATCCCGATCTTCGTCGCGCACGACAGCGCCGACGTCTGGCAGCACCGGGAGCTCTTCGATCTCGACGACGAGGGGCTGCCTCGCCACATCGCGGGTGTACCTCCCGACTACTTCAGCACGACGGGCCAGCGCTGGGGCAACCCGCTGTACCGGTGGAAGGTCCTCGCGAAGACCGGCTACCGCTGGTGGGTCGACCGCTTCAAGTCCGCGTTCCGCCGCTTCGACGTCGTGCGGCTCGATCACTTCATCGGCTTCGTGCGCTACTGGCGCATCCCCGCCCACGAGCAGACGGCCCAGAACGGGCGCTGGATGAAGGGGCCCGGTCGCGCGTTGTTCGATGCGATCGCCGCCGAGCTCGGCAACGGTGGCGGTCCACTCCCGCTCATCGCCGAGGACCTCGGCGACGTGACGCCCAGGGTCACCCGGCTCCGTCGCGAGCTCGGTCTGCCCGGCATTCGGCTCGTGCAGTTCGCGTTCGGCACCGATCCCCAGGCGGAGATGTTCCTCCCTCACAACCACCACAAGAACGCGGTCGTCTACACCGGCACGCACGACAACGACACGTCCGTCGGGTGGTTCACCGATCCCGGCGGAACGGCGACGAGCTCGCGGACACGGGAACAGACCGACGCCGAGCGCCACCGCGCGCTGGCCTACATGGGGCGCGATCACGGAGACGCGGTCGACCCCAGTCTCGAGCTGATGCGGCTCGCCATGGCGAGCGTCGCACGCACGTGCATCGTGCCGATGCAGGACGTCGTCGGGCTCGGGACCGAAGCACGGATGAACCGTCCAGGGGTCGCCGAGGGCAACTGGCGGTGGCGAGTGCGCGCAAGCGAACTCGGTCGTGAGGCAGAAGAACGCCTGCTTTGTTTGGCGCGTACCTACGGAAGAGCGCCCGCCGACATGGAGAGGAAATGACGAGAGCTCATAGGACCGGCCGTCCCCGTGGTCTGACGGATGATCCGCTCTGGTACAAGGACGCCGTCATCTACGAGGTCCGCACCCGCTCGTTCTACGACGCGAACGGCGACGGCATCGGCGACTTCCAGGGACTGACGAGCAAGCTCGACTACCTCGCCGACCTGGGCGTCACGGCGGTCTGGATCCTTCCTCACTACCCCTCGCCTGGACGCGACGACGGCTACGACTGCGCCGACTACACCGACGTGCACTCGGACGTCGGAACCATCGAGGAGTTCGACACGTTCGTCCACGAGGCACACAAGCGAGGGATCCGCGTGATCACCGAGCTCGTGATGAACCACACCTCGGACCAGCACCCGTGGTTCCAGCGCGCGCGCCGAGCTCCGCCAGGGTCGCCCGAACGCGACTTCTACGTCTGGAGCGACAACGCCGATCGCTACAAGGAAGCGCGCATCATCTTCCGTGACTTCGAGCCGTCGAACTGGTCGTGGGACCCGGTCGCGAACGCGTACTACTGGCATCGCTTCTTCGCGCACCAGCCGGACCTGAACTTCGAAAATCCGGCCGTGCACGAGGCGATGTTCGACACGGTCGACTTCTGGCTCGCGCGGGGCGTCGACGGCCTCCGTCTCGATGCGGTGCCCTATCTCTACGAAGAAGAGGGCACGAACTGCGAGAACCTCCCGGCGACCCACGCGTTCCTGAAGAAGCTCCGGGCGCACATCGACGCGAAGTTCCCGAACCGCATGCTCCTCGCGGAAGCGAACCAGTGGCCAGAGGACGCTGCCGCCTACTTCGGCAGCGGCGACGAGTGCCACATGAACTTCCACTTCCCGATCATGCCGCGGCTCTTCATGTCGATTCAGATGGAGGACCGCTTCCCCATCATCGACATCCTCAAGCAGACGCCGGAGCTCCACCCGTCGTGCCAGTGGGCGATGTTCCTCCGCAACCACGACGAGCTCACGCTCGAAATGGTGACGGACGAAGAGCGCGACTACATGTACCGGGTCTACGCGCACGAGCAGCGGATGCGCATCAACCTCGGCATCCGCCGAAGGCTCGCGCCGCTCGTCGGCAACGACCGCAAGAAGATGGAGCTCCTGAACGGCCTGCTCTTCTCGATGCCCGGTACGCCCGTCCTCTACTACGGCGACGAGATCGGCATGGGGGACAACGTGTGGCTCGGCGACCGCAACGGCGTCCGCACGCCGATGCAGTGGAGCGCCGACCGCAACGCCGGCTTCTCGCGCGTCAACCCGCAGCGTCTCATCCTGCCGGTCAACATCGACCCCGAGTACCACTACGAGGCGCTCAACGTCGAGATGCAGCAGTCGAACCCGAACTCGCTGCTCTGGTGGACGAAGCGCCTCATCGCGATGCGCAAGCGCTATCGCGCGTTCGGTCGTGGCTCCGTGGAGTTCCTCCACCCCTCGAACCCACGCGTCCTCGCATTCGTGCGCCGCTACGAGGACGAGACGATCCTCGTCGTCGCAAACCTCTCGCGCCACGTGCAGTTCGTCGAGCTCGATCTTTCGAGCATGAAGGGCGCGGTCCCCGTCGAGCTGATGGGCCGAACACGGTTTCCCAACGTCGGCGAGCACCCCTATCTGCTCACGCTCGGCGGACACGACTTCTACTGGTTCGCCCTGGAGGCTCCGCGCGAGTCACCGGAGGAGCGCCGCAGCCTCGTCGGCGACGTCATCCTCCCGTGCACGAGCGTCGACGCGCTGTTCTTCGGTGACGAGCGGCCGCTGCTCGAAGACGCACTCCTCTCGTTCATCCATACGCGCGGCCTCGAATACGGCGCGACGACGAACGCCAAGGTCGTCGAGACCGCACGGCTGACCGACGGCGAAACGCCGCTCACGTACGTCTTCGTCCGCGTCGAATACGTCGAGGGCGAGCCCGAGAGCTTCGCATTGCCGCTCCTCGTCGCGCCGGAGGCGCCTCCGGGCTCGTCCGTCGTGGCGGTCCTGAACATCCAGGAGAGCGCGGGAGCGCCGCCCCGGCAGGCCGTCCTCGTGGAGGCCACCACCGAAGGTGCCGCTCGCGTCCTCGTCGACGCGGCCGTCCGTGGCGTCGGGTTCCCGACGTCCTCCGGCAAGCTCGCCGGCGCAGTCGTGCCAGGATGTTCGGTCGATCCGGACGGCCTCCACGATGCGCGCGTCATCGATGCCGATCGCGTCGGCGCGGTCATCTCGTTCGGCGATCAGGCGGTGCTGAAGCTCCTCTACCGGATGGAAGAAGGCACCGCGCCCGAGCTCGAGGTCGCGCGGATGTTCCAGCCGAAGGATCCCGCCGCGCAGAACCCGCTCGAAGGCATCACCCCGCGCGTGCTCGGGTACGTCGAACGGCGATCCGGTCGTGACGAACCCACCACGGTGGCCTTCCTCGAGGAGCTCATCGTCAACGAAGGGACCGCGTGGCAGCACGCTCGCAACGAGCTCGGTCGCATGTACGAGCTCGTTACGGCGCATCCCGCGGACGTACCGCCGCCCGCGATCCCGACGCAGTCGCTCCTCGAGCTGTCACTGCTCGAACCGCCGGCCGAACACCGCGAGTCGATCGGCGCGTACCGCGATTGGGCCATGCTCCTCGGCCGGCGCCTGGCCGACCTTCATTGCGTGCTCGCCTCGTCGAAGGAGCCTGCGTTCGTTCCGACGCCGTATTCGACGATGGATCAGCGCTCGAAGTATCAGAGCGCACGCAACCTGATCGGGCGCGTCCTCGCCGGGCTACGTCGCACCGCGCACGAGCTGCCGGTCAATGCGCGGGGCCCTGCCGCGATGCTCGTGAAGGTCGAGGACAAGATCCTCGCCAAGTTCGAGCCGATCCTGACCAAGCGGATCGAGTCGAAGCAGATCCGGGGCCACGGTGACCTGCACCTCGGTAGGGTGCTGTTCACCGGCAAGGACTTCGTCATCCTGGGCATCGGCTCCGGCCGCGAGAACCGACGCCTCTCCGAGCGCCGCCGCAAGCGTGGCGCGATGCGCGACGTCGCGAGCATCGTCCGTTCGTTCCACTACGCCGCGGCGACCTCGCTGCTCACGCTGCGCCCCGAGGACCAGCCCCGAGCGGAGCCTTGGGGATGGATTTGGCAGACGTGGGCATCCGCGGCGTTCGTGCGCGGGTACCTCGACACCGCCCGCGACTCGGAGTTCGTGCCGAACGCCGAGATGCTCTCGACGCTTCTCGACGCCGCCATCCTCGAGAAGGCGTTCGCCGAGCTCCGCGCCGAGCTGCAGCGTCGCCCCGAGATGGCGTGGATCGCGATGCAGGGCATCCTGCGGATGCTCGGCGTAGAGCCGCGCGGCTGACCGAACGGAGACGAGCGGCGCCGCGTTCGAATCAGAACGCGGCGCCCGCGGTCGCGCCGAGGATGTACGCCCGTGCGTTCGTGATCGGGACGCCTGCGAGTGTGTACTCGTCGTAGTCGAACTGCATCGCGTCGGCAGAGGCGCCGAACTTGGCGTGCGTGAAGATGCCGAGGAGACGCGTGCTCCCGCCCTCGGGCTTCGGCTTCGGGTGGATCATGTACGTGACACGCGCGCCGAGGCCGAGGCTCCAGAACGGAGACAGCTCGCGATCGCCCGTGAAGTACTGCCCCTTCGGGCCGAGGGGCGGATCGCCGCCGGTGTAGTCGTCGCTCCAGAAGAGCGCCCCCGTCTGGCGATAGAAACGGCCGCGCGCGGAAAGGCGGAGGCCTTCGACGAGGTAACGTTCGGCTTCGAGCTCCCCCGTCCCGCTCGTGATGTCCCAGGTGTCGCGATACACGCGACCGGTCACGCGGAGCGCGACCTTGAGCGGCCGGAGGTACCAGTTGAACCTCAGGGCCAGCGCCTGGCGCACGCGCACTTCCGGGTGGTGCTCCTGCGCCTTCAGGCCTTGCGCGACGATGATGCTGCGATAGGGGTTCGACTGGAACCCGTCGAGGATCTGCGCCGTGTAGACGAGCTGCGTCGCGAACGAAGGCGTCCATGCCTGCGTCCAGCTCGCCTGCAGTCCGTCGATGGAGAGCGAACGCCGCCGCCGCAACGGATCGTCGCTGAAGCAGCCGCTCGAGTCCTCGAGCGCCCGGAAGCGTGGCGCCGTGTCGTTCACCGCCTGGACGCGATCGCACACGGAGTCGAAGTTCCGCGCGTACGAGATCTCGAGCTGCGTGTTGTGGTCGTACGCGTCGGTCCGCGCGCCGACGAAGATCGAGTGGGATCGATAGTCGTTCTCCGTCCCGTACGTGTACGAGGCGGTGTAGGCCACATCGCCCTTGCGCAGCGTGAAGCCGCCGCGCGGCGCGTGACGGAAGTCGTTGACGCTCGCCGTCGTGATCACGTCCACGCCCGGGTTCACCGCCTGATAGGCCGGGCCCGCCTTGGTGGCGACGCTCGCGCCCGACACGACGTCCGCTTCGTAGCCGCCCCGGACCGTGATCCAGTCCGCCGGGGTCGCCGCGACGTCGACGCCGGGGGTGTACACGGTCATGTTCGTTCGCGTCGGGGCCTCGTGATAAAATGTGTGTGCGGTGTCGACCTGAACGACCTGCGCATGTGCCGTGCGCTCGAGCGGCCCGACGCTGCACAGCGCGAACGCGAGGCAGGCCCCAGCGGCGCCGGCACCCACGAGGCGAGGCGACGCGAGCCGACGCTGCCGCCGACCGACGAGCCCTCGAACGAGCGCGCTCAGTTGCAGCCGCATCCTCCGCCCGCAACGCCCGCGCCGCCGTAAGAACCTTCCCGGTTGTCGATCGCGTGCCGAAGCTGCGCGCTCGCCTGAGGATCCCCCTCGAACTGCATGATCGGGTCAGCGAGCACCGACCGCTGCTGCGGCTTCACCGTCGAGCACCCAGCCGCCCCGACCGCGAGCACCACCGCGAGCACCGTCCTCGTAACTCTGTCCGCGCCCATCAAGCAGCCTCTCCCTCTCTCGCTTCCCAATTCCCCGTTCCCTGTTCCCTGTTCTCTTCGCGGCCCCTCAAAAGTAGACGCCGAACCCACCGGCATACGTCTGCGCGTTCTTGACGCTCTCCGAATCGAACAGCGTGAGGTTCGTCACCTCGAGCCGAACGAGGATCCTCCCGCGAAGCGCCATCAAGACCCCGCCGCCTGCCCTCGCCATGTAGAGGTCCTCGCGCTTCAGCACGAACGAGTCCGCGTTCGGTCGCACGTGCAGCCCGCCTCCGCCGATGCCCAGGAACGGGCAGATCGCCCAGCTCGGCGCGAAGTGCACGGTGGCGCCCCCGCCGTAGAGGATCTGCGAGCCGTCGGCCGTGAGCGCGTTGCCGATGTACCCGTCGAGCGTGACCGTTCGATGCAGGACCACGGACGGGCGCCCCTCGAGGTACCCGAAGGCGCGTGTCGTCTGGTCGCGGACCGGAATGGCGAGCACGCCCCCGAGGATGGCGAAGCCGGCGTTGGCGCCTTCGAGCGGAGGCGTCGCGAACAGCCCCGGACGCGAGGGCGCATCCGGCTCGCCGGGCCGGACGGCGAAGACCTGCATCTCGTCACCGAGGCCGTAGGCGACGCGTCCGTCCGGCAAGACGACGCGTAGCCAGAAGCCGGTCCCCTGGCGACCGTCGACGGCGAAGGTCTCGCCGCGATGCGCGGTGTAGATCACGCGCGAGGAGATGCTCGGTCCCGTGCGAAGCTCAGCCGAGTCGACGACGACGCGCGCGAACGCGTCGGCTTCCTCGGCAGCGAACGCGGGACGCGGCGATGCGACGCTCACGGCCGAAGCGGCCAACAGCGCTGCGAGGACGAGCGCGATGCGTTTCATCGCTGGGCCCACTCGCGGAGGACTTCGACGAAGGGATCTTCGCGCGCGAAAATCGCGCGAGGGTGATTCTGCCCGGTGGGTCGCAAGTAGAGCGGCGCCGTCATCACGTCGCGGCTCATCACGAGCGTGACCGCTTGGAGATTGCCCTGCGCAGCGCCGCCCGGGTTCAGGAGCGCCCGGT
Source organism: Pseudomonadota bacterium (assembly GCA_023423895.1). Lineage (GTDB taxonomy): Bacteria > Myxococcota_A > Polyangia > Polyangiales > Polyangiaceae > Labilithrix. Next base: position 33,173 of record JAFAER010000229.1, read on the forward strand.
TCGTGGGCCGATCACCGCTGCATTCGATCGGCGCGTGATCGCGGATCGCCATGCCGCTCACGGCGCTCGGGTTGAAATGGCAGCCGCTCGCCGCGTCACCGGCCGCAGGATCCCCCGACCCGCACCTCTTCGTCACCAGAAGCTCGGGCTCGACGCGGCAGAAGAAGAAGTCCGCATCGAACTGCTCGTCGGGGACGACGAAATTGGGACCGGGGTCGACGGTGGTGCAACCGCTCGCCGCGGCGCCCAGCAGCGCAGCCGTCGTGAGCACGCATAGCGGACGGACCACCGTCCGGGCCGGGGCTCCGCCTCCTCGTTGGGACTGACCCCGCACGGGCACGCGCCGACGATAAACAAGTCGCAGCGGCAGTGTCCATTCGATCGCCCCGATTCTCGGTTTCTCGCGCCGCAGGTCTCCTGCCTGGCTGCCCCGCCGCGCCCGGGACCAGGCGGCCGGTCCCAGGGCTCGTGTTCGCTCGCCCACATGCTGCGGACCCCCGGACGCACCGCTTCGGCCGACCGCGCCCCCCCGGAGGGCTCAAAATGTCGGGAATCGTTTTCCTAAGTCGCCTGCCGCATTTGCGCGCGAACATGGAACGTGCCGTGCGAGGTGTGGCGTGATGCCGACGCCCTTTTTCGTTGCTTCGATGCCGTCGGTCCCGATAGAAGTTTTGCCCGCCCCGAGGAATGTCGTAGCTTGCCTTACATGTAGGGTGCAGCTAGCCCGAAGCCCCCTCGGAGAGTAAGGAATGAAGCTAACTCCCTGGTACCTCGCAGCGCTTGCTCCCATTGCCATCGCCGGTTGTTCGGGCGCGCTCATGGGCCACGTTGCTGTCCTCGCTGTCACCATCGGAATCTTCGTCGGGACGTTGTCCCTCGGACGTCAGCAGACGCGTCCGGCGTCGCCAGACGTCGCGCAGATCGACAAGGCCTGATACGCGTCTGGGAGAGAGAGCCCTCTCTCGCTTCCCGGACCCGACTGTCGAACGGCAGAGGTTGACGGAGGGGCCTGGGGGCGCGTGCTCCCGTACCTGATGATGACCTGCCGCAACCTTCTTCTCATCGTCGTCGGCTCGATCGCTCTCCTGACCACTGCCTGCGACAGCCCCGGTTTCCGGTCGCGCGGAGCGCAGCCGTCAGGACCGCCGCGCTCCGAGTCGCAGCCCCGCCGCTCGCATCCTGCGTCCGGCCACGGCACGACGAAGACTGCGCCCGCACGCACGGCGCCGTCGGCCACGAGCACGAGCACGAACACCACGTCGCCGTCGCCGTCGTTCCAGCCGGCACCGTCACCGAACCCGCTGCCGCCCCCTCCCCCGCCGCCGATCAGAGGTTCCGGAAAACCGTCCTGATCCGGTGAGTTTCGCGTATCGTGCGGGGCCATACGGCCTGCGGTGCCCGTGAGACGCGGGGACGCGCACGACAACTCGACGCGCCGGGAAAGGGAACGCGACATCGATGGCACGCGATCGCCTCAAGCAGCTCGACGAGTTCACCCTCGCCGATCTCGAGGCGGTCCGGCTCGTCCTTCGAGGTGACTCGGTCGTCGACTGGCACCGCCTCAACTTCGAGGACGAGCACGAGATCCGCGAGTTCATCATGTCGCAGGAGTTCCATCCGGACGAGCCTGCGGATCGCGCTCGCATGAACGCGATCAAAGCAGAAGCGATCAGCTATCTGCGGCGTCACTTCGAGTACCCGATCCCGAAGCCGGTGGAGCAAGCGAGCATCGAGGAGCTGTTCCTCCTCGCCGCCGGCCGCGGCCACAGGCAGACGTGCGCATGCACCATTCTCAAGTGCATGCACATCATCCATCACCTGGATGGTCGCGAGCTGCTCTTCATGCTCCCGATGTCCGACCAGGAGATCTTCCACCTCGTCGAGGAGAAGGTCTATCGCGTGATCGGCAGCATGCTCGCCGAAGGGTTCCCGATCACGGAGTTCGTCGGCGGCCGCAAGAACAAGGACTCGCTCTACACGAAGCTCCTGTCGAAACGAGAAGCGGTCTCCGCTCAGATCTTCGACAAGCTCCGGTTCCGGATCGTCGCGCGTGAGCGAGAAGACATCTTCCCGATCCTCCAGTACCTGACGAAGAAGCTCTTCCCGTTCAACTACGTCATCCCGGCGCAGAGCATCAACTCGATGTTCCACTTCAAGCGGTACTGCCAGAAGAGCGACCACTTGAAGAAGTTCCTGAGCGAGATGCAGGCGGGAACGGACGAGGACTACACGCCGACGGACAACGTCTTCTCCGCCGACAACTACCGCGTCATCCACTACGTCGTGGACATGCCCGTGCGGCTGCCGCGGAAGCTCCTCGAGCGCGCGCCGCAGGCCGCCTGGGCGCTCGGTCCGGTCGTCTTCGTCATCTGCGAGTTCCAGGTGATCGACCGCGAGACCGAGGCGGCCAACGAGCAAGGCGAGGCCTCGCATGCAAAGTACAAGGAGCGACAGAAGAAGGCGGTCATGCGACGCCTCCAGCTCGGCATGCGCGAGCTCAAGCTCCCGGCCCGGAAGACCGAAGAGCAGGCGGCGGTGAAGCTTCCGCACCGGCGCGAGGAGCCGGCGCCGGTGAGCCACCGTCCTGCCCGCACGATGTCTCCGACGGCCGAGACTCCGACGGAGCGACCGCGCCACAACCGGCGGCCGCCGCGCAGCCAGCGCTGACGAGCGCGCAGTCAGTCCGGCGCGCGAAGGAAGCGCAGGATGACCGGGAGGAAGAAGATGAAGCTCGCGACGGCGAGCCCGGCGCACGTGATCGCGAGCCCGAGCGCGAACGTCTTTGCGTCGTGCGTGCGGAGCGCGCGCTCGTAGAGCGGGACGTCGGGCGAACGCTTCTTCCTCAGAGAGGCGAGGTCCTGCCGGAGCTCGAACTGTCGCCAGAGCACCTTGAGCGCGTACGCAGGCGCCTCCCAGATCTTCTCGGGAGCCACGGGGTAGCGCGCGATCATCGCGAGGGCCGGATCAGCGCCACCTCGCGACGACGGCGCAGCGCCGAGCGCGAGCGCCGGCTGGCTGGTCGGCGCAGGGCCCGACGCGCCGCTCGACGGCTCGCCCGGAAGTTGACCTCCGCTCGCTGGCGAGCGCGGCGGCTGGAGCGAGCGCTCGCTCTGCGGGACGCGCGGCGGCTGCAGCGAAGGCTCGCTCTGCGGAACACGCGGTGGCTGCAGCGAAGGCTCGCTCTGCGGACCACGCGGCGACTGCAGCGAGGGCTCGCTCTGCGGGGCGCGCGACGGCTGGGGCTTGTTCGGCAGCACGAGATCGGGGACGGCGCCTGCGGCTGCTTCCGCTGCCGAGCCCGCGTTCTCCGCGGCTGGACCGATCGACCGCGGTGCATTCGCGGTGTGCGACGACGGCAGGTCGAGCTCCAGCGCTCCGCCTTGCAGCCCGTCATCCGCGAACGGGTCGTCGTCCCCGAGGGAGAGCCCGCCGCCCGAATAGGCGCTCGGGCCCGAGCTGTGCGTCGCGAACGAGCCGCCGCGCGAGAGCTCGAGGCCTCCGCCGAGGCCGTCGTCGTCGTCATCCCAGCCGCCGCCGGTCTCGACCGTCCGGCCGATCCCCACCTGAGCCTGCGGGGCAGCAGCGGGATGGTCCGTCGCGCGGCGGCCGCAGCTCCGGCACGGCGTCTGCGGGTCGATCACGGCGGCCTTGTTGCAGAACGGGCAGACGCTCATGGGTTTGGCTGAGGCGGGCTGGCTCTCGTCGGAGTCATGCGCCCGGCGACCCATGCAGAATACCGTAGTGGACGCGGCGACGTCCCTTCGCATTTCAGCGATCGTGGGGTACGGTCCGCCTGAATGAGACTCTACGGCGCCAAGATCGCTCCCCTCGCGCAGGAAGTGGTCCGGTCCCTCGTCACGTCGAAGGACATCGAGACGGACGCGCAGCGCGAGGTCGTGGCGGACGTGGAGGCGGTCCTCAAGAGCTATCTCGATACGGAGCGCATCGTCGATGACAAGACGCGTGAGCTCCTGCAGCGGACGGGCCGCGGCACCGGCGAGTTCAGCCGCGTCCGACAGCAGGTCGCCGAGCACCACGGCATCAAGGTCGGAGACGACGCGCTCGACTACCTCCTCGATCAGGTCGTCGAAATGCTCCTCCACTCGGCGCACGTCGATGAAGTCTTCGCCGAAGACGTCGCCCTTCGGCGACGGATGGCTCCCATCTTCAAGCGCTACATGGGCGCGGACGCCGAGCTCGAGGCGGAGGTCCGGGCGCAGCTGCGCCACGTGAAGGAAGGGACCGCGCAGTGGGACATCGAATACGCCCGCGTGCTCGAGGCCGTGAGGCGCAAGCGCGGGCTGTCGTGACCAGCGAGGGCTCGTGCGCAGCATGACCGGCTTCGGTGTCGGCGATGCAATGCTCGCCGGCCCCGAGACCGCTCCGTCCCGCAGCGACAAGCTGACCGTCGAGATCCGTGCGGTCAATCATCGCTTCCTCGACGTCCGCGTCCGCGTGCCGAGCCAGGTTCCGGACCTCGCGAACGCCGTGGAGTCGCTCGCCCGCGAGCGCCTGACGCGAGGCCGCTTCGACATCAATGTTCGACTCGATGGGGCCGTCCTCGGCGCGATGGTCATCGATCAGGCGCGCGCGCGGAGCGTCTTCGCCGAGCTGAAGAAGCTTCGAGACGAGCTCTCGCCGGAAGCGGATGTCCCGCTCTCGCTCCTCGGCGCCGTGCCCGACCTCTTCGTTCCCTCGCTCGAGCGCGAAGCGGAAGTGCTCGATGGCGCGCTCAAGGCCGCGTTCGATGCTGCTCTCACGTCTCTGGACGCGATGCGCCTGCGAGAGGGCCTCGCGCTCGCCGACGACCTCATCCGACGCCTGGCGACGATCCGCAAGCACATGCACGGAGTCACCGCCCGCGCCCCGCACGTGGTCGAGATCTACAAGAAGCGCCTGAAAGAGCGCGCCGACCGGCTTCGCCTCGCGTCCGACGTCGAGGTCGATCCGGGCCGTCTGGAGCAGGAGGTCGCGCTCTTCGCGGACCGGGTCGACGTCGCCGAAGAGCTCACGCGGCTCGAGAGCCACTGCGCCCACTTCGAGAGCTTGCTCCAGAGCCAGGAGTCCGTCGGGCGGCGCCTCGACTTCCTGCTCCAGGAGATGGCCCGGGAAGCGAACACGATCGGCTCGAAGAGCCAGGACGTCGCGATCGCACACGCCGTCGTCGAGCTGAAGGCCGAGATCGAGCGGATGCGCGAGCAGGTCCAGAACGTCGAGTAGAGACTGCTCGCCGGCGGGCAGAGGTTCGTGCCACGGGGGGGCGATCTGATCTAGAATGCGTGCCGTATTCGTTCGCGAGGACCAGGCTCTCAGCGAAGGCTGAGGGCTCTCACCGAGGACTGAGGACCGAGGACCGAGGACTTGAACATGGCCGATCCCTTCCTGCTCCTCATCCTCTCGTCCCCGAGCGGCGCCGGAAAGACCACCCTCACGCGCAAGCTCCGCGAGAAGTTCCCGGAGCTGCGCTTCAGCGTCTCGCACACGACGCGCAAGCCGCGAGCGAACGAGACGGACGGCAAGGACTATCACTTCATCGACCGGAAGCAGTTCGAAGAGCTGGTCGAGCGTGAAGCGTTCCTCGAGTGGGCGCACGTTCACGAGAACTGCTACGGGACGTCGCTCGCGGAGATCGAACGCGCGAAGGCGGACCCGAACTGCGGCGGCATCATCTTCGACATCGACTACCAGGGAGCGCGCCAGATCCGGGCGAAGGTCCCGGAAGCCGTTTCGGCGTTCATCCTGCCGCCGTCGATGATCGAGCTCGAACGCCGCCTACGTGGCCGCGCGAGCGACAGCGACGAGGTGGTGCGAAAGCGCTTCGCCGTCGCGCACGTCGAGATCGAGCACTACGGATTCTTCGATTACCTCGTGGTGAACGACGACGTCGAGAACGCGTTCCGCCATCTCGAGGGGATCATCCTCGCGGAACGTTCCCGTCGCGTTCGCCGCGCCGAGCTGGCCGAGCGGCTCCTTCGCGCCGGCAAGCTCTGATTCCGGTCCGGTAGCGCGCATCGCGCTGTCGCTGCTGATGAGACCCATGCGGGTCATCGCGCGACGGCTCCGATCACGCGATTCGACGGCGACCGCTCGTTACGTGGCGGATCCTCGTGGATCGCGCCGACAACGACGCGCGAGCGGCTGGATGTCGTGGACCGCCACGAAGCGACCGCAAGCGACCGTCAGCGCGCCGGTGCGCATCAGGTCGTCTTTTCAGGTCGTCTTGTCAGGTGGTCTTCGCCGGCGGAGCGTCCGTCGCGCCCGGCGGCGCGGGCTCGCCCTCGGCGGTCAGCGCCGACGTCTCACCCACTGCCGCGGCGTCTTCCGCCGGTCCGGCAACATCCGCGGCGACGCTCTCGGCGAGCGGAGCTGCGCCGGCGGGCTCGAGCGCCGGTTCGAGCGGAACGTCTGCCGGCGGGATCATCGGCTTGCCGCGCCGGGCCGTGATCATGTCGATCGCCATCAACGCAACGCCGACGCAGATGGCGATGTCGGCCACGTTGAACGTCGGCCAGTGATCCGTGACGATGTGCTTCGGGTAGTACTTACCGATGAGCTCGTTGAGCTTCCGGATCCAGTCGGCGCGGTAGTCGATGAAGTCGATGACGTAGCCGTACCGGATACGATCGAAGACGTTGCCGAGCGCCCCGCCGAGCACGAGGGGCAGCCCCCACTTCAGCGCGTACTGACGCGGCTGGAGGCGGCGATACAGCGTGACGATGAAGGCGATCGCCGCCACCGACACGAGGAGGAAGAACGGCCGGCGGACGTTCTCGCTCTCACCCTGCAGAAGCCCCCACGCCCCGCCCTTGTTCTTGGCGAGGACGAACATGAGGTGGTTGTCGACGACGGTGACGTACCCCGGGTAGTCGGCGAGCTTGGCTTCCGCCCAGAGCTTCGTCCCGATGTCCGACACCAGCGAAGCGACCGCGACGACGGCGAGGAAAACCGGCGAGGGACGCGGGCCGAGAATCGTCTCGGGGATCGCGCGCGCGGTGCCGGCGGGACGGCCTAGGCGCTCCACACCAGGAGCGAGCGGCGGCTCTTCGGCGGGGGCCAGCTCGACGACCGGAGCGGCGGCTTCGGGCGCAGGCGCAGGCGCCTCACCGGACAGCGCTGCGTCCGGCTCCGTCGCGGCATCAGATCCGGGGTTGCCGACCTCGTCGGTCGTTGCGTCTTGGCGGGAGCTCTCGTTCATCGATGTTGCGCGGATGTTCAGCCTCAGGCGGCTTCACGAAGACGGAGCCCCGGGCGGCCCACACGCCGAGAATGGAGCGCGAACCCTACTCAATCCCGTGCGAGCTGTCACGTCCCACCCCGCCTCGTGTCCACGCGACCCGGACCGCCCGTCCGGAGGCTTGTCCCGCCGCCTGGCACCTGGTTAGATGTTCAGGAGCAAAGGTTCAGGTTCGGCAGGTCGTCCGCCCGCCGATCTGAGCGGCGAGCGGCGAGCAGCACGCAGCACAGGAGCACATCGGGATGAGCAGCAAGCGCGGAAGCAAGAGCGTTGCGGCGCCGTGGGAGTCAGCACGCGGGGTCGATGCGGTCCTCGACGGCTGGCTGGCGAGCAAGATCGTCCGGCCGTGCGTGATGGCGGACGAGACCGTGCCCGGCAAGACGGCGAGCATGGCGCCCTTCCCGTCCACGCTGCCGACGCAGCTCGCGTTCGCGCTCCGCGGTCGCGGCGTCGAAGAGCTCTACGCGCACCAGGCGCGGGCGTTCGATGCCATCAAGGGCGGAGCTCGCGGCATCGTCGTCGCGACGCCCACGGCCAGCGGCAAGAGCTACTGCTTCCACCTCCCCGTCCTCGCGACGCAGCTCGAAGACCCGGATGCGCGGGCCATCTACGTCTACCCGACGAAGGCGCTCGCACGCGACCAGGAGTCGAGCCTGCGCGAGCTCATGCGATCTGCGGGGCTCAATCGCGGTGCGGTCGTCTACGACGGGGACACGCCTGGCGACGCGCGCCGGGCGGCCCGGGAGCAGTCGGGCATCGTCCTGACGAACCCGGACATGCTCCACGCGGGGATCCTCCCGCATCACACGGCCTGGGCGCGCACGTTCCAGAACCTGCGCTACGTCGTCATCGACGAGCTCCACACGTACAAGGGCGTCTTCGGCTCGCACGTCGCGAACGTGATCCGCCGGCTGATGCGCGTCGCGCGTTTCCACGGCTCGGAGCCGGTGCTCGTCGGCGCGACCGCGACGATCGGCAATCCGCGCGAGCACGCAGCCCGCATGTTCTCGCTCGACGACGCGTCGCTCGCGGCGATCACCGAGAGCGGCGCTCCCCAAGGCGAGCGGCGCGTGTTCCTCTACAACCCGCCGGTCGTGAACGCGGAGCTCGGCATCCGCGCGAGCTACGTGAAGCAAGCCGTGATGCTCGCCACCGACCTCGTGAAGGCGCGCGTGCCGACCATCGTCTTCGGACAGTCGCGCAACAACGTCGAGGTCATGCTGCGCTACCTCCGCGACAAGGTCGCGCCGCAGGTCGATGCCTCCAAGGTCATGGGCTACCGCGGCGGGTACCTGCCGGAGCAGCGTCGCGAGATCGAGCGCAAGCTGCGCGAAGGCGAGATCCTCTGCGTCGTCGCGACGAACGCGCTCGAGCTCGGGATCGACATCGGCGCGCTCGATGCCGTCGTCTGCGCCGGCTACCCGGGCTCGGTCGCCGCCACCTGGCAGCGCTTCGGTCGCGCGGGTCGTCGCAAGGGACGGAGCATCTGCGTCCTCGTGACGTCGAGCGCGCCGCTCGATCAATACCTCGCGCGCGATCCGTCGTACCTGCTCGGCGCGCCCGTCGAGGAGGCACGCGTCGATCCGGACAACCCCGAGATCCTCATCCAGCATCTGAAGTGCGCCGCCTTCGAGCTCCCCTTCAAGCGCGGCGAGAAGTTCGGCACGCTCGACGAGGAGAGCACCGGCTCGGCGCTCGAGTTCCTCGAGCAGCACAAGGTCGTCCACGAGAACTCCGGCACGTTCCACTGGGCGGCCGACGCGTACCCGGCCAACAACGTCTCGCTCCGCAGCATCGGCTGGGACAACGTCGTCATCATCGATGCCGAGCACGACAAGACGCTGGCCGAGATCGACTGGCGCGGCGCCCACACGATGGTGCACGAGCAGGCGATCTACCAGCACGACGGCGAGTGCTGGCAGGTCGAGAAGTTCGACTACGAGAACCACAAGGCGTTCGTCCGCAAGGTGAAGCCGGACTACTGGACCGACGCGATGACGTACACGACCGTGAACGTCCTCGAGGAGTTCGGCGCTGGCACGATGGCGGAGGGCTGGCCGTCCGGATGGGGCGAGGTCTCGGTCGTCGAGAAGGTCGTCGGCTACAAGAAGATCAAGTTCTACACGCACGAGAACGCGGGCTACGGCGACGTGCGTCTGCCCGAGATGCAGATGCACACGACGGCGTTCTGGCTCACCGTCCCCGAGGAGATCTGTCAGCAGATGCCCGAGGGGCGTGCGGCCGCGATCGACGGCCTGCGCGGCGTCGGCGTGGCGCTCGAGACCGTCTCGACGCTGGCGCTCATGTGCGATCCGCGCGATCTCGGGACGACACTCGGCGACACGTCGCTCGATCCCGAGGCGATGGCGAACGTCGACGACGAGGACGCGCCCGTGCCGATCCCGCGGCGCGTTCGCGGTGGTCCGGCGCCGGGGTACAGCCCGACGCTTTTCCTCTACGAGCACACGCCCGGTGGCATCGGGCTGGCGGAGCGCATCTTCGCGCAGCGCGACGTGCTCTTGGCGCGCGCGCTCCGCCTCGTCGAAGGGTGTCCGTGCGCGTCCGGCTGTCCCGGATGTGTGGGCCCGGCGATCGAAGCGGCGCCCGTCCCTATTCCCGGAAGTGTGCCGCCGTCTCCGCCACAACGTGCGCGGGCCAATCCGGTCACGGGCCGGAAAGCCGTCGCGATCGAGCTCATGCGGCGCGCGCTCGGCGGTATCAGGGCGCTTGCGGCTGGGTAAACGATCGGCGTCGCAGAACACGCGGCGAGCGCGCCCGCCACCGCGCGCCACGTGAGGTGCCTGCGAGCGATCCGCATGTCCTCGCTCCGGCGATCGGCCGGCGCATCGCGATCGACGGGCGCCCGTTCGCGACGATCATGCTCGACGGTCGATCGGCGTCCGCATGGAATCGGCCGTGCACCGGGCCGGAAACATGTTGGCGTTCAAGACTACATGTGCCGCGCTGGGGCTTGGAATCGTTGCATGTTCTGCTTCGTCTCCGAGCGTGCCCCCGACGCCTGAAGACAACTCCGTGAAGGTTCCGCCGTTCAGCGAGTCGCGTGAGCCACCGACGCAGATGGACGAGAGCCCGCCGGACCAGAACATCGCGACGCCGCCGGACATCAAGAAGCCCGACGAGGAGAAGCCGCCAGAGTGCGGCACGGAGAAGGAGCCGAACAACGACGTCGACAAAGCGTCCGAGATCGACAAGTGCATGAGCGGCGAGCTCAATGGGTGGCAGGACACCGACTACTTGAAGATCAAGGCCCCGGAGGGCGTGACGGACATGGTGATCGACCACTCCGAGCCGAAGGGAAAGGTCACGTACACGGTGACCATCCCGTCGAACAGCGGAGGCACCGGCGGGTCGAACAACTTCAACATGTCCTTCAGCGACAAGGCGCCGAGGACGAAGATCACGCCCGGCCAGACCTATCTGTTCCAGCTCAAGTGGGACAACGGCAGCCCGGGCGAGACGAGCGACAAGCGGCCGTGGTCGATCCGGGTCGCGTTCGAGTGAGCGTGACCGAGCGCCAGACAGGGCCGGAGATCGCCTCGAGGCACTCCTACCGCGTGCTTCGGGGCGGTTTCGCGCGTAGTCTTCTGGCGTGGCTTCGGACAGGCGCCGCCTTCTTACCTTGCTCCTGGGACCGCTCGGCCTGGGGCTCGTGGCAGCATGTTTCTCCGGGACGGGGCCTGCGCTCCTGCCGGACGACGACGACCGCGGCGGATCGATCGATCTGACGGGCGATGCCGGGTTCGTGCGGACCGACGCCGACATCGGCGATCCATTCGCGATCGACGGCCTCACCCCCTCGCACGGCCCCTTCACCGGCGGCACGCGCGCCAGGATCGACGGACGCGGATTCTCGTCGAAGCTGCGCGTCTTCGTCGGCGGCGTCGAGGTCGAGGCGGGCGCGCTCCTCGCGAGCGATCCGACCCGCGCGGCCATCGTGACGCCAGCGGGACCTCCGGGCTTCGTCGACGTCACGATCCGCGACGAGGCGACCGCGAAGGAGCGCGTCCTGAAGAACGGGTTCTACTACGACGCCATCGTCGTGGTCCCCGACAGCGGCGCGACGAGCGGTGGGACGCGCATCGCGATCACGGGAAGCGGCACCGCGTGGAGCGCCGGCACGACCGTCGCGATCGGCGGCGTCGCCTGCAAGGACGTCGTCGTGTCGTCGCCGACGAAGCTCGAGTGCATCACGCCCGTCGGCACGCCGGGCTCGAAGGACGTCGTCGTGACGCCGGCGAACGGGCAGCCGATCCAGGCGCGCGATGCGTTCACCTACTCCGACTCGGTGGACGGCTATCGCGGCGGGCTCTCGGGAGGCGCGCTCTCCGGACGCATCAAGGTGCTGGCGTACAACGTCCTCACCGGCGGCCCGATCCCCGACGCGTTCGCGATCGCCGGCGGCGACGCGGCCACGGCGAAGATCGGCAAGACCGCCGGCAACGGCGTCGTCGAGATCGACGGCATCACCGGCGACAAGGTCACGGTCACCGTCGCGGCGAAGTGCCACCAGCCGATCACGTTCGTCGACGTCCCGGTCGACACGGTGACGGCGTACCTGGATCCCGTCCTCGATCCGTCATGCGGAGAAGGAGACCCGGTCTCCGTCCCGCCCCGACAGCGCTACGGCGGCTTCATCGAGGGAGAGCTCGTGTTCCCGGGTGCCGGAGAGTTCGAGCGTGCCGGCTGGACCACCGTACCGCTCCCGACGAAGCCGACCGAACGACGCGCAGCGTACGTCTTCGAGGCCGCGTCGTCGCCGAACCAGACGTTCCAGCTCCCGCCGGCGAACCAGGCCATCACTCCGGAGGCCGAAGGCACGACCGGCTACGGCTATTCGATCCTCGTGTTCCCGGGCAACGCGACGATTTACATCGTCGCCGGGATCGAGGATCGGAGCGAGACGCCGGCGAAGTTCATCCCGTACTCGATGGGCGTCGCGCGCGGCGTCGCCGTCCCCGCACAGTCGCGCGTGCAAGGCGTCGACGTGAAGATGGACGTCCTGTTCGATCATCAGGTCACCGTCAGCGCGCAGCCACCCGCGCCCGGACCGCGGGGCCCCGACCGCTTCACCGCGTCGATCGCGACCACGCTCGGTGCCGCCGGCTACGCGATCCTCCCGCGAGGTACCCGCTCCACGCCTCTTCCCGCTCCGGCCACGCTGCCGTTCGTCGGCGTCCCGGCGCTCGATCAGGCGATGGCCGGCGAGCAATACGTGCTCGGCGGCGTCGCGGCGACCGGCCCCGAGCAGAGGCTCCCGGCGAGCGTCGTCGCGCGCGTACGCACCACGAACGCAAACACGCCCGTGTCCATCGGCGGCTTCCTCGGCGTCCCCGTGCTCTCGCAGCCTGGCGCCGGCGTCTGGAGCGGCAACCACGTCGAGTTCTCCGGCGCGACCGGGCCCGCAGACCTCTCCGTGACGCGGGTCGTCTCCGGTGCGGGGCTCGTCACGTGGACGATCGTCGCGCCCGGCGGCACGACCACCTTCGACGTCCCTGACCTCGGGGCCGTCGCGAGCGCCGATCCGCTCGGCCTCGTCCCCGGCGCCATCTCCACGACGGTGTACGTCGCGCGCATCGAGCAGTTCGACTACGGCAAGCTTCGCTACGGCCATCTCGGCACCGGGCAGTGGAGCGCATACGCGTTCGACAGCCTCGGGGGCGTGTACTAGTCGCGAGCCCACGACCAACCATGTGGCGGAAGCTCGGCATCACGGCGGGGGTCGCTGGTCTGCTCGCTGGCTTACTCGCGGTATCGGCCTCGTGCCGCTTCGATCCGTCGTACCGCGATCTGCCCGAGCCCGCGGTGCACGTCTGTACCGACGGCGTCGTCGAGTGCCGCGGCGGCTCGCTCGTGCGCTGCGAGCAAAACGTGCCGATCGTCCTCGACGACTGCCGGGCGCGCGGTCAGGCCTGCGCTCCGCAGCTCCTGAAGTGCACGCCGTGCCTCCCCGGCGAGCTCACGTGTGACGGGCAGAACGTCCTACGATGCGACGAGGACGGCCAGAAGCGCTCGCAGACGGACACCTGCGACACCGATCGCGGCTACGCCTGTCGCGCTGGCCTCTGCACCCAGCTCTGCGACGAGGCCACGCGTCAGAAGTCCAACATCGGCTGCGAATACTGGCCCGTCGATCTCGACAACGCGGTCACCACGCAAGGCAACGCGGCGCTCCAGCAGTTCGCCGTCATCGTGTCGAACCCGCAGCCCGATCTCGCGGCGCGCGTCACGATCGAGGAGGACGTCGCGAAGCCCGGCGAGCCGCCGAACGTGCGCGTCGTCGGCACGGCGAGCGTCGGCGTCCGGCGCCTCGAGATCTTCAAGCTCGGGCCGAAGGAGCTCGACGGTTCGACCCCCGATGCGCCGAACGGCGGCACGCACACGGCCCTGACGCGCGGCGCCTATCGCATCCGGTCCGACGTCCCCATCGTCGCCTACCAGTTCAATCCCCTCGAGAACGTGAACGTGTTCTCGAACGAGGCGGCGCTGCTCCTCCCGACCCCCGCCCTCGGCAGCAGCGGGCGCGCCTACGTCGTCGCGGGCTGGCCGCAGACGATCGCGGAGACCGAGGACCCCGCCACGAACTTCGGCACCAACCTCCGCGCCTTCCTCTCGATCGTCGGCACCACGGCGGACACGAAGGTCCACATCAAGTCGACCGCGCGCATCGTTCCGGGCGGCCCCTTCCCGGACGGCGTCCCGAAGGGCGCCGAGGTCGATGCCGTCCTCCAGCCCTTCGAGGTGCTCAACCTCGAGACGGGCGACTTCAACGCCGACTTCACCGGCTCGATCATCGACACGACGGCGCCCATCGCGGTCTACGTCGGGAGCGAAGCCAGCGATGCGCCGTTCTTCTCGACGCTCGCCGCGCGCTCCTGCTGCGCCGATCACCTCGAGGAGCAGGTCACCCCGCTCCGCGCCGTCGGTAAGAGCTACGTCCTCGGCCGCATGCCGAACCGATCGCGCGTGCTCGCGGCGGCCGGCGCCGTCATCGGCAACTATCCCGAGCCCGAGCTCTATCGCATCGTCGCCACGGCGAACGGGCCGACCGTCATCACGACTACCCTGCCCGCGCCCTGGAACACGTTCACGCTCGACGCCGAAGGCGCAAACATCACGATCCCAGCCGTCCAGGACTTCGTCCTCAACGCCGACAAGCCGGTCATCGTCGCCGACGTCCAGGTGAGCCAGGAGGCGGCCGGCATCCCCCGCGGCCTCCCCGGAGGTGATCCGAGCCTCACCTTCGTGCCGCCCACCGAGCAGTGGCGAAACGACTACATTCTGCTGACGCCGGACAAGTACGCGTTCGACTTCCTCGTCATCACGGCCCCGTTCGGCGCGGCCGTATACATCGACGGCCTCCCCGTCGACGGCCAGGTCTGCGAGGTCACACCAGGCGACGGCCTCGACGAGAAGACGCGAGGCGCAAAGGACCCGCCCTTCGTCGTCTACCGCTGCCAGCTCTCCTTCCCGGTCGTCGATCAACAGTCCTCCTCGAACAACCTCCTGCCGGGCCGCCAGAACGACGGCGTCCACCGCGTGCAGTCGGACTACCCGATCGGCGTCCTCGTCTACGGCTTCGACGCCTTCGTCAGCTACGCCTACGCCGGCGGCACCGAGCTCCTGGACCTAGGCGCCAACTGAGCGTCGGCAGAAGCCGCTGCAAGGCGCAGCCGGCCGAGCCGCAGAGGGCGCGCGTCGCTATCGCAGCCCATCGTGGACCGACAGCCACCGAACCGTGCGCGCCGACACCGGTTGGTATGCCGAGGGTCGGTCGCGACCGGCTTCGCAATGCCGTTTGGTGTGCCGAGGGTCGGTCGTGACCGTCTCCGCGATACCGGTCGGTATGCGGACCGCCGGTCGTGACCGTCTCCGCGATACCGGTCGGCATGCCGAGGGTCCGTCGCCACCGGCGAACGTGACGGAATCGGCCGGGAGTGGCGCGTGCCGGTAGCGCGTGAGGCGACGACAAGACCGCGGGGAACTCGCGGCGGCGGGCACCGGTGCTGTCGATCCCGCCACAGCCGCCGCCGCCGCCGAGACCGTGGAGCGTGAAGGCGATCGCCGAGGGCGGCTTCATCGACGCTCTTCAACATCGGCGCGTTCGGCGAGCGAGCGACGCGCTTCGTCTTCATTCGCGACGGAGGCACCGCGAGCGATCACGCCGCGAACCTCGTCCCGCAGAACGCCTTCAGTCGGAGCAGGTGGCCCGGCAGCCCTCCCGAGGTCATGAGGCAGAGGCAGCCGCAGCTCTACGTGAGCCATCGGAGCGCGTCTTTGACGATCGTCTCGACGGCGGTGTCGGGGTCGAGGCTCGTCGCCAGCCGTGCGATGACCTCGCGCACCTGCGGTTCGCGGAAACCGAGCGAGCGTAGCCCGCGCGCTGCGGCCTCGAACGCCGGCGCCCGGGCGGTCGCGACGTCCTTCTGTTCGGCCGGAGCGCGCGCGGAAGGCTTCCGTTCGGCCCGGGCGGGCGCGACGTCCTTCCGTTCGGATGCTTGGGCGGGCGCGTCGTACTTTCGTTGTCGCAAGTAGATCCGATGCTCGACGTACTCGCGCCCGAAGACCTGCTCGGCATGAAGACGGTTGTGAGCTCGACATCGAAGTCGGAGGTTTGCCGCCTCGTCACTGCCCCCGAGGGCCTGCGCGTCGATGTGATCGAGCTCGAGGAATCCGCGCGCCGGGCAACGATTGCCCTCGGCGTCGACAAACGTGCACTGCTCGGCGTCGCGTTCCCAGACCTCGCGCCGGACCGCTCTCGCGACGTTGCCGCGTAGTGCGCTCTTCGGTCGTGTGCTGCTGGTGGTGCCCGTCCCATCCGTCGTCGCGGCCTCCGATTTCACCTTGGAGCGGCGGCTGGTCTTTCCGAGCCGCTCCTTCTCCAGCTTCGCCTCGAGGAGGTCGAGCGACGCCTCGAAGATCTTCTCCAGATCACCCGACGGGTTCCGATGGCGCATGAGTGCCTGGACGCGTTCGAGCTTCGCCTTCGTCTCGGCGGACACCGTGAGCGCGACGCGATACCGGCTCGCCGACAGCGGCTCGACCCGCGGCCACACCTCCGTCGTCGCCGGAGCCGGAACTGGAGCTGGAGCTGGAGCTGGCGTCGCGACTGGGAAGAGCACGTCGCTCGGGTCTCCCGGCGGAGGGGTTCCTGTCGTCGCGACCGGTAGCGCGGGTTGGGGACCGAGCGGCTCGATGCACCCGTGCACGTCCGGCTTCGGGAACCGCGCGGCAATGATCTCCGCGACCGCCCTCGTCGTCTTACCCACCGCTTCGCCGAGCAGCTCCTCGTGGTTCTCCGCCGTCAGGTATTTGTGCACCTCGTAGAGCGCGCAGAGATGAATCTCACCGCGTTCGAGATACCCGCCCGCCGCCGGAAAGCGCCGGACGAGCCGCGCGACGGCGATCCTGCGCTGCGCCTCACTCTCGCTCATCCCGAGCCTTCGCACGCATAAGTCCCATGTCGACGTGCACGCCTGCTCCGCATATAGCCGCCGAGCGTCCACCTCGGCGAGGTAGGCGAGCAAGCCCGCCAGCCAGACGTTCCCGCGACCGACATGGGCACGGAGACGAGCAAGCAGCTCGTCGTTCGACAATTCCCCGAGCTTGGTCATACTGCCCTCCCCCCAGCTTGGTTATGCGCCCTCATACCATGCGGATTTCGGCCGTCCGGTAAGGCCGCTCCGACGTACGAACGCCGTCGCGATCACCTCGCGAGGTCCATTCGCCGAGAGCGCTCGTCAGCGCGCGTCTGCGTGACCGCACGGGCCAATAGCGAGGCGCCCTGCGCAGACGACGCGCACCTTCGCTCAAATACTGTCAATCAAAATCGCCAATTCCTACCGAGCAGATCGTAGCGAAGCGGACCGGTATGAAAGTCATAAACGTAGCTCGCGTCACCTTGCGGAATCCCGTGGACAGAGGCGAACGCGATGCACGAGCGTTGCCGCTGCACGGAAGCCTCGCCGACGTGAGCGCCGTCTGCGTAGCCGCCTGCGTCGCAACGGCTCCCGACCAGGCGCTCGCAAACCTGCACACGCTCTGCAATCCGCGAGGTGCCGCCTGCGGCGGGGGCTGCCGCCGCCATCGTCGACGGTGTCCCGCGACGTCAGGCGACTCCAGCGAGCCTCGACCGCCAATCGGGTCGATTCGTGTCTGTATATTTGCTTTATCGATGTTTCCGGTCCGCGGTGCCATCGATGCAAAGGATTACGCAGCGAGCGACCTGGCCATTCGCAGACACAACCTCATCGCGTCACCGGACGAGCGACTGGCACATCCATTGCCTCGAGAGCTCAAATCCCTCTCGAGCTGCAATCGATGTGACAGTCGCTCGTCCCGATCCGTTCCCGGCGCTGCGGCGGTCCGGAGCAAGAGCATCCCGCCAGGTCTTCCGATCCTCTTTGCGGGCACAACGACCTGGAGCACGAACGCCGCGCGGGAGCGCACTGGTGAGCGCTCCCGCGTAGCCGCTTCCTCCTCGAACGAGCACGCTTGATTCGAAGCCCTTCGAACGAGCCGCTCTCACAGCTGACCGGCTCGCCTCGAAGGCCAAGCCCCCGCTGCCTCTCCCCCGCTGCCTCTCCCCTCTCGACGTCGTCGAGCGCGTTGGCAGGCGAAGGCGCCGCCCGTCGTCTCGACGACCTTCGCCCATCGAGCGCCACGCCGCAGTCACTCGGTCGCTCTGGCCACGACGATCATCTCCTTCTTCCCGTCGTACGGCCGTCGGTCGAAGCCGCCGTACATCGCCTCGAGCGCGAACCCGCAGCGGGCCAGGAGATGCTCGAGCTCGAAGCGCCAGAACCAACGCATCGCGACCTCCGTCGCTTCGTCCGAGACCTTCACGCCCCGCCGCCACCGCTCGTGGCGGAAGCGCACGCGCATCACCTGGGCCGCCGCATCGTTCGAGATGGACGAAAAGCGGCGCACCTCTTCGTCTCCCTCCTCGGCGCGCACCTCCTCTCGTTCCGGAACCTCGGCGATCGCGATGCGCGAGGGATCGGCCGCGAACACGTCGAACGCGAGCACACCTCCCGCAGCCAGGTGGCGACGCGCGCACGCGAGCGTGGCGAGCTGTGCGTCGACGCTGATCAGGTGCTGAAAGCCACGAAACGCTGCATAGATGAGGCGAAACCGCCCGGCCCCCAGGTCGAAGTCGGTCATCGACGCCTCGACGACCTCGAGGTTCGGCGGCGGATCCTTTGAGCGAAGGACGTCGAGCATGGCGCGCGAGCAATCGAGGCCGACACACGGCAAGCCCTCGCGAGCGATGGGAAGCAGCACACGCCCAGTGCCGCACGCGAGCTCGAGCACGGGGCCTCCCGTCTCGCGCGCGAGCCCCGCGTAGAAGCCGCGATCGCCCGAAGGATCGCGGGTCACCGCATACTCGGCATCGTAGCTGCGGGCGATCGCCCGCTGATGGGCATCCTCGTGAGCCATGAACCAAGCCTAGATGAAAGCGCGACGAGCTCGGCAGACTCCAGGCACACGCACGCACGTTGCTCGGCGCGGACGAACCGGGTACATCCAGCGGCAGCCTGCTCGATGTCGCGCGCACACTCTCGAGCCTCCGCGCTGACACTCGCCACGACCATGCTGCTCGCCGCGTCGTGTCGCTTCGATCCTGCGTACCGGGACCAGCCCGAGCCCGGCCGGACGGTGTGCACGGAAGGCGTCGTCGAATGCCGTGGCGCCTCGCTCGTCGAATGCAAGAACAGCGCGATCCACGTGCTCGACGACTGCGGAGCCCGCGGCCAAGCGTGCGCCCCGCAGCTCCTGAGGTGCACCCCTTGCCTCCCCGGCGAGCTCACGTGCGACGGCCCGAACGTCCTCCGCTGCGAGCCGGACGGACAGCGGCGGGTCCTGACCGAGACGTGCGACGGCGATCGCGGATACGCGTGCCGCCTCGGCGTGTGCACGCAGCTCTGCGAGGAGGCCTCCCGGAAGAAGTCGAACGTCGGCTGCGAGTACTGGCCGGTCGATCTCGACAACGCCGTCCTCCCCGACGGCAACGCGGCGATCCAGCAGTTCGCCGTGATCGTCTCCAATCCGCAGCCCGATCTCGCGGCGCGCGTGACGTTCGAGGAAGACGTCTCGCAGCCTGGCGAGCCGCCGAACGTCCGTGTCGTCGCGACCTCGAGCGTCGGCGTTCGTCACCTCGAGGTGTTCAAGCTCGGACCGAAAGAGGTCGACGGCTCGACGCCCGACGCACCGAACGGCGGGACGCACACCGCGCTCACGCGCCACGCCTTCCGCCTCCGCTCGGACGTGCCGATCATCGCGTACCAGTTCAACCCGCTCGAGAACGTGAACGTGCGCTCGAACGACGCGACGATCCTCCTTCCGACCGCCGCGCTCAACACGAGCGGCCGATCGTACGTCGTCGCGAGCTGGCCGCAGACGATCGCGCGCACCGACGATCCGAAGACGAACTACGGCCTCGACCTCCGCGCCTTCCTCACGCTCGTCGGCACGGCGCCGGACACGAAGATCCGCCTGAAGACGAACGCGCGCATCGTGCCCGGCGGTCCCTTCCCCGCGGGCGTGGCCCAGGGTGAGGTCGTCGAGGCCGTGCTCCAGCCGTTCGAGGTCCTGAACCTCGAGACCGGCGACTTCAACGCCGACTTCACGGGATCGACCATCGAGTCGACCGCGCCGGTCGTCGTGTACGCAGGGAGCGAGGCGAGCGACGCTCCGTTCTTCGGGGAGCTCGCGCAGCGTGCGTGCTGCGCCGATCACCTCGAATCGCAGATGACCCCGCTCCGCGCGGTGGGCAAACGCTACGTGCTCGGCCGCATGCCGAACCGTGGCGCCGCCGTCGCCGCCGCTGGCGGCCCTTCGGCGCCGTTCGTCGAGCCGGAGCTCTTTCGTGTGGTCGCGACCGCCGAAGGACCGACCACGATCACGACGACGCTTCCCGCGCCGTATGACAGCTTCGTCCTCGACGGCGCGGGCCAGAACGTCACCATCGCGGCGTTCTCCGACTTCGTGCTCACCGCCTCGAGCCCGGTGCTCGTCGCGCAGGTGCAGGTCAGTCAGGAAGCAGCCGGGATCTCGATCCAGAACGGCCTGCCGGGAGGCGATCCGAGCCTCCTCCTCGTGCCGCCGACGGAGCAGTGGCGGAACGACTACGTGCTGCTCACGCCGGACAAGTACGCGTTCGACTTCCTCGTGATCACGGCCCCGTTCGGCGCCACGGTGTACGTCGACGGCCTGCCGGTCGACGGCAAGGTCTGCGAAGTCGCTCCGGGCGACGGCCTCGACGAGAAGACGCGGGGCGCAAAAGACCCGCCGTTCGTCGTGTACCGCTGCCAGCTGTCGTTCCCGGTGATCGATCCGCTGAAGACGCCGCCGGACAACGTGCTCGTCGGCAAGCAGAACGACGGCGTCCACCGCGTGCAGTCCGACTACGGCATCGGCGTCCTCGTCTACGGCTTCGACTACCGCGTCAGCTACGCATACGCGGGCGGAACGGAGCTCATCGACATCGACCCGAACTGATGGAGGTCGCGAGCGGCAGAGATCGCGAAGCCCATGACTGGAACGCCATACCGAGGGCGACGCGATCGCGGGGAAGAGCGACGAAAAGCGCTCAGGCGCAGACGTTGCCTCTCGGACCTTCGTGCGCAGGCATCGCAGACGTTCCATCGCGTGGTCAGGGGCGGCAGTGCTCGCGACGTCGGTCCTCTGCACGAGCCTCGTGGGATGCTCGTGCGAATATCCGAACTTCTTTCAGCTCCCCGACGACGACACGGTGCGGTCGATCACACTCGAAGGCGCCGAATGCGCCGGGCGCTACACCGAGTGCTCATCCCGACACGCGTCAGGCCGCTGCCACGCAATCGTCGCAACGGCGGAGGACGACGCGCGCTGCACGGTTCGTGTCGACTACGCGAGCGGCGCCACGGACACGTTCGAGGCCGTCTATCGAGGCGAAAAGGGCTGCGAATGCGGGAGCTCCTCGCTGCCGAACGAGACGGTCGAGCGGGCGATCGCCCGTCGAGCTACGGACGCCGCCGACGCCGCCGCGCCGCGCGCGGACTGACTCGCGCCGCCCACCGCGTCGGACACTCCAGATCCGAAGATGCGAAGTCGACGGTCAGAAGCCTGGGAAAACGCGGGTCGTCTACGATGGTGCCCACCTCTTCTCGAAGGCGGCGGCCTCCGTTCGCAACGAGTCGGCCGCCGCTCGGAGCTTGTCGAGATCACGTGACCCCCAGCCACGCGCCTCACAGAAGGTGAGCACCTCGTCGCATGCAGCGAGGAGTGACGCCACGAACGGCAGCGCTTCGACGGTCCGCTCGATGACGATACGTCGTCGCAGGCCATCCTCCACGCAATCGAGTTTCAAGCGATTGCCCTCAACTTTGCATGCTTCGACGAGATATGGCCCCTCCATGAAGCGAACGCGGGCGCTGGTTCGCTCGCCAGAAAGAAGCTCGGCGGAGGCCTCGCTCCACCAGCCGAGCACGACCACGACGAAGTCACTCCAGCTCGAATGAGGGAAGAAATCGTCGTGACTGAATTGCAGAACGCACGCGGCGTGAACCGCTCCGCTCGCTGTCCGGCCAGCAGCCGTCAGATCGACAATGAAGCGCGCATTCAAGCTCGAGATCCCTCGGACGCTGTCACGACACTCTTGGTCGCCTCGATCACCCACATCTCGACCGCTATCCTCGCAGCTCGTCCTCGGACGAGGGCGCGCTCCCTGCCCACGGACCCTCGGGGGCCGACGTCAACACGTGCGGCGGACCTCGAAGCCGAGGGCCGCGAGCGCACGGACGAGAGCGCGGCCGAGCGTGGAGGAGGTCCGCAGATGCGCAATGCCGAGGTCCAGGCGCGCGAGATGATGGCTCATCTCCGCGCTCACCCCTGACAACGTCGCCGTCCCGCCCATGATGCGAACGGACCTGGCGATCGCGTCGAGGCGCGCCGCGAGTTGATCGTCCGCCCGCTCGAGACCAGTGAGATCGAGAAGGACCTCGGGCGACTTGGTGGTCGACATCGCCGTCAGGATGCGCTCCGTCGCGACCTCCGCCTGATCGGCATCGAGCGCCCCGATCATCGGAACGAGCAGCAGTCCGTCCCAGAGCTGGATCACCGGCGCAGCAAGACGCTCGATCTCGAGACGTTGCGCACGAATCGTGGCCAGCTGCTCCTCGAGCCTGCCCCGCTGCTGCTCGAGCACCTCCGCGCGTCTCTCCGCCTCCTGGCGAGCATGTTCGATCCGCCTGGCCTCGATCCCGTCGAGGAACGGGACGGCGATGCTGGCGAAGCGCCGCGCCAGATCGATGTGACGCGGGCTGAAGAACGCCCGCTCCGAATGCACCGCGATCATGATCGCGCTGCCTCGCTGGGTGATCAGGGGCAGGTGAAGCGCGGAGCAGACCGCCGACCTCACGCTGTCCGGCTGCACCCTCCACTCGGGGACGACACCCACGTCGAACACGGCCACCGGCGTGCCCTTGAGGACGCGCTGGAGGAGCGCCCCGGCCTCCCACCTCGAGCGAGCAAACGAGGGGCTCGTGCTCGCCTTCGCGACGAACGCGCCATCGCCTTCGTCCACGAGGAGCACGGTCGCGTCGGCGCGGAAGACATCGCGCGCCGTCTCCAGCATCTCCTCTTCGATCCGCTCCAGCGATCGCGCGATGGCCATCCGCTGGAGCCCCGCGAGGAGCGCCTCCGCCTCGACACGCACCTTGCGCTCGGCATCGAGCGCCTGCTCCGTCCGGACGAGCGCTTCACGGAGGCGCTCGCGCTCTGCGACCTCGGCCGACTTCTCGGTTCCCATCTTTGTCCGATCAGTCCGCCGTGAAGACGGTCACGGAGATCATCAGATTGCCGTGGCGGTTTTCGCCTCCGACCATGCACCCCTGCTCGCCGAACGTGAAGCTCCCCAGGAACGGCCGTCCCGAGAGGGCGGCGTCGAGCCCGTCGACGACCTCGTTCATCCGTTCCTTCACCGTGAGCATGCAGCCGGCACAGAAGATCACGAGCGCACCCGCGATCGCGTCGGCGCGCAGTGCGTTTCGAACGAGGACCTCCTCGGCGACCCTGCCCGCACGTTCGACGAGCCCGTCGATCGAGCCGACCATGAGGTGAACGACGTCGCCCTCTTCGACATCCGCAAACAGGCTCAGCGCTCCATCGGCGGTCACCGAGTCCGGATGTGCGAGGCGGTAATAGGGAACACCAGCCGCCGAGCCGACCTCGCGTCCGAGCGGGTGGAGCGAGGTCCGCGCGAGGATGTTGCCGCCGCCGTCCAGCACGTCGCGGATGATCCCACCCGTCCACTCGTCGTAGACCTGCGCCGCGGGTCGACCGTCGATCTCGACAATCTTGCGGCCGTCCGCGCGCGTCACTCGCCCGCGCTTGCCCTCCGGCGAGTAGCCGCTCAGGAACGCCGACGCGACGCGACCGCTCGTGAAGAGAGCGCTCACGACGATCGCGTCGCTGAACGTCTCCCGAGCGGTGAACTGCTTCCATTGCCCCTGGACGGCATTGTCCGCCGAGCTGCCTCCGACGATCGGGACCTCCGAGCCGATCACCGACTCGATCGCCCGGAGCACCGTCTCCTCCGTCCCCGGCGCAGCAGAGAGCCAGACGAGCGCCGGGACCTCGCCGGGACGACCAGCGACCTCTACAGCCTCGCGGATCGCCTCGCGTGCGGCGCCTGCCGGATCCGAGCCTGCGCGCTTGGCGCCGACACCGAACGCGCCCGCATCGTCGGCGATCGCGAAGAGCCCCAGGCCGGCTCCCTCGTGGCTGTGAAAGCCAGCGCGGGTCATCGCGCCGAGACACGAAGTGCTCCCGTGAAGCACGGCTCCGGGCGCGAACGCCGCCAGCTCACGGCGGACGACGTCGATGTCATGGGCAACGGAGGGCTGCGCCAGGATCCATCGCGGAGCGCCGCCGAGCGCCTTCGAGAACTCGCTGATGGCGTGCCTTACTGCCGTCGTCGTGTCGGCCTCCACGCTGAAGGCTGTACCGATCTGCATTCTTCCAGGTTCGCTCCGGTCGCACTCCCGAAACAAGGCCTTCGCGCCGAGGCCGGCGGCCAGTTTCGATTTCGACCGCGTCCGCAGCGATCGATGAAGCGAGAGCTGCGGCGCCGAGCCCCCATCCACCGAGGGCACGACTCGACGCGTGCGCCTCAACGCATCGGATACTTCAGCGGGCCCAGCTTCCACTCCGTTAGCAACGGAATGCGCGCGCCCGGCCCCGACTGGCGCACGGCGCGCGCGCAGTCGTCGACAGGCAGCCGCCGAGGCCCGAACGGGGACGCGTCGGACGCGTCGGAGTCCATGAGCAGCGTCGGCGTGTCGATGCCGTAGTCGTCTGGGTGGCCCGGCTCGTCGAGGATCACGTGCCCGAGCTCGTGCGCCAACGTGAGGCTCGTCCGGCGGGCGCGGACGCCGGCGCGGTCGAGGATGACGACGTTGCGCATGCTCGAGCCGTCGCTGCCGATGAACGACTCGCCGATGCGGCCGCCGCCCCCGAAGAACGGAACGACGATGACCTCGATGGTGCGTGGATCGCCGTCGTCGACCGACTTCACGAGCGCGCGCTCCTCGAGCGTCCCGGCGACCGAATCGGTGTCGCCGAAGTGCTGGAGGCCGTCGCTCAGGTCCACGGCGCCGACGCTGATGCTCATCGTCGTGTCCGACGACGAGACGAGCTCCGCGGTCGCGAGCTGACCGTCGGCGCGCCGGAGCGCCACGTCCACGCTCGGCGCAGCGCCGGACGAGATGCGCGCGTTCTCGGAGAGCGCCGCCTTGAAGCCCGCCTTCTCGGCGACGCGCTGCAGCTCGAGCGCCGCCTGCCGCGTCGACCAGCCCTTCTTCGTCGTGAACGTGAGCGGCTTGCCTTCGACGCGCAGGCGCACGTCGCCGCCGCTGGCGGGCAGCCCGACGTCGTCGCCGATCGCGACGAGGTAAGGCGGAGGCGGGCTCACGACCTTGACGTCCATCTGCGAGGTCGGCCCGAACGTGATCCCGCACTGCCCCCACGTCGCCGATGCGACCGCGAGCTCCTGGCGGATCGCGGCGACCGCGCCGGCATCGTTGCCACCAACGGAGGGAGCACCTCCCGGAGCGAGACGCATGACGATGGGCCGGATGGCGACGCGGTATCGGCCGATCGGCCCGGCGGGCGACTGCCGTGGACCGGCGACCCGAATGGCCTGGAGCTTCTTGCCCTTCGCGTCGCGAACGACGATCGCGCCGCCGACCTCCGCCTTGATCGAGCGCGTGTTCACGAGTGGATGCCGCCGATCGACGTCATCGAAGACGAAGCGGAGCGGAGCGCTCGCCACGCACGTCAGCTCGGCGCCGTTCTCCGAAGCGCAGGAGGTCCGCGCGAGACGAACGTCGTCGATGGAGTCGACCGAGCCACCGTCGGGGCCGACCGACTCGACGGCGATCGTCCCGAGCGACGTCCCCTCCGGCGAGCTGACGACGACGCGGAGCGCGTCCGGATCGTCGATGGTCTGATCGACGTCGTCCAGATCGATGCGCGCCGGCGGCGTGCGCTGGAGCGAAGCATGCGCGGCGGCGAGATCGACCGCCTTCTTCTGGCCGTCGCGCATCCCGACGGCATGGACATCGACGCCGACGCCGACCTCGCGGCCGTTCGGCCAGCGCGCGACGAGCACGGCACGTCCCGGCGAGAGGCCCTGGAGCTGGGCGCCTGCGGGCAGCCGCTCGCCCCAGCCGAGGAGCCTGCCGTTCGCGAGCAGCCGCGCGTGCTCGCGGCCACGGACCGGCGTGAAGGTCGCCCCGACGAACCGTGCTTCGAGCGTGACGGCATCGACGCGCGCGGCCGGGTTGACGACGTCACCCTGCGCGTCGGGCCGCTCGTCCGCGTCGTCGTCGTCGAGATCCGCGATCAGCGTGATTCGCTCCGTGATCGGAGGAACCGTCGACGAGCCGCCGACCGCCGCTTCCGCGTGGACGTTCTTCGCGGCCTTCTCCTGCGCCGACGCGATGCCGACACCGTGGGCCGACACACCGCTCAGAGCCGCGAGCACCGCGACGAGCACGATGCCCGGAGCGCTCTTCGCGCCCCGACGCGTGTGCGGGCCGCGATGCGCTCGCCTGTGGACGCGCGAAGACAACCCAGGAAGTGTATTTGACGCGCGGGTCCCGGGCCAGCCGCGCGCGTCGACTTTTTGGTCGAGCTCCTATTCGAGCCAGCCCCACTGGATCCAGCGGAGCGGGGTCTCGGTCACGACGACGAAGTCGGAGTCGCGATGGCTCGCGTGTGCAGCACGAACGAGCGCACCCCACGCGACGCTCGAAAGGCAACGCGAAGCGACGAGCTCGTCCGAGAGATCGCGCGCCTTTTCGC
This sequence comes from Pseudomonadota bacterium, assembly GCA_023423895.1. Taxonomy (GTDB): domain Bacteria; phylum Myxococcota_A; class Polyangia; order Polyangiales; family Polyangiaceae; genus Labilithrix. The sequence continues at coordinate 59,772 of JAFAER010000229.1, forward strand.
GGGTCGCCGACCGCGTGGGTCCGGAGCCGGAGTCCCAGAGCGCGGCCACCGCGAGCCCGCGGAGCTCATCCCTCTTGCCGTTCAGCGCACAGTCGAGGAGCGCGTCGCGCATGTCCTCACGACCGTGATCGCGCGCCAGGTACGACGCCGCGCGCACCGCGACCTCGTCCGTGAGCGGCGTGGCTTTGACGAGGCCCTCGAGCATGGGCTTGCAGCTGAGCGCGCGCGCCTGCGCCATGCGGAAGAGGAACGTCGTGTCACGATCGGCGCTCGGCCGATCGGAGAGACGCGCGACGAGCTCGACCGTCGGACGCGTCGTCGGCGGTGCCACGGGCGGCGCGGCTGGGTTCACGCTCGCCTTCGTCTCCGAGAGTGCCCACGCCACGAGCGACCACGCGGAGCGCGCGCTCGTCGGACCGACCTGCGCCTTCTGGGTCGCCTCGATCAGCGGGCCGTCGTCGCCGGCCTTCACCGCGACGTCTGCGAGGACGAGCCAGCGACCGAGGTGCCGCTCGGCGCCACGAAGCACTCCGAGCGCGGGCCCGACGTGCGCCGGGATCGGCGCGCTACGAGCGAGCGGGACGAAGAGGTCCACGCAAAGCGAGATGCGGTGGCTCTCCTTGATCATCGGCGCAATCGCCGTGAGGTGCGCGCCGTTCGACTCGCGCCGGCACACGCGCGCGGTCTCCGCGCCGAAGGCGAGATGCGACTGCCGGCTGGCAGCGAGCTTCGCGAGCGGAGCTGTGAGCGACGTGTCACGGCAGAACGATGCTGCGCTCAACGTCGCGTTGCCGCCGGCATCCTCCGACGCGAGCGCGACCTTGAGCAGCGCAGGCAGGTGCTTCTCGTCCGCTTCGGCGAGCGTCCGGATCGTCGCCGGGTAGAGCTCACGCGCGTACGAGCCACGACGGATCATGACCTGCGCAGCGTCGACGAGCGTGCTCCGCAGCGCCGGACTGAGCCGACCCACGGCTCGGAGCGCACCGCCGAGCTTCACTTCGCTCGTCGGCTTGCGTTTGAGAGCTGCGTCGAGCTCTGCTTCGAACCGGCCGCGCGTCGCCTTGTCGACGATCTCTGCGCGTGCAACCGACGGCTTCCTCGGCAGCGCCTCGATGCGTTTCGCTTTGCTCGTCTGCGTCGACATTCCCCCGGGTTCTCCGTGGAGCCGGTTGGTCACCGTGCGCGGTCACCCCGCTCCGTGCACGTAGGTGAAGGTATATCAGAGCGCTCCTCGCCGTGGCCTTCGATCGAACGCGCGATCGAAAAAAGGCCGCGGGCCGCGTGCATCTCCGCGTGCTCGCGAAGCTCGCAAGGATCGTGCTTGACCATCGACGCGCCTTTCGGATCTCCGCGATTGACGATCCTCCGCGGATGCTCGCGGCTCTCGGCGTCGGCGCGATCTTCGCGACCGCGTGCTCCGCAGCCGAAGAGCGGATCGTCAGCGAGCCACGTGGATGAACGATGGAGCACGAAGCGCGCGCCGGACGATGCCCAGAGCGCGCGCTTCGTCTTCACCCACGCGCGAACAGCTCAGGCGCGCGTGATGCCGAGGCGAACCGCGTCGCCTTCGACGTCGACCTCGCGCGCGTCCGGCCCGGCATCGTCGGTGCACGTCACCGAGACCGCGAGGCACTCGGAGCCGATCGTCTTCTCGTTCGCCGTGACCACACGCTTGGTCCGGTCCGTGCCAGCGACGCGAACCTGGATGCGGTCGACGAAGTCGAGCCCCATCTCCTTGCGTGCGGTCTGGATGCGGTTCAGGAGCTCTCGGAGATATCCGAGATCGCGCAGCGTATCGTCGAGGCGCGTGTCGAGGACGACGACGCCCACGCGATCGCCAGCGGCCGCGTAACCTTCCTTCGCGTCGAACGCGACCTCGACGTCTTCGCGATCCACCTCGACGCCGTGGACGGTCGCCTTACCATCCGCGAGGAGCTTGGCGACGAGCGCCTGCGCCTCCGACGGCGGCATCGCCGCCATCGACTTCTTGAGGTCCTGGGCCTGCTTGCCCATGCCCTTCTGGCCGAGCGTCCGGAAGTTCGGCTTCACCTTGTAGCTGACGTACTGATCGGCGTCGGTGACGAGCACCTCCACGTTCAGGACGTTCAGCTCGTCGGCGATCATCGGCAGGTAGGGCGCGAGCCGGTCGGCGAGCGTCGCGTCCGCGAGGATCATCTTCGCCGACGAGAGCGGCTGACGAACCTTCAGCTTCGCCTGGGTGCGGACCTGCAGGCCGAGGCTCACGAGGTCGCGGACCGCCTTGATCGTGCGCGAGAGGCCCGCGTCGACGAGCGAAGCGTCCGACGTCGGCCAATCGGCGAGGTGGACGCTCTCCGTCGCGCTCCCCTCGCCTTGTGCCTGGCCCTTCACGACGAGGTTCCGCCACATCGACTCGGCGAGGTACGGCGTGAACGGCGCCATGACCTTCGCGACGGTCACGAGGCACTCCCAGAGCGTCTCGTACGCCGCACGCTTGTCCGCGCCGAGCTTTCCGTCCTCGAGCGGCGCCCAGAAGCGATCGCGCGAGCGACGCACGTACCAGTTCGAGAGCGCGTCGACAAACGTCGTGATGCGTCCGGTCGCGGTGTAGAGGTCGTAGGCGTCGAGATCCTTCGTCACCGCGTCGACGAGGAGGTGCAGCTCCGAGAGGATCCAGCGATCGATCTCGGCGCGCTTCTTCGGATCCGACAGCGTCGAAGACGGTTCGAACCCGTCGATGTTCGCGTAGATGGTGAAGAACGAGTAGACGTTCCTCAGCTTGACGAGCGTCTCCTTCTGGAGCGCGCGCACGTTCGACAGCGAGTGCCGCGTGTTCGACCACGGCGGGTTCGACGCGTAGAAGAACCAGCGGAACGCATCCGCACCGGGCGCCGGCGTCGACGGATCGACGATCGTCACGCGCTCGGCGTTCGGAAGCCGCGGCACCTCCACCGGCGCGACGTCCTTCTTCGACGTCGGCGTCGCTCCGATCGCCTCGCGGTCCTTCGCATGAAGGACGACGACGCGTCGCTTCAGCTTCTTGTGCGGCTGGAGGGTCAGCTCCCGGACCGTCCGCTCGCCGCTCACCCGCTGATCGGCGAACACGCCGTCCGGCACGAAGACGCGGATCTTCGCGCCCTCCTGGAGGTCGAGGCCTTCCATGTCCTCGCGCGCGATGAAGGCGACGCCTTCTTTCGCCGGCACGCCGTCGACGTCTTTCTCGTCGAGGACGGCGAAGTCCATCTTCACGCTGTCGAGGATGACGTCGGGCGGCGTGTAGTTGCCCTTCGACTTCGACTCCTTCTTGCCTTCCTTGTCCGAGACGTGCCCGAGGACGATGCACGTCTTGTACGGATGCGGGATGGACCGCACCGGCGAGAGCCCGTAACGCTTCTGCGTCTCCTCATCGAAGACGAGCGTCGAGATCATCAGCAGCGAGTAGAACCACCCGCGCGTCTGGTCGATCGCCTCGCTGATGAAGTCGGCCGGGAAGCTCTTCTTGAACTGCTGCTGCCCCTGGTGCGGGAACCCCCACTGGGCGAACGGCATGCAGCCGGAGTCGAACCAGCAGTCGATGACCTCGGGCACCCGACGATACGTCCCCTCCTCACCCGGGTTCTGCCAGGTGACCTGATCGATCCACGGCTTGTGGACCATCAGGTGATCGCTGAGTGTCGGGTCGTTCTTCTTCGCCTCGTGCCAGTGATCGAACGCCTTCGGGTTCTTCGCGAGGATCTCCTCGACGCTCGACGGCGCCTCCATCTTCCCCGTCTTGTCGTTGACCCAGACGTTGAGCGGAGTGCCCCAGTAACGCTCGCGGGAGAGCGCCCAGTCGACGTTGTTCGCGAGGAAGTCGCCCATGCGACCTTCCTTGATGTGCTCGGGCAGCCACTGGACCGCGCGGTTGTTCGCGATCGCCTGGTCCTTCAGCTGCGTCGTGCGGATGTACCAGGCGGGACGCGCGAGCTGGATGAGCGGATCCTGATCGGAGCGCCAGCAGAACGGGTACGGGTGGCGGTACTGCTCGGAGTGGACGAGCACGCCCTTCTCCTTCAGCTCCTCGATGAGGTCCTTGTCGGCGTCCTTCACCCAGCGTCCGACGTAGCTCTTGCCGGAAGACGCCCCGACCTTCGCCATCTCGGGACCGAACGTCCCGTCCGAGCGCACCGCGCAGAACACGGGTGCGTCCGCGCCGTAGAGCTTCCGGTGCGCCTGGAAGTCGTCCTCACCGAACGCGGGCGCAATGTGGACGATGCCGGTGCCGGCATCGAGCGTGACGAAGTCGGCGCCGATCACGCGCCACGCCGTATCGGGCGCGCGCTCTCCCGTGGCTGAAGACTCCGCGAACACCTCGAACGGCGGGAGGTACTTCTTCCCGATGAGCGCGCTCGCCGGGAGGGTCTCCACGACGGTGAGCGTCGTTCCGAGCTTCTTGGCGATCGTGTCGACGAGGTCCTTGGCGACGACGAGCTCGCGCTCGAGCGTCTTCTTCGCCCAGGCGGCTTTGACCTTCTCGGGGTCGCCCTTGACGACGGCGTACTCGAACTTCGGATTGACCGCCGCGTACATGTTCGACGGCAAGGTCCAGGGCGTCGTCGTCCAGACGGCGAGCGCGCGCTTGTCGGCGGCGTCGGCGAACGGGAACGCGACGAAGACCGACGGATCGTCGACCTCCTTGTACCCGAGGCCGACTTCGGCGGAGCTCAGAGCGGTGCCGCCCTGCGCCCACCACCAGACGACCTTGTTGCCCTGGTAGAGGAGGCCCTTCTTGAAGAGCTCGGAGAGCGCCCACCACACGCTCTCGACGTACGAGCGGTGATAGGTGACGTACGCGCTCTCGAGGTCGACCCAGAACGCGACGCGGCTCGTGAGCTCTTCCCACTCCTTCGTGTAGCGGAAGACGGACTCGATGCACTTCTTCGCGAAGGGCTCGACGCCGTACTGCTCGATCGCGGCCTTGCCGTGGATGCGGAGCTCCTTCTCGACCTCGACCTCGACGGGCAGGCCGTGCGTGTCCCAGCCGGCCTTGCGCGCGACGTGGTAGCCGCGCATCGTCTTGTACCGAGGGAAGAGGTCCTTGATGACGCGCGTGAGGACGTGCCCGTTGTGCGGCAGGCCGTTCGCAGTGGGCGGGCCTTCGTAGAAGACGAACGGCGCACCTTTTTCGGTCCGGGCGAGAGACTTCTCGAAAATCCGAGATTCCTTCCAGAACGAGAGGATCTCACTCTCGTCGCGCGGAAAGTCGAGCTCGGTGCGGACCTTGTCGAAGCGGGGCGTAGGCTTGGTCATCGTATTGGGGGTCGTCGTCGGTCGTCGCTGGGCGCGAGGGGAAAGGGTTTCTACCAGGGGACGACAGCGTCTGGTAGCGTCCGGAGCACCTGCGGCGTTCGGTGAAGATGCGCACGAATCGGATCTTCTGCATGCCCCGACTGCGCCGGCACCGCGACGGGCGGCGCACGCCGAGACGCGGCCTCCTCCGCTGGACGTCGCGCGTGCTCGCGACCGCGCTCACGCTCGGCGGCGCGCTCACGACGACCTCGTCCGCGTGTGCCCAGACGGCGGCGGCGCTGTCGCGCTTCGAGCCAGCCGAGCGAGGCAGTCGCTTCTTCTTCGCCGACTCGCTCGAGCTCGGTCGTCCGGCATCGAGCGTTCGCCCGCTCGTCGCGGCCGGAGTTGCGTCGAGCTGGGCGTACCGGGCGCACACCTACGGGACGCTCGGCGAAGGCGAGCGCTCACGCCTCGTCGAGCACGCGCTCTATTTCCATCCGGGCGCTTCGGTCGTCCTCGAGCCGGGCGCTCGGTTTTCGCTCGATCTTCCGGTCGCGGCATTCCAGTCCGGCGAGCCCACGAGCCTTGCCGGGCTCCGGTACGGGGCGCCGACCTCGCCGCGCCTGGGCGACCTCCGCGCGAGCTTCGATCTCCGGCTTGCGGGCCCGGGCTCGCGCGATCGTGAAGGGATCGTCGTCGCCGCGGGCGTGCGCGCGTGGCTGCCGACCGGCTCCGGCGCGAGCTTCGCCGGAGAAGACGCGGCGCGTTTCGGGGCCCACGTCGCCGCCGCGGCGCGCTTCGGCGTCGTCCTCGCGTCGGCTCGTGCAAGCTACATGTACCGTCCCGACCGCTACCTCGGTGGCTCGCGAATGGGCAGCGAGGTGGGCACGGTCCTCGGCATCGCGTACGCGGACAAGGCGTGGACGATCGGACCCGAGCTCCACGGAGCCACCGTCATCGATGCGCCGCTGTCGAAGCGCGCCACGCCGATCGAGCTGCTCGCCGGAGCACACCGGACGTTCGGCCCCCTGCGTGCAGGGGCGGGTCTTGGAACGACGGTCGTCGGTGGCCTCGGCGCAGCGCACCTGCGCGCGGTCGTCTCGATCGAATGGATCTTCGGCGCGTCGGCCGCACCGGAAGATCGCGATCGCGACGGGGTCGCGGACGAAGACGATGCGTGCCCCGACGTTCCCGGCACGACGAGTGCTCCCGCGACGGCGCGCGGATGCCCTTCGGCGTTCGTCGATTCCGACCGCGACGGGATCCCCGACACCGAAGACGCATGTGTCGACCGACCCGGCATCCGGACGAGCGATCCGCGTACGCACGGCTGTCCATCGTCCGAGACGACACCGCGGGCGCCGGCGCCTCTCGAAGCGTGTCCACCGCCGGCGTCGGCGTCGGCGCCGGAGGGCTGTCCCTTGGACACGGACGGCGACGGCGTGCTCGACAGCGAGGACGCCTGCCCCGACGTCCGAGGCGAACGAACGAGCGACGAAGACACGAACGGCTGTCCCAATCGGTGACGACGCGCACGCGGGGACCTTCCCTCGGCTGGTGGTTCGTCGATCCAGTGGGTGAGTGTGCGGCTCCTCGCTACCAGGCTAGATCACCCCTGAATTGCCGTCATTTCTGGGGTGCACACGCTGGTACGCGGCGTGCTCGTTCGACGATGTCTCCATGTCCTTCGTCCTTCCCGGCAACTCGCGCCAGCTCCGCTTCACGGGTGAAGCGAAGGCTCAGACTGCGAAGGCGGACAGACACGCGGGGAGCGCGGGGCACGCGGGACAAGCGGGACATGCGGGGCACGCGGGAACCGGCGCGCTCGCGCTGGGCAAGCCGCGCGTCCGGAGGCCCCCGCCCCCGCCTCCGACAGAGCGGGTGATGACGCCAGCGCCAGCCGCTGCCGTCGCGACGCGCGTGTCCACGCCGGCACCGGGCCGGCGGCCGCGAACACCGGGACGCGCGCGCGCGCCGTACGGCAACGAGCCGGTTCCGTCGCCGGTTCCGTCGCCGTATGACGGCGCGGTCAACCCGCCGGTGCTCGGCTACCCGCAAGGTGACGTCGACGACGACCATCCGACGATGGCCATGGATCGCGATGGGCGTGACGTGCTGCCGGGCGCGCGTGCGCTCCGCACGCCGAAGCCTTCACCCGCGATCAGCCCGCCGCCGATCCCGCACTTCCGTCCGGCTCATCTGGCGCAGCCGCCGCCGAGCGCCGTCGCGCTCCCGGGCACCACGTCGAACACGACGCGGAGCGTGATCGCCGCCGCACCGCTCGCCATCTGGATCTTCGCCGGCATCCTCGCGGGCATCATCAGCTACCATGTCGCGCCCGAGATCGTGATGCGCGCCGAGCCTGCACACGCCGCGCGGCAGCGCTGACGCGCTCGCGGGGACGCGACGATTCGCGCGACCCACGAGGACGACGCGAGCGAAGCACGGGCGTGCAAGGAGCCATTGAGCATGGCCCCGTGCAGCGGCTCGCGCGCTTCGACTATTCGGCGGCGTTGACGGCGGCTTCGGCGGAAGCGCCGAGCTTCTTCTGAACGAGCGCCATCGAGTTGTTGAGCGTCGTGACCTCGACGAGCTCTGCGTCGTCGATCTTCACCTGGTACTTCCGCTCGATGGCCGCGACGATCTCGACGCCCATCATCGAGTCGATGCCGAGGTCCTTGAACGCGACCCCGTCGGGGATCTCGTCCTTCTCGGCGATCTCGGCGATCAGCGCACGGAGCTCTTCTTTCAGGTTGGTCATCGCCTCTCCCGCTTTCTACGAAGTAACGCTCTGCCGCGATTCGACGGCGTTGAGCAAGTCTTTGACGGTCACGATGCCCGCGAGCGACTCGTCAGGGATCTGGATCTTCAGCTCGCGTTCGAGCGAGCCGATGATCTCCAACATGCCGAGCGAATCGATCCCGAGCTCGGCGATCGTCGACGTCTCCGCGACGGCGTTGAAGTCTTTCTCGGCGACCTCGGTGGCCGTCGCACGAAAGGCGTCCAAGAGCTCGTTTCTACTGCGTGCCATCTCTCATCGACTCCAATGACAACTCGTCTGACCGCGAACGAAGCTACGCGCTGGCACCCACGTCCTCGGGCTTTCCATCGTTACCTTGCACAGCCCGTGCGCGGCTGAGTGTGCCGTCCAGATACATCTGGCGCGTCTTGCGTCGCTGCGGTTTTCCGCTCGAAGTGCGCGGCAAGGTCCCCTGCGGGACGATGACGACCTCGTGCGTGGCGAGCGAGAAGCTCGCGAGAATCGCCTGCGCGATGGTCTGCTTCAGCCCTTCGGCGTCGGCCTGGAAGGCCTCCGCGGCGATGACGAGCTGCTCCTCGCCGTCGACGTCCACGCCGAAGGCCACGACGTTGCCGCGACGCACACTGGGCAGCTCGCTCACGACCCACTCGAGATCGTTCGGGTAGAAGTTGCGGCCGCGGACGATGATCATGTCCTTCAGACGACCGCAGATGAAGACCTCGCCGTCGACGGCGTATCCGAGGTCGCCCGTGTAGAGCCAGGTCTCGCCGTCCGGACCCTTCTTGAAGGCCTCCGCCGTGAGCTCCGGCTCCTGGTAGTACCCGGCGGACACGCTCGGACCGCGCGTGATGATGTGCCCGACCTGACGATCTCCGAGTCGGTTTCCGGCTTCGTCGACGATCGCCACGTGATGCTCCGGGAACGGACGCCCGCAATTCACGAGCTCCTGGACCCCCTCGTCTTCGATGCCGGGAGCCGGCTTCGCGTCGCCGCGCTCCAGGCTCTGCTTCTCGATGGTGTCGGTGCGGACGCCCGTGGAGTGCGGGACGAACGTGATCGCGAGCGTCGCCTCGGCCATGCCGTACGACGGCAGGAAAGCCTTCGGATCGAAGCGAGCCGGCGCGAGCTTGCCCGCGAAATCACGGAGCGTCTTCGCCTGGATGGGCTCCGCCCCGCACCCTGCGCGACGCAGGCACGAGAGATCGAGATCGGCGACGTCCTTGTCCTTCAGCCGCTTCGCCACGAGCGCGTAGGCGAAGTTCGGGGCGTACGTGATCGTCCCGCGGTGCTGATGGATCTTGTCGAGCCAGATGCGCGGGTTGCGGACGAAGCTCGCCGTCGGAAGGAACACGACGGGGATGTCCGTGAAGATGGTGCCGACGACGAAGCCGATGAGGCCCATGTCGTGGAAGAGCGGGAGCCACGTGACGCCCTTGTCGAAGGACGAGTCCTTCGCGAGCCCGTGGATCATGAAGCTCTCGCTGTTCCAGGCGAGGTTCCGGTGCGAGACCATCACGCCCTTCGGCCGTGACGTGCTGCCCGACGTGAACTGGAGGAACGCGAGATCGGTCGGATCGATCTTCACGTCGACCTTGCCGTGATCCTCTTTCCCGAGCTCGTCGACGGTGATGACGCCGCGGAGCTTCGGCGCGCGCGGGACGATCGGAGCGACGAACTGGCGCGTCGTCGTCGTCGTGAGGAGGAGCGAGGCGCCCGACGCGTTCGTGATGTGCGCGACGGTGTCGTGGTAGCTCTCGATGTTCTTGAACGAGAGCTGCGGCGAGATCGGGACCGGGACGATCCCGCCCATCATCGCGCCGAGGAACGACAGAACGAACTCGTCCGGGTCCGGCACGGCGATCGCGAGACGGTCGCCTTTCACGAGGCCGCGTGCGTGCAGATCGGCTGCACGGCGCTCTGCTTCGATGCCGATCTCACGGAAGGAGCAGAATCGCTCGCTGCCGTCCGGACGCACGAACACGAAGCCGCGCTCGGTGCGATCCGAAAGCTGGCGGAGGGCTTCGCTCAGGGTCGGCGGAACGTACTTGGGATCGAGCCCGCTCACTGGTCACCTCGCGCCTTGGCCTGTGGAACACCAGAGGCCTGTCGCCGCTGGGCCGTCTTCTTCGTCCCCCCGCCCTGCTCCACCGAATACTTCATGGGGCGCGCGCGTATTACTGCGGCGTTCCACGTCGCGCAAGGCGTCAAAGCCTGTTCAAGCGTTGCGTAATTCATGGCGCAACGCGTAGTCGTGTACGCGCCCGCCAAATTGGTTCAACCATGCGATGAATCACGCGTTTTCGGGCGCCGTCGCGTGTTCGACGCGAGGCGTTCACCTCATTGCTCGAGGAAGAGGCTGCGGGGTATAAGCAGCGGACGTCCACGACGGGTGGCTCTCGGTCACGACCGGACGCGGGCGCAGGTTCGAGCTCGAGTCGAGTCGAGTCGAGTTCGAGACGAGACGACACTGGACAGACAAGAAGGACATAACGCGTGCGGGTGTTCATCACGGGGGTCGGCGTCGTCAGCTCGATCGGGCTCGGCAAGGACGCCTTCTTCCAGGCGCTCGCCGCCGGCAAGAGCGGCATCGGGCCGGTCGAGGCGTTCGACGTCTCGAACCTCGGCCGTTCCAACGCCGGCGAAGTGAAGGGCTTCACCCCGCGCGACCACCTCTCCGCCGCGGAGGCGCGCCGGATGGGCCGGTGCTCGCAGATGGCGCTCGCCGCCGCGCGGATGGCGGTCGCCGATGCGGCCCTCCCGGACGGCGCGCTGAAGGGCCCGCGCGCGTCCGTCGTGCTCGGCACCACGATGGGCGAGGCCGACGTCCTCGAAGACCTCGACCACGCCTGGATCCAGAAGGGCCTGCCCGGCGTTCGCCGTGCGTGGATCCCGAAGTACGGCTCGACGCTGCTTCCCATCCACGTCGCGCGTGCGCTCGGCTCGGAAGGCCAGGTGTTGACCTTGCCCGCCGCCTGCGCCGCCGGAAACTACGCGATCGGCTTCGCGTGCGATCTGATTCGCGCCGGCAAGGCTGACGTCATCGTCACCGGCGCGGCAGAGATGCTCCAGGAGCTGCAATACGCCGGCTTCGTGCGGCTCGCGGCGATGGCACCCGCGAAATGCCAGCCGTTCGATCTGAACCGCCAGGGCCTCATCCTCGGCGAAGGCGCCGGTATCCTCGTCGTCGAGTCGGAGGCGCACGCCGTCCGCCGTAACGCCCGCGTGCTCGCGGAGGTCGGCGGCCACGGAATGACGTGCGACGCGTATCACATCACGCGCCCTCATCCCGACGCGGCCGGCAGCATCGGTGCGATGCGCCAGGCGCTCGAGCGCTCCGGCATCGCGGCCGACGCGGTCGACTTCGTGAACGCGCACGGCACCGGCACGAAGCACAACGACGCCGCCGAATCGAAGGTGATGCGCGAGGTGTTCGGCGATCGAAAGGTCCCGATCTCGAGCATGAAGAGCATGCTCGGGCACTGCATGGGCGCGGCGAGCGCGCTCGAGGCGATCGGGTGCGTGATGACCCTCGAGACCGGCATCTATCCGCCGACGATCGGGTTCGAGACCCCCGACCCCGAGTGTGAGGTCGACGTCGTCGCGAACGAGGCGCGCAAGGGCAAGGCCGACATCGTGCTCAACAACTCCCTCGCCTTCGGCGGGTACAACTCGGTGACGTGCCTCGCGCGTCCGGGGAAGCTCCCCGAGCCGAAGGCAACGGCCGCGTCGTGAAGCCGCGCGCAATCACCGGACTCGGCATCGCGAGCGCGCTCGGCACGGGCGCAGAAGCGAACCTCGACGCGCTCGGCGCCTCGAGCCCGAACGGCGCACGCCCGCCGATCGCCAGCTTCGACGCGACGAAGTACGAGAGCGCGCCGATCCTCGAAGTGCCCGGCTTCGACGCGACGAAGTATCTCGGCGACAAGGGCCTCCGCACGCTCGATCGGCTGACGAAGCTCCTCGTCGTCGCCGCCAGGCTCTCGCTCCACCACGCCGGCCTGAAGAAGGACAACCAGTGGGCGGTTCTGTCGCCCGAGCGCGTCGGCGTGTGCTGCTCGAATGCGTACGGCAGCCTCGAGGCGATCACCGAGCTCGATCGCGTCGCCGTCCTCGAGGACGCACGCTACATCAACCCCGCGAAGTTCCCGAACACGGTCTCGAACAGCGCGAGCGGGTACGTCAGCATCTGGGAAGACCTCCGTGCGCTCAACGTCAGCGTCTCGGACGGCAACTGCGGAGCGCTCGACGCGATCGGCTGCGCGGACATCTTCCTCGAGACCGGCCGCGCCGAAGCGATCCTCACCGGCGGCGGCGAGGCGATGAGCGAAGCGCTGTTCCTCGCCTTCGACAAGCTCCGCGTCCTCGACAAGGGTGGCGAAGGCACGCGCCTCGGAGAGGGCGCCGCCTTCCTCGTCGTCGAGCCGACCGAGCGCGCAGCGGCGCGCGGTGCGAAGGTCCTCGCGACCGTGAACGGCTACGGAACCGCGTTCATCGCGCCGAAGGACGAGGTCACGCTCCTCTTCGCTTCGGGAGAGGCCCTCGAGCGCGCCATCACCAACGCGCTGGCCGACGCGGGGATCACGTCGAAGGACGTCGACCTCGTCGTCTCGGGGATGTCCGGCATCACGCGCTTCGACGACGAAGAGCGCAGCGCGATCGCGAAGACACTCGGCAGCGACGTGGCCGTCGCCGCGCCGAAGCAGCTGTTCGGCGAGACGCTCGGCGCCGGCGGTGCGCTGGCCATGTCCGCCGCGCTCGCCTGGCTTGGCGGCACGACGCCCTCGACCATCGTCTCCGGCAACCCGCCCACGAAGGTCGAGACCGTGCTCGTCACGTCGGTCGGCTACTACGGCAACGCGTCCGCCGTCGTGATGAAGCGCGCTTCCTGAGCGCACTCGCTCCGCATCCGCACCGGCTGTGCCCGCGCCCCTTCCCCTCCCACCCCGATGGGGCGCACGCACATCCGATCATCGAGCGCGGGACGGCGCTCCGGACGTCGTCAGTTCGCGGCGCCGCGGGTCTGATTCTTGACGGTGAAGTCCGCGCTCGTGTTCGTGTCGGTGGTGCCCGTGCGCTGGATCGATTTGCCGTCCGTGAGGCCCGCCGGCGTGCCGCCGCATGCCGTCGTCGTCCCTGAGGCGTCGATCGAGCCGACGTAGCAGTCGCACGCATTCGTTGTTGGATCGTTCGCCATGTCGAACAACTCCTGGCCCGTCAGCGGCGTGAGCCACAGCTCGAGAAGATCCATGACGGCCGTCCCGATGATCGGTGCGCCGACGTCGTCGCTCACGACTGCGGTGGAGCGATCGAAATACGCGACGTTGTCCTGGTTCAACTCTGCGCTGATGTCCCAGCGCGCACCGTCGGCCGTGTCCGGTTCATGAACGGCAAGGACCTGGCCGACGACGGGCAGGTCCGCTAGCGCAGAGTAGACGTCGAAGGCGTTGGCCGACGCATGGGCCGCCGTCGAGGACGTCTTGCTCTTCGATTCGTCCTCCTGCACGAACCCCGTCGGCCCGGGGAGTCCGCTGAGGTGAACGACGATACGGTCGCCAACGGCGACGTCGAGGGGGCCGAGCGTGTGGATCGCGGCAATCGTCCAGCCGCTCACGGTGAGGCCACCTGCAAATCCTGCCTTCGTCGCGACGAGCTCGATGAAATCGCCGCCCGTGGCGGCGGTGTTGGCCGGGGCGACCTCGCTGATCAGGAAGGTCGCGCGCGCCTTCGTCGTCCCCTTGGCGACGTTCGAGAGTGGTCCGTTCTCGCCCCCGTCATACTTCGCGCGAAGCGCCACGTAGTACTCGGTCTCGATACCGAGATCGTAGATGATCGCCGTCTGCGACTTCCCCGGGGCTTCTGGATCCGGGAGCTCCTCGAGCTCGATGGCGGCAAGGAACTCCGCCTCCGTCGTGATCGGAGTCGCCGAGTAGCGGATCTCGTATCCCGCCACGGTCCCCTTGCCCGTGTCGTCCGGCGGCGCAGTCCACTTCAGCGCGAGGCTCGTGTGGGTGTCGCCGGTGGCGGCGAGATCGGACACGACTCCAGGCAGCGCCGGAGCTTTCGCATCCGCATCGGCGCCGGAGTCCGGGTCCGAGCCGGAGTCCCCTTCCGCAGCAGCCTCACGTTGTCCCGAATCGACACCGCTGTCCGGAGTGACGTTGTCCGGCGGCGTATCGTCCGTGCAGGCCGCGGCAGCGAGTGAGGCCGCGAGCATGATGCCCACGCCCATCCCGAATCGATTGAGAATCTTCGTAGGTTTCATGCCCATACCCTCCAGACCAATCATCAAGACGATTCCGAATCCGAATATCGATCGCGATCGGGTTGCCCCAGGACGTCTGCCTCCCGACCGCGTCAGCGCGTCACGCACGTCACCTTCGACCGAGAAGATCGCGGCGCTTCTTCACGCCGAGGCCTGCACTTCCGTGTCGGGCAAGTCGCGGTCGTCCGCACGAGCGCGACGCGGAGCCCGCGCACACGTCTACTCGACCGTGACGAGCGGCGTGGTGACGAGCTTTCGATACGCCATCCCGCCTGGCGTCCCGTAGCTCACGGCGCGGCCCCAGCCCCACAAGGTCGCCGTGAACGGGCCTTCGCTCCTCATTCGCTGAAGCCCCGTGCGGCACGCGTTACTTCCGAACTTCTGGCCGGGGCCGAAATCCTTCGAGAGGTCGACGCGGGTGAACTCGTAGTCACCGCGCGTGCCGACCGGACGAAAGTCCGGCAATGAGGTGCCCGCGCACTCGAGCCAAACGTCCTTGAACTCGCCGCGAGACTTGGCCCTCACGACGACGAGCGAGGTCTCCGGGTAGGTTGGGTCGGCGTAGAAGCTGTACGAGTTGAGGTACTGACCGGCAGGGACGACGTTGACGAACTCCGGATCTCCCTGGCCGCCGACATCGACCGGAACGCCGAGGATGGTCCCGTTCCAGCCCGTCATGTACGCGCCCACGTAGATCGGATGATCCGCATCCTGCGTGCGCACCACGAACGGGTCTCCGGTACCCGTCGCGAAGATCGCCGTCTCGCCCGCCGACATCTCCGTCGGCGCGCCCGGCGGGATCGCCGGGTCGTAGTCGAGACGCGTCCCGTTACGCCCCGCGACGATGCGGTAGAACATGAGCTCGTGCTCGTTGCCGAGGCGCGGCCGGTACCCGACGCCAACGTATTCCGAGCCCCATTGCTCGAACGCGGGGATCTGCTGACTCAGCACATCGCACGAGCCCACGGTGTTCGGGAGGTTGACGCAGGTGTGACCGCTGAACACCGCCGTCGGCCTGGTGGACGTGATGATGCTTCCCGTGAGCTCGATGGCCTGGACGAACTGCAGGGACTGTCCCTTGGCCAAGCGATAGGTCGCTGGCAGCTTTGCGCCCGTACCTTCGACGCCGGCTCCGCTTCCGATGTCCACCGACGGAAGGATGGTCACGTCCGTGTCGTCTTCGGACGCAAGGATCTGCGTCGTCGGACTGCCGACGCTACCCGACGACTCCCACGATCCGACGGCGATGTGCTGCCGCGCCCAGCTGCCGACCGGCAAGAGCAGGGACGCCGAGCTGATGTAGCTCGCCGCGCCGCCGAACGGGTACATCGTGACCATCGAAATGGGCCGGCTCGCGGTCAAATGGAACGAAGCGCCGAGCCCGGTTCGAGGGATTCTGAACTCCGATAGATGCGCGGGAACCGCCTCGGACGGGCATGCAACGTGGTTCTGACCAGCCCCGTAGGGCTGCTCCGGATCATGGTCCGCGACGAAGAGAACGACGCTCTCTCCCGGTGGAATCGGCCCCGTATGCTGCGCGAGCGACGCATCTTCCGGGTTCGTGCGAAACACCGACTTCGAGATGTCGAGGGCCCTGCCCTCACGCTCGAGGGAGAGCTCCACCGGCTGCGTCGACGTGTTGACGACGAACGCCGCGTAACACGAGTTCTGCTCGTGGGTCGGAGGCTGCTGGAAGTAGAACTCGCAGCCGTTGGAGCTCTTGTCCTCCGCCGCCGCCGCACAGGGGTCCTGGCACCTCGCGCCGCCACACGCCAGCTCGGGCGGGCAAGTCTCGAGGACATCGCCCGTGCACGCCTGAACGATGGCTCGGCCGTCGATCGAGCACTGGATCGGGCAATCGCCCGAGTCCACGCCTGCGCCGAAGTCAGGCTTGCGGTCCCCCGAATCGAAGCCGACGATGCGGTCCTCGCTGCAGGCGGCGACCGCGCAGAGAAGCGCGACACCGACGACGGACAACGCCGTAACTGTGATTGCCCGAGGCTTCATGGGAGTACGACCTCCACTGGAGCGAGCGCTCTTCCACGGTATTCTCCATTACCGAGTTGACCGTTGTAGTTGCTGCCCCAGCAATAGACTTTGCCAGTCGTCAGAAGTGCACACGTCGTGTCGGGTGTCGTCCGCACCTGAGCAACAGGCCCTGGCAGACCTTCCACCTTGACGGCGTCGAACGCGTATTCCAGCGTGCCGTCCCCCGCTTGACCGCTGTCGTTGAGCCCCCAGCAGTACGCATCGCCAGAGACCGACGAAGCACACCATCGATATCGTTGCAGGACCTCAGAGGCAGTCGTGTACGTGCGCGTCGTCGCGATCTGGACGATGGGCTCCGGTGTGACGATCGGCTCTGGAAGCGCCCGATCGATCGGCGACGACTTCCGTGACAGCGGCGCGCCCCAGCAGTAGCCCGTGCCTCCCGCGGTCGCGCACGCGTTGTCGTACACGAGGTCGACCGAGACCACTCCGGTGAGCTCGACGTCGAGGGGATTCGGATCCGGAAAGATCGGCGACAGGCGTCCGATGGGCGGGTTGCCACCCCAGGTCACGAGCGTGCGGTCGTCTCGAAGCACGAACGTCGCCTTCCCGACGGCGAGACCGCGCACCGGCGCGCCAGCCGGAACCGGGACCAACGTCGGGAGACCGCCATCTTCCGCCGTCCCGAGCGGACGGAGCTGCGCATTCGCGTTACTTCCCCAGCAAACGACGCCGTCGCTGACCGCGGCGCAAGCGGTCGCGTGGCTCACGCCGACCTTCGTCGCCGGCGGCAGGTCGAGCTTCACCGGTGCCCGCTCCGTCGTCACGCGCCCATCGGAGCGCAGGAACGGGCCGGTTCCCCAGCACCACACGCCGCCGCCGTCATCGACCGCGCACGTATGATCGAGCGATACGACATGCGAGAGACCGACGACGCGCGCGGCGTTCGCGCTGTCGACCGTGGACGCGTCCTCGCCGCGCCCGAGCTGGCCCGCGTCGTTCGCGCCCCAGCATGCGACCGTACCGTCGTCGAGCAAGGCGCAGAAGCCTTGGCTGCGATCTTCGACGTCGGCGCCGAGCGTCGTCACGAGCGCGATCGCGCACGGCTTCGATGTGCACTCGATCGGAAGCGGCCCGGCGTCGGTGGTGCCCGCCTCGCGGAACGTGGGTGCATCCACCGACGCATCGTCATTGCTGCGGGCGTCGGCCGTGTCGATCGGGTCCGGCTCGCGCGCCGTGCCCTCGTTGCTCGCGCAGCTCGCTACCGCACCCGCGACAGCAAGGATGGCGGCCACGACGAGCGCCCGCGCGCGGCTCCGGTCAAGGCGATGTCGTCTTGTGAAGTGCATACCGGGCTCCAATCGCCCAGAGGTTGTCGTTGGACGCGCCGCGCACCTGGTGGAGCGGCACGTCGATGGGAACACCGTCGAGCACGGACGAAGAGATCCGGTACGTGCCCGAGTCCACGGAGTTGTCCTTCGGCATGCGAAGACCGCGACCCGTGCTCCAGGCACCGGGGTTGTTCTCGATCTGGAGAATGAGCCCCCACCCGCTCGCCCACGCATGCGCGTCGCCGACCCAGACCGAATTCAGGAGCAGCGCGCCGAACTCGGTGCTCGGGACGGACAGTTTTGCGATCTGGTTGCGCCTGGCGAGGCCGCCGTCCTCCGATGTCACGTACGCCAGCGAATTCCCTCCCAGGATGCCGACCATCGCGTTCTGCCCCGCCGACGAAGAGCTCGTCAGCCAGCCGACGTCCTCCCAGGCCGACGTCATATCGGTCTTGCCGATCGGAAGCGTGTCCTCGAGAGGCACCGTCCCCGGCTTCCGACTGCACGCGGACGTGTACGACACGTTCTCGCCGATGACCGTGTCGACGAGCCGGTCATACCCTTGCGTCGACTTGTGGATGACGATCGGACAGGCGAAGTCGCGCATCTGGGCGGGCTTGGTCCCGTTCGCGTCGTAGCGAATCCTGCCGCCCGCGAACCACACGTCTTCGGGGCTCGACCCGCTGGCGCCGAAGACGTAGGTCGTGTCTGCCAGCGCGTCGGCGTCCTCGATGATGTATTCGGCGACCCACGCGGGCGCACCGCCATCCTCGCTCGTCCGACGGAAGATCGTGTTCGCGTACCACGCGTAGACGTCGTCGCCGGAGGTCCCCCACACGCCGAGCGCAGGGACGATCGCCCTCTCTCCACTGTTGGGGTGGTAGTAGTAACCGAGGCCGTGGTCGTGCGCGGCGACGGGGTCACGGCTGTTGTCGTCGAGCCGCTCACGTTCCCACGACCACGGCGATGACGGCGTCGCACGCGCGCCGCGATAGATGAAGCTCGGCGCAGCGCCGAAATAGACTTCGTTCTCGTTCGGCGCCCAGATCTTGCCGGCGAACTGGCCGAAGCCGTATTCGTTCTGGCTATTGTCGTCGATGTAACTCCACGTCTTCGCCGACTCGTCCCACTCGAGGACTTTGACGCCGAGCGTGCGGCTCTCCGCGATCGCGAAGGCACGGCTCGCGAACGGCCAGATGTCCTTCAACACCAGGTCGCCGTCGGGCAGCGGTGTGATGCACCAACCTGCTTCGCTGCAGGACCCGTCGCGCGACGATGCATCGCGGATCGGACTCGAACCGTCGTCGGTGTCGGGTCCGCCGTCGGAGACCGGGTTCGGCGGTGGCTCGGCGCCGGGCGGCAGCGGCGCGTCGTCCGCCGCTGCACAGGCCACGACGGCGGCGACGCCGACCGATGCGCAGGCGAGCAAAAATGCGCGTCTCATGGCTTTCCTCCGAGAGCGAGAAGGACACCCCGCCCCCCGATCCAGACCTGTCCCGGCCCCGGCGACCACACGGCACCGAGATCGGGTCGGCGGTCGCCGAGACCGGCGATCTTCACGCGCGACCAGCGCGTGCCGTCGAAGTGAACGACGACACCCGCGTTCCCCACGGCCCAGACGTCCGTCGAGGACGTGCCCCAAACGGCATTCAGGTTTGCGTTGGTCGGCACGTCCGGAACCACGTCCCCGCGCAGCGGATCGCCGGTGTAACGGAGAATGGTCCCCGTCCCGCCGACCGCCCAGACGTCCGTGTTCGAGGCCGCCCACACACCGGCGAGCCCGGTCCACGTCGGCGCATGCAGCTGCGTCGCGATCGGTGCGTCGCCATCTGCGTTCGTGATCCGGACCACCGCGCCAAGATCGCCGACGGCCCAGATGGTCCCCGCCGAGGCACCGTGGATGCTCCGGATCTGCCGACACGGGCTGACCGGACATGCGGAGGGCGGCGCGCCGGGAAGGATCTCGAGCTCCGACGACGGAGTGACACGCAGACGCCACAACGTTTCCCCTGCGGCGAACCAGAGCGCCTCCGACGCTGGCGTTCCCCACGCCGCCGTGACGAATCGACCGCCGTTGAAGCCGGACGGCAAACTCTTGGCGCGGAGCGACCAACCGTCCGGCGTGACGCCACCGTCCCCCGCAGCGCCGAAGCCACGAGCGTAGATGTGCTCGACCAGCCCGAACGTGACCTCTCCCGAGTCGAGTGGCCAGACCGCGCGCAGCGACTCCTGTGTCCCGACGTCGGACGTCTTCCATGACGTACCGTCGTAATGGGCCACCGCGCCGGCGGCGCCCGCAACCCAGATATCGCTCGGCGAACGGCCGTTGATGGCCTGGATCCGTACCTGCCAGTTCATCCCTGCCGTGGGACTGACGGGATCGAACGGACCGTTCAGGCAAAGAACGTCCGGGGTGCACATCGACGGAAAGAACTCGCAGTCGTCCGTCGTGCAGGCTCCGGCTTCGGCGTCGCCAGGCCCAGCATCTCCACCGGGAGCGACCACCCCGGGCGGCGGCTCGACGAAGCCCGGCTCTTCGTCGGAGGCGCACGCCCCGAGGAGCGCGCTTGCCGCGCCACAGGAAAGGGCGATGACCGCCGCAACGCGACTCCGCCGCGCCGTCATTGGGTCACGACCTCCGGGCCTTCCGGGCAAGGCTCCACCACGCACCGGCCGCCGACACATGCCTGGCCCGCCACGGCATCGCAGCGGATGCCGCATCCGCCGCAATTGCGTGGATCGTTGTTCGTGTTGACTTCGCAGCCGTCGGACGGGCTGTTGTTGCAATCGGCGGAGCCCAGCGAGCAAGCCATCTCGCACGTTCCGTAGCTGCAAACTCCCTTACCGCCGGCAACGGATGCGCACTGAACCCCGCAGGCGCCGCAATTGAGCGGGTCCGATCGGAGATCGACGCAGTCGCCGGTACCGTTGAGCCAATCGCAATACGTCAGGCCCGCCGGGCACATGCATTGAGGCACCTGGTTCCTGTCGCGACGGCACAATTGGCCAGCCGGACAGACGTCCCCGCACGCACCGCAGTTCTCCTCCGTGCCCAGGGCGGTTTCGCACCCGTTCGGGTCCATCGACTTGTCGCAGTCGGCGAATCCCTTCGTGCACTTCAACTTGTCGCACTGGCCCGCGCTGCAGCCGTAATAGGCATTCGGGTACTCTGGAGCGCCGTCGCCTGTCGGGTCGCAAGTGACGCCACACGTGCCGCAGTTGTTGTCGTCGTTCCTGACGACGACGCAGCTACCACTGCAGTAGGTTTGGCCGGAAGGGCAGCCGCACGCGGACTGAGGCGGATCGTAGTCTTGTTGCTCCAGACAAGGCCGTTTCGGATCCCTGCACTTCGTATTGCACGATCCGCAGTGGTCGTTGTCTTCCGCGCGGAGCTCACAGCCATTGTCGAGGATGCCGTCGCAATCGAAGTAGGGATAGTTGCACCGAATCGAGCAGGCCCCCTCGATACAAGCAAACGACTCCTTGTTGCTCCCCGAGGGACATTCGACCCCGCACGCGCCACAGTTGTTCAAGTCCGTCCAGATGTTCACGTCGCACGGGAAGCGCGAGCTCGGACACGTGGTCCAGCCTGGCGGGCACTTGTTCGACGGACAGTAGGAGATGAGCCCGCGCTCGCCGGCCGCGTCACCGCCGGCGTCGCCAGGGATGAAGCCGCCAGGATCAGGGGAGTTGTTCTCCCCGGGACCGAGCGACGTCCGGCTCGAACAGGAGGGCGCAAAGGCCACGAGCGGGATGGCCAAGAGCGGCCACGCGATACGGATTCTCACGGGGAGTCTCCTTGTGGGTCGAACACGTGGACCCTCACGGAACGGGCGTAGGCGCGGGGTTGTCGCCGGTCCCCAACGTCGAGGCGACACGCCTCGCGAACAGGCCATGCGGATGCTCCTGGAGGAACCGCTCGCCCAGGCGGCGGGCCTCGGCCATTCGCCCAGCTCGAGCGAGCGCCTCGACGCGCAGGACCGACACCTCGACGGAGAACGCTCCCCGCGGGAACTCGCCTTCGTAGGAGTCGAGGATCGCGAGCGTGCGTGCCGCATCGCCCGCTGCGAGTGCAGCGCGCGCGGCGGTCATCCGTTCGACCTCTCGGCCCAAGGTCGACGTCGAATGCGACGTAGAATGGGCAGGCGCCTTGGAGCGAGCAGCCTCGGCGCCGAGCGCGACGGCCGAGGAAGTGGCGTGCGGTGTGCCCGTGCCGGTCGCGTGCGCCCGCGGGAGCTCCGTCGGACGAGGTGCGGGCGCGAAGACCGATGGCCCCGGCGGCGAAGCGTGCAAGGACGGCGGCGCGGGATCGGCGACCGCACCCTCGGAGCCAGCCATCGGGGGCGGCGCAGCGGTCGCGAGCGTCGCGACCTTGCCCGGAGCCTCGTCGCTTGCGGACGGCTCCGGCTCTCCGTAAACCGTCGCCGCAGGGTTCACCGGTAATGCCGCCGTGCGCGGGGGCTCCTCCGTTCGTCCCGAGAGGAGGGCCATGCCGCCTCCAATGACGAGCGCGAGGCCGACGAGATACACGGAGGCGCCCGTACGCACGCGCCAAAGCGACGGACGGAGAGTCGCGCTGCTCGTCGGCTCGAGGGCGAGCCTGGCAAATACCCGCTCCTTGCCTCCCGGAGGGGGCACGTCGTCGCGCGAAGAGTCGATGACGTCCCGGACCGCTTGCTCGCGTTGCGCCTTCAGAAGCGCCTCATGATCGAGATCGGACACGTCAGACTCCTTGCTTGCGCGCCTGAAGGCGGGAGATTGCGGCGTCGAGCTCTTCGCGTGCGCGCCTCAAACGAGAGACGACCGTGGTGAGCGGCGCCTCCACGATGGTCGCGATCTCCGCGAGCGGGAGCTCCTCGAGGACGTGGAGGATGAAGACGACCCGGAGCTCGTCGGCCATGTTGGCGAGGATCTCGTCGAGCACGGCCCGGGCCTGGGCGCGGTCCAGACGCGCCTCCACCGTCGGGAGGTCGATCCGGGAGTCGGGCGCTTCGTCTTCAGGGACCTCGCGAAGCTTGGCGCGTGCGCGGCGTGCGTTGGCGGCGACGCGCATGAGCGTACCGAACAGGAACTGGCGCTCCTTGCCCGCTTCGATGCTTTCGAGCTTGCGCGCGACGATGATGAAGACCTGCTGGGTCGCGTCGTCCGTTTCCGGCGGGCGGACCCCGAGCCTTCGGAGCGAGCGCCACACGAACTCGTAGTGCTCGTCCACGATGGCGCGAAGCACCTCGTCAGCGGAACGCGCTTTCACGCGGCTGGCCAAGTCGCCCCCCGGAGATGTACGTGCGATTTCGGACGTGGCAGCCACGAGCAACGACTCCAACTCGAGCAATGTCGACGCAGCTCGGGCGGAGTACGAAAAAATGCGTCCCCCCGTGAGGACCTCGGCCTCGCGCCACCATTCCCGGAGGAAATAGCCCTGCTCTCGCCGGGATTGGGGCCCGATCCGTAAGAGCTCGAGCTTCGTCCCGCATGCCGGCAGAGCTTGCCACCCGCGTCCCGCGCCGGGCGCCTCGAGGACATGACGGATCTTACGGCAGCCGCACGACGAATCCGATCTGCATGAACGGAGAGAGCACGGGCGCTCGGTACGCGAGCACATCCTGGAACGGCTCGAAGAAGAGCTCTCTCCGGATGAGCGGCGCGCGCGCGCCGGCGAGCATCTCGACGTCGAAGCGAGGGAGGATCCGCCAGCTCGCCCTCGCGGCGACGCCGAGGCTGACCCACGAAGTGGCGATGTCACGGGCCGGGAGCGGCCGGATGACGCTCGCCTGCAAACTGCCGAGCTCACCGTTCACGCAGGGACCGACACGGAAGCCTTCGTCACGATAGGCATCCAGGCACATCGACCAGACGAGCTCGACCCAGCGAAGGGCGATCGCGCCCGGCGCGATGGACGCCCGCTCGCGCGTGCTCCGCGCATAGCCGAGACGAAGCGTCGGATCGAGGCGCATCGGCAACGTGACCTCCGCGAACCACGTTCCGAGGAGGACCGCGCCGCGGCTCCCGTTGACCTCCAGGCCCGAGCCGAGTCCAACGGTCACGCGCTTGCTCCGTGATGCCGGCAAAGCGGGATGTGAGCGAGGAGCGGGCTCCGACGGGCCGTTCGGCCGCGCGGTCGGCGCCGGCTCTGCTCCTCCGCGTGGGCGACGGTCGGGCGGCTCACCTTTTGGCGGTTCACCGGACGGCTCGGTGGTCGGCGCTGAAAAGTGCTCGGCATGCTCGCCGATGGCGATCGCGGCCATCATCGTCAACGCGGCAAGCACGTCTTCGCAAGACGTCGAAGAGGCCGTCCGCTGCACGCTCGCGCCAGCCGCGGTCAGCGTGACCGTGCCGACGCTCAGGCCGTCTCGTTTCGAGATGTCGATCGCGACGTCGATCGCGGACTCACCTTCCCGAGGTGCCCGAATGTGCCCGAGCTCGCCCGCGAGGCGCTCGCGAACGCTCGGCGTCTTCGGGCAGGCTGCGTGCGTCGACTCCGAGAGCCGGACGGGCACCACGAAGGGCTCGGTGGCCGAGGCGGCACCGGGTCCGGAGGCCAAGGCGAAGACCACCGTCGTCGCGAACCACCTCGCTCTCGGTTTTCGTCCACTCCGACGCACGCCTTCCTGCGAAGGAGAGCACGCTGCAGCGCCCGCGCGAATCGGAAACGGTGTCCCCCCAGAGGTGGCGTCGAGCAGCCGCGCGCGCCGTCCGCGCCGTCGAAGGTCGAGACCGGTGCTCGTCCTCGTCCTAAGGGCAAGGCGTTCGCCTCGGTGGTGAAGCACGCCGTCTCCAGGCCCCCGCGAGTTGCGCCTCTTGAATGTTCGACTAAACCCCAGCCGATGACGTTCCTGCGGCCGCCCCTCTTCGCGCTGCTGTTCGGCGGCGTGCTCGCGATCGCATCGTGCAGCGACGAGCAGAATCCCTCGGCCGGAGAGCTCCCGGACGCGGAGACCCCTCAGGAGAACGACGCCGCGACACAAGCGGACTCGGGCGCACAGGACGGCACCGACGCATCGACGAACGATAGCGGTCTGACCGGCAAGTGCGCCGACGCGTTCGGCGATCAGCTCACGGAGGGCTTCGGCCGGATCGACGGGATCGTCTACGCCGTCCAGAAGCCGAGCGACACGCAGTGCACGCTGCCCAACGACGATCACGTCATCGTCCAGGTGCTGATGAAGGGCGCCGTGTACCGGCTCGTCACGAACGTGCTCAGCACGGGCGCCGATCCGAACGTCCGTTACGCCGTCGTCCCGCGTGCGCTTCCCCCACCTGCTTTCGAGGAGGGCTGGCACGCAGGCGCCGCACTCGACTACCCGAACACGCTCGACGTCCACAACGACGACTTCACGCCCTACGCGATGGACGATCTGGTCGCGAAAATTGCGGCCGATGTGAAAGTCGGCGAGCCGGTCTCGGTCTACGCGCACAGCGGTGCGGGCCGGCCGGAGAGCGCGCACAAGGTCCACAGGAACTCCGGCGCAAACGAGGACGGCGCGATCGTCGTAAATCCGACGGGGTCGCCGAAGTTCCTCCTCTTCCACTTCGACGAGCAGGTGTTCTGAAGAGGGCCGCGTCGCTTCGGACGGCCGCGGTCGGGCTCGCCCCGACCCATTCGCACGCGTACGGCCGTTCGCTCCTCTCTCCGCTGGAACTGCGGGGACGGCTGTGCAAAAAGACGCGGCAATGAGCTGGATCGACGAAAAGGCCCGCACGGAGCTCGCCCGCGTCCGCGAGGCGAAGGAAAAGCAGGTCTACCCCTACTTCCGCGAGTTCGAGGCCGGCGGTCTGCACACGAGCATCGGCGGAAAGCCGATCATCAACTTCAGCTCGAACGACTACCTCGGCCTCACGAACCACCCGCGCGTGAAGGAGGCTGCGAAGAAGGCGATCGACAAGTACGCGTGTGGTCTTTCGAGCTCACGCCCCCAGGCGACGACGTCGGAGCACGTCGACCTCGAGAAGCGCCTCGCCAAGTGGTTCGGCTTCGAGACCTGCCTCACGTTCACGACTGGCTACCAGGCCATGCTCGGGACGATCGCGGCGCTCGCCGACAAGGACACGACGCTCGTCCTCGACAGCTACAGCCACGCCTGCATCCTCGACGGGACCTTCCTCGCGGCCGGCGTCCCGGGGCGCGCCCCGGAGGTCCGCTTCTTCAACCACAACTCGGCGAAGAGCCTCGAGCGCATCCTGAAGTCGCGCGAGCGCAAGAACGCCCTGGTGCTCGTCGAGGGCGTCTACTCGCTCGACGGCGACAAGGCGCACCTCGCCGAGTTCGTCGAGATCTGCGAGCGCTACGACGCCGTCCTCGTCGTCGACGACGCGCACGGCACGGGCACGCTCGGCGAGCGCGGCACCGGCATCCTCGAGGAGACCGGCCTGCGCGATCGCGTCCCGGTCCTCGTCTCGACGTTCTCGAAGACCTTCGGCGGCATCGGCGGCATCCTGCTCGGCAAGAGCGACGTCGTCGACCTCATCAAGCACAACGCGCGGAGCTTCCTCTTCAGCGCATCGCTCCCCGTCCCCGTCGTCGCCGCAGCGTCGACGATCCTCGACATGCTCGAGGCGGACGGGCCCGCGATGGTCCGCGAGCTGCACCAGAAGGCCGACTACTTCCGCGGCAAGCTGAAGGACGCGGGCTTCGAGCTCGGCACGAGCAACACGCACATCATGCCGGTCATGTGCCGCGAGGAGCGCAAGACGCTCTTCATGCACGTGGCGCTGCTCGAGAACGGCGTCCTCATGGTCCCCCTCACCTACCCGTCCGTGAAGCAGGGCGAGGAGCGGCTTCGCGTCAACATCACGCGCGGCCACACGCAGGAGGACATGGACATCGCCCTCGAGCACCTCAAGACGTACGGCGAGGCCTTCTTCGTCCTCTCGGGCGAAGACATCGGCCCGATGGAACCCGACGCCTGAGCTGAAGAGGTCTCGCTCGCCCGGCGTCGCGTCACGGAGGCGGCGCCGCGCGGAGACCTGCATAGGGAGCTCCGCAGGCAAGCAAAACGGCGAACACGACCCCCGTGCGCGCGCGCGGCCCCATCCACGAACGCTACCCGCATGGGCGGGCGCGGCCAAGAGAGGCGGCTTCTGCGCTCAGACCTGCGCGCTGGCGCCGCTCGCGTCCTGCAGCTTCACGAGCGCACGCGCGATGTCCTCGACGGTCGAGATGTCGCTCAGGATCTCGTTCGGGATCGTGACCGCGAAGCGATCTTCGACGTCGGCGACGAGCTCCATCACGCCGAGGCTATCGAGGCCCAGATCGTTCTGGATGTGATCGTTCGGACGGATCACCCGATCCCCATCGACGTGCTTCTGGAGGATCTCGGTCGTGATCTGGAGGGTCTCGTCGTACGTCGCCATCGCACGCCGACTTTACACCTCGAGCGCCCGTCCCGCCATGGGCCCCGGCAGCCCGGCCTAGCCGCCGGAAACGGCCTGGAATGGCGCGTCCAGGGCCTTTGCCACGACCGCCGGGTCGGACGCATCGAGGAGCGCTCGAATCACGGCCACGCCGTCGGCCTCCGCCTTGGCGCATGCCGCAGCCGTCGCCGGTGACACGCCGCCGAGCGCGTAGATCGCGAGGCTCTTGCCGGCGATCGTCCGCGCCGAGACGAGCGCGCCGACACCGCGGGGCGGCCCCTTGCCCGGCGTCTCGAAGATGGGGCTCGCGAGCACGGCCGTCGCGCCGGCGGTGATCGCGCGCGTCACCTCTTCGTCCGCGTGGACCGGGACCGAGACCCACGCGGACGGGCCGATGCGCGCTCTCACCTGGCGGATGACGTCGTCGCGGCACGGCACGTGGACGCCGTCGGCTCCCGCGCCGATCGCGATCCGCAGAGCTTCTTGGTCCGCGACGTTGATGACCAACATGGCGCCGACGCGCTCGGTCGCGGCGCGGAGCGATCGCGCGCTCGCCTCGAGAGACGGCGCCGCCGCCGCCTTGTCGCGGAGCTGCACGACGAGTCGTCCGGGTCCCAGCGCGCGCCCGACCGCATCGACCGCGTCCAGCATGCGGGCGAGCGGGTACCGAGGGTCCGTGATCAACATCACGGACGGCGCCTGCGGAGCTCGGATCATTTCGAGTCGGTCGACGTCGGCGGGCTCGAGGTCCCCTCGAGCTCGGCCTTCGCGGCCGGCACGTGACGGTTCGAGGGGTAGTGCTCGACGAGGTACCGGAGCGTGTCGCGCGCGGCTTGTTCGTTGCCCTTCGCGCGGAAATCCTGCGCGAGCGACCAGAGCGCGTCACCGGCGGTGTCCTCGAGGCGCGTCCCGGGATCAGGACCGCTGCCGCACTGGAGCGGCGCTCCGCCGAGCGACGCGACGACGAGCCCTGCGAAGGTGAGCCGACCGATCACTCGATGAGCCCCGCGGTCGGGCTGGAGGCGTTCGCGTAGCGCGTCTTGGCCATGCGTCCGGCGAGCCGCGCCACGCGTCCCGCACGGACGGCGTCGCGCATCGCCGTTGCCATGAGGACGGGGTCGTTCGCATGCGCGATGGCGGTGTTCATGAGCACGCCATGGCACCCGAGCTCCATCGCGATGGCCGCATCGCTGGCGGTGCCCACGCCGGCGTCGACGATGACGGGGACCTTCGCGTGCTCGAGGATGATGGAGAGGTTGTGCGGATTGCGGATGCCGAGACCGCTGCCGATCGGGGCGGCCAGCGGCATGACCGCCGCGCAACCGATGTCCTCGAGCTTCCGGCAGACGATCGGATCGTCGATGCAATACGGCAGCACGACGAAGCCCTCCTTCACGAGGATCTTCGCGGCCTCGAGTGTCTGCTCGTTGTCCGGATAGAGCGTCTTCGGATCGCCGATGACCTCGAGCTTCACCATGCTCGCGATCCCGAGCTCCCGCGCGAGGCGGAGCGTACGGACGGCTTCGTCCGCCGTGTAGCAACCGGCGGTGTTGGGCAGGAGCGTCCAGCTCTTCCGCTGGAGCAGGGCCATGAGCGACCCGCTCGACTTGTCGGAAAGGTCGACGCGCCGGAGCGCGACCGTGACGATCTCGGCGCCGGAGGCGTCGATCGCCTGCTCGGTCTGCTCGACGTTCTTGTACTTGCCGGTCCCGACGATGAGCCGGCTCTGGAAGCTCCGGCCGGCGATGACGAGGGCGTCGTCCATGATGGGACAGCAACTACCCCGCCTGCCGCGTCGCCACAAGCCGCGGGAGCCGCCCCGCGCGAGGCGCTCGCCATCGTCGGTGCAGCCACATCCACGAGGCGGGCGCGCCTCGGACGAAGGCCTCGAGCCGCGACGTCGCACGCGTCGTCGTGGCGGCGATCCAGCGCGACGCAGCGTCCCCGTCGGCCGGCGGGTCGATCACGTCGAGCACCCTCACGCGATGGACCGCGCACGCTTCACCGAGCGTCGCCCGCTCGCTCGCGACCACGAGCACGGTGGCCCTCGCACGCCACGCGAGCGTCGCCGGCGCACGGTCGGTCACGGCGAGCTCACCGAGGAACGGGAGCGGCAGGCCATGGCAAGCGCGGTCGGGCACCTGGTCGATCGGCATCACCACGACATCGCCCGCATCCAGAGATCGGCGCGCGGACGCGAGCGCACCGCGCGGAGACAGCACGTGAATGG
This sequence comes from Pseudomonadota bacterium, assembly GCA_023423895.1. GTDB lineage: Bacteria > Myxococcota_A > Polyangia > Polyangiales > Polyangiaceae > Labilithrix. The sequence continues at coordinate 88,943 of JAFAER010000229.1, forward strand.
CGCACCGCTCACGGAGCCTCCTCAAGAAGACGTCGACGCCGGCCGCATGCATCGGCTTCGCGACGACGGCGAGGCGCCTCTTGCTGCGCGCGAGCAAACGCGCAGCGGCGGCAGCGGCGAGCTCCCAGTTACCCGTGTGTGAAGCGAAGAGCACCACCGGACCGCGCGCACACGCAGCATCGAGCGCCGCCGCGGACGCGTCGTCGATCGACACGCCGGCGACGACCTCCTCCCGGCGTGCGGCCGGCGCCGCCGCCAGCCAGAGCAGCTCGACGAGCCCCTCCCCGAGCGACCGGTACATCGCAGCCGCGACGCTCGCCGGATCGTCGATCCCTGCACGCGCCATCGCCGCTTCGACGAGCGCCCGTCGGATGCGGAGCACCGACCCCGCCAGGATCCCGAGCACACGCCCGAGCCCCACGCGCGCCGCGAGCGGGAGACGCGTGACGATGGCCGCCAGCAGCGTCAGCGCGGCGTACGACATCCGATCGTCGCCGAGGAGACCTTACGACGCGGAGAAGCCGGCCGGGCGACGCGCCTGACCGCTCGCACCCTCGACGGCGACCGCGAACACGTCGGACACGACGATCGCGACGGTCTGCTTCTGGCTCTTTGCGAAGAGAAGCTCGCCGTCGAAGCGCACCGACTCGAGCTTCTGGAACGAGAGGCTCGCACCGTCATGAGCGACGTGGAACGTCACGTTCGAGCCGTCGGGCAGCACCCACCCGTTCTCCTTGTCCAGCTTGGCCTGGGAGCTCTTGAGGATGGCTTCGATCTGTTCGCGCGTCATGGCCCACGTTTAGCTTGCACCGGCC
>JAFAER010000115.1 GCA_023423895.1 Pseudomonadota bacterium
CCAGTTCCGCCGATCCTGCACAGACACGAGCCGTGATCGGATCTCGAGCTACCGGCTGGAGATTCGCGCCGCTCGCCCAACGGGCGGCGCGAATCGGAGGCTCAGGTCAACCGATCACGGCTATAGCGCAGAGCAGGACACGAGCGCGCCACCAGATCAGGTCGACGCGATGAGCGCGACCGAGTTCTTCACGAGGTTTGCGGAGCTCCTGAAGGACAACCCACCGCACGCGAACGACTACCCGATCCTCGATCGGCTGAAGCGAATCGGCATCAAGCCAGGGAAGTCGTTCGATCCGGAGAGCGCACCGCGAGAGGTGAAGGACGCCGTCGAAGCCGCTCCGCGAGTGGCACTCCCTCGGATCAAGGCCGCGTTGAAGGATGCTGGTGACGTGGTCAACGGCTGGCGCATCTATCGAACGGGGATGGGGACCTACGGGACCGACTACCTGCAACGCGCAGCCGTCGCCTATGCCGGACTCGGCGCCAACGTCGTCGAGGACGCGATCTACCCGACGGCGTTCACCGACGAGGAGGGCCAGGCTCTCGACAGTGATAACCGCTACGTCGTCCACTTCGACAAGGAGCAGATCCCGCCGGTTCACGCGTTCTGGTCGCTCACGATGTACGACGAGCGCCAGGCGTTCGCCGCCAATGCCATCGACCGCTTCGCCCTTGGCGATCGGGACGCCCTCGCCTTCGGCTCGGACGGTTCGCTCGACCTCTACATCCAGCGAGACTCGCCCGGTAGCGAGCGCGAGTCGAACTGGCTGCCAGCGCCCCGCTCCGGTCTCTTCACGATGAACCTCCGACTCTACTGGCCGAAGGACGAGGCGCTCACGGGGGCATGGGGACCACCCCCAGTGAAACGCGTCCGGTAGTCGAAGGCGTGGGACGCGCGCGAGCGCCGCCCCGAGGAGCCGTCAGCCGTTCACCAGTCGGTGTCTTCGCTGTCGTCGCCGAGCGTGTCCTCGAGCGGGACCCACTCCATGCGCGCGAGCGCCTGGCCGTCGCCGTAGACGGTGACGGGGGCGACGCCGCGGAGCACCTCGCGCACGGGGACGGGCAGGTCTTCGACCTTGATGCCCGCCCCCGCCTTGAAGCCGGCGAGGCTGAGGGCGTACTCGAAGAGCGACTGCTCGACCGGCGGGTGCTCCTCGATCGGCGTGTCCGCCGGGAGGTGCGCCATCTCGCGCGCGGCCTCGAGCGCGTTGCGGAGGCCGCCCATGCGGTCGACGAGCCCGTGCTCGATCGCCTGCTGCCCGGCCCAGACGCGGCCCTGCCCGACGGCGTCGACCTGCTCCTTCGACATGTGCCGTCCCTGCGACACGCGATCGAGGAACACGTCGTAGAACTGACGGACCTTGTGATTGAGCTCGGCGCGCTCGTCGTCGGTGAAGCCGCGGAAGAGCGACTCGGCGTCGGCGCGTGAGGTCGTCTTGCGGACCTCGACGTTGACGCCGATCTTGCCGAGCAGCTCGCTGATGTCGGCCTTGCCGTAGAAGATGCCGATCGATCCGGTGATGGTCAGCGGCAGCGCGTAGATCACCTTTGCCGGGGCAGCGACGTAGTAGCCGCCGCTCGCCGCGATCGATCCCATCGAGACGATGAGCGGCTTCTTCTCGCCGAGCCTCTTCAGCTCGCGCCACATCACGTCCGAAGCCATCGACGAGCCGCCAGGGCTCTCGATGCGGAGGACGACGGCCTTGATGTTGGCGTCGTCGCGGAGGCGACGGATGGACTCGGCGATCGTGTACGAGCCGACGAGCTTCGTATCGAGGATGGGGATCGTGCGCGAACGGCCGTCGATGATGTCGCCGTCGATGTACAGGAGCCCGATGCGCGGACGGGGGCCGAAGTACGCGGGCGCCTTCTTCTCGTCGACGAGCTTCACGTAGCTCGTCTTCTTGCCGACGACGTCGTGGGTGACGCGCTCGAGCTCGTCGTCGAACGCGAAGCCGTCGACGAGCTTTGCTTCACGCGCCTCCGGGGCGACGAACGGGCCCTTCGCCGAGATCTCGCGGAAGCGGTCCTCCGGGATCTTCCGGTAGAGGGCCATGTTGCGCGCGAAGACGGCCTCGTGCTGGCGGAGCAGGTCTTCCTGATCGGCCTTCGCGACGTCGCTCGCGTGCTCGTTCATGAACTGCTCGGGCGCGCTCTTGTGCGCGCCGATGCGCACGAACTCGGCCTTCACGCCGATCTTGCTCAGCAGACCAGCCAGGTACATGTGCGTCGTCTTGAGGCCCGAGTAGCGGATGCCGCCGGCCGGGTTGACGACGACGCGGTCGGCGCTCGCGCACGTGTAGAGCGCTTTCGCGCCCGCGTCCTCGAAGCTGCAGATGACCTTCTTGCCGTGCGCACGAAGGACGCGGAACGCGTCGGCGACCTCCTCGGCGTGCGCATAGCTCGTCGCCGGCTCGGCACGCAGGACCATCGTGACGGAGCGGATCTCCTTGTCCTCGGCGAGCTTCCAGAGCCGCCGGAGGAGGCGCACGTGGCTGCGGTTGCCGGGCGTGCTCTCCATGCGGATGTAGACGGACCGCTCGGGGCGCGGCACGCCGGGCTGCTGGTACGTGCTGATCGACGCCGTGGCGTACTGGCCGACGGAGTGCGCATCGCCCAGCGCGTTGCCGAAGAGCGCGCCGCCGCCGGCGCTGAACTGGTTGAAGTAGATCTCGGCGCCCGCCGTCGCGAGGACGCCACGTCGCGCGTCGTTGCCGATGTCCTGCATCTCCACGTCGCCGCGGATGCGACCGACGCCGGGGATGTCGATGCCGAGGGTCGCGCGCGGGCGCACCTGATCGGCGACGTCGAAGTATCGACCTTCGAGGCCGATCTCGATGTTGCGTTTCCCCGTCGGCCGGAACACGGCAGCGCCGAGGAACGTGCGATCGAGCACCGGGAAGCTGCCCGGCGGAAGCCGCTGGAGGCTCGGGCCGTTGAAGTCGTGCGCGACGACGGCGAAGCCGAAGTGCGTGTTCGGGCGGTAGGAGATACCGGCGCTGATGCCGAGGAGATCGTCGGTGAACGGGTTCGACGAGTACGACCACTGGAGCGAGGCGCCGATCTGGAGACGCTCCGAGACGCGATAGCCGAGGCCCCACGTGAGCCACGTGTAGTTGCGCCCGTTGTACGGGAACCCCGCGCTCGACGGCGGCATCACGTAGTCCACGCGCAGGCCCGAGGCGAGGCCCCAGATGAGCGGCGTCGCGAGCTCCACGGCATGCCCGCATGCGACGCGCTGCGTGTCGGGGCAGCGCACGCCGGTCCAGCGCAGCTCGCCGCCGGGCATGTTGGCGAGGTTCGCCGGGTTCAAGACGAGCGCTTCGGCGGAGTCCTCGGCTGCGGCCGAACGGCCCGGCGAGAGGATTCGCTCGCCACGCGGCGGGAATGGGTCGGCGGAGGCCGTTGCCGGCGCCGCGAGCGACGCAAGGACGAAGGCGCTGGTTGCGAGACCGATGCGACGAGGAAGCGAAGGGCTGGTCATGGGCATGTACTCATCACGCGCGTGCTCAGACGAGCGTCGCGAGATCGCGGAGCGTTTCGGCTTCGGCGTCGAAGACCTTCCGAACCTCGGCGACGATGAGCTTCTCGGCGACCTGTCGGAGGACGGGCACGCGGAGATCGACGGTGCCGCTCACCGTTCGCTTCGTTCGCCCGCTATCGAGCGTCGTCAGCACGTACGAGCCCGTCGACGCGAAATATTTCCGCCACTCGGGCTTCACGCGCGGGGAGATCGTCCACTCCGACGAGTGCTTCCTGATGTCGTAGGTGCTCCGCTCGTCCCACGCCATCATCTCCGGCGTGACGTACGCGCGCGCGAAGGCAGGCAGCCGCATGTTCGCGCGGTAGCTCCAGACGCGCTCCAGCCGGTCGTCCTTGAGGACGTGCTCCTTCTGCTGGATGCTCTCCATGTTCGGGAGCCGGTGCGCGAGCTTCTGGCACAGGTTCGGCGAGATCACCGCCAGCTCCAGCGCGTCGAGCGGGATGTCGAACTCGTGGACGATCTCGAAGTGCACGGGTGTCTCGCGACAGTTGGGATCACCGCTCTTCGCGGCGCCGCCAGCTTACCCGACCTTCGGACGGCTGTCGCGTATGGCGGGTTTCCGACGCTTTCCGCGTCCAACCCACGTTCGCCGTCGCTCGGGAGCAGAGGCCACGAGCATCCTCGTGCGGCTTTGGCCGTGATCGGTTGACCTGAGCCTCCGATTCGCGCCGCCCGTTGGGCGAGCGGCGCGAATCTCCAGCCGGTAGCTCGAGATCCGATCACGGCTCGTGTCTGTGCAGGATCGGCGGAACTGGGTTCCGCCTTGGCCGCGCGTCAGCTCGCCTTGCTCGTCCGGAGCTTCGCCACGCTCTCGACCGGCAGGTCCAGCGTGAGGACGTCGCCCTCCGCGAGCGGGGTATCGTGGCGCGCCCGCAGGTGCTGGCCGCTTCCCTTGCGGATCCCGACGACGCGACCGTCGATGGCGTCCTCGCACTGCTCGACGGTTCGTCCCCACCACCCCGGCGGCGTCGGCACCTCCATGTCGACGCGCATGCTGCCGTCCTGGAGGTAATACACACCGCGGACGCCCGGATCGGTCGCCTGGAGAGCAACGAGCGGGCCGCACAGCGCGCTCGTGCTGAACGTCTCGTCGAGATCGAGCGCCGAACGCATCTTGCCGGCCACGCGCTGGTCGAACATCCGCATGATGACGCGGATGCTCGGGTTCTCCTTCTTCGCGTCGATGGCGACCTCGAGGTTCGCGAGGTCGTCGTCCGTCGCGCACACGATCGCCTTCGCTCGTCGCACACCAGCTTCGACGAGGAGCGCGTCACGTCGCGCGTCTCCGTAGAGCACGGGTACGCCGAGCTCTTCGACATCGGGGGCGAACGAGTCGTTCTTACGCTTCTCGATCGCGACCACGGGAGCGCCCAGCTTCTTCAGCGACTCGACGACCCGGATTCCGACGTGTCCGAGCCCGCACACGACGATGTGGTTGTTCATCTGGTCGCACATGATCTCCACCCAGAGTTTGTGTCGCTCGTCGGCGTCGAAGAGCGAGCTTCCGACGCGGACGAGGCCACGGAGGATGAGGCCGGCCCCGACGAGCGGCGTGATCCAGAACACGGCGCGCGCGAGGGGTGCACGCGGGAGCTGCTCCGTCGGCTCGAAGAAGATCTGGGTGTACATCCCGTAGAGCTCCGCGCCGAAATCGGTGACGCGCTCGCCGTAGCGGGCCATGTCCCAGCGGACGAGCACCGTCGCGGCGAGGAGATACGCGGCGAGCCCGAGCAGCCACGGCATCATTCGCCAGGCGAAGTGCCAGAAGAAGAGGGTGCTCGCCGATGGGGCGCGAGCGAAGTCGGGACCGGCGCGGTTCTTCGAGGGCTTCAACGGAACAAGAGGAGACTGAGCGCGACGAGCACGACGAAAATCGCCGCACCGATGCCGACCAGCGCGGGCAGTGAGAGCGGCGCCCGTCCGCGTTCAACAGCGTTCTGGACGATGGCGGAAGGCGGACCGCTGACGTCGCCCGTCGGCGGAGAGGAGAACGAGCTCGGCGAGATCTCGAACGGCCCGGAAGAGATTGCGCTGATGCGACCCGCAGAGGAGTCCGCATCCTGGCTGGGCGGCTGCGAACGCGGAGCGGCGAAGATCTGCTCCTCCTCCGTCGACGACAGCCGCCTCTCGTTGCTCATGAGCCGCGGGCCCATGGTACCGGCATTCGCGTCTGCTGGAACCTTCAGAACGCGGCTTCGCTCGTTCCCAGTGGCCCGGCGGCGCGCACACACGACGGACGGGGAAGACCATCGATCTCACCCGGACAACGCACGCGGCGCGCCGGTCCCCAGTGCGTCTGCGTGGTCTCGTAGAGGTGGTCCGGCCAGGACGGCGCCTTCTCCGAGGGCTCCGCGCGCGAAAGCGCGAACAGATGGTTCGCGGCGCCAAGCAGCGCACCTCGGACCGTCGAGGTGCGTCCGTCCGAGGCGAGCCGCGTGAGCGCGCGGCACACGCCTGCTGCAAGGAGATACCCGACGCCGTGATCGAGCGCCTGCGCCGGCAGCGGAGACGGACGTTCGGCTCCTGATGGCGCCGCCGCGATGCCGGAGCTCATCTGTACGAGGCTGTCGAACCCGCGCCGGCCGCGCCAGGGACCAGTCCAGCCGTACGCGTTCAGTGTCGCGATCACGAGCGAAGGATTCTCGGCGCGGAGGCGCGCATGGTCGAACCCCAGACGCGCGAGCGCCTCGGGCCGGAGCGCGTGGACGACTACGTCTGAGCTCGCGAGCAGCTCGGCGAAGACGGCGGCGCCGTCCGGGGTCGACAGCGAGAGCGCGGCGCAGCGCTTCCCGGCGGTCGTCACCGGCAGCAGGGCAGACACCTCCTCGAACCCGGGCGGATCGATCCGGAGGACGTCGGCGCCGTGCGCGGCAAGAAATTGCGTGCAGACCGGACCCGCGATCACCCGCGTGAGATCGAGGACGCGAAGCCCTTCGAGCGGGCGCGCTCCTTCCGTCAGCGCGGGCACGCTCGCCCGGGCGCCGTCGCGGGCCGGCCCGTCGTCCGTCAGTACGATGGGCCGCACGTCGAGCGTCGCGGCGCCATGCGGGTGTTCTACCCATTCGCTCCGGGAATACATCGCCGCGGCGCATCCGCCCGCGTCGACGATCGCCGTCTCGAGTTTCGCCGCATCCCAGCGCGCGACGGCGGACGCGATCGCCGTGCGGTCCGCTGGCGTTCCGAGCACCGCGAGGGCCGCCTCGCGATGGGATGTGTAGTTCGTGTGCAGGCGGATCCAGCGGTCGGCCGCTCGATAGTCTCCCGCGATCGGATCCCAGACGGGCGGCAGCGTCCACCCGTCCGGCGCGAACAGCGCCTCGGCCCGAAACGCGGCGGCGGCCTCCACCGTGCCGACCCTGGCGCGACGGAGGCGCCCGGACGTGCGCGCCCGCAACAGCTCAGCGGCCGCGAGCGTGGCGACGCCGATCGCGCTCGCAGCGAATCCCGTGACGTCGAAGACGGACGGCAAGACGTTCGCCGGCCCCTCGATTGCCAGAGAATCGAGCAGCGTCGGCTCACCGCCGAGGAGAGACCAGAGCTCGCGCGAAGAGGCCGTGGTTTTGGAGGATGCGCTCATGCGAGGAGGCTCCCTCGCTCGACGCGACGTGGCCACATCGATTCGACGATCAACGTGGTGGATTCGCCGAGCAGCCGTCAGGCTCGGTGCGCACGCCCCTGCTTCAAGGCTGCGAGACGCGGCGCGCGCGCTGATCTTCGTAGAGCGACGGCGGGTAGAGCAGCTCGCCCTTGTCACGGCCCTCGACGAAGTCCTCGGGCGCCGTGCCGGTGCCCGACTTCGCATCGACGTCCGTGTCGACCTTCAGGCTCGGCGTCGTGCCGATCACGTAGCCCCAGCCGAACTGGCGGGATGTGATCGTCCCCGCCCCGGAGCCACGCCAGACGACGCTTCCCGTACCGGTGTGGCCAGCCCCGTCGCTGTACGCGCCGCGGTTCTCGAACTTGAAGCCGTCATCGAGCTCGCAGCTGTCGACCAGCGTCGCCATCGCGAGGGAATGATGATGCTCGCTCGCGCCTTTCTCCGGCGTGAGCTTGCCGTTGATCAGCGAGAGGAGCTCACTCCCCGTGGAGGTGCAGCGAAGGAAAACCGTCCCCGAATTGCCGAAGCCCCAGTTCTGGATGAAATTGTGCCGGCCGCGGCGCGCAACGGAATCGGCCACGAGCACCTCGCTCGTGCGCGACACCTCGAAGAGGTAGCCGTTGCCGCCGCTGCCGCGATTCTGCGGGTTCTCCAGCGAAGACTCGAGGATGCTGACACGTTTGGCGTCCTCGATCAGGATCCCGTTGCTGCGGAGGTGATACGCCGTCTTGTCCGACGCCGACTGCCCGGTCGCGCCCGGCGTCGGGACGGAATGGACGTCGAGGATCCATGCGTCCGTGACGTCGTTCATCGTCAAGACATGCACTCGATCTTCGGCCCACGCGTCGTTCCACGCGACCGCATCCGATACCGCGAGATGCTCGACGCCGACCTCTCGCAGGTAGCCGGTCTCCTTCTGCAGGGTCGCGCCGTCGCGCACCTTGGTCGGATAGCGAAGCGGCACGTCCAGCGTCACCTTGTGCGGCTTCGACGACCGATCGATCGCGACGATCTTACGACGGAAGAACGTCTGGTACTTCCCCGCGAACGTCGTCCACGTGCCCTCCATGCCGTGTTCGGCCACGAACGCGGGCGTGATCTTGAAACCGACGGAGACGTCGTCGCCGACGGCGAGACCGCTCGCGTCGTCGAGCAGGACGTCCTTGGCGCGCTCCGGCGCATCCGCCGCGAAGGGCCTCCCCGAGTCGCGCGAGATGCTGCCGGAGAACGTGATGTGGGCCGAGTGCGCGACGCCGCTCTTCCTGCCGAAGCGTAAGACGGTGCTCGTGCCCGACCCGCGAAGGACGATGCCGCTCGACTTGATCGTGAGGGCCTTGTCGACGCGGAACGTCCCCGCCGGGAACAAGACGACGCCGCCACCGGCCCTCGACGCCGCGTTGATGGCATCTTGAATGGCGGAGCTCGAATCTGCCTTGCCGGTCGCATCCGCCTTGTACGTCTTCACGACGTCGTAGACGGCGCCTGGCGGCGACGCCGGAGGACGCTCGCCGTAGCGGTAGCCCGCGTAAGAGAAGTCGTGAAGGTAACGACCGTCGGACGTCGCAGGCTGATCGGCCGTCCACGTCGGCGCATAGAGCTCGCTGCACCACCGGTCCGACGGACACGTGCGATAGGGCTCCGTCGGCGCGTTCGGCTCGTCGTCGGGATCGAGAGGCGCCGACGCGCTCTCCTTCTCGGAGGCTCCAGGGACATCGACCGTCGTATTCGCGACGTTCGACGAGGCCGACACGCTCTCCGTTGCGCAAGCGACGGACACCGTCGCAAGCACGAAGAGCGCACTCCAACTACGAGTGCCGCTCGTCATGTGTCATGCACGATAGAAGATCTCGAACGAGAGATGCGAGCCCGACGACGCGCATCCACGACGTTTCGTGCGCGCACATCTCCGATGTCGGCACTGACGATCACGTCGGAGCACCGGTGATGCGCGCTGACGATCGCGTGCACTTCAGCGTCGTCGCACGCGTATTCGAAGACGTTTCATGCACCATGCATGGATGGGCTCCACCGCTCGACAGCGTCGAGCTTGCGCGCGAGCTCCAGCACACGATCGTGGACGCTTTGCGCACGATCGAAACGCTCCGCATGAGCACGACAGTGCGTCGCAAGCACGTCCCAGCGCTTACGGTCGCGCTGACGAACGGGGCGAACCGTCCGACAGCGCTCCTACCGGATCGCGAACGTCACGTCGTCGATGAAGACGACCCGGGCTCTCCGGTCAGTGCCGGACATCCTCGAGCGTTCGATCGAGATTGTAGGCAGCGCTGATCAGCGCCAGGTGCGTCAGCGCCTGCGGATAGTTCCCGAGGGCCTCGCCCGTCGCGCTGGTCTGCTCGGCGTACAGCCCGAGATGATTCGCGTAACCGAGCATGCGTTCGAAGAGGAGGCGCGCCTTGTCGAGAAGCCGGCGATCCGAGCGCCCAGCACGCGTGAGCGCCTCGACGAGCCAGAACGTGCACATGTTGAAGGTGCCCTCTCTGCCCGGGAGACCGTCCTCCGGCTTGTCGGTGTCGTACCGGTAGACGAGCCCGTCGGAGAGGAGACCGCCTTCGTGGGGCGGCCGGCTGATGACATCGAGCGTGCTCAACATCTTCGGGTCGACCGGAGAGACGAAGAAGACGAGAGGCATGATGAGGTTCGAAGCATCGAGCGTCTCGTGGCCGAACGCTTGGACGAACGCACCACGACGCTCGCTCCATCCGCGCGTCATGATCGCTTCGAAGATCCGGTCGCGCTCGGCGAGCCAGCGGTCCTGAGGCGCGGGGAACGATCTCTTCGCGGCGAGCCTCAATCCGCGGTCGACCGCAACCCAGCACATCAGCTTCGAGTAGACGAAGTGTCGCTTCCCGCCCCGCGTCTCCCAGATGCCCTCGTCGGGCTCCTGCCAGTGCTCGCAGACCCAATCGATGAGCCCCCGCAACATCACCCACAGGTCGTACGAGATCGGCATCCCGTACTTGTTGAACAGGTACACCGAGTCCATGAGCTCGCCGTAGATGTCCAGCTGCAGCTGGTCGTACGCGCCGTTGCCGATCCGAACGGGAGCCGAACCACGGTAGCCCGCGAGATGGTCCAGGCTCGACTCCGAGAGCTCACGCCGTCCGTCGATCCCATACACGATCTGGAGGGGGAACTGCTCGAGCGCCTGACGACAACGGCCCGTCAGCCACCACATGAACCGGCCGGCCTCCTCCGTGAACCCGATGCGCAACAGCGCGTAGAGGGTGAATGCCGCGTCCCGGATCCACGTGTAGCGATAGTCCCAGTTGCGCGCGCCACCGAGCACCTCGGGCAAGCTGCAGGTTGGTGCCGCGACGATGGCCCCCGTCGGGTCGTACGTAAGCAGCTTCAGCACGAGCGCGGAACGTTTGACGGTCTCACGCCAGCGGCCGCGGTACGTGCACTTGGACAACCAGCGACGCCAGAACTGGATCGTGTCCTCGAACGCCTGCGATGCCTGCTCCGTCGTCGCTGGCGGACGGCACGCAGCGGCGCAGTCGATTCCACGGAAGACGAGCGTCGTCTTCTCTCCCTCGCTCAGCGTGAAGCGCGCTTCGACCCCGCGCTCCGTGCGTACGAGCGGGATCTCGGTCGATAGCGCGAGCGTCGTCCCGCCTTTGCTGGAGAACACGGCGCCGTGCTCGGTGATCGTCGTCGTCGCCGGCTCGCGCGCGTAGTCGAAGGCCGGCTCACACACGAGGTGGAGGTCGATCGCCCCGCGGACGCCGGAGACTCTCCGAACGAGCTGATCCTCCCATTGAGCAGAGGAGGACACCGGCATGAAGTCGTCGATCTCCGCAACGCCGCCGGGCGCGAGGAAGCGTGTCGTCAGGACGTTCGTATCCGGCCAGTAGAGCTGCTTCGAGGCGACGTCGTCGTCGGTCGGCCCGATCGCGAAGCGACCGCCACGTTCGTCGTCCAGCAATGCGGCGAAGATGCTCGGCGAATCGAAGTGAGGAAAGCAGAACCAATCGATCGAGCCGCGCATGCTGACGAGCGCAGCGGTCCGCATGTTCCCGATCAGGCCGTAGTTCTCGATGCGTTGGTACGCCATGCCGCGCCGAGCAGGCATCTGCATCCAGCGAGCCACTCGCGAGTCGTGGCGACGCATCGTGAGACACGAAGCGCGGCCGGTCCGATCGATCTACACGTCCGTGGCCTCTCTGATTACGGTCTCGGCATGGCGCTCGAGAACACGCAGGTTCGGCTCGCTTCACGTCCCGTCGGCTTCCCGGAGGAGTCGAACTTCCGGGTGACGACCGAGCCGGTGCCGGAGCCGAAGGACGGCGAGGTGCTCGTGCGCAACCACTACCTCTCGGTGGACCCGTACATGCGCGGGCGCATGAGCGAGGGCAGGTCGTATGCGCCGCCCGTCGCGCTCGGCGACGTGATGGTCGGCGGAACCGCAGGCGAGGTCATCGCATCGAAGAACCCGGCGTTCACCGTGGGAGACCGCGTCGTCGGCTCGTTCGGATGGCAGGAGTACGGCATCTCGAACGGACGTGGCCTCACCAAGGTCGATGACGAGATCCCGCTGTCCGCTTACCTCGGCGTGGTCGGGATGCCTGGCGTCACCGCGTACATCGGGCTGTTCGACATCGGGGACCCGAAGCCGGGCGAGACCGTGGTCGTCTCTGCAGCTGCCGGCGCGGTAGGCAGCGTCGTCGGCCAGCTCGCGAAGCTCTCCGGTTGCCGCGCCGTCGGCATCGCGGGCGGGAAGAAGAAATGCGACTACGTCGTCGCCGAGCTCGGGTTCGACGCGTGCATCGACTATCGCTCATCGACCTTCGCCGACGAGCTGCGCGCGGCCGCCCCTGGAGGCGTCGACATCAACTTCGAGAACGTCGGCGGGCCCGTCATGGAGACCGTCCTCGGGCTAGTGAACGACTTCGCACGAGTGACGCTATGCGGACTCGTCTCGTCGTACAACGAGCAAGACGCCTACCCGTTCAAGAGCCTTCCGGTACTGCTCTGGAGGCGCGTGAAGCTCCAGGGCTTCATCGTGTCGGACCGCATGGAGCGCTGGCCGAAGGCGCTCGCGGATCTCGGGATGTGGGTCGCAGAGGGCAAGCTCCGGTACCGCGAGACGGTGACCGAGGGCCTCACGAACGCCCCTCGCGCGTTCTTCGGCATGTTGCGCGGAGAGAACCTCGGCAAGCAGATCGTGAAGCTCGTGTGAGGGCGGACGAACCCAGCACGCCATCCCAACGGATGGCCGACGTCGAGCGCGGCGTAGCTCGAACCGCATCACGGAACACGACGTGCAGCGCCGCCAGCGTGCGCACGGCTCCCGTCCACGTTCGGCTCACGCCCCGGTCGAGATCGCTGCTGCGCGCCGGCGCCGTCCTCGCGCTCGCGCTCGCGTTGATCGAAACGTTCGACATAGAGGAGAGCCGCAGCGCGCCGCGGTCGCCGACGTACGCGGCCGACGTCGCGCCCATCCTCATGCGCAACTGCGTGGGCTGCCATCGCGGAGGTGGGATCGCGCCGTTCCCGTTGCTCACCTACGAGGACGCGAAGAGCCACGCTGCCCAGATCGCCGACGCGACCCGGGCGCGAAGAATGCCGCCCTTCAATCTGGACAACAGCGGCACCTGCAACACGTACAAGGATGCGCGCTGGCTCGACGATTCCGAGCTCGCGACCATCTCGTCATGGGTCGCGGCCGGGACACCGCTCGGCGATTCGACGCGCGTACCTCCGGCCCCGCCACCACCGCCGTCGCTCGATCGGGTCGATCGCAGGATCGAGATGGAGCTCCCCTACACCCCCGACCCGGCGAGGCAGGACGACTACCGATGCTTCGTGATCGACCCGCGGCTCGACAGAGACGAGTTCGTGACCGGATTCCAGGTCCACCCCGGCGATCCCCGCATGGTGCATCACCTCACGCTGTTCGCGCTCGACACGGACGAGGCGGAGCACGCGGCCGCGGAGCTCGATGCAGCAGAAGCCGGCCCTGGCTACACCTGCTTCGGCGACACGCGTGTGGAGTCACGGTGGCTCGTCGGGTCCGGACCGGGAAGCCGCGCGCTGGAGCTTCCCGAAGGCACCGGGCTCCGGATGCGAGCCGGTCGCAAGACGGTGCTCCAGATGCACTACAGCCGCGCAGCGGGCTCGACGTCCGACCGCACGACGATCGATCTGAGGCTTGCGCCGAGCGTCCCGGTGGAGGCGTTCATCGGAAACCTCGCCAACTACGACATCGCGATGCCGCCGGGCATCCGCGAGGCCCGTCAGACCGCGATGATGATCGTGCCCGAGTCCGTCACGCTCTGGGGGCTGTGGCCACACATGCACTTGATGGGCACCAAGCTGGAGATCGCGGTCGTCGCGGGCGGGGGCGAGCAATGCCTCGCCCGGGTCGATGACTGGAACTTCCACTGGCAAGGGTTCGCGAACTACACGAAGCCGATCGCCCTCTCCAAGGACGACATTCTGAAGATCACCTGCACGTACGACACGACGAGCGCTCGCCGCCTGACGACATGGGGCTCGAGTAGCGACGACGAGATGTGCATCGCCTTCCTCTACATGACCCCGCGCGACAACTCCGCGCATTGAGACGACTAGCGCCGCCTAGATCGGGAACAGGAGATGAACGAGCTCGCCACGGCCGCTGACGCCGTGTTTCTCGTACACGCGGGAGAGGTGCTGGCGGACCGTCTTGTCGCTCATCGACAGCACCTGAGCGATCTCCGGGCTCGACAGTCCCTTCAGAGCGAGGAGCGCGATCTCCGACTCTCTCGGAGTGAGCCCGGCACGGCTGAATGCGGTCGCGACCGCCTCCGATGGATCCGGGCGCGGAGTCGTCAGGCGGTCGAGCACCGAAAGAAGCTCCGGAGCGCGGAACGGCTTCTCTAGGAGGTGCGACGCGCCGAGGTTGAGCGCGCTCTTCACCTTCGCAACGTCGGCGAACGCCGTCACGATCACGGCGGGAGCGCGTGCCGTGCGCGCTCTCAGCGCCTCGAGCACCCGCAGGCCTCCCGTGTCATCCGCGCCGAGGACGATGTCGATCACGGCGATGTCCGGCAGATGACGATCGTCGAGCTGTACGAGCGCGCCCGCGACGTCGGATGCGACGGCGACCTCGTAGCCGCCGCGCTGGAGCGCACGCGCGAGCGCGCCCTGCGCCTCGGGCTCGTCCTCCACGAGGAGAAGGCGAGGACGATGCGTTCGTGTCATGCGGCCTCCGCGCGAACGGGTACGACCAGCTCGAACGACGTCGCGAAGCCAGGCACCTGCACGGGCGCGAGGTCTCCGCCGAGAGTACGCGCGAGCGCGCGGGCGATCGGGAGCCCGAGCCCGAGTCCGCCCGACTTCTCGGTGCGGAGCGCCTGGAACACCATCGCGCGACGCGACTCCGGCAAACCCGGACCGTCGTCGCTCACGCGAACGAGCACGCGATCGTTCGCCGGCTCGTCGACGATCCTCACTTCAACCATGCGCGCTCGCCGTTCGTCGGGGCTACCTTCGAGGGCATTTCCGACGAGGTTGTCGAGGATGATGCGAACGAGCTCGGCGTCCACGTTTGCCGACGCGTGCCGATCCCCCTCGAATCGGAGATCGATCCCGAGCTCGGCAGCGAACGGGCGGAGCGACGCGACGATCTCCGAAGCCGTCGCTCCGATCGGACGCACCTTGCGGCGTTGCGGGCCGTAGCGGGTCAACGAGCGTAACGCGTCCAGCGGGACGAGCGTGCGATCCATCTGGCGGCGAACCCGCTGCACCTGCTCGGCCACCGCTGCCATGTCGCCGGTACGCGCGATCTCGTCGAGCTCGTCGACGAGGAGCCCCATGGCGTGAAGCGGGTTCTTCAGCTCGTGCAGTGTCGACGCGGCAACGACCCATACCGCTTGGTCTCGCTCCACGTGTCGAAGCCGCGAGCGCAGCTCCTCCGCGCGCGATGCCTCCGCGTACGCCAGGCGCGCGCGCAGATGAAGCCAGTGAAGCGCGAGACCGAGCAGCGCGCCGGCGAGGACGGGGATCCCTCGGTCGACGAACGCATGAAAGGCGAAGAACGAACGCGTCCAGCCGACGCGTGCCCATTCCGTCTTCGCCCAGTCGTCCGTCTGCGTGTTGAGGAACGCGTACGCGAGCCCGGCGAGGAGCCCGGCAGCGACGTACAGATAGGGACCACGCTGGCGATCCGTTGCCACCGAGCTCATGCTCGCCCGAAAATAGCCCGTCGGGCGGCGGAAGCGACCTCCGGCAGTTGTCGGATGTCCGGCTCGGCTTCGAGCGCGTAGACCTCTCCCGTGGGCCTGTTCTGCCGACCTACGGCTGCGCTCGTCGCAATCGCGATCGAGACCGCGTCCGGACTGGGTGCCGCGCACGCCGCGTCGCCCCAAGAGGCTGCGCAGCCGAACGGTCGTGGAATGTCACTCGCTCGGGCCATCGAAGACGGTGCTCGGCGCGGTCCAGCCGTCATCGAGTCGACGCACAACCGAGACGCCGCGGCGGCGTTCGCACGGCGACCGGGCTCGTCGCTTCCCTCCGTTCCTCAGGCGACCGTGATGGCAGGCGCGCGCCGTCCATACAACTTGCCGACCGGCCCCGAGCTCGCGGTCACGTTGCAGCAGGAGATCTCGATGCGCGGCCTCGGTGGAGCGCGCCGCCGAGCGGCCGACTGGGCGGCACGCGCCGCCGCGACGGACCTCGAGCGCGCTCGGATCGAGGGGTCTGCGACGGCCGCGCTCGCTTGGGTCGATCTGCTCGAAGCTCAAGGGTTGTTCCGTCTGCGGACGGCCGCCGCGGACGACGCTGCGCGGCTCGCACGCATCGCCGAGGTCCGAGTGACGAGCGGCGTCGCGACGGCGGTGGAGCGTTCCCTTGCGAGGGCCGAGGTCGGGACCGCGCAGCTGGCCATCCTCGATGCCGAGGGACGCGCGACGGAGGCGCGGATCGCGCTCGCATACGCGACGGGCACCGCGATGGATGAAGCGCTCGCGGCCGACGGGCGACTCGAGGACACCGACGATTCACCGATCGACGGGCGCGCCGTCGTCGAGCGGCTCACGCAGCATCCTGCGGTCCGTGCCGCAGAAGCGCGCGCTGGTCAGGCCTCCGCCGAAGGCTCCGTCGCACGCGCGACCGTCGGTCCGAGCTTCTCGGTCGGCGCGACGCTCTGGCGCGAAGGGTCCGGCGATCACGCAGCGGCGGCCATCGTATCGGTGCCGCTGCCCTTCTTCGATCCGGGTCGCTACGACGTCGGCCGGCAGTCGACCGTGACCGCCGCAGCGCAGAGCCATGCAGCTCGTCTTCGAGACGAGCTCGAACGCGAGACGCGCCTCGCGGTCCACGATCACGAACACGCGCGCGAAGTGCGAACGCAGCTCCGCGACGGCGTCGTCCAACCGACGAAAAGCGCTCTCGACACGGCGATGACCGCATATTCCGCCGGGACGAACGACCTCGGCGTGGTCCTTCTCGCCCGCCGGTCGGCGCTCGCGGCCGAGGAGCGACTGGTCAGCGCGATGGCCGACGTATGGCGTGCCGACATCCGCCTCTCTGCGCTCGCAGGGACGCTCGCCCGAGGCGCAACACGATGAGCACGAAGGTACACGCGTCCAGCCTCCTGCTCGCGCTGGGCCTGCTCGCCGCCTGCAACAAGCGCGACGAAGCTCCCGAGAAGAAGCCACCTCCGCAGCCGTCTGCAACCACGCCAAACGCAAGCGCCCCCACTCCGCGCACGGTGCGCGTCGCCCCCGATCTCGTCGACCAAGGACGGATCCGGACGGCGCCAGTTCTGCGGCGAGAGCCGACCGGCGCCGTCCGACTCCCCGCAGAAGTGGTGGCGAGCCCGGAGGGCGCCGCCGAGGCCGGTACGCTGCTCCCCGGGCGCATCGCGCGGTTCGAAGCGCGCGAAGGAGATCGCGTGAAGCGCGGACAGGTGCTCGCCTGGCTCGACGCGCCCGAAGCGGCGCGGGCGATCGCCGATCTCGTGCGCGCCCGAACGCGTACCGACACGCAGGCCCGCAAGGTGACCAGACTCGAAGGCCTCGTCGCGTCGGAGGCCGCGACGCAGATCGCGCTCGAAGAAGCAAAGCTCGAGCTCGAGCTCGCACGGGCCGATCTCGCGGCCGCACGCACGCTCGTGGCGAGCTTCGGCCTGAGCGAGCCCGCAGCTACAGGGGGTGCACCGGCACTCTCTGCACAGCTCCCGGTTCGGAGCCCGGTCGAAGGGACGGTCGTCGAGCGGACCGCCGCTCTCGGAGCGCACGTGACGCCCGAGACACACCTCTTCCGGCTCGTGACCGAGGGTCGCGTGCTCGTCGAGGCCCGAATCGCGGATGGCTCGAGCGTCGTCCTCGCGCCGGGGAGCGTCGCGCACATCGAGCCGCGCGGAGCCGCACGCTGCACGGCACGGGTCCTCGGAGCGCTGCCGCAGGTCGATCCGAGCACGCGGAGCCGGCGCGTCCGCATCATGCCGGACGACACGTGCAAGGGGCTCGTCCCAGGGTCACAAGCCGAGGTCGAGGTCGAGGTGCCCGCGGCGCCGCGAGCGGATGCCGGTAGCGAGCAGGTGCTCGTCGTGCCTGCTGGGGCGCTCGTCGAGATGAAGTCGGCGATGCTCGTCTTCGTGAAGGGCCGCGAGCCGGGCGCCTTCGACGTTCGTGCGGTCGAGCCGGGGCTCCGAATCGGCGACGATCGCGTCGTCCATGCCGGCGTCGCCGCGGGGGAACAGGTCGTCGTCGAAGGTGCGATCCTCCTCAAGGGAGAGCTGATGCGTGCCGAGCTCGGAGGCGAGGATTGATCGGCGCGATCGTCGCCACGTGCGTGCGGCACCGCTGGGCGGTCCTCCTCACGACCGCGCTGCTGTCACTGCTCGGCGTCCGTGCGTGGCGTTCGCTGCCGGTCGACGCGGTGCCGGACATCACGAACGTACAGGTGCAGGTGCTGACTGCCGCGCCCGGGCTCTCGCCGCTCGAGGTCGAGGCGCTCGTCACGCGGCCCGTCGAGCTCGCGCTCGCCGGCTTGCCGCGGACCACGCTCATACGCAGCATCTCGCGCTCGGGCGTGTCCGCCGTGACCGTGATCTTCGACGACGACCTGCCGCTCGCCGACGCGCGGTCGTTCGTCTCGCAGCGCCTGCCGGCGGCACGCGAGGCCGTGCGCGGGGCAGGCTCGCCGGAAATGGGCCCCATGACGACGGGCCTCGGCGAGGTGCTCCACTTCACGATGCGATGGCCCGGCCATTCACCATCCGAGGTGCGGACGCTGCTCGACTGGGAGGTCGCTCACGCGCTCCGGACGGTGCCCGGCATCGTCGAGGTGAACGGATGGGGTGGGGACACCCGCCAGGTCGACGTCTTGCTCCGACCGGCGGATCTGATCGCGCGCAAGATCACCCAGGAGGACGTGGAGCACGCGCTCCTCGCCGGCGGCCACTCCACCGGCGGAGGCGCGATCGTGCGCGGCGGAGAGCAGGCGATGATCCGCCTGGACGGGCCGTACCGCAGCGTCGAGGCGGTCGCTGCGCAGGTCGTGACGACACGCGACGGCGTCCCCATCCTCGTCCGCGACGTCGCGACCGTCAGCGACGGCCGCGCATTCCGGCTCGCCGCCGCGACCGCCGACGGCGAAGGAGAGACCATCTACGGCATGGTGCAGATGATCGCCGGCGGAAACGCGCACGAGATCGTCGCCCGGGCACGCGAGCGCCTGGCCGAGGTCGAGAAGCGCCTTCCAGCCGGCGTCGAGGTCCGCATCTTCTACGACCGTGCCTCGCTCGTCGATCGCGTGCTCGGCACCGTGCGTGCGTCGCTGCTCGAAGGAGGGATCGTCGTCATCGTCGTTCTTCTCCTCCTGCTCGGCGATCTCCGCGCCGGGCTGGTCGTCGCGACCACGATCCCGCTCTCGATGCTCGGCGCGTTCGCGTTCATGAGCCTGTCGGGAACGACCGGCAACCTGATGAGCCTCGGCGCAATCGACTTCGGCCTCGTCGTCGACGGAGCGGTCGTCGTCGTCGAAGGTGCGCTCGCCGCGATGGCGGCGCAGAAGGTCAGTGCCTCGAGCGCGCTCGCCGCGGAAGCACGCGTCGTCGGGCGCCCGCTGGCGTACGGCGTGATCATCATCGCGATCGTCTACGTTCCGGTCCTCTTGCTGGAGGGGGTCGAAGGCAAGCTGTTCCGCCCGATGGCGCTGACGGTCCTCTTCGCGCTCGCAACTGCAGTCGCGCTGACGTTCACGTGGGTGCCGGCGCTCGCGTCTCTCGCTCTCGGGCGCTCGCACGAAGGCGATCCGTTCGTCGTTCGCTGGCTGCGGCGCGCCTATGACCCGGCGCTCGACTTTCTGCTCCGCAGGCCAGCTGTTGCGATCGCGGTCGCCACCGTGATGCTCGGGCTCGGCTTTGCTGCGGGAGCGACCCGCGGCATGGAGTTCGTGCCGCGCCTCGAGGAGGGTGATCTGGTCGTCCAGGTCACGCGTCCGCCGAGCGTCTCGCTGGACGAGGCGATCGCCGGGACGACGACCGTCGAGCAGACCCTTCGGCGCTTTTCGGAGGTGAAGGAGGTCGTCTCGCGAACAGGCAGCCCCGACGTGGCCACAGACGTCATGGGCGTCGAGCAGTCCGACGTGTTCGTGATGCTGAAGCCGCAGAAGACCTGGCGCCCGGGCGTGTCGCGCGAGTCGCTCGCCGCCGAGATGTCCGAGGCGCTGCGAAAGGAGCTGCCCGGCACGGCGTTCGGGTTCACGCAGCCGATCGAGATGCGCACCCACGAGCTCCTCGGCGGAGCGAAGAGCGACGTCGGGCTCAAGATCTTCGGTGACGACCTCGCCGTGCTCGAACAGCTGGCATCGCGCGTGGCGCAGGAGATCTCGACGATCCCCGGCGCCGCCGACGTGCGGGTCGAGCCCTTGTCCGGTCTTCCGCTCCTCACCGTCCGTCCGGATCCGGCACGCGCAGGCCGACTCGGCCTCCCGCCCACCGAGGTCGCGGCCACGATCGAGGGCATGAAGGCTGGCCGCCCGGTCGGGGTCCTCGTCGACGGAGAGCGCCGGTTCGACGTCCGCGTCCTATTTCCGGCGCCGGCGAGCGCCGAGACGATGGCCGCCACGCTCGTTCCACTGCCAGGCGGAGCCAGCGCGCCGCTCGCGAACCTCGCCGAGGTGAAGACCGAAGAAGGCCCCGCGATCGTGAGCCGTGAAGGAGCTCGCCGCCGCGTCCTCGTGGAGGCGAACGTCCGCGGGCGTGACCTCGGGTCGTTCGTGCAGGACGTCGAGGCGCGCCTCGCTGCGCAGGCACTGCCGCCCGGTTATCACGTCACGGTCTCCGGCGAATACGAACACCTGGTCCACGCGGCCCAGCGGTTCGCGGTCCTCGTTCCAGGGACGTTGCTCGCCGTGTTCGTCCTGCTCTATCTCTCGTTCGGCGAGGGGCGAGCGGCGGTCGTCGTGCTCGCCAACGTCCCGCTCGCGACGAGTGGCGGCTTCCTGGCGCTCGCAGCACGCGACCTGCCCGTATCGGTCAGCGCCGTCGTCGGGCTGCTCGCGCTCTTCGGCGTCGCGACACTCAACGGCAGCGTGCTCGTCGCGGCCTTGCGCGAGAGGCTCGTGGCAGGAGAGCCGCCGCTCATTGCAGCGAGGAACGCCGCGCGCTCGAGGTTCCGGCCGGTGTTGACGACGGCGCTCGTCGCGGCCGTCGGCTTCGTACCGATGGCGATCGCGACCGGCTCCGGCGCCGAGGTCCAGCGCCCGCTCGCGACGGTCGTGATCGGCGGGCTCGTCACGGCAACGATCCTGACGCTCGGAGTCCTTCCCAGCATCGGCGCTCGGGTGCTCGCGCGAGCGCATCGCCGCGTGATGGATCGCGGGGCGTCTTCGTGACGTCCGCTCAGGTCGCGGTCTCGCGCGACGGGTACCCCTCGTCGTCGAGAGCCGCGAGCATGCTCGCGATCGGGGCGGCGGCCGGATCGTGCTCCACCCGCACCTTGCCCTCCGCGAGCTTCACCTCGACGGCAGACACTCCTTCGATCTTGCGGAGCGCGCCTTCGACGTGACGAACACACGACTGGCAGCTCATACCCTCGACGTCGAGGACCGTTTCTTTCGTGCTCATCGTTCCTGCTTTCTACAGGCTCTCGTGCCCATCATGGACAGACGAAGCTGAGGGGCTCCGTCGGATTGATATCAGCCTCCCACCGTGCCGCGGAATCGGCGCAATCGGAGCGAGTTCGAGAGGACGGAGACGCTCGAGAGCGACATCGCCGCGCCCGCCAGCACCGGCGACAGCGCCCAGCCCGTCCACGGGTAGAGGAGGCCTGCCGCGATCGGCAAGCCCACCACGTTGTAGATGAAGGCCCAGAACAGGTTCTGCCGGATCGTCCGTAGCGTCGCGCGACCGAGCTGGAGCGCCGTCGCCAGACCGCCGATCCCACCGCGCAGGAGCGCGACGTCGGCGGCCGCGACCGCAACGTCCGCTCCGGAGCCGATGGCGACGCCGACGTGTGCGCCCGCGAGCGCGGGCGCATCGTTGATGCCGTCGCCGACCATTGCGACGACGTAGCCCTTCGCGCGCTGCTCGGAGACGATGCGCGCCTTGTCCTCAGGCTTGACCTCCGCGATGACCTCGTCGATGCCGAGGTCGGAGGCGATCGCGTTCGCCGTGGACACGCGGTCCCCCGTGACCATCGCCACGGAGATCCCCATCGCATGGAGATCGGCGAGCGCCTGACGCGCAGCGGGAGCGATCGGATCGGCGACCGCGACGAGACCGGCGAGCGCACCGTCGATCCCGACGAAGAACGGCGTCCGCCCGCGACCAGCGAGCTCTTCGGCCTCCACCTCGAGGCTGCTGGTGTCGATCCCGCCGGCGTGGAGCCATGCGGGATTCCCGACGCGCACGACCGTGCCCGCGACGTTCGCCTCGACGCCGTGGCCCGCGACCGAACGGAAGTCGGCGACCGACCGAAGGCCGAGTCCACGGTCCGTTGCTCCGTCTACGACCGCCCGTGCGAGAGGGTGCTCGCTGATTCGCTCCGCGCTCGCGACCAGAGTCAGCAGGTCGTCCTCACCGCGACCGGCTCGGTCGATCACGTCGGTGAGGGCGGGCTTGCCGCTCGTGAGCGTCCCCGTCTTGTCGAGCAGGACGCGATCCACGCGGCTCGCGGCCTCGAGGGCCGCGCCGCCCTTCACGAGCACACCGAGCTCGGCGCCGCGCCCGGTCCCGACGGCGACCGCAGCGGGAGTGGCGAGCCCGAGCGCACACGGACACGCGATGACGAGCACGGCCACGAAGCGCTCCACGGCGATCGCGATACCGTCGGACGTCGGATCGACGATCACCCAGACGACGAGCGACACGAACGCGATCCCGAGGACGATCGGCACGAAGATCCCGCTGACGACGTCGGCCATGCGCGCGATCGGCGCCTTCGATCCCTGCGCCTGCTCGACCGATTCGACGATGCGCGCGAGGGCGCTCCCCTTCCCCGCCGTGGACACCCGGAACGTGAGCGCGCCGCTCTGGTTGAGCGTTCCTCCGTACACTTTCGCGCCGGCGGTCTTGTCGACCGGCAAGCTCTCGCCGGTGAGCATCGACTCGTCGACCGCGGACGCACCGCGCACGACCTCACCATCGGCCGGGATGCGCTCGCCAGGACGCACGATGACCAGGTCGCCGCTCGCGAGCGCGGCGATGGCGACCTCCTCTTCGCGCTCGCTGTCGACGGAGCGAACGCGCCGCGCGGTCTTCGGCTGGAGCGCGACGAGCCCGCGAACGGCATCGGCAAGGCGCTTTCGTGCTCGCGTCTCGAGCGTCTTGCCGAGGAGCACGAACATCAGGACGGCACCGGCAGCCTCGAAGTACAAGTGCGGGACCTGCCCATGCGCCGCGTGCGGGAAGAGCCCCGGCGCGACGAGCGCGACCGTCGAGTACACCCATGCTGCGCCGGTGCCGATCGCGATCAGGGTGTTCATGTCGGCGGAGCGATGCCTAGCGGCCGACCATGCGAGTCGGAAGAACCGCCGGCCCGGCCCGAACAAGACCGGCGTGGCGAGCGCGAACTGCAACCACCGTCCGAACGTCGTGTTGGTCCACGGCATGAGCCCGTGAGACATGCCGATGACGAGCAGCGGGACGGTGAGCGCCGCAGCGAGCACGAACCCTCGACGGAGCGCGTGCTGCTCGCGATCTTCGGCTTGCTCGATCGCCGCCGCTCGCGCCGCGGCCGGGTCGGCCGCCTCGGGCGCCTCCACGGCCGACGCGCCCGGCGCAGGCTCGTCACGAACGGGCTCGTAGCCCGCCTGTTCGACCGCGCCAGCCAACTCGTCGATCGACGGGTCGATACCTGGCTCGAAGGTGACCGTCGCGCGATGGGTGACGAGATTGACCTGGGCTTCGCGTACGCCGGTGACGCGGTGAATCGCCTTCTCGACGCGTCGAACGCAGGCTGCGCAGGTCATCCCCAGAACGCCGAGCTCGACGGTCTTGGCAGAAGAGTCCGCCGGTTCGAGCCGTACCTGGTCCACGTCGTCCACGTCGTGATCTCTAGTCCGTACAGGCGGGTTTGCCATGGGCATCGGTGCCATCGCGACCTCCGAACACTCGGACGCAGGGCGCCCGGTTCCATTACGCCCTTTCGGTGGGGGGCGTCCGAGCCGAACCGTTCCGGCGTTCGACGAATCGACTGCACACGGGCGCAGAACTTTCGCGTTCGCGTGGGGCAACCTCGTCATTTTCTGGTGTTCATCGCGCCGGAGCTCCGGAACGATCGATGCATGGCATGCGGCAGCACCGCGCGTCCATGCTTCGCGCAGAGCGCGAGCGGCCAGCGGAAGGAGCAGATGTGAAGCGACCAGCGCGAAGGACGAAGACGAAACCCGGCATCGCCATCGTGGTCGGGACCGATCTCTCGTCGGCATCCGCCGACGCGCTCGAGCGCGCGACCGACATCGCGCGCGAGACCGGCGCCACGCTTCATGTCGTCCACGCGTCGGCGCGTCTCCCCGCAGCGTTTGCCCGCTCGCTCGGCATCGGCAACGACGAGCGCGCGATTGGTCGGGCGCTCGCGCGCTCTGCAGAGGAGATCTGCGGGGCCGATGTTCCCGTGCGAACGCATCACCTCCACGGCGGAGCGGCGAATGCGCTCTGCACCACGTCTCGTGAGGTCGGTGCAGCCCTCGTCGTGGTCGGGGCGCGCGGCCGACTCCTTCCCGACGCGACGCTCGGCAGCACGGCGGAGCGCGTGATGTCGTCCGCAGTCGCCCCGGTGCTGCTCGTCCGGCGCAAGGTCACCGGCGCGTACCGCGATGTCGTCATCGCAGCCGATCCGGAGACCGACCTCCGTGCCGCCGCTGATGCTGCACACCTCGTCGCCCCCGACGCGACGCCTTCGGTGCTGCATGCCTTCGGCGCACCGTTCGAGTCGACACTTCGGCTCCAGGGCACCGGCGCCGCGACGATCCAGAGCTACCGCCGCCATGTCCGGCAGGAGGCCATGAAGACGATGACGAGCCTCCTCGAGAAGGTGGGCATCGACACGTCGTCACTCGTGCTCCGGCAAGGCGATCCTCGCGTGGTGCTCTCGCGTGTGGACCGCCGCACGCTCGTCGTCATCCATCGCAGCCGCTCGCTCGTTCGCCGCGCGCTCGTCGGCAGCGTGAGTCGCTGGCTGATCGCCTACGGCACTGGAGACCTCCTGCTCGTGTGAGCGAGCGCGCGTTCAGGAGCGGATGAGCTCCGTCGCTCGCGTCCGAGCGCGAGCTGCGACAACAGGGCACGTTCCGCGCATGCCCGCGTCCGAACGCGCCTGCGATGTCGTTCCGCTTCGTTCTCGCGATGACTACTACAAGAGAACGAACGGAATCACATGCCGCAAGAACCGACGACGCCCCAGCCCAAGCCCAAGAAAGCCGCCCAGGACCCTGCGGTCGAGCCGAACGAGAACCGGCCCGTCCAGGCGCCGAACAAGCCGTGGCGAACGGAGGGGCTTCCGAGCCAAGGCGGCAAGGATGAGCCCGAGAAGAAGCGGAACTGGTGGGGCATCGCGACGCGCGTGCTCATCGTCTACTTCATCGTCTTCGGGCTCCTCACGCTCCAGGATCGGCTGAACGGGCCCCAGACGATCTCGTACACCGAGTTCGATACGCAGGTCGAAGCGAACAACGTCGAGGAGCTGTTCGCGCGCGGCCACACCATCCAGGGCAAGCTGCGCGAGCCGAAGCCGCTGCCGGACGGCAAGCAAGGCGACACCTACGAGCGCTTCGCGACGGAGCGGCCGGTGTTCGCGCAGGACGATCTTCTCGCGAAGCTCGTGAAGAGCGGCGCGGCCGTGCGTGCGACGCCCGTCGTGCAGGAGCGCGGCATGCTCGCCAACCTCCTCATCTCCGTCGCGCCGATCGTGCTCCTCGTCCTTTTCTATCGCTGGATGTTCAAGCGACAGCAGGCGGCCATGGGCGGCCTCTTCGGCGGCGGCGAGAAACGCAGGCCGGTCGATCCGGAGAGCGTGCGGGTCACCTTCGCCGACGTCGCGGGCATCGACGAGGTGAAGGGCGAGATCATGGAGATCGTCGACTACCTCAAGGCGCCGCAGAAATACCGAGAGATCGGCGCACGCGCACCGAAGGGGGTCCTCCTCACGGGCAACCCCGGGACCGGCAAGACGCTGCTCGCCCGCGCGACCGCGGGAGAGGCACAGGTGCCATTCTTCTCCGCGAGCGCGTCGGAGTTCATCGAGATGATCGTGGGCGTCGGCGCGAGCCGCGTCCGCGAGCTGTTCCAGGCTGCGCGCGCGGTCGCTCCGGCGATCATCTTCATCGACGAGATCGACACCATCGGGCGCGCCCGCGGCGGCGCCCGAGCGGTCGGCGGCCACGACGAGCGAGAGCAGACGCTGAATCAGATCCTCACGGAGATGGACGGATTCTCCGGCTCCGAAGGTGTCATCGTGCTCGCCGCGACGAACCGGCCCGACGTCCTCGACTCTGCGTTGCTCCGCCCCGGCCGTTTCGACCGGACGATCACCGTGCATGCGCCCGATCAGACGGGCCGAAAGGAGATCCTCCGCGTCCACTCGCGGAAGATCGCGCTCGCGCCCGATGCCGATCTCGATCGCCTCGCGCGCGCGACGCCCGGCATGACCGGCGCGGAGCTCGCGAACCTCGTGAACGAGGCCGCGCTCATCGCGGTCCGCCGCGGTCACCCGGCGGTGACGGCGCCGGACCTCTCCGACGCCCTCGAGCGGATCCAGCTCGGCGCCGCGCGCAACGTGGTGATGCCGCTCGAGGAGCGGCGGCGCACGGCGTATCACGAGGCCGGACACGCGCTGCTCGGGATGCTGCAGCCTGGCGCCGATCCCGTCCGCAAGGTGTCGATCATCCCGCGTGGCCGCGCGCTGGGAGTGACGCTGTCGACGCCGGAGCAGGATCGTTACGGCTACGACGCGGCGTATCTGAAGGGGCGCATGGTCGGCGCGCTCGGCGGCATGGCTGCGGAGCATGTCGTCTTCGGCGTCGTCACCACGGGCGCCGAGAGCGATCTCGAGACGTGCACCGGGATCGCCCGGATGATGGTCGGCCGCTGGGGCATGTCCGAGCGCATCGGCCCGGTCTCGGTGTTCCCTTCGGAAGGTGATCCCCGGATGTTCGGCGTCTCGGAAGGCACGCTCGACGCGGTCTCGACCGAGGTCCGCCGGCTGATCGAAGAGTGTTACGCGCGGGCGATCGAGCTCCTGAAGGAGAACCGCCATCGCCTCGACGCGATCGTGAAGGAGCTCCTCGAGCACGAGACGCTCGACGAGATGCAGGTGTACAAGGCGGCCGGCCTCGAGCATTTGCCGCCTCCGAGCGGCCGCCCGTCGAGCAAGGCCGCGCCCCCGCACGGCCCGACCAACGGCGGCGTCCCCGCGTCGGCCTGATCGGCACGCGACTGCTCGGCCGCGCCGCGCCGACACGCGGCGCGGCCCGCGCGTCACTGGTTGCAGCAGAACGTGACGGGATCGGCCGAAGCCAGCTCGCCCGTCGGCTCGTTCCCGCCCGGCTCGGGCTCGCACGTCGCATTCATGGGACCTGCGCCGTTCAGGTCGACCCAGTACATCTCGGAGTAGCACGTGTTTACCGTGATCGGCATCGCGGTCCCGGTGCAGTCGGAGGCGTTCCACGCCGTAGGCGCCGTCCCACACGTTCCCTTCGCAACGCCCTTGCCGCACGGAGTGCAGTCGCGGGAATCGCTGACTCCGTGATGGGAGACGAGACGAACGGCGTAGTCGGCGCTCGGACACGCGTGTTCGCCTTCCCTGCGAATGCACACGCGGGAGAAAGGCGCATCGGGAGCGGGCGCGCTCGTGCACTCGGGTCGGCCTGCGCAGGCTGCCGGCGCCTCGCGACCGCACGCCACCTGCACCTTCTCGAAGACCGGCGGCGGGATCGTCTTCGCGGGGGTCTCGAACGAGCACGTCCCGGCATAAACCGCGGGCAGTACGCGCATCGTCTCGTACGCGACGCCCGCGCCGATGCACTTCGAGAACGGGAACGCTCCCTCGCGCGTGGAGGCGAAGCCGCTGCAGAGAGCCTCCGTCCAGAGCTCGACGACGGTGTTGCACGTCGAGGTCTCGAACTTTGCTGCACCACACGAGCAGACGGCCGGCGTGGGCATGAGCCCCTGATGCGCCTCGAGCTCGCTCACGGCGTATTGAGACGGGCATGCGCCGGGCTTCGATGCTGGCGCCCCGTCGTAAACGGCGCTCGGTCCGGTCCACCCATCGGGCGCCGGGGGCAGACATCCCGCAGGACACCCGAGCGAGGGCGCGGCGTCGGGCGCGAGATCCGGAGACGTACCGCTGTCCCCTTCCCCTCCACCGCCGACGCCCGCGTCTTCGTCGACTCCGTCCGGCGTCGGATCCGACGCGGCCGGAGTACACGAGAAGTCCGCCATCCCTGCGACCGCGGTAATCACGGCCAGCGCCCCCCCACGGAACCAAAGCTTCACGCGCTCACTATAGATGAGCTTTCTCTCAGATGCTCGTTCCCGACATGTTGAGACGCACGTAATCGAGCTCGAGGAGCGGCCGGCCTTCCGCCTTGCTCATCGCCACGACCTCGTCGAGATATCTCTCCCGAAGAGCGTCGTCGGGAAGACGCGCGAGGTGATGGCGCAGGACGACCGTGCGGATGAACTCGCGGAACGCCGTCGCGTCCTGGAACGGCGTCGGAGCTTCTTCGAGATCGCACGTGACATCCGTGAAGCCGGCCCGACGCAGTCGCTGCGCCGTGGCATCCGGCCCCTGGAAGTTCCAGGCGGGCTCGAAGCCGACGAACCACTTCGCGAACGGCTCACGGCGAAGGACGTCCTCGGCGTGCGCATGGAACCGTTCGAGATTCCCGACTCCGCCGCACTGAGCGACGAGGCGCCCACCACTGCGGAGGGATCGGTGAATGCTCTCGAACAGCCGATCGTGATCGTGCAGCCAGTGGAACGTCGCGGTGCTGAAGACGGCATCTGCAGGCGTGTCCGCGACGTACGTCGTGAGGTCTGCGCAGACGAGCTGGACGCGATCGCCGAGAGGCGCAAGCCGCCGGCGCGCTTCCTCGATCATGTTCGTGGAGCGGTCGACCGCGATGACGCGACCGCGCGGCAGTCGCTGCGCGAGCATGCTCGTGAGCCGTCCGCTGCCGCAGCCCGCATCGATGACGGTCTCACCACCTTCGAGTGGAAGGCGGTCGAGCACGCGGAGCCCCCAGTTGAACTGCGGGTCGGAGACACGCTGGTAAGCCTCGGCATCCCATTCGTGCGCAGAGCTCATGGCCGCGAGAATACGCTCCGGCGGGGAACGTGGCAGCAGCTTGCTCGGGGCCTCGAGCTAACCGTCGAACCCGATTTCTTTTGCGCCCTGACGAATGAGCGCCACAGCGTCGGCGTCGAACCGGAACGCACGTAGGAAGTCCTCTATCGTGTAGCTCGGCAACTTCGTCCGGATCCGCGCGACGAACGCGGCCGCCTCCTCCCGGCGACGGCTCAAGCCGAGGTTCGCTGCCGCGATCGCGAGGATGTGAGCGTGCGCGTTCGGACGGGTAGCCGCCTTCACCGCCCACTCGGCAGCCTCCTCCCGCTCGCCGAGCCGCATGTGAGCGAGCGCGCGGCTGCCGAGCATGCCGAACTGCAATGGGTCGAACGGACTCAGTTGTCGCGAGTGATCGGCCGCATCGATCGCCGCGCGCGGGTCGCCGGATTGTGCGAGGACGAAGCCGAGCGTGTAGTGGCCGAGCGCGAAGTTGGGGCTCAGCTCGATCGTGCGACCGAGCTCGATGAGGGACGGGTCGTGGTCGCCGCGCAGCCAGAGCGCTCGACCCATCGCCCAGTGTGCCGCGGGATCGCGGTCGTCGGAGGCGAGGCTCTGCCCCGCGGTCTCGACCGCCAGTGTCATCTGACGATCGCGATCGGGCGTGAGATCGAGAAACACGTTCTGGAAGTGCGTGAACGAAAGACCGGCGTACGCTCGCGCAAATGTCGGATCGAGCGCTAGAGCATCACCAAACAGCGCCGTGGCCTTCTCGTTGTCGATCCGGGTGAACCGGTACATGTGCCAGAGTCCGCGATGGTACGCCTCCCACGCGTCTAGCGAGCTCGGGGGCTTCATGAGGGCGCGCCTCGACTCCTCGCGCTCGATCTCCTTCGAGATCTCGGCGACGATGCGGTCGACGCTCGCGTCGAGCACCGAGAACGTCTCGTCCACGACGACGTCGACCTCGTCGGCCCAGACGATTCCCGCCTCGCGGGTCTCACTCAGCTCGATGGCGACCGTCATACGATCGGCACGACGTCGAACCGAGCCGCTCACGACGTATTCGACGTTCAAGATCCGCCCAGCCTCACGCGGGTCGACGCCGCGGTCGCGAAGCGCATACGACGTCCCGCGAGCGATCACGAACAAGACGCGGAGCCTCGCGAGCCGAGTGATGATGTCGTCGGTCAGCCCGTTGGCGATCTCGACCGACGCTGGCGTGCCGTCCGAGAACGGCATCACGACCACGGCCCCTCTGCGGCTCGCTCGAGCAGCCGCCGGAGGAACGCCGAATCCGAGTGACTGCGGCTCGACGCGTGGCGAGACGATCTCTACCCGTTCGGCCGCTCGGCGTCGCGCGGCGCGCCACGCCTCCCGCAGCGGCGTCCAGTCCAGCCCTTCCTGCTCGAACGCACGGATCGCGCTGCTCGCATGCACCTCGGCCTCGGAGGCGCGACCGCACGCGACGAGTGCCTCGATCATCGCCTCGTGAGCGTGGTGTTCGTGAGGAGCTAGCTCGAGCCATCGCTCCAGCCACCGAAAGGCCTCCTTCGAGCCCTTCGGGGCGCGCATCGTGAGCTCCCGCGCGATAGCGACGTTTCTCGACCAGTACCGCTGCCTTTGGCCGACGAGCCAGCCCGTCAACGCGGGCCCGTCGAGCTCTACTCCTTCGAGGAACTCACCGCCGAAGAGGGCGCCCAGCTTCACGAGGCGCTCGGTGGAGAGCTCGCAGACGTCGCTCGAGGCATGGCGGTCGATCTCGCGTACGTCGACCGCGCAGTCCGCGAGGTCGAGCGATACGAGCGACGCGTCCGCCGTGATCACGCGGCGGCGGCTCTGGTCGTCGACCACGCCACGGAGCTTGCTCAGACACCATCGCAGCTCGCCTCGTGGATCATTGGGCCCGTTCCAGAGCAGATCGCACAGCCGCGAGCGCGTCACGGGCCCGCGCTCGACCGTGAGGAGCGCCAGGAGCAAGCGCACCTTCCGTGAGCGCGGCAACGCAACCGGCGCTCCGCCGCGGCTGACACTCACTGGCCCGAGCAGGCGGATGTCGAGGCCGGGCTGCGCGATGACGGTCATCTACGGATCCTCACGCCCATCCCCCACCGGTCGGCCCCGCTGCTCGAACGATCAGCGTACCGCAACCGAGGGTGGACGAGATAGCGGCCGCCATGAGCACGGCTAGCATCCCCTCATGCGTTACCAGGACATCTCGGAGACGATCGGCCGCACGCCCGTGGTGCGCATCAACCGGCTCGCGCCGGCGCACGTAGAGCTCTGGGTCAAGCTCGAGATGGCCAATCCGGCAGGGTCGGTGAAGGATCGATTGGCGATCGGCGTCATCGAAGACGCAGAGCGCCGGGGCCTCTTGCGCCCGGGGCAGACGGTCATCGAAGCGACCTCGGGCAACACGGGCATCGCGCTCGCAATGGTGTGCGCTGGGCGCGGCCATCCCTTCGTCGCGGTCATGCCCGAATCGTTCTCCGTCGAGCGCCGACAGATCATGCGTGGCTACGGCGCGAAGGTGCTCCTCACGCCAGCGGCCGAGCGGGCGTCCGGCGCGGTGCGCCTGGCCGAGAAGCTCTCGGAGGAGCGCGGCTGGTTCCTGGCGCGCCAGTTCGAGAACGAGGCGAATCCCGCTTACCACCGGCAGACGACGGGCCCCGAGATCCTCTCCGACTTCGCCGACTCGTCGCTCGACTACTTCGTGTCCGGCTGGGGAACCGGCGGCACGTTGACCGGCGCGGGCCAGATCATCAAGCGGGCACGGCCAGAGACGAAGATCGTCGCCTGCGAGCCCGCCTCGGCGGCGTTGCTCGGCGGCGAGCAAGCGCAGTGGAGGCCGCACAAGATCCAGGGGTGGACGCCCGACTTCGTGCCGTCGATCCTCGATCGCGAGGTCTACGACGAGATCGTCTCGATCACGGACGAGAGAGCCATCGCGTGCGCGCGTGAGCTCGGCAGACGCGAGGGGATCTTCTGCGGGATCTCGTCGGGAGGCACGTTCGCCGCTGCCCTCGACGTCGCCACGAGAGCCGCCGCCGGGAGCGTGATCCTCGCGATGCTCCCCGATACGGGCGAACGCTACCTCTCGACAGCGCTCTTCGAAGGCGTGGAAACGGGCTCGGACACGGTTTGACGCCGTTTCCACGCACGTTCCCACGCCTGTTCCCACGGCGGCTCGCGATGCTTCCGCTCGGAGGGAACGGACATGAACGACGTCGTTCAACCGCACAACGCGAGAGCCCGATCGATCTGGAACTCGCCGGGCGGTGGCTACGAGGCGATCAGCCGCAGCATCGCAGACGCCATCGAGCACGCCGTGGAGCGCCTGCAGCCGCGCGCGGCTGAACGTGTCCTCGACCTTTGTACGGGTACGGGTTGGGCCTCCCGAGTCATCGCCCAGCGTTTCCCCGGCGTGCACGTGATCGGCGCGGACATCGCCGAGCGGATGCTCGACTTTGCGCGGTCCGCGGCGATGATGCAGCTCCTCCCGATCGAGTATCGCCACGCGGATGCAGAGTCGCTCCCGTTCGCCGATCGAGGGCTCGACGCTGTCATCTCGACGTTCGGCGTGATGTTCGTCGGTAAGCCGGAGGCGGCCGCCGCAGAGCTCGCACGAGTGGTGAAGCCGGGCGGACGGATCGTGCTGGCGACGTGGAAGCCCGACAGCAACGTCTCTCACCTGTTCGGCGTGATGAAGAAGTTCATGCCACCACCGCCGCAGCCGCCGCCTCCTTCTCCCTTCGATTGGGGTAGGGCCTCGCGTATCGAAGAGCTCCTCGGTGCGAGCTTCGACTTGCAGTTCGAGGAGGGCACGAACCACTTCCGCTACGGGTCCGGCGAGCAAGCCTGGAACCTTTGGGCGAACCACTATGGGCCGACGATGGCGCTGGCGAAGAGCCTCGACGACGCCCAGCGCGAAGAGCTGAAGCTGGAGATGATTGCGTGGCACGAGTCGTTCGCGAGCAGCCTCGGATACGAGCAGCCGCGCACGTATCTCGTCACGCGTGGCATCCGGCGAACATGACGCACGACTGCCCGTGACGACTCACACCATGGACCTGCCCCTCCACTCGAGACAGACAACAGAGGAGTAAGACACGCTAGCTCGGGCCGGAGACCATGACGGAGCTCCCTCGACGGGCGGTCTACTTCGCCAGCATGTAGATCGTCCCGGCCATCGGGGTCGCAATATCGTGCTCGCCCCAGTAGACGCCCTCGTCGTCCACAGCGACCGCGAACACCTTCGCGCCACCGACGGGCTCGAGCGTGGTGCTCCCCTGGCGGTCGAGCGCGAACAAGCCTTCGTTCGCGCCAGCGAGATAGAGGTACCTGGCATCTCCGGTCACGTCGTAGACCGTGAGCCTTGCTTGTGCCTTGATGGTGCGGAGCTCGCCATCGGTGAGCGACAAGGACACGAGGTCCGTCCCCGGTCCACGTCGCGCCCAGAGCCTCGCCTGGCAGTCGTACCAGAGGTGGTTGATCCCCGGCTCGGCGCCGCCGTCGCGGTCGCCTGTTGGTACGGGCAAGAAGTCCTCGACGATGTTCGTTCCGTCGAGGCCCATCCGAGCGAGCGTCGGCGAGTTGTTGCTGGACACGAGCACGTGATGCCCGGTGTTCGCGAGCGACGCGAACCCGGGCTTCTCGAGGAGCGGCCCTGCCATCGACATCGTCGCACCCCCGACGTCGAACCGGAGGACCTGGCCTGCCTCCCCGATGCCGAAGAGCGTCTCTCCGCCGGCGGGGACGAGCTTCATGATCCGGAGCCCTTTGTTCGGGAGGGGTAGCTGCTCGAAGGTGCATGGCCCTGGGCAGTCGGTGCGAACACGACGCAGCGTGGCGAGCGGGGTCGCGGTGATCTCGTAGACCGTCCAGTAGACCCACCCGCCCATCACCGCGAGCGAGATCGCGCGCGGCTGCCCCACCGCGAGCTCCATCACGACGCCGGCGTCGGGGTCTTTCGGCGCCCGCAGCACACGCGCGGTCGCGTTTCCGTTGTAGCCCTCGTTCGTCGCGGGCTGCTCGAGCCAGAAGACGGCGCTCTCGCTCGTCGCGATCCCCCAAGGTGCCCCACCGTCGCCGACCGGAGTATGAAGCGCGCGCTTCGGACAGAGCGTCAGTGCGCAGCTCGGGGCAGGCGCGAGCGCGCACGCGCCGTCATCCGTTGCCGCGACGTCGAGAGCCGCGTCACCGGGCGCGCTGCCTTCGGCGCCCCCCGCGTCCGGCGGCAATTCCGGATCGCTGCCGAGGAATCGTCCGCAGCCTGCGATGGCGGAGGCAACGACGGCGAGGACCACGCCGAAGGCCACGCACGCGCGCTTCGTCATCCCCGGCATCTCGTCAACGTATCACGACGGCGCGCACCGTCGTACGGGGCCTCCGGGACGTGCTTGCCGGCCTCGGGCGCAGCGCGGGTGAGCTGAATTCAAGGAACGACGGCGGGCTCGCACCGCGCGGCGACGCCATCGATGATGTCGCCAGCGTGGAGGCGCACGCCGGTGGCAACCTCGTGCGGACCACAGTCGAACGGCCCGGCGGACGTGGCGCTTGCCGTCCCGACACCAGCGGCGGACGCAGCGGTGCCGATGGTCACGGCGCCGTTCACGTAGGCGAGCGGCGCGCAGGCGATCTCCAGATACGCCACGACATCCCGCGCAGGCGGGAAGTTCTTGGTGATCGTGTTGCCTCGAATGCTCACCACGACCCGGTCCGCGGGACACGCGACCTGCACGGGAGCCGGAGTCACGGCCTCGGTGCCGCGAGCCTCACCGGAACCGGGGACGGTGGCCCCGGGACCGATCGTGATCGCGGTCGAGGCGCCGGCCGGGAGCGCGGGCGTTCCGCAGAGCGTCCGCAGCTTCGACAGTACGCCGGTGTAGAAGCCGGATGCGACCGTTCCGCCCTCGAAGCCGACCAGGAGCTGCCCCGCAGGGCAGCGATCCTCGAACGTCGTGCCGCCGATCGAGCCGAGAAGATCGGTGTAGGAGACATCGTCGCCGGCGTCCCCGGCATCGGCCACGTCCGACGCGTCGGGCGAAGCGGCGTCGGACGCGTCGCCGGCATCGGACGCATCGCCGGCATCGGGCACCTCGGCATCGAACCCGGTTCCCCCCGCATCGAAGGGTGCAATGGCACCGTCCGGCAGCTCGAAGGCAGGACCGCGTCCCGACGTCGAGTCCGCCTCGCACGCGGTGAGGCTTGCTGCCGACGAAAGGGCCAGCACCGAGAACGAGAGGAGGAACGCGGAGCGCCTGTTCATCACACCTATCTCTACACGTATACGCACCGTCCGTCATGTGATCCCGACGAGCCGAGCTCGAAAAGCGCAGACCGGACGAGCGCCACGAGCGTGAGCGCGAGCTTCTTCGGATCCCCTGGCTGGCGGTGATTTTGCGACCGCACGACGGATCGCATCGCCCCGGCGCTCGCGTCGTAGTCACTCAGGGCGCTCCTCGACATCGTCGCGGAGCTTCGGTCCAAGCGCCGATCCGTTCATCGCGTTCTCCCGCGTCTCGATCGCGCCGCATACGTGTGGACGCCCGGACGCGCGGTCGCGTATGCATCGACCGTGGCCCTCTTTGCTCGCCGCCGCACGGCCGTCCTTGCCTCGTTCTCGGTCTCGCTGTTCGCGCTCCTTGCCGCTTGCGGCAGCAGCAACGATGCCAAGCCACCGACGGATCCGACGCCCGATGCGGGCTCGCCGCCGGACGCCGGCTCCAGCCCCGACGCCGAGCCGGAGAGCAAGGACGTCATCGTCCGCTTCACGGCCCGTTACAACTTGGGGGGAGCAAACGTCGTCGAGATCTCGAGCCTGCCGGGGCTCGAGTCCACGTACGCGGCCATCGTGACGATTGACGGGGCAAAGCGCACCCTCCCCGGGACGGCGCGCCCCGACGGAACGGTCGTCATCCCGGACGTTCCGGACGGTCCGTATGTCCTCGAGCGACGCGCGAGCTACCCGGGCTCGCCAGAGAACGATCCTCCGCAGGTCACGCAGTGGCCGGTCGACGGCACCCGGAACGTCCGCATCGGACCCGACTACTGGCCTCGCCACGGCGCCACGCCCATCACGCCGACGACCAAGCTCGCGTTGACGGTGAACGCACCGGCCGGGTTCGTGGACAATGACACCTTCTCCTGGATCGGCCTTCGTTCCTACTTCTACATGACGGCGACCTACGCCTCGCCGAATCCGGAGCCGCAGGAGGGGCACGCGAACGTTCCGGCGGCGGGCGCAACGTCGAGCTCCGCGTGGACGATCGACGCCGACGTCCTCGCGGCTCCCTACGGCACGGAGGCCATGGGCCTGCCGGTCGCCTCCTCGGGCGACGACCTCGCGATCCTCCAGACGCGCACCTCGACGATCGGGCGACCCGGCGACCCGTTCGATCCCTGGAACACCGTCCGCTCGACGCAAGTGGTCGGCAAGCTCGACGTGCCGAGCCCGACGTTCACGAACGAGACGACGAACACCGTCACGGGCACGCTCGCAGCCCCCGCCAAGGAGAGCCTGACGCTCGACATCCACGGCACGAGCTTCGCGACGATCCGACAGGTCGCGCAGTACCCGGCAGCGACCAGGACGACCGCTCGTGTCAACGTCGCCCACGAGGCCGGTCAGGGCCCGGGGTATTTCGTGTCCGTCGCTCCCCTGTCGTGGGAGCTGTCCGCATCGAGCAAGCCGAACCCGGTCGTCCGCGAGTGTTTCCCCGAGGGAAGCGGCACGACCTGCAGCCAGATGGCCTGTCCCGTCGACTGCGCGAACGCCGTCGACGGGCTCATCGATCCGGGGGATGTCACGTACACGTTCGATGCGCCGCGCCTCTACGAGTCCGGGATACGTGACCTCTCCGGGTTTTCGTACTCGTTCACGTACTCGTGGAAGGCGCCGCACGGCAGCACCACGACCCTCACGGCGAGCGCCCGGATGACCCGTCCGAAGTCCGGCACGTCCGCGTCGTTC
Source organism: Pseudomonadota bacterium (assembly GCA_023423895.1). Lineage (GTDB taxonomy): Bacteria > Myxococcota_A > Polyangia > Polyangiales > Polyangiaceae > Labilithrix. The sequence continues at coordinate 36,854 of JAFAER010000115.1, forward strand.
GAGCTCGAGATGGGGCCGATCCGGAACCTCCGCCTCAACGGCGACGCCATCCCGTGGGATGGCCCGGAGATGGTCACCGGGTCCGAGGCGACCATGAGCTTCGATCCGCCGGCGTTCGGGAGTCCCGAGTACTACCGCGTGACGGTGATCGAGCTCCTCCCCGACGCCGGCCCGGAGGGCGGCCCTTCACGCCCGTGGCGGGACGCGGCGTCGGTCTATTCGCGTGAGACATCGGTCGCGATCCCGGAGGGGGTCCTCCGCAAGGATCACCACTACTACGTGCGAGTCGAGGCGATGCGCGACGGAAGGGACTTCTCGAATCCGTTCAACCCGAAGAGCGACACGGTCCTGAACACGGGAGTCTTCTCGGCGCCGTTCAACGTGAAGTGACGGGGCTCGCGCGCGCCCCGTCACTTCACGGCCGCCATGGCTACGCGCCCGATCGCCATCCACCTCCGAGCGCCTGGTAAACGTTCACGATCGCCTGGAGCTGGCGCTTCTTGGTCTCGATCAGCTCCATCTCCGCCTCGAGAGAGTCGCGCCGCGTGAGCAGCACTTCCATGTAGTCGGCACGTGCGGACTGGAAGAGGACGGTCGAGACCTCACTCGAACGAGCGAGCGCGTCCACCTGCTGCGCCTGGAGCTCGTAGCTCTTTTGCAGGTTTCCGATCATCGCCAGCTGATTGGCGACATCGGTAAACGCCTGGAGAAGGGTCTTTTCGTAGTTGAAGACGGCCTGAATTTGCCTCGCGTTCGCCGAGCGATACTGAGCTTCGATCGCGGTCCGGTTCAGGAGCGGCGCCGTCAAGTTGCCGGCGAGATTGTAGAAGATCGACTCCGGGGTCCTGACGAGGTGCGCAGCGTTGAATGACTTGTAGCCGACCTCGGCATCGATGCTGAGCGAGGGATAGAAGGCCGCCTTCGCCGCCTTCACGTCCAGCTTCGAAGCCGCTAGTTCCAGCTCGGCCTGCCTCACGTCGGGACGATTCTCGAGCAGCTGAGACGGAACCCCCGAGTGGATGACGTCCGGTATCGGCTCTTTGAACCGCTCCGAGTTCCGGTTCACCGGCTGCGGGTAGCGTCCTACGAGGAAATTGATCCTGTTCTCCGTCTGCACTCTCTCTTGCTCGAGATCGTACAGCCGGCTCTTGAACTTGAGCAGCTCCGCTTCGAACCGCTGGACCGCCAGCTCCGTGACCCGCGCGGCTTGCTTCTGCAGCTTCACGACCTCCAGGGCATCCGTCTGGACCTCGATGTTCCGCTTCAAGACATCGAGCTGATTGTCGATGGCGATGAGCTCGAAATACGACCGGGCGATCTCGGCGACGATCTGCGTCACCATGAAGTTCCGGCTCTCGATGCTGGCTAGATAGCGGAGATCGGCAGCCTTGGCTGCATTCCGCAACTTCTTCCAGATATCGACTTCCCACGAGCCCGTCAGCCCGAACTGGAAGTTCCCGAGATGCTCGGGGATCCCATGAGCCTCGTCACCGACACCTTCTCGGGTGCGCTTCCCTACCTTCTCGACACCAGCGCCCGCTCCGGCGTTGACTCTCGGGGCATATTCACCCCGCCGCGCCGACGCTTCGTTCTGGGCGATGACGATCTCCTGGACCCGAGCGTTGAGCTCCTGGTTCCTCTTCAGCGCCGTATCGATGAGCCCCCGGAGCTCATTGCTGTCGAAGAACTCGCTCCACTTCTTCTGAGCCTCGCTCGCGGCCTGCTGCGACGAGGCATCTCCGAAGGTCGCCGGCATTTGCTTGTTCGGCTCCCTAGCCTCGTTCCCCTTCAGAGAAGGGGCACAACCGCCCGCGAAGAAGCACATACACGCCAGCACGAGAGCAGGCGATGACATCCGTACCCTAGACATGGTGCGCCACATCCTCGCTGAGAGGTTCGTCTTCTTCGTCCCTTATCAGGCGCTTCCCTTCCGACAGCGTCGCGAAGACGAAGTACAGCCCGGGCACGATGACCACGCCGAACAACGTGCCGAACACCATTCCGCCGAGCGCCGATGCGCCGATGGTCCGGTTGCCGACGGCGCCCGGCCCCGTGGCCACGACCAGCGGGATCAGACCGGCGACGAAGGCGAACGACGTCATCAAGATTGGACGGAATCGCGTCTTTGCACCTTCGATGGCCGCCGCGGCGATCGACGAGCCTTCTCGGTGCTTCTGGACAGCGAACTCGACGATGAGCACTGCGTTCTTGCCGAGCAGGCCCACGAGCATGACGAGCCCGACCTGCGCATAGATGTCGTTCGCGAGACCGAGCTCCCTCAGCAAGAACAACGAACCGAAGACGCCGGCTGGCAACGACAGGATGACGGCCAGCGGGAGCATGAAGCTCTCGTACTGGGCGGCCAGCACCAGGTAGACGAACGCGATGACGACGAGGAAGATGTAGATTGCCTCGTTCCCGCGCTTGGCCTCGTCGAAGGACAGGCCTTCCCAGGCGATGTCGTAGCCGCGGGGCAGCGTCTGGGCCGCGACCTCCTTGACCGCGTTGATGGCGTCTCCGCTGGTGTAGCCCTTTGCCGGCTCACCTCGGATCGCGGCCGAGTTGTACATGTTGTAACGCGTGATCTCGTTCGGTCCCTGCGTCTTCTTGAGTGACATGAACGCCGAATACGGGACCATCTCGCCGCGGTCGTTCTTCACATAGAGCTTCAGGACGTCCGAGGGCAACCGGCGAAACTCCGGCGCGGACTGCGTGTACACCTTGAAGAAGTTTCCGAAGCGAATGAAGCCTTGCTCGTAGGTGCTTCCAATCAAGATATCGAGGTTGTCCATCGCGTTCTTGATCGAGACGCCCTTCTGCATTGCGAGCTCGTTGTCGACCACCAGCTCGTATTGCGGGTAGTCGGCCGCGAAGAACGTGAAGAGCCCGGTGAGCTCCTTGCGCTTCCGCAGGTTGTCCATGAACTCCTTGTTGACGCGGTCGAACTCCTGGTAGTCGGTCTCGTTGTTCGTATCCAGGAGCCGGAGCGAGAAGCCGCTCGCCGCGCCGTACCCCGGAACGGCGGGCGGCTCGAAGAACTCGACGATCGCGCCGATGTCCTTCGACTTCTCCTCCAGCTCCTCGATGATCTGCGCAACGGTGTGTTTGCGCTCGGACCAGCCCTTCAGGCTGATCAGGCACGTCCCCGAGTTCGAGCCGCGCCCCTCGGTGAGGATCTCGTAGCCGGCCAGAGACGACACCGACTCGACGCCCTCCACCTCCTCGCTGATGCTCTGGAGCTGTCGCGCGACGTCGTTGGTTCGCTCGAGCGTCGCGCCGGGAGGCGTCTGGATGATCGCGTAGATCATTCCCTGGTCTTCACTGGGCACGAAGCCGGCTGGGAGGATCCGGTTCACGCCGAAGATCCCGATGCCGAAGGACAGGAGCAGACCGAAGGTGAAGACCCTCCGATCGACGATGCGCTTCAGGCCGCCGACGTACACGCCCGTAGCCCGCTCGAAGGCACGATTGAAGGCGTCGAGCGCCACGCCGATCGGCGTTCGTCGCTTCGGCTTCCCGTGCTCGTTCTTCAGGATCATCGCGCAGAGGACCGGAGTCAGCGTCAGCGCGACGACGCCCGAGAGGACGATGGCGGTGGCCATCGTGATCGAGAACTGACGGTAGAAGATCCCGACCGGGCCGCTCATGAAGGCCACGGGCACGAACACCGCGGTCATCATGAGCGTGATCGCGATGACCGCGCCGCTGATCTCCCCGAGGACCTTTTTCGTCGCGCTGTACGGGGAGAGGTGCTCCTCGGCCATCTTCGCATGCACCGCCTCGACGACGACGATCGCGTTGTCGACGACGATACCGATCGCGAGGACGAGCGCGAACAGCGTGATCAGGTTGATCGTGATCCCGAACAGCTGCATGAACACGAAGGTCCCGACGAGCGATACGGGGACCGCCAGCGTCGGGATCAGCGTGGACCGCCAGTCGCCGAGGAAGACGAAGACGACGAGCGCCACCAGCACGAACGCTTCTCCGAGCGTGTGGACGACCTTCTCGATGGACGCGTCGAGGAAGCTCGAGACGTCGTAGCTGATTCTGTAGTCCATGCCGGCGGGGAAGGAGCTCTTCTTCAGCTCGTCCAGCTTGGCCTTCACGTTCGCGATGACCTCGCTCGCGTTGCTCCCGTAGGTCTGTTTGAGCACGATGGCCGCGGAGGGGTGACCATCGAGGTTCGAGTAGATATCGAAGAACTCGCTCCCGAGCTCGACGGAGGCGACGTCCTTGAGCCGAAGAATCTCGCCCTCGTGATTGGCTCGAAGAATGATGTTCTCGTATTGTTCCGGCTTGTTGTAGCGGCCCTCGTACGTGAGGACGTATTCGAGCGCCTGCGACTGCTTGCCGGACGCCTGCCCGAGCCTGCCGGGTCGTCCGATCACGCTCTGCTCGTCGATCGCCTTCATCACGTCTTCCGTCGAGACGCTGTAAGCGCGCATCCTGTCCGGATTCAGCCAGATACGCATCGCATACTGGCGCGAGCCGAGAATACGGGTCTGAGCGATGCCCTTGATGCGCGTGAGCTCGGGGAGCAGATTCGCGTTGGCGAAGTTGTAGAGGAACTTCTGGTCGGCCGTCTTCTCCTCGCTATACAGGTTCACGTACATCAACATGCTCGGCTGCACTTTGTTGACGACGACACCTTCCAGCTGCACGAGGGGCGGCAGACGATTGAGGACCTGATCGACCCTGTTCTTGACGTTGACGACTGCCTGGTTCTCGTCCGTCCCAAGCTCGAAGACGACCTGTATCGTCGCCTCACCGGCGCTCGTCGCGTCCGAGGTCATGTAGCTCATACCCGGGACGCCGTTGATGGCGCGTTCCAGCGTGATGAGCGAGGACTGGACGAGGACGTCGGCGCTCGCCCCCGGGAAGTCGAGCGTCACGATCACGCGAGGCGGCGAGATCTCGGGAAACTGCGAGACCGGACGCGATCGCATCGCGATCACGCCGAGGAACACCAGCGCGATCGACAGGACCATCGCCAGCACCGGGCGACGCATGAACTTCGTGGTCGCGCTCATTCGGCCGGTACCTCGAGGTGCGCGAGCACATCATTTGGATTCTTGTAGTCGACGTTGACGACCGCCCCGTCTCTGACCTTTCGCAACCCGTCGAGCAGGATCTTGTCCTTGTCGTCGAGTCCACTCTCGATGACGTACACCTGCGGCATCTCAGCAGCGATGGTGATGGGACGGGAGCGGACGACGTTCTTCTCGTCGATCACGAATACGAATTTCTTGTCGAGGACGTCGAAGGTCGCCTTCTGTGGAATGACGAGGGCGTTCTTGAACGGAACCGTCATCAAGATCTTCCCGGTCTCGCCATGTCGGAGGAGCCCCTGGGGATTCGGGAACGCTGCTCGAAAGGCGAGATTGCCGGTCTCGTTGTTGAAGTCCGCCTCGATCGTCTCCACCTTGCCGACCTGATCGAAGATCTCGCCGTTCGCCATGCGTAGCTTCACCGGCGCGGACCTGTCGGCCTCCGGTTGCGATTTGTATTTGAGGTACTCGGCCTCGCTGACGTTGAAGTACACCCAGACCGTGCTGTTGTCCGAAAGCGTCGTGAGCAGCTCTCCCTCGTCGACGAGGCTGCCCATGCGGACGTGAAACCGGCCCATGATTCCCTCGAACGGCGCTCGGATCTCCGTCAACGACTTGTGCGTCGTCGCGAGCGCCACCTGGGCCTTCGCCTGATTGGCCTTTGCTCTGGCGAGCGCGAGCTCGTTCGGCGAGACGACGTTCTTGTCGGCGAGGAGCTTCGTATTATTGAGCTCGATCTCGGTGACCTCGGCTTCCGCGGCCGCCTTCTGGACTTCTGCCTGATAAATCAGCGGCATGATTTGAAACATCTTCGTGCCCTTCGGGACGCGCAGCCCTTCGTCGACGAAGATGCCTTGCAGATAGCCCTTCTCGAGGGCGCGCAGCTCGATGTGCTGAATCGCGCGGATCTGGGCGACGTAATCCTTGGTGAGCTCCGTGTCCTTTCGGAGAGGGCTCGTCACGAGGAACTTTCCTTCCTCCGTGTGTGCGTGGTGTTCGCGATGGCATCCCGCGGTCGAGAATGCGGCCAGGGTTGCCAGGAGGCAGAGGGGCATCGAGAGTCGGCGCATGGTTCCTGTCTTCGTCTGAGGTCCGCCGCGTGAGGGGCGGCCCGGTCCCGGACAGCGGTCGCCCTGGGACGGTGAACGGCTCGTGGTGGTGAACGGTCAGCGGTGAGGACGGCCGCCGAGACGTGTCACGGCTATCGGGCGCAGCCGCGCCTGTGGCGTGAGCAGGTCCCGTTCGTGCTGTCGTGTGAGCGGCGCTCGGGCGAGCGGTGTCGCTCGCTCCGCGTGCGTGGGTCAGCGTGAGGAGAGGGGCTCGCCGGTCCTTCGCGCCTTCGCGCGCGTGGTGAGCCGCCCCCTGATGAAGAAACGTCGCAGCACCCGCGCCGCGGCGTGGGGCGGAGGCCGGCTTGCCGATCCGCTACGCGGGCGGGCCGCGAGGCAGGCCGATGCCCGCCGCGAAGCGCGACGTGTCGACCTGGAGCTCACCACGTCGGAGAGCACGGCGAGGCGCGCACCGATCCAAAGCGCAGCGGAACGAGAGTGCCGCGAGCTCGGTACCGTCACGCGCGGAATCGTCGTCGTCGTCGCTGTCGTCGTCGAGCTCGACCGCCTTCAGGTCCGGCGCCGGGCGGCGCGGAGTGCGATCTTTCCAATGGTGAGAGGCCTGAGAAGCCTGGCTCGATGACGTGCCCGACTCGACGCTCTCGCACGCCGCCACCTGATAGGCGGCGGCCACGAGGCTCGCGCCTGCGGTGCGGCCTGCGATGCCACCGAAGACCACGAGCGTCGCGATCGCCATCGCGACGCGAAGCAGGAAGCGAAGCGGCAGGGCGGCGCGGCGCCTCGAGCCGCGGGCACCGAGGGCCGAACGGCGATCCGCTCGCCACGCTCGTGACTGCGAGCCGCGGAGCGCGCGCTCGTCGCTCCCGACCGAATCGTTGTCGTCACCGCGCGACGTCCTCACCCTGCCCTCATCGTGCAGGAAGGATGCGTCGCCGGAACGGCCCCGGTCATGAGCATCATCTACCCACCAAGTCTAACCCTGTAAAGCGCTCGCACGCGAGGTCGCAGGTCGCGCTGCCGCGCGAGCCGGGCAACGAGCCTTCTCTCCCGAGAGAACCATCGAGCGAGGACGGCAAGCTCATGCGAGACCCGCGCGGTCACGAGCCGCGGCGCGCCAGAGCGAAGGGGCGCCATGGCGCTCGTCGCGTCTGGTCTGGTCTGGTCTGGTCTGGTCTCGCCTCGCCTCGCCTCGCCGACGCGGTCCCCAATGCCCCCTGCAACGCGGGGGATCGTGCTTTAGCTTCGAGGCAACTCGCCATGTCGCCGACCACCCGCCCCCCGTTGCCTCCGTTCACGCGCGAGAGCGCGATCGAGAAAGTTCGTCTGGCCGAAGACGCGTGGAACTCGCGCGACCCGCAACGCGTGGCGCTCGGCTATTCGGCGCACTCGCGCTGGCGGAACCGCGCGGAGTTCGTGACCGGCACGCAGGAGATCATCGCGTTCCTCGCGCGGAAGTGGACGCGGGAGCTCGACTACCGGCTCATCAAGGAGCTCTGGATCGCGGACGGAAACCGCATCGCAGTGCGCTTCGCGTACGAGTTCCACGACGACGCCGGCAACTGGTTCCGCGCGTACGGGAACGAGAACTGGGAGTTCGACGACGACGGCCTCATGCGCGTGCGCCACGCGAGCATCAACGACCTGCCGATCACGAACGAGCAGCGGAAGTACCATTGGCCGCTCGGACGTCGTCCGGACAATCATCCCGGGTTGAGCGATCTCGGTCTCTGAGCCACTCGCCCTGCAAGCGCACAAGCCCTGCAAGCGCACAAGCCCTGCGAGCGCACAAGCCGCGAGCGCCCACATCGGGAACGTCCACGCGAGCCGCCGCCGGCTTCGTCCATGCGATGACGCGCACCTTTCGCGCGCCGTTCCGGCGCTGCTCGCCGGGCCAATCTCTTCTCTACGGTTCCACGTCGGCCCGCGCTCAAGCTGAAGCGTAACGGCCGTCTTCGCTAACGGAATATTCCAGCAACGCCACGCCCGCCTCGTCGTAATGTGCCGCCAACATGCGTTTGGCGATCTTGTTTTCGGTTCTTGGAATGGCGTCGTTGTCCCTGGGATGTGCTGCGCGGAAGCCCCCTCCGCCGGCCGCCCCTGTTTCGAACGCGACCCCCGAGCTTCGTGCGGCGATCGAGAAGGCGTCGGCCTGCACCTACGACGCCGGAGCCTTCGATGCCGAGTGCGAAGGCTACAAGGCCTGGGAGGCGAACACGGAGCTCGCCAACGCGGGCCTTCTCGAGATGATGGCGAGCGAAGACGAGAAGGTCCGCGCCCTCGTCGTTCGCAAGCTCAGTGTCCAGTTCACCGCGGACAATGCGGACAACGCCTCCCTCGAGGCATATCTGGGAGCCGCCGAGAAGGAGAAGGTCGAGCCCATCGCCAAGGATTTCGCCCGTGGCATCGGCAGCATCGACCTCGGCAAGTTCGGCCTTCTCGATCGCGGAATCGCCGTTGCCAAGGCCCATTCCGTCGCCGACTATCAGGAGACGTTCGCGAGCGTGCTCAAGAGCCAGAGCGAGCCGGACAAGGTCCTCGCGTACGCGGGTGACCTCGCCAAGTCCGAAGACCTCGCGCTCCGCAACGCGGCGCTCCGCATGTTCGTCAACGGCACGAGCTCACACGGCGAAGTCGCGTGCGCAGGCATCGATGCGCTTCGCAAGGACCAGGACGCGGCGCTCGCCCAGCACGCCACCATGCATCTGGCGCGCGCCGGCGCATGCGCCGCGCAGCACGATGCGCTCCTCGCGCAGATCGAAGAGCTGAAGCTCCCGAAGAACCCGGCGGCAGCCGAGCCTCATCTCGGCGAGGTCGTTCAGATCATCTGCGAGAACGAGGGCAAGACGGCGGCGCAGCGCGATCGCTCACTCGCTCTCGCCAAGCAGATCACCGAGACGACGAAGATCCAAGGCGCCACGCGCTCGTCGACCCTCGCGGCCGTTCTCGCGTGCGATCCCAAGGGCGGTCCGGCGTACGTGAAGAAGTTCTCCAAGGACAAGGACAAGGACGTCGCGGAGCGCGCGAAGACCCTGCTCGATTCGACCGCGGCCAAGAAGTAAGTCCGTCACCTCGCCCCCGGAACCATGCCGCCGCGAGCGTAGCGGCGGCATGGGCGCGCCCGATGTCACCGGACAGGGCCGCTCCTCAGAAGTTCCGCACGAGCTGCTCCGTCACGGACCAGAGCCGTTCGGCGAGCGCGTCGTCCTGGGCGACGCGGGTCGGGCGCGCGACGTTGCAGTCGACGAAGTAGGCGCCAGAGACGTCGGCGACCGCGGGGTGGGCCGCGACATAACACTGCGTGGCCGCGCCTTCCGCGGCGTTCTTCACGAGGACCGGGCCGCCAATCGCGTAGGCGAGCCGGACGACGGTGCCAGAGTGCCGATCGAGCTCCGTCCGCACCATGCCCGGATGCACCGCGTTCGCTGTCTTGTGCGTCCCGGCGAACCGCTTCGCCAGCGACCGCGCGAACAGGATGTTGGCGAGCTTCGACTGCCCGTACGCGCGCCAGCGCGAATAGCCCTTCGATGCGTCGAGGTCATCGAACCGGATGCCCTCCCTCGGCGCGGCAGCGTGGGCGCCGCTCGAGACGACGACGACGCGGCCGCGCTCGGTGAGCCGGTCGAGCAGCCCCGTCACGAGCATGAAGTGGCCGACGTGGTTCGTGAGGAACTGCAGCTCGACGCCGTGTTTCACCGTGCGTTCGGCGAGCGCCATGACGCCTGCGTTGCACACGACACCGTCGAGCCGAGGCCCCTCCGCGACGACGCGAACGGCCTCGCGCACCGACTCCGGCTCGGAGAGGTCGCACGCCACGGGTGTGCCGCGAGCGCCCGATGCCTCGAGAGCGGTGGCTGCGGACTCGCGCGTGCGTGCCAGCGCCACGATCGCTGCGCCGCGCAACGCGAGCACGCGCGCCGTCTCGAGGCCGAGCCCCGATCGCACGCCCGTCACGAGGTATGTCTTGCCGGAGAGGTCGAGCCCCGCCGTCACCTCCTCGGCGGTGCTCCCATACCCGAACCCCGACGGCCCACGTCCTTTGAGGATGGCTGCAAGCGACATCGCAGGGGAGTGTACTCGACTGCGCGAGGCCGCGTGCGGATGCGCTCCGGCTCCGGTTGAAGGCCCCGAGCGAGGGCGGCGTGGAGGCTCCGGGCGAGGGCGGGGTGCCGCCGGATGCCGACGCCGGCGGCAGCGGTGAAAGCGAGCCGTGACGCGGACCGCAGCGTCGTTCGACATCTCGCTCGCCAAACGTTCGTGCGACGAGCGCGAGGGGCCCGGCCCACCCACTTACTCACTCACTCACGAACAGACAGGAAAGTTCGAAATCCGCTGATACACATCGTCAGCGCATACTTCGAATCCGGGCACATCGGCCCAGGATTGCGGCATGAAGAAAATTTCGTCTTTGGCACCGCCATTGCCTCGACGCATGATGCACGCTTCTGCGTCGTCCGCCGTGCAGCCGGTCCCAGGTCCGGGACAGAAGAGGGGCGTCGCCGGCTCGAGACATCGTCGGCCCATGTCCACGCGGTGACCTCGGGCGGGAGAGCAACAACCGGGACCACATGTTTCGCCTGCCAGGGTGCACGTGACCGTTGAAACATCCGGCCCGTCGGCTGCATCGCCTCCTGCGTCGCTCGCCCCCCCTTCCCCTCCGTGGGAAGGGACCGGGGCGGGCGTGCTGCTGGAGCACCCGATCCACGTCACGCCGCATGCCGCCATCACCAACTGTCGAGCGATTCGAGCTCTCGTAGCCAAGATCAGCGCTCCTGCAGGTTCCGGCGACGAGCGTAAGCTCGCGGCGTGCACTTCGGCAAGCCGCCCTCACCCGACGGCGTGCCATCTGGCGACGCATCTCCGTGATCCGCGCGATGCGTCGCGCACGGGGCACGCGAAACATCGCGCAGAGAACGCCTTCACGCGGACATCATCGGATAGACGAAGGGCCCGCGGCGCGCGAGCGGCGAGCCTTACGCGTCTTCTTCTTCCGGCTCTTCTTCTTCTTCTTCTTCTTCTTCTTCTTCGGCGGACTCGATAGCCCGCGAACGAGCCTCGTCGAACGCGTCATCCGACGCAGGGGCAGGCCACACGTTCCGGTCCCCGTAGGCGGAGAAGAACAGTGCACCGTCGTCCACGAACGGGTGTGCCGACGGAAGCGGCGCGACGGAGAGCGACCAGCGCTCCCATTCGTTCTCCTCCTTCGTCCCATCCGAGAGGCTCTGGGCATTCAGCGCAACGACCTCGTCGAGCGGCGCGACGGCGTGGATCGCCTTCATCATGTCGACGACTTCGGCGAAGAACGCATCGAATCCTCCGTGGTCGAGCTCGCCGATGTTCAGCTGAACGAATGGGCCGGACCAGAGCCAGCTCGAGCCCTCGCCGTGATCGATGACGGCCCACGGCCGCGCGACGACCTCGGCAAGCTTGGCGCGAGTGTCGGAATCGGGCACCTCACGAAAGCGCAATCGGTATTCGTGGCCCATGTTCGCGCCTTCCGCCCAATTGGCGGGCCGAACACCGTAGAACCGGAACGGGAACGCGTCTGGCGATACGGAGCTTTCGCGCTCGACCAGCTCGAGGATCGTGTCGAGCGCCGTGGAGAAGCGCTCGACGATGAAGTTCCCCTGGTACTGCGGCTGGCGCGAGAGCATCGCAGCGATGTTGTTTCGCGTCATCGTCTCTACGTCCTCGTCGACGTAGAGCTCGCTGCACCGTGCACGCGCCTCTTCGAACGCAGCGGCCTTCCAGAGCGATTTGACGAGATTGAAAACGGCGTCTTGTCGTTTGGAGGGATCGGAATACGCGAGCGCACGCTCGAAATCCGAGGCCGCCTCACGGAAGTGTCCGGCCATCAAACGCGCGTGCCCTCGGTTGTAGTGCGGATAGGGCTGACCGTGCGCGAAGGTGACGGCTCGGTCGAGAAGCTCGAGCGACTTGCGAAGACGCGCCGAGAAGTCAGGAAGGACCTCACCGGAGACCGTCAGCGGGCCGACCTCCGCGTTGCGGAGGATGTTGGCAAACATGACCAGCGGCTCGTATCCCATCGGGTGCACGCGGCACGCCTCTTCGAGCGCAGCCACGGCAGCCTCGACCTCTCCGGCCTGCCGCAACGCGTTCCCCAGGTTCGTCAGTGCGCCCGCAAGCTGGCGAGCGGCAAAGTCCCCCGGCGCACGCATCGCCCGGCGATACAGGTCGGCGGAGCGCTCGAGCGGCTCGCGCGCCTCCTCCCATTCGCCTTCCTGCAGCGGCTCGACGCCTTCGCTGAAGAAGTCTCCCCCGGTCTCTGGCTCGAACCGCTCGAGGCGCTCGTCGTGTGCCTCGGAGCTCCCCGCCTTCTCCGCGGCGATCCATGCCTCACGCGCCTCGTCGTCGCGCCCGAGCTCGATGAGCGATCGCCCGCGCATCAGGTGCAGGTGCCCTTTCATCCAGCGGGGAGCGACCGCGAGTGCCTGGTCGAACGAAACGAGCGCCTCGTCATGCCGCTCTTCCTCGGCACAGAGCTCGCCGAGCGTTCGATGGGCCTCGAACGGCTCGGCACCGGAGGCAAGCGCCGCTTTCGCAGCTTTTTCGGCCTTTCGATTCCTGTCGGCGAGGTACAGCGTCCGAGCGATGTTTGCAGGCGCGGGGCCTTTGGGGTCGATTTCGGCGGCGCGCCGGAAGGTCGCGATCGCCCCGTCGAAGTCTCGCTGGCCGCGCTGACAGAAGCCGAGCGACATCAGCGCGGCGTGCTTCTCGGCGCCAGTGAGCTTCTCGATCGCGGATTCGAGCACCGAAGCCTCGGCCTCGCGATCGGGCTCGTCGAGGAGGCGGAAGTGCTCCGCCAGCGCGAGGAGCGCCTTGGGGGGCCACTCGCTCGTATCGCCCCCGCGCTCGGCGAGCTGGTCTGCCGCTTGTCGGTTGCCTGCCTCGGCCGCGGCGAGGAGATCGCGCTCACCCGCTTCGATCCGCCCTGCCTCCAGGTGGAGCTGCCCGCAGCGAAAGAGAGCGCGACCGCGAAACTCCGGTGTCTCGGCAGCGCGCGAGAAGGACTCCAGCGCCAAGGCGGTTTCTCCCTTCTCGGAGAGGACGAGCCCGCGTCCATGGAGCGCAAGGCCGTAGCCCGGGTCGAGCGCCACGGCGCGGTCGAAGTCCGCGAGGGCTTCGTCGTTCTCGAATCGGACGTATCGCACCATGCCTCGTCCTGCATGAGCACGTGCCGTCGGCGAGGCAGCGATGCTCCGGTCGAAGTAGTTCAGGGCATCCGTCTCCATGTCCTTCCCCTGAAAGCCCTCGGCCGCGATCAAAGCAGCGCGCGCCATCTCTCCTTCGGCGAGACAAGCCATCGCGATGTCGATCGCGTCGTCGTTTGCCGACCCGAGCAAGCGATCCGCTTCATCCAACCGTTCCGTCACGCGGCTTTCGTCCTTCATCGCTCGTCGTCACCTCTCGGCCACGGAATGTAAGGACGTCCGGAACGCCGTCAGTTGTGCACTTGCGTCATTGACGATCGATACGAGTTACGCTACGGCGCGCGCGTCGAGAGCGGCGCACATCGCGAAGGCCTTGGCTCGTCCGCCGGCGGGTTCCGCATTCGCTCTTCGACGAGCGCGCACCAGGACGACTTCGTGAACGAGTCTGGCGAGCGGTCAACGAACGACTAACGTCGCTTCGTCACGCGACGTGCGGCGGTCTTCTTGGTGTTCCGGCGATTCGGATCGAGCAAGTAGCCGATGAGCAAGCGCGTGAGCTCCTCGATCAAGCGATCGATGTCGAGCCCCGGCGGGCGCTCGAGCAAAAAAGAGAGCATCGCTGCGCGCACGGTCTGGAACACGAGGAAGGCGGCCGCTCCGACGTTCTCCGTCTGGATCGGCGCCTCCGTCGAGGCGAGAAAGTGACGCACGACCTCGATCACGCGGAGATCGAAGGCATGAACGTGCTCGGCTTTCGCGACGCGCAGGCCTTCGATCGCCAGCACGCGATGAAGGCCCGGCGATGCAAGATACAGCTCCGCTAGGCCTCGAAGCGCGGCCGTGATCGTCTTCTCGGGCTCCTCGCCGAGGTTGCCTTCGGCGAGGACCCGCTGCATCAGATCGAGCGTTCGCTCGAATTCGCGATTCTGGAGGGCGTACAGGATCGCGTCGCGATGGGAGAAGTATTGGTAGAGCGAGCCAATACTCACGCCGGCGACTTCGGCGATGCGCGTCGTCGTCGCGGCTTCGAGCCCCTCGCGATCGAGGATCTGCACCGTGGCTTCCAGGATCGCGCGCACCGTCTCCTGCGCGCGCGCCTGGCGCGGTCTCTTGCGTTCGCTCGAAGCCATCCGCGCCCTAGCCATTACTCCGCGGCGACAGCGACCTCAACGGGGAGGCCCATTTGGCGGCGGTCGAAGCCGTCGAGATTCTTGTGCGCCACGATCTGGAAGCACGCCGAAGTGCCCTGCGCAGCGATTCGCCACGACCATGCGAGGAACAAATTCCAAAGACGATACCAGCGCTCGCCGTAGCGCCCGAGGACGAGCTCGCGGTTCTTGCGCCAGTTGTCGTGCCAGCGTTGGATCGTGAGTTGGTAGTGGATGCTCACGTTCTCCACCGATTGGAGCTCGAAGCCGGCCTTCTCCATCGCCTTGAGCATCTCACTTGGCGGCAGCGACGCATCGGCGCCCGAGAAGATGTACTTGTTCATGAAGAGCCCCCAGATCATGTCCTCGGGCCGCATGCCCACGGGCGGAACGCCCTCGGGCCCGCCGCGGCGGAGACCGCACCACTGGAGGAGAAAGAGGCCGTCGTCTTTCAGTCGGTCGTAGACGATCGAAAAGTACTTGGGGAGATTCTTGATTCCGACGTGCTCGACCATCTCGAGACTGACGATGCGATCGTACGAGCGCCTGGGGATGTCGCGATAGTCGAGGCACTCGATCCGCGCCCGCTCGGACACGCCAGCTTCGGCAATTCGATCGTTTCCGAACTTCGCCCCACGCTCGGAGATCGTGATCCCTGTCGCCTTCGCACCGAACTTCTTGGCCGAGTGCGCGACCAAGGTGCCCCAACCGCAACCGATGTCGAGCACTTCGTGCTCAGGACGAATGCCGAGCTTCTCGCCGATTCGATTCATCTTGTTCTGCTGAGCGGATTCCAACGATTCGCTTTCGTCATGAAAATACGCGCCCGTGTAGATCATCGAATCGCCGAGAAATGCCTCGAAGAAGTCGTCGCCACGATCGTAGTGTTCGCGTACGATCCGCTTGTCCTGCGCCTGAGAATGGACGAGCCACTCGGGAATCATTCGCGTCACGAAGAACTTCACGTGCTCGGCGGTGAGGTCGAACGTGACGACTTGGTCGCGCGCGTCGAGGAGCGCATCGATATCCGGAATGTCGATATCGCCGTCAATGTACGACTCGAGCAATGTCGCCATCGGAATACGCCTCGCATACCGTGAAGCGAGGCTCCGCTTTCGAAAGTCCACCAGGTCCGGCAGTCGTGCGGTCGTCATCGAGGTTCCTCCGTTGCCGACCACTATGTTCGGAACGAAGCCTCCCGTGAATTCGCGTTCTCCTCGCGTTTTCACGTTCGACATTGACCGCTTCTGCAGCGGATTTTCGGGGTGCCCGTCCGCTCACGACCGTCCGCGTCCTCACATTTCGCTTCGCACTTCGCCGGATTGAGCGAGCAAGAGCCTTCCGAGCACGTCGTTGACCGATCGCGTTCTCGAACGAAGTAGCGTGATGCCGCAATCACGTCCGCTCTGGCAAGCGCCCCGCCGTCAGCGGTCAGGATGGCGCCCGTAGTCACACTCGCGGCGAGAGTAGCACGGAATACCACGCTCGAGGGATTGGTCGCTGTCCGCCAGCATCGCTCGGGCGCGCGCGATCCGACGCTCGAGGTGCCACCGGTACGGCGCCGTTCCCGTGGACGCCTTATCCGCGTCGAGCATCGCGGGAGGCTCTATCGCGCTCGTCGACGGCTGACCTGACCGAACAGCATCTCGAGGGACGACCGCGGCATTCGCGGTCGTCCCGTTTTTCCCTTGCCTTCGACGCCCTTAAGTCCGAGCGGACTGAGCCGTACAGGAGGAGCGGAGGCACGAAGAGTATGACGGGCAAGAGGTGTGGGTGGGCTCTCGGTGCGATGACCACGTTTGCTCTTCTGGGGGCCTGCACGACGGAGGAGCACTCGGAGGGGACGCCGCAGGCGTCCGAATCTCCGCAGGCGTCCGAATCTCCGCCGGTCCTCGACCGCGACGACGACAACGTCCTCGACCAGGACGCGAGCACCCAGGCGCCCGACGCATCCGCGCCGTGCCACGCGGACCTCGACAAGGACCCGAACAACTGCGGCGCCTGCGGGAACGTCTGCGGAACGGGCAACGTTTGCGTGCACGGTGCATGCACGAAGGTCGTGTGCGGGGGTGAAGGTCAGGCCTGCTGTACCGACCAGTCCTGCAACGAGGGCCTCTCGTGCGACGGCGAGACCTGCGTGGCCTGCGATGTGGTCTGCGCGAGCGGTGACCGCGTCGCATGTGGCGCCGCGCTCAACCAGGCGCTTGGCGCCGGGGGCAAGATTCGCGTCTGTCCTGGCGAATATGAGGGGCAGTTCCCGTTGACTGCCAATGTCGAGATCGTCGGCTCCGGCTCCGGCAACAACCCGGCGGTCGACACGATCCTCGTCGGGAAGGCTGGACTTGGTTCCGTTGTTCCGGTCACGACCGCCATTACCGCAGTGCTTGACTCACTGCGCATCACCGGCGGCAATGGCACTTCGTCGAATAGCGGCGGAGTCTACGTCAACAATACCGGCGCAGATGTCACCATCAATGGCTGCACCTTGGTGGGGAACACCGGGAGCTACGGCGGTGGCGCTTCCGTCTACAGCGGAGAGCTGACCATTACCGACAGCGAGATCAGCGGCAATACCGCAAACAACGGCGGCGGCATTGCAACCGCAACGCAATCGACCATCACGTCAACACGCATTACCGGCAATACGGCGAGCAACACTGGCGGCGGGGTCTTCGTGAACAGTGGTACCGCAACCCTGGGGGCTGATGTCACCATCGCCGAAAACACCTCGAATGGCGGTGCCGGGACGGGCGGCGGTATCTACAAGTTCACTGCCGGCGCAACGATCAACAACTCGGCATCGCTCACGAACAATGCCCCGGACAACTGCGCAGGCAACGGCTTCACCTGCCCCTAGAAGGGAAGGCGCTGCCCAGGCACAGCGGCCTGGCGAGGAGATCCGGGGCAAGCACGGCGCCCTCCGTCGCGCCGACCGTGTACACGACCAACAAGCGCGGCCCGCACGTGCCCGGGAAGTCTCGCAGGTGGATGCTGGAGCACCTGCACGAGATCCACGGCGAGCGTAAGGAGGGCCGCGATTGGGTGCGGGCGCGAGGACCGGCTCGCGAAGTTGCTCGAGGAGTTCTACGAGCGTTCGGTCGCACGGAGAGCGAAGGCCCGACCCCCGAAACGAAGAAAGCCCCGCGCGGTCGATGACCGGCGGGGCTTCTTCTTGTCACCCGAGATCGGGCTCGACGTTCACGTAGAGGTGACCGTTGCGAGGGAACGTCATCGGGATGCCTCCCGCGAACGTGACCTCCCACTCGGCAAGGTAGAGGCCAGAGGTGTCCGTGTCCGTCGCGCCCCAACGATTTCGAGCTCGCTCACCGCCTGCGGACGCCCCCCGTAGCTGCGGACCGCTGCAAGCGCGTTCGAGGTACCTTCACGTGTCCGAACGAGGCCACCGCGTCCGGCCGCGTCCTCCTGAGCCGGCGCTCAATCCGCGCGCAAACGTGTATCCAGCGCGCCGCGTCCCGATCGGCTCCGACCGCCCGCCCTGTCCCGCGATCGCCAGGACTTGTAGCCGAGGCGTAGCCAGAAATTTCGCGACCTCACGCGACCCCGTCAGAACCGGGCTCGCGTGTGTCGGTGGTCGGGGAGGCGGGATTTGAACCCGCGACGACAAGCACCCAAAGCTTGTGCACTACCGGACTGTGCGACTCCCCGAAGGAAACGTCCTCACCCATAGCACGGCACGAGCCGAACTGCATGCGGCCCGAGCGCTGCCGCGGTTCTCCGGCCACGGCCGCTCGAGCCGGCCTCGCGCGGTTGTTCGCTCGGCGAACGACCGCTCCGAGCGGCTCTTCCGTTCCAGCGCGAGGGCGCCAAGCCCGAAGGCGAAGGCGAGCGCCGCGACGGACGAGCTCGTCAGGGGTCGCAGATCCAGACCGGGCCTGTCGTCGGCGGCGTGGTCGGGTTCGGTGCCGGCTGCGTGCCTGCGTCGTCGCCGCCCGCATCGTCGCCGGCGTCCGCGCCTCCGTCACCCTCGCCGTTCGAGGGGCCGGCGTCCGGCGGAGGGGTGCCGGGGATCTCCCCGATTACGCACTTGCAGACGCCTTCGAGGCGGCAGTCGCCCTGCTCGTCACGCGCGCCGACGAAGTTGACGACACAGCCGACCGGGTAGGGCGTCGATTGCGGGAGACGCTTCAGGTACGGCGAGGTCCCGTCGTCCGTGTTGCAGCTCGGCTGCCCCGCGGCGGGGGTCTGACACGAGAACGTGAACGGCCCGGGATCACACGGCGGCTCCGCCGCATCCGGCGGCTGCGTCGTCTCGACGGAAGAGCACCCCGCGGTCGTCGCGGACGCGCCGAAGAGACAAAGCATGAACGACCCTGCGAGGAGCAATCCAACTGCGAGCGTCTTGGCGGTCGGCGAGCGATCCATGCAGGCCTACAAGTTACCGCGCATCACGCAAGGCGGATGCCATTTTCTCGCGCAGCGGCGCATCGCCCCGCATGGGGACTGGGGGTGATGGCCGCGATCGCGAGAGACGATCCAGCGAGGGCGACCGCGAATGCGCTCGTGGCAGGCCCGACGAAGCAGGGCCGAACGCGAGGCCGACAAAAGCGCCGGCATGTGTCGATTTCGTGCGAGACGCGCCGGGGCGGCGACATTCACCAAACGAGAGCCTGATGCAGCGCTCTCCACTTTTTCCCCCTGTTCTTGCCCCTCCGGTCCCAATGCTTGCCCCTACGTTCCGCCCGACACGCCGCCTCTCCACTTCGTTTCCCCTCACCTTCGCCGCCCTCCTCGCCGTGATCCCCGCCAGCGGGCTCGGGCTCGTCGTCACCGGCTGTGATGCCGAGTCCTCGGCATCCGAACAGCCCGGTCCGGACGGCGGACCACCACCGGCCGACGGGTCGCCGAATGGCCCCGAAGACGGCGGCAACGACGGCAGCGACGACGACGACCCGAACACCATCCGCTTCGCCGATGCCTTTCCGCGCGCCGCCCACGCGAGGCCGCGCGGCGGCTGGGCGGTGCTGCTCGATCGGCCCGTTTACCTCCGTAAGGTGCACGGCCGGCCGGATCGACAGATCGCGCTGCTCGATGCGCTCGGCAAAGAGCAAGCGCGCCTGGGCCCGGCGACCGGGCGCGAGCTGATCGACGTCGCGGTGCACGGCTCTGGCGCGCTGACGGCGCTCGAGGCCTCGGACGACGGTTACTTCCTCGTTCGCTTCGACGCTGCAGGAGCGCGGCTCCGTGAGACGCCGCTCGTCGACGACGCCATCTACACCGACCTGCCGAAGATGCACGAAGACGACGTGCACCGATCGCGCATCGAGCCGCACACGCACGATGCAGGGCGCATTCTCGCAGCTTCCGAGGGGGTCGTTCTGGCCACGCGTACGGGCCGCCATTCGGTCGTCGCGTATGGGGTCGCCTTCGATCCCGCCTCGGGTTACGCGCCCGCGTGGCGGACGCTCGTCGTTCCCGCGCATGGCATCACGCAGGTCGCCCTCATCGGAGGGTCGTACGACACGTTCGGCCAGCTCGATGCGCCTTACGTCCCGCACCTCGCGCGGGACGCGAGCGGCACCATCTACGTCGGCGTCCAGCACGCGCGGCTCGAAGGCGGCTTGATGGTGAAGGCGTTCGAGAGCGTGTTCGGCGAAAAGGTGACGACCGATCCGGATCGCCTCGACCTCTTCGTCACGCGCATCACGCACGGCGGCGAACGCCTCGGCATCTCCGTGGTCGGCACGCCCGAGGATGATCAGCTCTACGGTCTTCGCAGCGAGACGAGCGGGGCCATGGTCCTCGGCCGCTCCGAGCTCTGGAATGCCGAGGGGACCGGCTTCGAGGCGCTCGTCGGACACGTCGCATCGGACGGAAGCGTCACCGTCGATCGCTTCGACGTGGAGCGGAGCGACATCGCGTTCGACGCTCTGCGCACGAGCTCCGGTGACGTGATCGCGGTCGGCGCTCGCGGCTATTCGCAGAACCCGCGCGGGGCAAGCGTCTCGGAAGAGTCGTATCCGTTCGCGCTCGTGCGGAGCAGCGGCGCGACGACCCGCGCGCTATCGCTGCCCCAGGGGCCTCGTCACGGCGAAGCGCGGTTCGTCATGCCCACCACCGACGGACGACTCCTCGTCGGCGGAATGCTCGACGGGCCGGGGACACACTCCGCCGACGGCGACCAGACGCTCCTCCGCACGCGCGGGTTCATCCGCTTCGTCACGCCTTGAACCGCTCGCCGCGCGGAAGCGTGGCAGAGGACGAACGCGACAGCGAGCGCGACCAGCGAGCGCGCGGGCGCAAACGGTGCGCTCCACACGCGTCGGTTGCGCGCTCTCGACGCGCGGGTGACGTGAGCGACGCGCCTACGCCGGTGCGCCGAGCGTTTCCGAGATGGCCGCCACCTTGCAACACGAGAGGCCGTGCAGACCACGGGAGTGGGCCTGCACGGCAGGCGTCGCGCCTCGCCCATCGTGAGAGGAGACTTCCGTGAACAAGACCGCCGCCGATGTGATGACCACCAACGTCGCGACGATCGACCCGGACTGGCCCGTCGATCGCCTGCTGGACTTTCTCTCCGACAAGGCAATCTCCGGCGGTCCCGTGGTCGCGTCGAATGGTGAGCCGATCGGCGTCGTATCGCTCACCGACGTCGCGCGGAACGCAACCGTCACCGACAAGAGCGACGACGGTCGTGCGGACGCGTATTACCGCAGGACACTCGAGGCCCTCGAGACGCGCCTCGCTCGCGAGGAGATTGGCCGCTTCCACGCCGACTCCAACGCAGAGACCACCGTGCGAGACATCATGACGCCCGTCGTCTTCGCGGTCGAAGAGGACGCGACCGTGCAGGAGGTCGCCGCGATGATGACGACCGGACGGATCCACCGTGTGTTCGTGAAGCGCGACGGCCGGATGACCGGCATCATCACGTCGATGGATCTGCTGCCGCTCGTCCGCGACATGTGAGGCTGAGCCGCAAAGCGCATGGAGCCGGCGCACGGCCGGCTCCATCCACGTGAGCGGGCGACAGAGAGCGGCGCCGCTCTCTCAGCTGAAGCGCGCGCGCAGCTTGCCGATTGCCGCGGGCAGGCCGGCGGGCGTAGCGCGGAGCTTCACGTAGACGTGATCGCGATCCGTCTCGATGGCGCGGATGCCGAGCACCGGTGCAACGACGCTCAGCGCGCGGCGGATGCGTGGATCATTCGCGAGCTTCGGGACCTTCATGAGGTCGACGACGATGCGATCGCCGTCAGCGTCCACGACCGCGGGCGGCCGCTTCGGGATGAACTTGACCAGGTTGCCCGGCTTCGAGAGGTCGAGCGCTCCGGACTTGATGAGCGTCGCGACGGGCGAGTCGCTCTCGCCGACGAGCGCGAGCTTCACGTCGCGGAGACGCACGCCGACGCGGATCGACTCCTCGGAGATCTCGACCTCGTCGATCTTCAACGCGGCCGACGCACGGACGGGCGTACCCATCGCGTCGACGACGGCGCTGAAACGAAGCGCGGGAGGTGAGCTCGAGATCTCGACGTCCTTCGGCGCCTTCGATCCCTTGATCTGACCGGCAAACCAGCGGAGCGTCGCGAGCGGAACTCCGAAGCGAAGACCGGTCGCGTTCACCGCGGCCCGGACCACCTCCTCGGGGTTCTTCCTGACGTAACCAACGGCGGCCTCGAGCATGGCACGCGGGCTGAACATATCTGCCAGGTCAGACTATCAACGAGTTTCGCGTCTGCAACGCCTCGACGCATGACGCATGCGATGACGCGCAACGACGCGAACGTCGTCAGCTCGTCGGACCGTCACGGCCGTCACGTCCGGCGTCGACCTACGCCGCCACCAACGCCACAGGCAGCGCGCGACCAGGACCCCGAAAAGACGAGAGGCGGCCCGTCATCGACGGCCGCCTCTCTTCGTTCTGCTACTTCGGATGAATCGGGTGGAGCAAAGGGGGATCGAACCCCTGACCTCCGCATTGCGAACGCGGCGCTCTCCCAGCTGAGCTATTGCCCCAATTCGTCGTTCAGGGCGGCGGACTCTACGCGCCGCGAAAAAGAAGTCAAGAGAGGTTCTTCGTCGATTCGATCGATTGTCGATTTCCTCGATCGATCAGAGCTGGATGTCGCCCGGCTGAGCTGTGAACGCGGGCGCTGGCGCCGCCGTCCCGCCCTCTTCGCCGTCGCCGGCATCCGCATCCGAGGCCTTCGAGCTCCCACTGGAAGAGCTAGAGCTCGAGCTGCTCGACGTGCTGAGGGGTTTGTTCAACTGGTCGCAGCCGGTGGCGAACAGAAGCGGCGGCGCCATCAGGACGATGGAGACCAGGGAAGCGAACGCGTGAGGTCTCATGCGCGACTATCTGTAACCCGCGACGAGCGCCTGAGCCAATAGACCCCAGCCGTCGATGGCGACGAACAGGAGAAGCTTGAACGGCAGGCTCACCTGCGTCGGACTCAGCATCTGCATGCCGAGCGCGAGGAGCACGTTCGACACGACCAGGTCGATGACGAGAAACGGCAGGTAGATCAGAAAGCCGATCGCGAAGGCCTCGGTGAGCTCGGTGACGACGAACGCCGGCACGAGGACCGAGAGATCGTCGGCGCCGACCTGCGCGCGCTCCGGCTCCTGCCGAGCGCCCTTCGCGACGACGAAGAACCGAACGCGTTCCTTCTCCGCCGAGTTCGCCTTCAGGAACTCGCGAATCGGCTCGCGAACGGCGTCGACTCCCTTCTCGACGAGGTACGTCGTGTCCTGGTTCTTTCCCTGCGCGAGCGGCGCGGCCTTGTCGAAGATGCGCTGGCCCACGGGCGCCATCGCGATCAGCGCGAGCGAGGTCGCCAGCGCCATCACGACGGTGTTCGATGGCACTCCCTGCGCTCCGATGGCGCTACGGACGATCTGGAGCACCGTCGAGATCTTCACGAAGGCGGTGACGCCCATGAAGACGAACGGCACCAGCGAGACCAGCGCGAGCGCGACGACGAGGGCGATCGGTTTGCCGAGCAGGTCGTCGACGCGGATCCCGCCGGCATCGCCAGGCGCGAGCGCGAACGCGAACGCCGTCATGCGCGATCGTCCTCGCTGCTGGCGCCCGGACGTTCGCTACGCGCTCCGCCGTTCGTGACGGCCGGCGACCGGTCCGCGGGACGACCGAGGACGCGCGCAAGGACGTCCGAGAACGGAGCCGCCTCCGACTTCGACGCGACGGGAATGTCTCCGGCGGGCAGCTCTCCGAGCTTCGTGAAGCCAGCCTCGGACGCGCCGACGACGATGACGTGTTCGGCCACCTTCACGAGGTAGATCGATCGCCGCGCATCGAGAGGGAGCATGCCGACGAGCTCGATGGGCCCACGCGGCCTGCCCACGCCCAGCCGGCGGGCGCCGTAGAGGACGACGAACGCGATCGCGCACACCGCGAGCAACGTCACGATCGTCTGGACCATGTACCCCGCGTATGACCCCACTGCGCGCTCCCCGTAGATCGGGCGGATGGCCGCCACCGCCCCTCGCGCACCAGACCATCGACGAGGGCGAGCCTCGGGTCAACCCTTCTCGTCGCGGCGAACGTGGAATCTGTCGAAGTCGCGTCGACGCGGGCAGCGTTCCGGTACAGCGACGATGCGCGATGCGATGCGATGTGATGGCCGGCGACCCGTCGAGGCAGCGGCAGTGAATCCGGCGCTGGCTCACCGGTACGGATTCTGCTGACGACGCGAGCTCATGCCCGACAAGAAGACCGTGCTCGGCTTCGCGATCGGCGTGGGATGCACGCTCGTCGCGCCGCTTGCCGTCTCGATCTGCGCACCTGCCGTGCGACCACTCGCGAAGAGCGTCCTCAAGCGGTCGCTCCTCGCCGCGAACACCGTGCTCGAGAAGCTCGCCGTCGCCGCGGAGAGCATCACCGATCTCATCGCGGAGGTCCGCTCCGAGGTCGACGAGGAGCTGCTTCGCAAGGGCCCACCTGCCGCTCCCGCGCACGTTCACGGCGACGGAGCGAGCATCGAGGCAGAAGCGAACGGGCTCGCGGAGCCGACGCGACCAGGAGCACGGGGATGACCGTCGCAGCCTACGTGGTCCATGCGACAACCGGGCGGGCGCGTCTCCGGCTGCCTTCGGTCAAAGGCGACGACCGCTTCTTCGGACGCTTGAGGGACGAGCTCCGTCGTCTCGCGGGTGTCGAGGACGTGCACGTCAACGCTCTCACCGGCAGCGTCCTCGTCCGCTACTCCGGCGACTTCGCCGCCATCGCCCGCGATGCCCATGAGCACGACCTGTTCGACGTCGAGGCTCCTCCCGCCACGGCAGACGCCGAGCCGCCGCCATCGCCCACGGCGGCACGCGCGACCGAGCACGTCCGTGCTTTCCTCGTCCGCACCGACGGGATGATCCGCCGCCGGACGAAAGGCGCGGTCGATCTCCGGCTCGTCACGTTCGCGGCGCTCGTCAGTGGCAGCGCCTATCAGCTCGCCCGCGGCAACTTCCTGCCCGCTGGCGGCACGATGCTCGTGCAAGCGATGAACGTCCTCTTCGGCAGGATCGAGGACGAGGAGTGAAGCCGTCCATCGGACACTCGGCTTGCCAGGCCAGCCCGGCGTCTCCGAATGCGCGAGCTCGATGTGCCGGAGCTCAATGCCCCAGGAGCGCGTCGATCTTGTTCGTCGCCTCCCATGGCAGCGCGAGATCGGGCCGCCCGACGTGGCCATAAGCTGCCAGCTTCTCGAAGAGCTCACCGTGCTCGGCGCGCGGGAGCTCTCGGAGCCGGAGCTCCTTGATGATCGCACCGACGCGGAGATCGAACACCTCTTCGATCCGGTGGACGAGCGCTTCGTCGGGCATCTTTCCCGTGCCGAGGGTGTCGACGTGCACGCTCACCGGTCGCGTCGAGCCGATCGAGTAGCTGAGCTGGACCTCGCACGCCTCCGCGAGCTTCGCAGCGACGACGTTCTTCGCGACCCACCGCGCGGCGTAGGCGCCGATGCGATCGATGCGGCCGGGATCTTTTCCGCTGAGCGCCGCCCCGCTGTCGCGCGCGAACGCGCCGTACGTGTCGTCCGCCGTCTTGCGACCGGTGAGCCCCGCGTGCATTGCAGGACCACCGTTCGTGCTTCCCTCCGGGTTGATCATGATGCTGGTGTGCTCGTCGGGGCGGAGCGCCTCGTCTGCGAAAACCGGTGCGACGATGTGATCGCGGACGTCCTGGCACAGCCGCGCCGTCTTGGGCGCTGCCTTCGACGACGACGGCGCCGCGATGATCGTCAGCCCGAAGATGCGGACCGGTCTGCCGCCACGTAGCTCGATGGCGACCTGGGTCTTTCCGTCGGGCGAGAGATAGCCGAGGCTGTTTTTCTGCGCGAGCGCGATGCGACGGGCGAGCTTGTGAGCGAGCCAGATCGGCAATGGCATGAGCGCGGCGGTGTGCGTGCACGCGAAGCCGAACAGCGTTGCCTGGTTCTCCGCGATCATCGTGGCGATCGCGTCCTCGTCGAGCCGTTCGTGCACGCGAGGAGTGCCCTGATCGGAGAGCTCGTTGATGCTCGTCATCACGGTGCACGTGCGCGCGTCGAGCTCGCTCGTGGGATACCCCGTCCGACGGATGACGTCGCGCACGAGCAGCGGGACGTCCACGTGCGCGCGGGAGCGGAGCTTGAGCGACACGAAGACGATGCCCGTGGAGACGGCGCACTCCGCTGCGACACGCGATGCAGGATCGTGCACGAGGTAGCGCCCGACGATGGCATCGCTCATGCGGTCGCAGAGCTTGTCGGGGTGGCCTTCGGTCACGGATTCGGACGTGAAGACATAGCTGGACTCACGCATGGCCAATCTCCGTTCGTCGAAGGATGACGGCGCCGCACGACCTTGAGCGCCTCGTTCGCGAGCAGCGGAAGCACGGAGCCGAGACCGATGACCCCCCAGTCCCCGACCGTGAGCGGGACGGTACCGAGGATGCGGCGTGTGGCCGGCAAGAGAGAGCCGAGGAGCTGAAGCCCGGTCGTGAATGCGATGCTCAATGGGATGTAACGATTCCTGGCCAACGAATGTGCGTCCCGGACGTCGAAGATCGAGTGCTCGGTCGATCGAGAGCTGATCGTGTGGAGCAGCTGCGCGCACGCCAGCGTCGTGAACGCGATCGTGCCGTTCCGACCTGGACTTCCGCCCCGAAGCGCGCTCCATGCCGACGCGCCGATGGCTCCGCTCGTGATGATGCCACCTTCGATCGCGATGCCGCCAAGCTCTCGCTGTGAGAACATCGGCTGCCCCTTGCGCCGCGGCGGCCACGACAACACGTCCGATTCGGGTGGCTCGACGGCGAGCGCGAGCTCGGGGAGAACGTCGGTCAGGAGATTGATCCAGAGGAGCTGGATGGGCGTCAGCGTCGTGCCGAACCCGAAGCCGACCTGCGCCGTCGTGAGGAGGATCTCGCCGAGGTTGGTCGCGAGGATGAAGTGAACGGCCTTCTTGATGTCCGCCTGGATCGTCCGGCCCTGCTCGATCGCCGGCAGCATGCTGGCGAGGTCGTCGTTCTTGAGGACGATGGCCGCGACCTCGCGGGCCGCCGGGGTGCCGGCGGCCCCCATGGCGACGCCGACGTCTGCCGCCTTGAGCGCAGGGCTGTCGTTCACACCGTCGCCCGTCATCGCCACGACGAGCCCCGATGACTGCAGCGCTTGAACGATCGCGAGCTTGTGCGTCGGGCTGACGCGCGAGAAGACCTGGACGCGGCGCGAGAGCGACCGGAGGACCTCGGGCTGGAGCTCCTCGAGTGCCGTCGAGTCGAGCACCTCGAGCTGACCATCACGGCCGAGGCCGATGCGCCGCGCGATAGAAATTGCGGTCGCGCTCTGATCCCCCGTGATCATCGCCGTCGCGATCCCCGCGTGATGAAGGCGTTTCAGCGTGTCTTCGATGCCGGCGCGCGGCGGGTCGGTCATGCCGACGAGGCCGAGCCAAACGAGCTGCTTGGCCTCGACCGCGTCGGGCGTCCGAGCGTAGGCGACGCCGAGCACGCGCAACGCATCGCCGGCCATCCGCTCGTTCTCCGAGATGACCGCTTCGCGCGCGTCGGGGTCGAGCGCGACCTCCGCGCCGTTCGTTCGGATGCGGTCGCACAGCGAGAGCACGTCCGTCGGGCGTCCTTTCAGCGCGAGCAGCGTGGCTTCCGCGCCGTCATCGAGCTCGAACGTGTGGAGTGTGTCCATCCACATCCGGGTGGCCGAACGTTCGCGGACGCGGACGACCGGATGACGCGCCCGCAGCTCGGTGATGTCGAGGCCCGCGTCGATCGCGAGCCGCGCGAGCGCCACCTCCGTCGGCGTCCCGCGGAGCGCGGGCTTCCCATCGGCCTCGCTCGCGTCGGTGTCGACGGTCACTGCGCTGCAGAGCAGGAGCACTCGAAGTAGCATGGCGAGGCCAGAATCCTCTGACGGCGACGCCGGCAGGTCGCCGTCGACGAGGAGCCCGCCGCGCACGACGAGCGGACGACCGCCCGAGAACACCTCGAGGACCGACATGCGGTTTTCGGTGACGGTGCCCGTCTTGTCGAAGCAGATGATCTCGACGGCGCCGAGCGTCTCGATCGCGTCGAGACGACGCACGAGCACCCCGGCGCCGCGCATCCGGCGGATGCCGAGGGCGAGCGTCGTCGTCGCCACGGTCGGCAGCCCTTCGGGGACAGCGGCCACCGCGAGCGAGAGCGCCGTCTGGAGCATCTGCACGATCCCGTGCCCGCGCAGCCACCCCATGACGAAGACGCCGCCGCACACTGCTCCGCAGATCAGCGCGAGCTGAGTGCCGAGATGCGCGAGCTGCATCTGCATCGGCGTCGCCGGCGGTTCGAGCGCGCCGGCCATCGACTGGATCCGTCCGAGCTCCGTCGAAGCGCCAGTCGCCACGACCACCCCTACGGCTCGCCCGCCGGTGACGAGCGTTCCGCGAAATGCCATGTCGAGGTGCTCTGCAAGCGGGACGTAACCTTCGATCGTGATCCGGGCAGCGTCCTTCGTGACCGGCGCGCTCTCACCAGTGAGGCTCGACTCGTCGATCGTGAGCTCGTCGCACGACAGGAGCCGGACGTCCGCCGGCACGAGCATCGCGCGTTCGAGGATGATCACGTCTCCCGGGACCAGCTCTTCGGCGTCGATCTCGACACAGCTTCCTCCGCGGCGAACGCGTGCCGTGCGTCGCGCCGGGCGCTCCAGCTCGAGGATGGTGCGCTCCGCGCCGCTCTCGGTCACGGTGCCGATCGCCGCATTCGCGACGACGACCACCCCGATCGCGAGCGCATCGGCGACCCCTCCTGTGGCGAGAGAGACGACGGCGCTGCCGAGGAGCAAGAGCAACGGCACGCTCTTCAGTTGCTCGACCGCGATCGCGATCACGCTCCGCGGTTCACGAACCTCGAGGACGTTGCGACCGTAACGCTCGAGACGTGTGGCTGCGCCCGCACCGTCGAGCCCGGCCTCCGCGGTCTCGAGCAAGGCCATCACTTCGGCGGCATCGAGCCGATGCCACGCCGAACGATGCTGGTCCTCGGGGGCAGCGGCCGCAGGTGACGCTCGAGCCTGACCACGAAGCGACGCCCGGAGCGCCCGCAGATGTTCTGCCGCGCGGACGCCGCGCGAACGCCTGCGTCGTGGGTGCGCGGCACGTGTCTCCGACGCCGGCGCGAACGCCGCGGCGAGCGCCTCCGCGATCGCCGCCGCGATGGAGGTGGGCGTCAGGTCTCGCTCGTAGCGGATGAGCAGAGTCGCGGTTCGCGGGTCCACCTTCACCGAGAGAACACCGCCGACGCTGCCCGCTCGCTGCTCGACCCGCTCGGCCAGGTCGGCGCGACGATAAACCTCCGGCGCACGAAGGCGCAGGCGGCCCGGCAATACGTGTTGCACATCGATCATCCGCGAACCGACTGCCGTCATCCTGAGCTCCGCCCCCGCCACATCCCCCGCTGGACCGGGCGCGTCCGTGCAATCGTCGTGACGGCCGACGTGCATCGCCCCGTCCGTCCGCTGACCTCCGGCCGCACGACGTCCACGTGGGCCAGGCGGTCACGTGGGCCGAAGCTCTGGCGCGGCGTAGTGTCCAGTTCCTGCTGGGCTTGAGGATGCGGCCGCCTGCCCGAGCCGGATGTTGACGTGGTCCGCGAGGGGCCGTAGAGAGTGCCGCCGAGCGATCCTGATGGCACTCATCGTCCAGAAGTTCGGTGGCACTTCGGTCGGATCCGTCGAGCGCATTCGCAACGTGGCGAAGCGGGCGATCGCTGCTCAGAAGGAAGGCAACGACGTCGTCGTCATCGTCAGCGCGATGAGCGGCGAGACGAACCGCCTCCTCAAGCTCGCCCACGAGGTCGCGCCGATTCCGGAAGCGCGCGAGATGGACGTCATCGCCTCCACGGGAGAGCAGGTCACGTCAGCGCTCCTGTCGCTCGCGATCCACTCCGAGGGCGGCCAGGCTCGATCGCTCCTCGGTCACCAGGTGAAGATCCTGACCGACGGCGCGTTCACGAAGGCGCGCATCAAGACGATCGAAGGCTCCAAGATCTTCTCGACGGTGAAGAAGGGGCAGATCGCCGTCGTCGCTGGCTTCCAGGGCGTCGACGAGAACGGTGACATCACGACGCTCGGACGTGGCGGCTCGGACACGACGGCAGTGGCGGTCGCGGCCGCGATTGGCGCAGACGCGTGCGAGATCTACACCGACGTCGACGGCGTCTACACGACCGACCCAAACGTCTGCCCGTCCGCGAGGAAGATCTCGAAGATCTCGTACGAGGAGATGCTCGAGCTCGCGTCGCTCGGCGCGAAGGTGCTGCAGATCCGCAGCGTGGAGATTGCGATGAAGTACGGCGTTCCGGTGCACGTCCGCAGCTCGTTCAACGACTCCCAGGGGACGTGGGTGACGGGTGAGGAGAAGTCGCTGGAGGACGTGGTCGTCGCGGGCGTCGCGTACGACAAGTCCGAGGCGCGCGTGAACGTCATCGGCATCCACGACAAGCCGGGCATCGTCGCCGAGCTCTTCAGCTCGCTCGCTGAGAAGAACGTCTCCGTCGACATGATCATCCAGAACGCGACGACCGGCATGTCCGATCGCGCCGACGTCACGTTCACGCTCGCGAAGACGGACCTCGTTCGCGCCAAGCCGTTCATCGAAGAGGTCGGCAAGCGCCTCGGCTCGCAGGAGATCCGTTACGACGAGGACATCGTGAAGGTGTCGATCGTCGGTCTCGGCATGCGCTCGCACGCCGGCATCGCCGCCAAGATGTTCCGCATCCTCGCTGGCGAGGGCATCAACATCCAGGCGATCTCGACGAGCGAGATCAAGGTGAGCTGCCTCGTGCACCAGAAGTACACGGAGCTCGCCGTCCGCGCGCTGCACGACGGCTTCGGCCTCGCGCAGGAAAAGCCGGCGAAGTAGAGCCCGACCGACGTTCGCCAAGGTGGCGGCCCGCGCCTGCGGTGCTGCCGCCTTTCGTCGTTCGCGACGGCTCAGTAGCCCCACATGTACTCGAACCGCAGGAGCACGGTCGTGTACGAGGGGTACGTGTCGAGCTTCGTGAACATGAGGTGCTGCCGCCCGGCAACACCGACGGCGAACTGCCGATTGAGCTGGTAGTCGAGCCCGACGCCGACGGATGCGCCCGGCAGGAAGAGCGCGCTGTCCATGTTGCCGCCTGCGAGGTGGTATCCGCCGGCCTGGACGCCGACGTACGGCACCCATCGGAGGATGTCGATGACGTACGCGATGCCGGCGCCGAGCTGAGTGACCGTGGCCGGCCGGTTCTTCGGGCCGTCTGGCCCCTGGTCGGCCGCGACGAGGACGCTGCTGCCCTCGACCGTGAAGTTCCACTGGTCCGTGAGGCCGTACGCGTAATGGAGACCGCCGCCGGCCCCAATGCTCGCCGTCGACTTGCCGTCGATCGAGAGGACGCCGAGCGCCGGCGCGAGCCCGAAATGATGCTGCCGCTCGATCGCGTGCGCGTTCGGCGCGGCGAAGGCGACGGCCGCAAACGTCAGCGCCGCAGCCTTCTTTCGGATCTCACTCGATCGCGAGGAGCTCGATGTCGAAGAGCAGCGTGGACTTGGGCGGGATCGTTCCAGGCACACCTCGGTCACCGTAGGCGAGATCGGGCGGGATCGTCAGCTTGCGTTTTCCGCCCACCTTCATCCCCACGAGGCCCTGGTCCCAGCCCTTGATGACGACACCCTTGCCGACCTCGAAGGAGAAGGGCTGGCCCCGCTTTCTCGACTGATCGAACTCCGTGCCGTCCGTGAGTGTTCCCACGTAGTGCACTTTCACCTTGTCGCCCGTCTTCACCGCGGGGCCGGAGCCGACGGTGACGTCCTTGATCCCGAGCGTCGTCGCGCCTGCCGCCTGCGGCATGGCCGGCATGGGCGGGGCCACGAGCGCCAGCTCGACCAGCTTCTTGAACTTGGCCAGCGGCTGGGCGCCCGACAGGAAGTACGGGCCGATGAAGAAGGCCGGCGTACCGTTCACACCGGCGTCGGTCGTCGCCTTGTCGTCGGCGTCGAC
Source organism: Pseudomonadota bacterium (assembly GCA_023423895.1). Taxonomy (GTDB): domain Bacteria; phylum Myxococcota_A; class Polyangia; order Polyangiales; family Polyangiaceae; genus Labilithrix. The sequence continues at coordinate 68,776 of JAFAER010000115.1, forward strand.
GGCCGCCTTGTGCACACGCGTGTCGAGCGCTCGCGCGAACCTCGTCATTTCGAGGCCCATCGACTTCGCGTAACCGTCGAGGTCGCTCCGCTCGAGGGCCCGCTGGTTGTCGAAGAGGAGCTTGTGCATCTTCGCGAAGCCTTCGTTCCCCTTCTGGGCGTACGCCTCGCGCGCGGCCTCGGCGGCCAGCGCAGCGTGCTGGTGCATCGGGAGCGGCTTGTCGCGCCACACGACCTTGATCTTGCCCGGATACGCTTTGAGCAGCGCGTCGATGGTCGACTCGACACGCAGGCAGAACGGGCACTCGAAATCCGAGACCTGCTGGATGACCACCTTCGCGTTCGCCGCGCCCCGGAAAGGAGCGTTCGCCGGCGCCGCCCCGATCGCCCTCTTCTCGGGCTCGTTCGGGCCCTGGCCGTCCTTGATCAACGTCTCGTAGAGGGCTGCACGCGGGGTGCCCTGGCTCAGGAGCGCATCGGCCTTCGCGATCTCCTCGTCGATGAGCGGCTTGAACTTCTCGAACGGCTGCGCGCCTACGAGACGCCGGCCGTTGACGAAGAAGTGCGGCGTACCGACCGCCTTGAAGTCGTCGCCGATCGCGATGTCTTCGTCGATCCCCTTCTTGAACGACTTGTTCTTCACCGCCAACATCGCCTTCGCGACGTCGAGCTTCGCCTCGCGCGCGATGCGCTCGAGATCGGTGTCGTCGAGCTTCGGCTGGCTCTGGAAGAGAAGGTCGTGGACGGTCCAGAAGCCGGCGTCCCCCTTCTGCGCGCGTGCTGCCCGCGCGAGCTCCGCCGCGGGCTCCGCGCGGGGATGGAAATGGAGAGGCATGTCGCGCCAAACGATCCGGACCTTGTCTCCGTACTCTTTCCGGACGCGCGCGAGCGTCTCCCCGACACGTTTGCAGTAGGGGCACTGGAAGTCGGAGAACTCGATGATCGTGACCTGCGCGGTCGCCGGCCCGCGCACGGGGCTCGTCCCGACCGGGATCTTGTGGACGATCTTCGACTCCGCGTCGGCGGAGGGCTCGTCATCGTCCTCGTCGCGCGGGGCCTCGAAGTTCGCGCTCGCGAGTCGCGTGTAGACCTTGTCCCGGGCAACGCCGCGCTCGACGAGCGACTTCGCCTTCTCGATCTCTTCGTCGACGACCTGCTTGAACCGTTCGAACGGCTGCGCGCCGGAGATGAGCACGCCGTTCACGTACGACATCGGCGTGCCGCTCGCGCCGATGCGGCTCGCCAGGGCGATGTCCCTGTCGATCTTCGCCGCCCAGGTCTTCTTCTCGAGCCCCTCCTCGAGGGCGGGGCCATCGACCCCGACCGCGCTCGCCCACGAACGGATCGCGGCCGGCGTCATCCGTCCCTCCGACCGGAACGCCTTTGCGTGATAGCGCCAGAACGCCTCTTGGCCCTTCAGGGCGAGCACGCCCTGCCCAACCTCGGCGGCCAGGCGCGCGTGCTCGTGAAAAGAGAGCGGGTTGTTCTTGAAGACGATGCGAAGCGTGTCGTCGCCGTACTCTTCGCGCAGGCGGTCGAGCGTCGTCTCGACGCGACCGCAGAACGGACACTGGAAGTCCGAGAAAACGACGATCGTCGCATGGGCGAGGCGGCTGCCGCGAACCGCGTCGTCGCTCGTGATCGGGATTGCTGCGTCGTCTTCCGGCGCCACCTCCAACGCGACCGCCTTGTTCCCCGCGCCTTTGCCCACGTCGAGTTGCCCGTCGGGTTTCGGCACAGCCCCGGGTGCTGGGCTGCCGCCGCACGATGCGACGAGAGACAGGAGCGTGGCGATGACGGAAAGGACAAAGAAAGCGCGGACGACCCGGGGCGACATCACCCGGACCGTCTAGCGCGTCGTCGTGCGTGTGTACACGCCCGCCGGCGAGCGATGACTACTCGAACAGGAGCGGTTCGCGAATGGTCGTCACGAACCTGCGGATCGCGGCAGCGGACTCCTCGTCGAGCCCCACGAACTGGATGCCGAGGCCCGGGGGAACGTCGTCGTTGCCGGTGTACTCGCGGCTCCACCTCACTTCGCCGAGCGTCATGATCCGCTGCGGCGTCCGCGGCAGCTCGAGATGCAGACCCACGAGCGTTCCAGGCGGGAGGATCACGTGTGTCGCGACGAACACGCCGCCCTCCGAGATGTTCATCGTCAGCCCGGTCCAGAAGTTGTGCTCGCTGCAGAGGTCGATGCAGAGAAAGGCGTTCGCACGCGCCGCTCTCCGCATCTGCGACCGTGGCTCTGCGGCCGGGTCATTGAGCTTGAACGCTGCACCCATCGTCCGGTCTCCTGATCCTTCTTTCTTGGAGGCGCTCGTCTGCGCCCTCCGGAATCAACGGCAGAGGGTCGGCTGCGTTCAGTCAAACCCACAGCTCCGCTGGCAAGTCGGGCTGCCACCACCTCACGCGCCAGCGACATGACGGATGCGTCAGCTTCGTGGCTGAAACCGTCATGACTGTTGCGCTCTGCCGTTCGAAAAACAGCCGGAGTCATGACGGTGAACGGCTCTCGAGCGCCTCTCTCCACTGGTACGGAGTCTGCTCATCGACACGGCATGAAGCACGACCTCGACCCCGGTGAAGAGAAGGAGGCCTTCGACACCGTCGTCACGCTGCCGACGGGCATGACCGCCGCCGACATCGCCAGCGAATGCCGCGATGCTGCGATGGCGTTCGTCACCGAGTCGAAGTTCTGGTCCAAAGCCGAGCTCGGGATGTGGCTGACCTCGACGTATGCGAACGTCACGCGGCATGCGTCGAGGAAGGAAGAAGCACCGGTATGGCCGGTGCCCCTTCTTCGAGACATCGACGTACGCCTCATCGATCGGATCATGCAGAGCGCGCGGACCGAGGTGATCGAGACGCTCGCGCAGATCGAGAAGGACGGCTCGGCGACGTTCGTGCTCCGCGCGCTCATCGCCGGCACCGTCGTGCGCTGCGAAGACAGCACGAGCGAGCCCACATGGGCACCGACCGGTGAGGCCGCTCGGCTCGCCGACCGCGTCCTCTCCCTCTTCGCCGTCGACTATCTCGTGCGTCCCGGCGACTACGAGTCCGAGCTGTCCGTCTGTCGCGTGTGCGGAACGGTCACCTTCGACGAGGCTGCGCGGTCTCGCGGTGGCTGCAGTCACGGCGTGAGCGAAAGCCTGGTCGCGAGCCCTCGGCGCTCGACCCTTCCCTACCCGCCAATGGGCGCGTGAGGTCATGCCCCGGGGTCATTGATGACCCAGGGTCGTCGGCGACCCCCTTCCCACCCTGACCAAGGTGGCTTTTCCCGCAGAAAGTTGGGGTTGGTTTCCCCGGTTACGACGGCTTCACCTTTGCATCCGGACAGAACGTTCGGCGTCACCCCCGAACTTCCGAGGAGACTCTCCAGTCCATGCGCTTCTCTGCCATCCCTCAGCCCATCGACTCTTTGGAAGCCCCCGCGCGGCGCACCGTTCACACGCTTCGTCCCACGAGCCGCGGCAAGATCATCAGCCAGGATCGGCGACTCGCTGAGGTCCTCGACACGATCGATCGTGTCTCACGCTCCTCTTGTACGGTGCTCGTCACCGGTGAAAGCGGGACGGGCAAAGAGCTCGTCGTCGCAGCGCTTCACGACGCGAGCACGCGTCGGAACGCGCCCCTCATCACGATCAACTGTGGCGCGATCCCGAACGAGCTCGTCGAGAGCGAGCTCTTCGGACACGCAAAGGGTGCATTCACCGGCGCACAAGGTTCGCGCCGAGGCCTCGTGGCAGCAGCCGAAGGTGGAACGCTGTTCCTCGACGAGGTCGGCGAGCTCCCGCTCACCGTCCAGGTGAAGCTGCTCCGTCTGCTCCAGCAGCGCGAATACACGCCGCTCGGCGAGACCCGGGCCGTCAAATGCGACGTCCGCATCGTCGCGGCGACCAACCGCGACCTCGAGGCCGAGGTGAAGGCGGGCCGTTTCCGCGAAGACCTCTACTATCGCCTCAACGTCATCCACGTCGAGCTGCCGCCGCTGCGCGAGCGCCGAGCGGACCTCGTGCTGCTTGCGCGCCACTTCTGCCGCGTCTTCGCGGAGCGCGCCGGCCGCGACGACCTGCGCGGTCTCTCCGAGGAAGCGCTCATCGCGATCGAGGCCTATCCGTGGCCGGGAAACGTGCGTGCCCTCGAGAACGCACTCGAGCGTGGCGTGCTCCTGGCCGCAGGGCCTTACGTCGAGGCCGAAGACGTGTTCGGCCGTGTGGCCCGTTCGCTCCAGAAGCCGACGCCCGCGCCCGTGATCGAGCAGCCGCCGCCCGCGCCCACGCTCGAAGTGCCGAACACGGTGGATGTGCAGCGTGAGCTCCGCGCGCTGCTCCCGCCGAACGCCATGCCGGCGGCGCACAAGACGCAGTTCCTCCCGGCGATGAACGTGCCCTCCGCTGCGCTTCCGGCAACGCCCGAACCGGCAGCAGCGGCGCAGCCCGTGGCTGACGTGACAGCGCCGACACCGGTGGACAACACCGCCGCCGGTGCCGTTCGCCGCGGCTCCGACCCGCGCTTCCCGCGAGTGCTTCCCGAGACCGGCGTCGACTTGTTCAACGCGATCGACAGCTACCAGAACAACCTCATCCGCCAGGCCTTGACGCGGACGGCGGGCAACCGAAACCGCGCCGCGCAGTTGCTCGGGCTCAACCGTACGACGCTCGTCGAGATGATCCGCCGGCGCGGCCTCTGAGAGCGCGGGTAACACGGGCCTGGAGTCCGTCCGCGGGCGCGCGCTCCCGAGAGCGAGAGCGCCCGCGGCAGGCTCGACTCACCGCTGCGCTTCGCTCAGCTCACTCTTCATCGCCGCCCGACGACGGTCGCGTACGGAGCAAGCGGCGGAAGTTCGAGCGGTCGAGGCCCGAGCGGCGCGCGGCCTCCGACATGTTCCCGCCCGTGATCCGGAGGAGCGCGGCGACGTAGGCGTCCGTGAACTGGGCGAGGACTCGCTTTTTCGCGTCGGCGTAGGCGAGCTCGTGCAGAGCGAGCGTCGCGACCACGTCTTCGACGGTCCGCGCGGCCGGCCCGGACACCTCGCCTCCGGCCGCGATCTGGCCACTCGACGCGCGCGTCTCGACCGTCTCGGGTGAATGATTGGCGATCTCCGGCGGAAGCGACGACACCGAGACGATGTCTCCCTCGTCGAGGACCAGCGCACGCTCCATCGCGTGCTCGAGCTCACGGACGTTGCCTGGCCAGTCGTAACGGCTCAAGCAAAGCGCCGCTTCCGGCGACAATCGAGGCGCCGGACGACCCATCGCCTCGGCGTATTTGTGAAGGAAGTGCGCCGCCAGCCGGAGGACGTCGTCGTCGCGTTCGCGCAGGGGCGGCAGCTGGAGGGCGATGACGTTGAGCCGGTAGAAGAGGTCCTGGCGGAAGGTGCCGGCGGCAATCGCGGCTCTGAGGTTCGCGTTCGTCGCGGCGATGACGCGCACGTCGACGTGTTTGACGGTGTCGCTGCCGACGGGCTTCACCTCTCCGGACTCGAGCGTGCGCAGGAGCTTCACCTGCGCGCTGATCGGGAGATCCCCGATCTCGTCGAGGAAAAGGGTCCCGCCGTTGGCCGCTTCGAACAGGCCTGCGCGCGCAGAAATCGCCGTCGTGAACGCTCCGCGCACGTGCCCGAACAGCTCGCTCTCGACGAGCTCCTGCGGAATGGCCGCGCAGTTCACGGTGACGAGCGGCTTGGCAGCACGTCGCGATCGCTGATGAATCGCGCGTGCGACGAGCTCCTTGCCCGTCCCGCTCTCGCCGAGCACGAGGATCGTGGAGTCGGCCTTCGCGACGCCGGAGATGATGCGATTCACCTCCCGCATCGGCGGGCACATCCCGACCATCTCGCCAGGGCGGAGCTCGGCCAGCTCGCGCTGCAAGCGCTCGCTGCGCTCGCGCAGCCGCTTGTGCCCGGCCGCGTTCAGGACCTCGATGACGACCGACTCGTTCGCGACGAACGGTTTCGTCAGGAAGCCGTATGCGCCTTCCTTCACGGCGCTCACCGTGGTCGCGATGTCCGCGAATGCGGTCATCATGATGACCTCGGCCGGGTGCCGGCCCGCTTTCATGCGCGACAGCAGCTGAGGTCCGGTCATGGCCGGCATTCGAACGTCGAGTAACGCTACATCGATCGACTCGCGATCGAGCAGCTCGAGCGCAGCGGGACCGCTCTCCGCAGTGAACGGGACCATCCCAGCGTTGCGCAGGACGCGCGAGATCGCATTCCGCACGCCGCCCTCGTCGTCGACGATGAGGACACGAATCGGAGTATCGAAGGCGCTTTCGCCGCCGGCAGCGGAGAGGGAAGCTCGCTCTTCGGAGTTGGTCGCCGCCCCCGGCTCTGCCATCCGTGCTCCTTCGCACTACGCCGCGAGCTTCAGCTCGTTCGGCTGCTCCGTGAGGAGTTGCTTGAGCTGCGAAGTCGCACGCGCAAGCAGTTGCGAGACTCGAGCTTCACTCAAACCAAGCGATGACGCAATGGCCTTGCTGGAAACATCGTCGAAGTAGCGCATGCGAACGATGGTGCGCTCACGCGGCGGAAGCAGCTCGACAGCGCGGCGCACGTCCACACTCGAACGGCGGATCTCCACCTGCTCGAGCGGCGACGGCCCCTCCTCGCAGAGCGCGTGCGTGAGAGGCAGGTCGTCGAAGCCGATGACGACGACGCCGCTCTTCTCCTCGCCCACAGCCTCCAGGCTCGGAACTGCAGCGAGGGCCGCGGCTTGCGTCCGGCGGCGGCGCGGCGACCAGTCGTGACGGCGGAGCTCGTCGATGACCGCGCCGCGGATGCGGATGCGCGCGTACGCGGTGAGCATCTCCGGACACGTATGTTTCTGCGAGCGCAGCGCCTGCAGCAGCCCCATCGACCCAGCAGCGATCAAGTCCTCGCGCTGGACGCTCCGGGGAACGCGGCGCATGAAGTCGGCAACGATGCCGAGGACAAGATGCATGTGGGCGGCAAGCTCAGTGCTCGAGACGGCCTGGCTTTGGGAGGTTGGCTGCGTTTCCATGACCATCGCCATGAGCACCGCGCATGCCAGCCACCGACGGGAACAGGTCTAACTGTAAATTCGTGCTTTTCTTCGTTCTCGGGCAAACCACCAGCGTCATCTCGATGTCGTCCGACACCAAAGCGATGGCGCTCGTCAAAGCGGTGGCGGTCCGCGCGAGGGCCATCGTCAAGCGGCCGCCGTCCGGGGGGCGAGGAGGCTCGAGATGTACGACTCCCAGATCTGCTTGTCCTGGCCGTTCAGCGCGAAGAACCGTACGCCGATCCCGGCGCGCCCGTTCCCGTCCGGCACCACCCTGACCGGGACGCAGTGGACGATGACAGCCCGTGTCGGCAGCTGGATCCGAAGCTTCAAGAGCTGGTTCAGCGGCGGAGCTCCACCGTTCAGCCGGAGAAAGAGGCCCCGATAGCTCGCATTCAGGACCTCGACGCGCTCGGCCGACCCGAGACGCAGGATCTGCGCGGGCGGTGAGGCATGGGCACGGACATCGCGGCGGCGCTCGGAGTTCTCTTCTTCCATGCCTTGGTTGAACGTCGCTCCGGCCCCGCCGTTAAGACCCTGGCGAGCCCCAGGCGCCTCACGGAGTTCCACGAAACTGCGGCCTCCCACGTTGACGTCGCCACCACCTGCTGTTCCGATGTCCCCCATCCCGATGAACCGCCCGACGCGAGAGCTGCCTGCAGTACGCCCGACGCCGTCCGAAGACGGCGAGCGTCCGCGTCTCCTCCTCGTCGAGGACGAAGACGCTCTCCGTACCGCTCTCATCCGCACGCTGAGCGGCACGTTCGACATCACTGCCGTCGCGGACGGTTCGGCCGCCGCCGACCTCCTGGTGAAGGAGACCTTCGACGGCGTCCTCAGTGACATCGGGCTTCCGGGCATGTCCGGAGTCGACCTCCTCCGGCTGGTTCGTTCCTACGACCTCGACGTCCCGGTCGTGCTGATGACGGGCCAGCCCAGCGTCGAGACCGCGGTCGCCGCCCTGGAGCTCGGCGCCCTCACCTACGTGCAGAAGCCTTTCGCGCACGACGTCCTCCACGGGACGCTGCTCCGCGCGGCCAAGCTCGCGCGGCTCGCACGGGCGAAGCGCGAGGCCGTCGCCGCGGGAGTGGGCGGCTCGCCGCTCGCTGGCGACCGCGCCGGACTGCACACCAGCTTCGACCGCGCGCTCGAGACGCTTTCCGTCGTATTCCAGCCGATTGTCGACCGGCGCGCCCGGAAAACCATGGGTTTCGAGGCGCTGATGCGGACGAAGGAGCCGTCCATGCCCCATCCGGGGGCGCTCCTCGAGGTCGCCGAGCGCCTCGATCGGGTGCACGAGGTCGGCCGGCGCGTCCGCGAGCTCGCCTCGACCAATTTCCGGCCGCCCACGGAGGGAATGACGCTGTTCGTGAACCTCCACCCGGCCGACCTGCTCGATCCGAACCTGTTCGACCGTCAGGCACCTCTGACGAAGATGGCCAGCCAGGTCGTCCTCGAAATCACGGAACGTGCCGCGCTCGACGACATCACGGACACCAAACATCGCGTGACGGAGCTGCGTCGCCGAGGCTTCCGGCTCGCCATCGACGACCTCGGCGCCGGTTATGCCGGCCTCACGAGCTTCGCGACGCTGGAACCCGAGGTCGTGAAGCTCGATATGTCCCTTATTCGTGGGATTGAGGCTTCCCCGGTCAAGCGGCACATCGTCGATTCGATGACGCGCCTCTGCCGCGAGCTCGACATGCAGGTTGTCGCCGAGGGCATCGAGACGATGGCGGAGCTCGCCACGATCATCGACCTCGGATGCGATCATCTCCAGGGGTACCTCCTCGGTCGTCCCGCGCCTGCGCTGGTTCCATCTCCGCAGACGTGGTGACGCGCGAACGGCCGCCGGCGGGGCTCAGAGGTCGCAAAAACTTGCGACCCGTCGGCCCGTGCGGCCCGTGCGGTAAGCGAGGTGACCAGGCGTCGCGTCCCCGCCAGGCGCCGGTTTCTACGCAGAAGCTGTGGAAAAGCGGCTCTCCGCGGATCGACGTGCTCCCCCGGTTGGCCCCCCTTTCCCTGGATCCCTGGACCTGAGGGAGACGGGCATCGACGTGCCGTCCGGGGCAACAATTCGGAGGTTCGGGCGAGGCTTCGCGCGCGACTTTCTCCGCGCTTTTCCTAGGCTCGCCGTAGACTTGGGGGTCGGGGCCGTGCCGAGTCACGTGCGCGGGCCTCGTTTCAGCGGTAGTATCGGTTAAGACGAATTAGACGTTTCAAATTTGACGAACTGGCTGAGTACGACTAAGGAGAGAAATCCGTGAAAATCGCCAGCGACCAACTTCTGACCTCGAGCGAAGTCGGGGAGCTCCTCCAGGTGAACCCCAGCTCCGTGAAGAAGTGGGTGGACGACGGGCTGCTCATCGCGTTCCGAACCCCGGGCGGCCATCGACGCATCCGCGCGGCGGATCTCGTCACGTTCCTCGTGAACCACGACATGCCCATTCCGGCCGACCTCCAGGACGCCGCGAAGAAGCGCTTGCTCATCGTGGACGACGAAGTGGATCAGCTGAAGGCGCTGTCCCGCTCGCTGAAGCGCTACGCCGACAAGGTCGAGGTGATGACCACCTCGAACGGTATCGATGCGCTCGTGCTCGTTGGATCCTTCCACCCGCACGCGGTGCTCCTCGACGTCTACATGCCTGGCATCGACGGGCTCGAGGTGTGCCGGCGACTCAAGAAGAATCCCGCGACGAAAGACGTCGCTGTCTACGTCGTCAGCGGAGCGTTCACTTCGGCGCTCGAACAGAAGGCGCTCGAAGCCGGGGCGGTGAAGTGCCTCCCCAAGCCGCTCGACGTTCGTGTCGTTCTCTCTCTGATGTTCCCAGCAAGGGGGAGCGAGCTAGAGGCTCGCGCCCAATAACCGAAAAGTAGAGGTCTCATGGGCTACGCAGCACCGAAACTGGACGTGACTGGTCGAACGACGGCCCCGTCCGAGCTCGTCAACGATCCGTCGCAGCAGCACTCGATGATCGTGAAGCGGCTAGCGAAGCCCGCCGTGCGAACGGCCGACATCCTCGTCGACATCCTCGTCGAGTCCGGGGTCGAGGTCATCTTCGGGCTCCCCGGAGGGCCGATCGCGCCGATCCATGACGCTCTCCTCGATCGTCCCGAGATCCGCACAATCACGACGCGCCACGAGGCAGGCGCCATCTTCGCCGCGGCCGGCTACGCGCAGGCCACCGGCAAGCTCGGCGTCGTCGTCGTCACGTCGGGTCCTGGGATCCTCAATGCGATGACCGGACTGGCATCGGCACACGCCGACGGCCTTCCCGTGCTCGTCATCGCAGGTGAGGTCCCGCGCGAGCGGTTCGGCCAGGGCGCGGTCCAGGAAGGCACCAGCGAAGGTCTCGACATCGTCCACATGGTGCGGAGCATCTCGAAGTTCGCCGCCCAGGCCGGCGATCCGAACACGGCTCCCGCGCTCCTCCGCCGAGCGATCGCGACAGCGTCGAGCGGCAAGCGCGGCCCGGCCGTCGTCACGCTCCCGATGGACGTCGGCACGGCTCATTCACGTCCGCCGATGGTCGAGGTGAGCTCCCGGCTGGAGTTCCGCTCACCGACGCAGACGTTCGACACGACGGCGGACGCCCTCGCGACTGCGAAGCACGGGCTTCTCCTCGTCGGCTCGGGCGCGCGTTGGGGAAAGGGCCCGGAGCTGGTGCGTGAGCTCGCCGAACGGCTCCAGATCCCGGTCATGACGACCCCGAAGGCGAAGGGTGTGTTCCCCGAGAATCACCCGCTCAGTCTGGGCGTGTTCGGCTGGGGCGGTCACCCGTCGGCCTCCGACTACCTCGGACAAGGCGTCGACGTGCTCATGGCCATCGGCACCTCGCTGGGCGAGACCGCAACGGACAGCTGGAGCCGGAAGCTCGCCGCGAGCAAGCACTTCATCCAGATCGACGTCGAAGCGCAGCGGATCGGGCGCAACTACCCCGTCACGCTCGGCGTGGTCGATACCGTCGAGGGAGCGCTACCGGAGATCCTCCGTCGCCTCCCGAAGACGCCGCGGACGCAGCGTCAGTTCGGTGTCCGTCGCCAGCAGACCGGCGCCGAGGTGCTCGTCGGCCCCGAAGGCCGCATCTCTCCGCAGCGGGCGCTCTGGGAGCTTCAGCAGGCGCTGCCGACGACGACGCTATTCACGTCGGACATCGGCTCGCACATGTTCTTCGCGCTGCACCACCTCGAGATCCGATCTCCGCGTGGCTTCATGATCATGTTCGGCCTCGGCTCCATGGGGTCGGGCATCGGAGCTGCGCTCGGCGTCAAGGTTGCTCGACCGGACGCGCCGGTCGTCTCCGTGTGTGGCGACGGCTGCTTCTCGATGGGTCTCGGCGATGTCGCGACCGCAGCGCAGCAGGGCATCCCGATGATCTTCGCCGTGCTGAACGACGAGCGTTACGGCCTCGTCGAGGTCGGTAACAACGCCGTGTACGGTCGAACGCCTTCGTTCGCCACGCCGATGAACGTCGCCCAGCTCGCCGAAGGCGTCGGCGCCCGCGCGGTCGTCGTCGAGCAGCCCGGCGACATCTTGAACCTCGACTTGCTCGCGCTCGCGGAGAACAGGCCGCTCGTGCTCGACATCCGGATCGACCGCGAAGTGCGACTCGCCAGCGGCCGCCTCGAGTTCTTGAAGGAGATGGCCAACAAGGCCGGCGTCGAGGCGAAGTGAACGCCACTTACCGCGAGCAACGCGCTCGTCGGTCGTGACCAAATTTCGCCGATGAACGGCGCGCCGCCTGCGCGCCCAGTGAGCTCCGCGCCGACGCGCTGAGCAAGAGAGCCCGCGCACTCGTGCGGGAGTGAAGGTCCACGCGCTCGCGTGGAAGGGTGCTGTCATGTCCAAATCTGTCGGAATTCTCGGTGTCGGCACGTACCTCCCGTCGGAGGTTCGGACGAACGACTGGTGGTCGGAGAATGTCGCGAAGGCATGGAAGGAGAGGGCTGCGCGACGTGTCGAGCGGATCCGCGCGGAGTTCGAAAAGGTGCCTTCGGACATCGCGCGAACGACGCTCGAAGCGATCATGGCCGTCGGCGACGATGCGTTCCAGGGTGCAAAAGAGCGACGCGTCATTCCTCCGGACATGAAGGTCTGGGACATGGAGACGGCAGCGGCGCGTGAAGCGATCGACAGGTCGGGGGTGCCGAAGGAAGAGATCGATCTCGTCCTCAGCTACAACATGATCCCCGACTTCATAAACGTCCCATCGGCCTGCGTGGTTCACTCCAATCTCGGATTGAAGGAACGGTGCACGACGCTCGCGGTCGACGCGGTCTGCAACTCGTTCATGATGCAGCTGACGCTCGCGCAGTCGATGATTGCGAGCGGCCAGGCGCGTTACGCGCTACTGACTCAAGCGTCGGCGCTCACGCGCTTGCCCGCATCAGGCGAGCCGATCGACGTCTCCGGTGGCGACGGCGCCTCGGCGCTCGTCCTCGGGCCGGTGAGCGAGGGGCGCGGAATCCTCGCCGCCTCTCATCACAGTGACGGGACGCTCTGGGGAGCGCTCGTCTGTGGGGCTCCGGGACAGCACTGGACGCAGGGCACCTGCACCGCGTACTCGGAAGACCGCGATGCGAACATGAACATGTTCACCCGCATGACCACGCGCGCCACGCAGGTCGTCACCGAGGCCCTGACCGATGCCGGCCTGACCGCCGAGGAGGTCGGCTTCTTCGTGTGCCATCAGCCGTTCCCGTGGCTGCGCGCCGCGAGCCAGAAGTGCATTGGCCTCAGCAATGCCCGATCCGTCGACCACTTCCAGTACACCGGATCGCTCAGCGCAGTGAATCTGCCTCTGCAGCTGGCCGTTGGTGAGAAGGAAGGTCTCCTGAAACCGGGAGATGTCGTGGCATGCTTCCAGGGGGGGACAGGCATGACCTGGTCCGGAATGGCTCTGCGCTGGGGTAGTTGATCGCGATGAAAGAAGTTTCTTGTCGAATCCTCGAGATGTTCTTCCGAGAGCTCGACAAGAAAGGGCTACCGCCGGCGACGCTCGTCGACGGCGTCGGATATCCAGTCGAGCACTTCCGGAACAAACACGAGCGTATCGAATGGTCGGCCTTCGTTCGGCTCATGAAGAACGCGGAGCGCATCTGGACGAGCGACGAGATCGTCGCCATGGGCGGCGCCTGGATCGACTCTCCGTTCCTGCGTTACGTGCGCCTGATCTCCGGTGCGCTCTTCACGCCGAAGCAATTCTACGAATGGATGGCGACAGAGGCGAAGCCCACCCGCGGTGGCGGCACGCAGATGTTCACCTGCGTGCGGACGGTCTTCACGGATCTCGGTCCCGACGCGCTGCGGCTCGATGTGACGCTCGCGGAAGGTTACGAGCCGTGCCCCGCGTTCTTCCTGCTCAGCAAGGGTGGCTTCCGTGACATCCCTCGCCTCGTCGGGAAACCGCGAGCAATCGTCGAGACGTCACCGATCGAGCGCGGCGAGCGCTACCTCGTCACGCTCGCACCGGGGAGCGACCGCGTGAATCCTTTGCACCGGGCAGTGCGCTGGATCGTGTCGCCGGCGGCGGCTGCGCGCGAGCTGGACGAGGCCCATTCGACGCTCCTCGTTCGGTACGGGGAGCTCGAGACCGCGCGCGCGAAGCTCGCGGCTCAGGCCGCGCAGCTCCGCACGGCCCATACCGTCAACCGGCTCATCCAGAGGAACCTCGACCTCGACCTCACCCTCGAGTCGATCGCCAACGCGCTCGTCGCCGAGGCGGGGTTCGAGTGTGCGCGCGTCGCGCTCGACGTCGAGATCGACGGCGTGAAGATCGCGCGGACAGCGGAACGCGGTGGAGGCGGGTTTGCGCGCCTCGATCGCGCGCTTCAAGGGTATGGGCAGCGACGCACCGGGACCCTGACCGTCTTTGCGAACGCGACGGCCGACGTCGCGGAACGTGAGGCGCTGCTCGACTTCATCGTCCCGTCGATCGAGATGGCCATCGACAATGCCATCACCTACCGCATCGTCGAGGAGTACAGGCGCGGCCTCGAAGAGCGCGTCGTGGAGCGCACCGCCGAGCTGAGTCAGGCGCGCGACGATCTTGCCGGCAGCGTTCGCGACCTCGAGGACGCGAAGGAGATCCGCGACCGGATCTTCGCGAACATCAACCACGACCTGCGCTCGCCGCTGTCGCTGGTCCTGCTCAGCGTCGCCGAGGCGCGTTCGGCCGGCGCGCTCGGGCCCTCCGGCGCGCGGACGCTCGACGCGATCGAGCACGGTGCTCGTCGCGTTCTGCGCATGGTCGACGAGCTTCTCATCCTCGCCGAAGGACGCGAGCGCGAGATTCGCTTGTGGACGGCGCTCTGCGACCTCGGCCCGATGGTGGAGGCCGTCGCCGAGGCCTGGAAGCCGGCGGCTCGCGTCGCCGGATTGACGATGGACTACGAGGTCGAACGCGGAGTGGTCGTACGTGCCGACCCCAACGCCATCGAGCGCGTCCTCGCGAATCTCGTCTCGAACGCGATCAAGTTCACCCCGAAGGGCGGCGCCGTGCACGTATCGGTCGCCGCGCGCGGCGGACACGCCGTCATCGAGGTCCGCGACAACGGCCCGGGCATCGCGACCGCGCTCCGGGAACGACTGTTCGGCCGCTTCGAGCGCGGCGTGCACGCCAAGCGGAGCGCCGTCAGCGGCAGCGGTCTCGGGCTCTCGCTCGTCAAGGAGCTCGCAGAAGCGCACGGTGGCACCGTAGGCATCGACGACGCAGAGGGCGGTGGTGCACTGTTTCGCGTGTTGCTCCCGCTCGCGACGGCAGGCGCGGCGGAATCGATCGCCGCCGTGGTTCCGGCGCTCCGACCTTCGGACTACGGGGCGGCTGCGCAGGAGCGCGAGCTTCCTTCCGTGTACGAGCCGCCGGGGACGCCGCGCGCGACGATCCTGCTCGCCGAGGACGATCCCGACCTTCGCGACCGCACCGCGAAGGTCCTCGCGACGGACTACCGCGTCCTCACGGCGCCGGACGGACTCACGGCGCTCGAGCTCGCGAAGGCCCACGCGCCCGATCTGCTCGTCACCGACATCGCGATGCCGGGCATCGACGGGATCGAGCTCACTCGCCGCTTCCGCGCACTGGAAGCCAACCGCATTGCGCCGGTCCTCGTGCTGACCACGTTCGGTGGTGCGTCCGACAAGCTCGCGGGCTTCGATGCCGGTGCCGTCGACTACATCCACAAGCCGTTCGAGCCCGGCGAGCTGCGCGCACGCGTCCGCTCGCAGCTCGCCCTTCGATCGCTCGCCCTGCAGCTGCTGGAGACGGAGAAGCTCGCGGCGCTCGGAACGCTCTCCGCCGGCCTCGCGCACGAGATTCGCAACCCGGCCAACGGCATCATCAACGCCGTCGGCCCGCTGCGAGAGCTGCTTCCCCCGGAAGCCATTGCGCCGGACACGCCCGCAGCGCAGCTGCTCGAGGTCGTCGAGCACTGCAGCAGGCAGGTCGCTTCGCTCTCGCGCGAGCTCCTCGGGTTCAAACGAGGGGTCGAGCTCAAGTGCGCTCCCGTTCCCATCGAGACCCTGTGGCGTCGTGTGAAGAGCACGATGCGACATGCGCTCCAGGGCGTCGAGCTGCGCGAGCGCCTCGACTACCGAGGCACCGTCCGGTGCGTCGAGCCGCTGCTCGCGCAGGTGCTGACGAACTTGCTGGAGAACGGAGCCCACGCGGCAGGCAAAGGCGGATGGGTCGAGATGTCGGCCAACCTGGACGTAAACGGCGCGGGAGAGCGCGTCGTGATCGAGCTGACCGACAGCGGGCCCGGAGTCCCGGAAGAGCTGCGCGAGCGCATCTTCGAGCCGTTCTTCACGACGAAGGCGGCTGGAAAAGGGACCGGATTGGGCCTATCGACGGCTCGAGACATCGTCTTGCGTCACGGTGGCGCGCTCGATGTCCGGCAAACATCAGGCGGCAGTGTCTTCCATCTCGAGCTGCCTGTAGCCTCGTGAGACGCATTCTTCGCGTCCGCTAATCAGGGAAGCCGTTAGAATCATGGGAGCGCCGAGCTTCATGAACTTGCGTGAGCACCTGATCCTGTACGTCGATGACGAGCGGGCCAATCGGACCGTGTTCGAAATCACGTTCGGTAAGACATTCAGGATCAAGAGCGTCGATTCTGCAGAGGAAGCGCTCGCCTTCCTCGCTCAGGAGCAGGTCGCCGTCATCATCAGCGATCAGCGGATGACGGGCATGAGCGGCGACGAGCTGCTGCGCAAGGTCAAAGACCTCTCGCCGGACACGGTCCGCATGATCGTGACCGCGTACAGTGACCTCGAGCCGATCCTCAACGCCGTCAACGAAGGCCTCGTTGCACGGTACGTCATCAAGCCCTGGGACCGCACCGAGCTCGACGAGATCCTCCGCTGGGCCCTCGAGGCCTACGTCGCGGGGAAACAGAACAACGCGCTGCAGCTCCGGCTGATGCAGACCGAACGTCTGCGAACGCTCGGTCAGGTCTCGGCGGCGGTCCTGCACGATCTCAATCAGCCGGTCATGGCGGTGTCGATGAGCGCCGAGCAGCTCGCCGAGCTCTCGAAGGTCGCGCCGACGCTTCTTCGTCTCTCCGAGACCTCGTCACTCTCCGCAAACGAGCGCGCGCTCATCGTGCAGCTCGGCGAAGATCTCCCGGAGCTCGCAACCACGCTCGCCACGTGCGCGACCTTCATGAGCGATCTCATGAAACAGATGCGCGAGTTCCAACGCCACGACACGGCCCCGCCGCTGAGCGGCGCGCTGGCCCCGTTGCCCGTCATCAAGCTCGCGCTCGGCATGTGCCGCAGCGGAAGCATGACCTCGCGCAGCAAGCTCTCCTACGAAGGTCCGACGAACCTGCCGACCGTGCGCGCGACGTCGACCGACCTCATGCAGATCCTCGTCAACCTCGTGCGCAACGCTCAGCAGGCGCTCGAGGAGCACCAGATCCAGAACGGAGCCGTCACTCTGATGGCTGAGGTTCGCCCGGACGTCCTAGCCATTCACGTGAGAGACAACGGTCCCGGAATCCCAGCAGACGTCCTCTCGAAGCTCGGAACGCCCTTCTTCACGACACGGGAGGCGGGTACCGGGCTCGGAATTGCTCAGGTCAAACGGCTCGTCGGACGGCTAGGTGGAGAGCTCCACATCGACAGCGCGACCGGTCAGGGCACGACCGTGACGTTCACGCTCCCCACTCCCGCGGGCACCTGAATACATGCGGGAGCGTCGGCATCCGCCGACGGGTTGCCGCAGTCGCGTTTTCATTGGGCATAGAGACCCCCATACCGCCCTGATAGCATCCGATGGATGAATCGGCTGCTGTGCTTCGCGCCGAGGCCAAACGCGGGGATCGAGGGGTGCTGGTGATGCGAACGAGCGTGTTGCTCGTAGAAGACAACGACGACGACGCAGCGCTGATCGCGCGCGTCTTGGCTCGCTTCGGGCGAATCGAGTTCGAGCTCACCCGCGTCACGTCCGTGGGGTTTGCGCAACACGCGCTGCGGGACGTGACGTTCGACGCGGTGGTCGTCGACCTCGGGCTGCCCGACAGTCACGGCCTCGCGACGTTCACGACGATCCATGCGGACGCGAACGGTGCCGCCGTCATCGTCCTCACCGGCGACGACAGCGAGGAGCTCGGTCTCCGAGCCGTCGAGCGCGGCGCGCAGGAGTACGTCGTCAAGACGGAGCGCGCGTATCAGAACTTGCCGCTGACGATCGCCTTCGCCTGCGAGCGCGAGCGGCATCATCAGGAAGTCGCGGAGCTGACCGCCGCCCTCGGCAATGCCGTCGACGCGATCGCGACGCTCGACGCCAACGGGCGCTGCGTGGCGGTGAACGCTGCGTTCCAGCGCGTCCTCAACTACTCACCGCAGGAGACCGAAGCCGTCTCGTTCGTGGAGCTCGTTCACGAGGGCGATCGCGCGCGCGTCTCCGCGGCGCTGGCGTCGCCGGGCACCGAGGTCGAGGTCGCGATGGTGCGCAAGGACGGGCGTATCGTCCCCGTCCAGCTGTCGATCGTGGCGCGCGCACGCGGGCGCGGGAACTTCTGCTTCGTGCGCGACCTCACGCGCCAGAAGCTCGTCGAAGGCAAGCTCGCCTCCGCGGCGGCGATCACGGCGGTCGGCTCGCTCGCGACCGGGCTCGCGCACGAGATCAACAACCCGCTGGCGGTCGTCCTCGCGAACGTCGAAGAAGCCGTACGCGTCGCTGCGGATCTCGAGCCTACCGTCGTCGACTCGTCGAAGGCCGATCACACCGATCTTCGCGCCATGCTCGACGAAGCGCTGTCTGCAGCCCAGCGCGTGCAGTTCATCGTCCGCGACCTCCGCGTGTTTGCATGCGCCGATGACCGTCGCGGCCGGGTCGATCTGAACGCCGTCGTCGACGCTTGCTGCAACATCGCGTTCGCCGAGATCCGACACCGCGCGCGCCTCGTGAAGGACCTGAAGGCCGTGGTGCCCGTCCTCGGCAGCGAGACGAAGCTCGCGCAGGTCGTCCTCAACCTCCTCGTCAACGCCGCGCATGCGATGCCGGAGGGCGACGTGGAGCAAAACGAGATCCGCATCGCCACGAGTCAGCGGGGTCGCACGGCGGTCGTCCTCGAGGTCTCCGATACGGGGAGCGGGATCGCGCCGGGGAATGCGCCCCACGTCTTCGATCCCTTCTTCACGACGAAGCCACGGCGGCCCGGTATGGGCCTCGCCATCTGCCAGGCCACCGTCGCCGCACACGGCGGCGAGATCGAGATTCATCCACGAGAACGCGGAGGCACCGTCGTGCGCGTCGTGTTACCAACGCTCGAAGCCGAGACGGCCGACTCCACGGCAGAAGGCGCCGCGCCGCAGCGGCGCGTGCTCGTCGTCGACGACGATCCGCTGGTGCTTCGGTCGCTCACGCGTGTCCTTGCACGGGACTTCGACGTCTCGTCGGCGCGGAACGGTCGTGAAGCGCTCGATCTCGTTCGCGCTGGCGGCACCTTCGACGCGATGCTCTGCGACCTCATGATGCCGGAGCTGTCCGGCATCGAGCTCCACGAGCTGCTCGAGCGAGACGACCCCGAGCTCGCGCGGCGAACGGTGTTCCTCACCGGCGGCGCCTTCAGTGGTCGCGCACAGACGTTCCTCGAGGCGGTCGGACAGCCGCACCTCGAGAAACCCGTGGACCTGAAGACCGTCCGCGAGCTGCTCCTGGAGCTGAGTCAAACGCCGCACAAGGAACGCTCGAGCGCCAAGTGGCTCGGCGGCGGCTGACCGCGCGCTGAGACATCGAGCTGCGAGACCCGGCGCCTGATGGGGCGCCGGCGCGCGGCCATTCGCGGACGGTTCGTGCGTTGCACCACGGCGCGCATGCTCCGCCGTAAGCACTTCGCGCTCTTGCCTCTCGGTCTCCTGCTCGCCGCATGCTCCGGAGGGGGTACTTCCGTACCGAGCGCGCGCAAGGACGGCACCGGCGACACTGCGACCGAACCCACCGCGAAGTCCGAGGAGTCCACCCGCGATCGAGCCACGTCCGAATCCAAGACGAACATCTGCGCCACGCTCGACTATGGGCACACCCGTTCGAACGACGACTACTACCTGCGATTCGCCGACGACGCAGCGGCCGCCCAGTACTCGCAAGGCTTCCTCAGCGCCAACGGGATCGCTGGCAACGCAAAGGTCTCGAACGACGCCTGGCTCACCGGCCTCGTCGCGCGGCTCTTCAAAGGCTTCCAGGAGGTCTTCCCGCGCGAGACCGAAGGTCTGACCGACCCGCCACGCGTCCTCGTGATCGACGAGAGTGGCGTCAACGCGTTTGCAGGGTTCGACGAGCGCAAGGAATACAACAAGGCCCCGTGGCTCTTCTGGGTTCATCGGGGCGTGTTCGACGGGACGACGCCCAAGGCAGAGGTGGAAGGTCTCGTCGCTCACGAGCTCGCGCACCTGGTTCTCCGCAACATGCTGCCGGAGACCCGAGCGAAGATCCGGAGGTACTACCGCGTGCCCGGCGGTCGCGAGCACGGCATCTTCGGGGCGAACACACCCGACGATCCTGCGGTACGCAAACACGCTGGTGAGCTGCGCACGCTCGGCGCGATGGCCGGGCGTGCGTCGGTCTTCGGCGCGCTTCCCATCTCCGCGTTCGAGGAGAGCGAATACGACTCTCTCTTGCAGACGCTCGCAAAGCTGAATCCGCAGGCGGCAGACGGTGATGCTTGCCGGACCGCGCAGGACGGCCTTCGCCGCGCAAAGGACTTCTACAAGGAAGCGGTCACGGTCCACGATCTCACGCTGATCCTCTCCCAGGACCAGGAGACGCAGCTCACGACGTTTGCGAACAGCATCGCCGCTGCCCTGCAGCGCTGTTACGGGAACGTGCGGGCTTCGCTCTTCGAGCTCAAGGTACGTGACCGCTCCGTCAGCCCGGAGGCGCAGGCCCAGATGCCGAAGCTGCTCGATCCCACGACCGACGAGCACAAGGCGGCGTACGCCCTCCTCATGGATAACGAGCTCGAACGCAACATCGACACGAAGAGCGAGACCCGCCCGGCGATCGAGCGGCTCCTCGAGGTGGTGCAGACCGCACACGCGCTGATCGCCGAGCTCGAAGCAGACCCGAAGATGCCGATCGACGAGCTACGCGTCTTCGACATGGAGGAAGACGCCGACGACGCTGCCGTCCGCGTGATCCGGGCGGCCGGCGATGACGTGGGCGGCATCTCGCGTCTGTTCCTCGGGCAGATCGGGGACGGCGGCGCCTGCCGGCGTCTGCTCGACGACGGCAAGGTCCCTCGCTACGGCCGCTTCGTCGACGTCCACAACGCCACGTGCTGGCGCGCCTTCCATGTGCGCGAGTTCGCAAAGGCCATCGACCACTGCCCGAAGAGCGTCACGCATTCGAGCTCGTCATCGAGCTCGAACAGCTCGGACGACTCGCGAATGACGTCGCCCGCGGACCGGAGTCCGATGCGAATGGTGAAGGAGCGGCTGCGAAGGGGGATGTGAGGGGCGCTCAGCCTGAGGCTCAGGCTTCAGGCCTCGGGCGCGCACGGGGCCGCGAGCGCGGAGCCCAAGAAAAAGCCCCCACCGCATCGCTGCGGCGGGGGCCCTTTCGTCGGTTCAGGAACCGCTCAGATCACTTCGCTTCGGCGAGCGCGCGATCGATCAGCTTCTTGAACTTCGCGTACGGCTGGGCGCCGCTGACGTAGTAGCCGTTGATGAGGAACGCCGGCGTACCGCTGATGCCGATGTCCGAACCGGCCTTGTCGTCCGCGTCGACCGCGGGCTTGTGCGTGCGGTTGTCGAGGGCGGCCTTGAACTTCGCCTCGTCGAGGCCGAGCTCCTTGGCGTAGCCGTCGAGGTCCTCGCGCTTCAGCTTCTGCTGGTTCTGCATCAGCTTGTCGTGCATCTTCCAGTAGCCGTCGGGGCCCTTTTGCTTGAGCGCCTCACGCGCCGCCTCGGAAGCGAGCGGTGCGTCGGGGTGCATCGGGAGGGGCTTGTCGCGCCAGACGAACTTCACCTTGTCGCCGTAGTTCTTCATGACCTCGGCGACCGTGCCTTCGACACGGCTGCAGAACGGGCACTGGAAGTCGCTCCACTCCTGGATGACGACCTTCGCGTTCGCGTTGCCCTTCCACGGCGCGCCCTGCGGGACCGCGGGAGCCTGCTTCTTCTCCGGCTCCGGCGCGCCCTTGGCGTCCTTCATCAGGTGATCGTAGTAGCCCGCCGCCTGGACCTTGCCCTTGAGGTCGTCGAACTTCTTGATCTCCTCGTCGATGATCTTCTGGAACTTCTCGAACGGCTGCGCGCCGACGAGACGGCGGCCGTTGACGAAGAAGTGCGGCGTACCGGAGGCCTGGACTTCCTCGCCCAGCTCCATGTCCGCGTCGATCTCCTTCTTGTACTTCTTGTTCTTGATCGCGTCCTTCACCTTGGCGACGTCGAGGCCAAGCTCAGCAGCGGCCTTCTCGAGGTCGGCGTCTTCGAGCTTCGGCTGGATCTCGAACATCTTGGCGTGCGCGTCCCAGAAGCCCTTCTCGCCCTTCTGTGCGCGGGCCTCGAGCGTGAGCTCGCTCGCGGGCTCTGCGCGCGGGTGGAACGGAAGCGGCTCGTGCTTCCACACGATGCGGACCTTGTCGCCGTAGGTCTCGCGGATCTTCGTCATCGTCGGCTCGACGCGCTTGCAGTACGGGCACTGGAAGTCGGAGAACTCGACGATCGTGACGATCGCGTCCTTCTTGCCCTGAACCGGAGAGTTGCCGACCGGCACCTTCCAGACGGTCTTGTCGTCTTCCTTCTCCTCGTCGTCGTCCTGCTTCTGCGGAGCTGCCTTGAAGTTCTCCTTCGACATCTCCACGTAGATCTTGTCCTTGGGCGTACCCGCGGCGATCTTCGCGTTGGCCTTCTGGAGCTCCTTGTCGATCAGCTCCTTGAACTTGTCGAAGGGCTGCGCGCCGGAGAGCTCGGCGCCGTTGATGCGGAACGCGGGCGTGCCGTTGGCGCCGACCTTGTTCGCGAGCGCCTGGTCCTCTTCGACCTTCTTGGCGTGCTTCTTCGACGCGAGCTCGGCCTTGAACTTCGCGAGATCGACGCCCGCCGCGACGGCCCACTTCTCGTAGGACTCGGGCCCGAGCTCCTTCTGGTTCTTGAACGCGAGGTCGTGGAACTTCCAGAACGCCTCGCTGCCCTTGAGCGCGAACACCGCCTGCGCGGCCTCCGACGCGGGCTTCGCCTTGTCGTGGAACGGAAGCGGCTGGCTCTTCCAGACGAGACGGACCTTGTCCGGGCCGTACGTCGACTTGACCTGATCCAGCGTCGGCTCGACGCGCGAGCAGAACGGGCACTGGAAGTCGGAGAAGATGACGACGGTGACCGGAGCATTCCGGTTGCCCCAGACGGGATCTTCGCTCGTGACCGGGATCGGCGAGTCCTTGTCGGCCCACGCCGGTCCGCCCGAGCCGCTGCTGTCGGCGGTGATGCCGCCCGACTTGAGGCGGTGGCTGTCGTAGCCCCACATCACCGCTCCGCCTGCGAGGAAGCAGAGGATGAATCCGATGATCGCCACGCCAGTGCTCATCCCGCCCGAGTCGGGCGGTCGCACGTCAGCCGCGTGGCTCTTGTGCTCTTTGTCCTTGGCCATGATTGCCTTCCACAGATGAATGCATACTGCACAGATCGCGCGCGTCGCTCGCGACGGGAACGTTCACGTCGCCGTCGAGGACGACGCGCGCGAAAACCCGAGAGACGAGGGTGCACGCCGACGAGGCTCCTGGCTCGCGCTCTCGACCCACGCCGGATCCGAAGACACGGAACGAAAGGTCGAGCACAGGCGAGATCGGCGAACGATCTCACCTGCCCAGCTTCCCGGCAGAGCGGGATGGACGAGGACGAGCGAACCAGGCGTCGACGTGCGTCAGACGCGCGGCGGTCGATCGAGAGACATGCGGACGCCGGGCCTGGGCCCACCGTCCACGTGCGCTCGAACGGGCAGCCGTTCGGTGAATTCCAGCGCGAGCACGAGCAGCGGCGATGCCGCAACCGGCTCCTGCGACGTCCACGTCTCGATCTGCACGTGACGGCCCGGGACGTAGTTCTTCGTCTCGAGCGGGTTCACGTCGAAGCAGTCGGCCGGGATGTCGAGCGAGAGCTCGGCGTCCTGGATCTGAGGCGGAGGCGCAAACCCGACCGCGCCGCGCGGATCGCAGACCGGCGCCATGGCGCTCGCAGGAGACACGACCAGCCACACGACCGCGAAGGTCGCGACGGCCAGGATCGCGCTCAAGAGCTTCCGCCGGTTCAACGCGGCGTAGTCTGGCCCCAAAGGGCCCACCCACGCAAGCACAGCCGTAGAATACGGGGGTATCCTTGGACTTACCTCAGCCCCTCGAGGCCGCGCTGCGCGAAGTACAGTCGCGCACCGACGAGCGCCACGGTCGAGCCGAGGATCGCTCCAGCGAGCACGTCGCCCGGGAAGTGAACGCCGAGCGCGATACGCGACACGCCGACGCCGACCGCGAGCGCCACGAGGAGCCCGGCCGCCACACGGCGCAGCCATCGCTCGCGCGCGCCGGCGCTCGGCTCGAGCGAGCTCACGAGCACCATCGCCACGAAGATCGCGAACGCGAAGCTGCCCGCCGAGTGGCCACTCGGGAACGAGAAGTCCGTCGGCGCGGCGAACACGCGTGCCTTCACGTCCTCGAGACATGCGCACGGACGCGCCCGCGCAACGATGCGCTTGAGCAGAAAGACGATCACGGCCGTCACACCGAGCACGCCCGCGAGCGAACGCGCGAACCGGCGCGTGCGCGTGGCCACGAGCAGCGGGATCACGCTCAGCGCTCCCCATCCGCCGCCGATCGCGCTCAGCACGGCCATCGGCCAGAGCCAAGCGCCGGAGAACGCCTGGTTCACGAACCGGAAGATCTGGATGTCGACCTCAGTCACTCGGTCACTCAGCCTCCAAAGTCGAAGTCGGTGTCGTCGAGACGTCGCCAGCGTCAGGAGCGCCGCAGCGCGCGCGTCGAGCACGCATCCGCTCCGTCGACTGGCTCGTCGAGCGGAAGGATGACACAGCGGCCCGCTTCCGGAAACGCGCCCCAGCCGAGCCATTCCGAGAGCATCGTTCGCGCCCTTCTGCCCTTCTGCCATGCCGCGACGACCGTGGATCGCGCCGGCCTCGCCTTGTACGGCGCCCCGCCGCGCGTACAGTAGGCTTCGATGGCGGAAGACACCGCGCCCAGCAAAGATCTCGCGATGCTGCGACAGGAGCTCGCGGACAAGGACACCGAGCTCGTACGTCTCCTCGCGGAACGCATGAGCCTCATCCGCGAGGTCGCGAAGTACAAGGCCGAGAAAGGCCTGCCGTCGTTCGATCGCGAACGCGAAGGCGCGCTGCTCGACACGCTCCTCGCCAAAGCGTCCGATGCGGGGCTTCCCGAAGACGTCGTGCGCGACATCTTCGCGACGCTCTTCGCCGCTTCGCGCCTCGATCAGCGCCGCTTCCTCCAGACGCGCGCCGAGAAGTACACCGTGGGCGTCATCGGCGGCACGCAGGGGATGGGCGCCTTCATGGCCAAGGTGCTCCGCTCCGTCGGCTACGAGGTCGAGACGACCGGTCTCGACGAGGGGCGGACCGCGGAGGAGGTGGCTGCATCGCACGACCTCGTCATCCTCGCCGTGCCGATCGCGGCGACGGTCGAGATCGCACGCAAGGTCGGGCCGAGCGTGCGGCCGGGCGCGTGCTTGATGGACGTCACGTCGATCAAGCGGCAGCCGCTCGCCGCGATGCTCGAGAGCACACCGAACACCGTCGACGTCGTCGGGACCCACCCCATGTTCGGTCCCCACGGCACCGACTTCGATCGACAGAAGGTCGTCTTGTGCCGCGGACGGGGCGAAGCCGGGTTTGCCCGCGTGAAGAAGCTGTACGAAGGGTTCGGCGCAGAGACCATCGAGGCCACCGCGGAGGAACACGACGCGCAGATGGCGCTCATCCAGGTCCTGATCCACGAGAAGACGATGGTCCTCGGCTCCGTGCTCGAGCGGCTCAAGGCCGACCTCGGACGCAGCCTCCAATTCGCAAGCCCCATCTACCGGACGGAGCTCGCGATGATCGGTCGAATCTTCTCGCAGCGCGCGGAGCTGTATGCGGACATCCTCACCGCCAACGAGGCCGCACTGAAGCTCTCGAGCGTCTTCGAGCAGGAGGCCGGGCACTTCGCGCGCGCCGTCGCGATGAGCGACCGGGACACCATCATCCGCCGGTTCCGACAGGTCTCGACGTACATGCAAGACTTCGCGGCCTGGGCGAAGAAGCAATCCGACGCGATCCTCGAGGAGCTCGTCCGTCGCGGCTGACTGCTATTCTGTCGTCGGATTGCAAGCCGCGCTGAGCTCAGAGACGCGGAGGATTCTCGACGGCGGTCTTGGCCGGCGATGCGGTCGTCGCCGTCGCCGGGCGCGCATGTTTGCGATTCAAGCGCGCCGCCGGTGAAGCGGGCTCGCGGGTGACGGCCGGCACGCTGGTCGTCTCGGCGCGCTCGACGGCATTCTGGAGCGCGGAGTCGGCCGAGCCCGGGACCGCGACCGCGGGTGCTGCGACCGAGATCGTATCGTCGACGGCGTTCGGCGTGTCCGTCTCCGCCTTCGCGCGTGAGCCGAGGCCGACGATCAGTCCCGTCACGCCGAGCGCGGCGCCGAGCGCAGCACCACCGATCGCGAGCTTCCGGCGCTTCCGCGGCGTCGTCAGCAGCAGAGGAGCGTGGTCCTCCGCCTCCACGAGCGTTGGGGGCGGCTGACGCGGGATCCGCACCGCGAGCGATTCGACGCTCTCCGCAGGCGACCATGGACGAAGCGCTTCGACGAGCTCGTCCATCGTCTGGAAGCGCGCGTCGGGATCACGCTCGAGCGCGCGCATGATCACCGCCTCGAGCTCGGGCGGGATCTCCGGACGATAGCGTCGCGGCGGAACGATCTCCGCCGTCGCGACCTGCACGAGCACGTCGGTCACTTGACCGTCGAACGGCGGCACACCCGTCAACAGCTCGTACATGATGACGCCGAGCGCCCAGATGTCCGTTCGCCCGTCGACATCCGCTGCGCAGCGCACTTGCTCGGGCGACATGTAGAGCGCCGTACCGAGCTGCGCATGGTCGGCGGTGACTCGCTTCTGGTCGTTCATCACGCGTGAGATCCCGAAGTCGAGGACCTTCACGATGTGGCGATCGCTGCCCGGGACCCGAGCGAGGAAGAGGTTCGCCGGCTTGAGATCGCGATGGACGACGCCGAGCGCATGCGCCTCTCGCATCCCACAAGCCGCCTGCGAGACGATGTCGGCGACATCGGTCACGGGCAGCATCTTCTTGTTCTGCAGCTCGGCTTCGAGGTCGTGACCCGAGAGCAGCTCCATGACGAGGAGGAGGATGCCGTTCGGCATCGTGTCGATGTCGAAGACGCGCGCCGCGTTCAGGCCTTCCAGGCGCGACGCGATCCTACCTTCCCGATCGAACCGGGTGAGGATGTCGGGGTTCGTCGAATAGTGCGGGTAGAGGACCTTGATCGCGAAGCGCTGCCCGAGGCGCTTGTGCACGCCTTCGTACACGACGCCCATCCCGCCTTCGGCGATGACCCGCACGATGCGGTACTTTCCCGCGAGCGTGTCGCCGATCTTCGGGAGCGCTGGCGTGGACGAGGCCATCCTCTCGAGGAGTCTATCCGCACCGAGGCTTCCTTCATCGCGGTTTTGCGGCGTCGACGCAGTTTCGTGCGCCCGTCATCCACACGTGGGACGGTCTCGTCCTCGTGCTCGAGCCTTCTCGCGTTTCTGTTTTTCTTGCGCGGCACATGTCGTGTCTCGACGAGGTGCGTCTTCATCCGGTCGCTCCACCTGCCACGTCGTGCTGTCGCCAAGCTGCTGCCATCGAGGACCCGCGTCCTCATCGCGGTGGCGCGATGTGCGCGTCGACGCGACCTCGATTTGTAGTCGGCGTCGGAGCTATCCTCGTGCGAATGCAGCTTCCACGCGCGCGCACATGGCTTGCGCTCGCGGTCTGGGGAGTGGTCCCGGCCATCGCCGGCAGCGCCGGCTGCCGGACGGCGACCCAGATCGTCGTCGACGTCGAGTCCGACCAGTGCGCACGGATCCAGAGCACAGACGTGACCGTCGCCAGCGACGAGACGACGCTCGCCACGAAGAGCATCAGTGACGCGAGTCGCGCGGGCTGCGTCTCGGCACCGCAGGTCGGTCGTATCGTGCTCGTCCCGGACGGCGCCGACGACAAGGAGATCGTCCTCCGGATCGTCAGCGGGCTCGACAAACCGGCGAGCACCTGCCGCGAAGGCGACGAGGGCTGCATCGTCGCGAGGCGCCGCGCACGCTTCGTTCCAGGCGAGATCGTCCGCGTGTCCGTCGTGATGAGCCTCAGCTGTCAGCGAGTCGTGTGCACGCCCGGCGAATCCTGTGACCCCGTCACCGGCAAGTGCACGGACATCTCGCCCGGCGCCGAGCCTCCGGTCCCTGACGCCGGCTCCGGAGACGCCTCACCGCACGAAGATGCGTCGACGAGCTGCGACGCAAAAGGCTGCGTCTTCGAATGCAACTCACCACGGCAGTGCAAGACCGTTCCCTGCCAGCCAGGGCTGCCTTGCGTCATCAACTGCAATCGAGAGCACTCGTGCAGCGACGTCGACTGCGGAGCCGCGTCCTCGTGCGAGATCAACTGCAACGCAAAGGATGCCTGCACGGGTGCGTTCGGTACCCGCTGTCGTGACGCTGGCCGGTGCACGGTCAACTGCAAGGACCGGCGCGGCTGCGCGGCGACGATACTCTGCTCGTGCAACGGTAAGTGCGACGTGAAATGCTCCGCAGACCGATGCGACCCGCAGAGCGTTCTCTGCTGTCGCAACGAGGGCTGCGAGATGCCCGACTCGTTCCAGTGCCTGGGCCAGTGTGACTGACCTGATGCGACGACTCGTCTCCGTGACCGCCGTTCTCCTCGCGACCGTCCTCGTACGTCCGGCGCTTGCCGAAGACGCTCCCGACGACGCCGTCGCGCTGAAAGCCGAGGCCGACAGCTTGTTCGACCGCGGCCGGTACGCCGACGCGTACGACCTGTACAAGCGCGCCTACGCGAAGACGTCGGATCCGGCGCTCCTCTACAACCAGGCGCGCGCGCTCGAGTCGATGGGTGAATACCCGGAGGCGCTCGAGAAGCTCGAAGCGTTCTCGCGCGAGGCGCCGCCCGACGTCCGCGCCAAGGTCCCGAAGCTCGAAGAGCTCACCGCCGACCTGCGCGCACGCACCGCGACGATCAACATCAGGACGAACGCTTCCTCCGCCCGCCTCTACGTGCGCGGCAAGGACTTCGGCCCGGTCGAACGTGAACGGACC
>JAFAER010000176.1 GCA_023423895.1 Pseudomonadota bacterium
GAGTACGGCGCGACCTGCGGCATCTTCCCGATCGACGCGGAGACGATCCGCTACATGAAGTTCAGCGGCCGCACCGACGCGCAGCTCGCGCTCGTCGAGGCGTACGCGAAGGAGCAGGGCCTCTGGATCGACGAGAAGACGCCCGAGGCGACTTACACGCACGTGCTCACGCTCGACCTCTCGACCGTGGAGCCCTCGCTCGCCGGTCCCGCCCGCCCGCAGGATCGCGTGAACCTCGCCGGCGTGAAGACCTCCTTCAACAGCGCGCTCGAGCAGTACCGCGCGCGTCCGAAGCAGGCGAAGAAGAAGAGCCTGCTCGCCGACAACGACGCGGTCGCGGACAAGGACGTGGCGGACGGCAGCGTCGTCATCGCCGCGATCACGAGCTGCACGAACACGTCGAACCCGTCGGTCCTCATGGGCGCAGGTCTCCTCGCGAAGAAGGCTGCCGAAAAAGGCCTCACCGCGAAGCCGTGGGTGAAGCCGAGCATCGGGCCGGGCTCGAAGGTCGTGACCGAGTACCTGCAGAAGGCCGGCCTGCTCGAGGAGCTCGAGAAGGTGGGCTTCTACATCGTCGGCTACGGCTGCACGACATGCATCGGCAACAGCGGCCCGCTCCCGGGCCCGATCTCGAAGGCGATCGAGGAGAAGGATCTCTTCGTCGCGTCGGTCCTCTCGGGTAACCGCAACTTCGAAGGTCGCGTCCACGCGGAGGTCCGCGCGAACTACCTCGCGTCGCCGCCGCTCGTCGTCGCGTACGCAATCGCCGGCCGCGCCGACATCGACCTCACCACCGAGCCTCTCGGCACGGGCAAGGACGGCAAGCCCGTCTTCCTGAAGGACATCTGGCCGACGCAGAAAGAGGTCGCGGACATCGTCGAGCAGGCGGTCGCGCCGGAGATGTTCAAGAACGTCTACGCGGACGTCTACGCGGGCGACAAGGAGTGGCAGTCGCTCGTCGTTCCCGAGGGCGATCTCTACGTCTGGGAGAAGGACAGCACCTACGTCAAGCACCCGCCGTACTTCGAGGGCATGGGCGCGCAGCCGGCGCCGGTCGCGTCGATCACCAACGCACGTGCGCTCGCGGTCCTCGGCGACAGCATCACGACGGACCACATCTCGCCGGCCGGCTCCATCAAGGCCGACAGCCCGGCAGGCAAGTACCTGCAAGAGCGCGGCGTGTCGAAGGACGACTTCAACTCGTACGGCTCGCGCCGCGGCAACCACGAGGTCATGGTCCGCGGTACGTTCGCGAACGTCCGCCTCCGTAACCAGCTCGCCCCCGGCACGGAGGGCGGGTTCACCCGCTATCTCCCGACGGGCGAGGTCATGTCGATCTTCGACGCGTCGGTGAAGTACATCGCCGATGGCGTGCCGCTCTTCGTCATCGCGGGCAAGGAGTACGGCTCCGGTTCGTCGCGTGACTGGGCGGCGAAGGGGCCGAAGCTCCTCGGCATTCGCGCGGTCCTCGCCGAGAGCTACGAGCGCATCCACCGCTCGAACCTCGTCGGAATGGGCATCCTCCCGCTGCAATTCGGGGCGGGCGAGAACGCGGCCTCTCTCGGCCTGACGGGCGAGGAGATCTTCGACGTCGTCGGTCTGCCGGAGCTGCTCGACAGCGGCTTCAAGGGCGGGCGCGAGGTCACGGTCCGCGCGAAGTCGGCCGACGGCAAGACGACCAAGGAGATCCGCGCGACGGTGCGGATCGATACGCCGCAGGAAGTCCTCTACTACAAGCACGGCGGCATCCTCCCGTACGTGCTGCGTCAGCTTCTCGCGCAGCCCTGAGCGCCTCGCTCGGCGTCACGAGCGCTGGTCGCGAGACCTGAAGCCCCACTCGGCGCGGATTCGTTCCGCGTCGGGCGGGGCTTCGTCGTTTCGCTCCCGGGATGGAGCTAGAAGATGAGGATGCTGCACCGGCGCGTGCTCGGATCCGCGGTCCTCGTCGCGTCCATCGCATCGTGCGCGGCGCCCCGCTCGCTGCCAGCACCGCGCGTCGTCGACGCAGAGTTAGGCCCGGTGCCGGCAACGGCTGCACGCATCTGCATCCTGCGGCCGGCCTCGACGGGCTCGAACGTGACGGTGGAGATCCGGGACAACAAGCGTCTCGTCGGAGCGACCCGCGGCAACACGTTCGTCTGCTGGCTGGCGGCTCCCGGCGAACACCAGATCACGTCCGTCGACGACGACACCGGCCCGACGTTCATCCACGCGCGGCCGGGACGGCACTACTGGCTGCACCAGGACGTCATCATGCTCGCCGGCGATCTGCACGCGCACCTCGACTGGGTCGACGACGCGACGGCCAGCGAGCTGCTCGACGCGTGCACGATGCGCGTGATGGTGAACGTGCCCGGTCACGACGACCGTACCGACGCCGTGGCCGTCACGCCCGCGCTCTGAGCCCTCGCGTCAGGTCAGACGCACTTCAAGATCGCGCTCAGCGCGATGAACGTGCCCCAGACGAGGGCGCCGATCACGGCGCCCCCAGCCGCGCCGCGGGCCGCCGTCGCCGGCACGGCCTGCGCGCGGACGACCGCGGTGTCTCCCCAGCGGTCGCCGATGCGCTGGTTCAGCACGGACTTCGACATCGCCGAGTACGCGACGAGACCGAAGAAGAAGCCGTCGACGTAGAAGGCGAGGCTTCGCTTCAGCGCACTCCCGATCGAGCACGGACGGCCATCCGTTCCAATCGTACGCAAGCCGCAGACGAGCTTGCCGATCGAGGCGCCGCCGAGTCCCTCGGAGAGCGTGTGGTACGCAATCGCGCCGATCGCCGACAGCACGAATCCACCGATGGTCTGCTTCCCGAGCTCCGCCTGCCAGCCTTCTCCGAGCACGCCCATCACGCCGAGTACGCCGACGATGACGCCGCCGATCACTCCACCGACGGCGCCGACGACCAAGCCGACGATGTTGTCGATGATGCGTGCGCCGGCGCGGATGCCCCAACCGGCAGTCGCGTGTCGCCACTGTTCGTCCGCCTGCGCGCCCTGCGAGGAAGCATCGAACGACGGGGTTTGCGGCGGCTCGTACCAGGACGGAGGCTGCGGCTGATGCATGAGCTCATGCGTACCGTCGATACTGCAGTCGCGCAAGGCACGCGGGCCGCGCGCGCTGACCACATCTCGACCCGACCGCGCACACGATGGAACGCGAACGGCCACGACGATCTTTCGAACGTCGTGGCCGCTGGTGCGTTGCCCTTGCGGGCAGGAGGAGCGTCAGCCGATGCGGAGCAGCTCGACCTCGAACACGAGCGTCGAGTTCGGCGGGATCACCGGCGGGAAGCCCCGCGCGCCGTAGGCGAGATCCGACGGGATCGTGAGCTTGCGCAGCCCTCCGATCTTCATCCCGGCGACGCCCTGGTCCCAGCCTTTGATCACCTGACCGGCGCCCAGCTGGAACGTGAAGCCCTGACCGCGGTCGCGCGAGCTGTCGAACTTCTTCCCGTCGGTGAGCGTGCCGACGTAGTGCACGGTGACGCGGTCGCCGGCCTTCGCCTCCTGACCCTCGCCTGCCTTCAGATCCTCGATTTGTAGGTCCGCCATGGGGGCGACCTTACTCCGGGTCGCGCGCCGGCGGTTCGACGAAGCGCTCGTCCTCGTGCATTTTGCACTGATCGCGTGGTCGGTCGCCGGTGCGTTTCCGGTGCGCGGGGCAGCGCGTCGCGGTCCGATGGCGGCCGATCGCGTGGTCGGCGGTCGTCTTCGCCGCCATGCACCTCCAGTATCGGCTTCCGCCTCCACGGCCCTGCTCTTGCACAGCTGGCGTGGACGCTGCCTCAGGGCGCATTGTTCGCGGCGATCGTGGTCTGGACGCGAAGCCGGCTGGTCGTCGTGCGCCTCCACATTGCGAACAACGTCCTCGAGTTGCTCGTCTTCCTCGCCTGAGCCGTTCGAGCCGCTCATTTATTCATCGGCCTCGAAAACCGAATCGCGATCTCGTTCGTCTCAGGACGGCATGCGGGCTTCTTCGATGTCTCTCTGGCTTCGCTCGGCGAAGCTCCGGCGTGCGTTTGCTCTCTCGGCTGTCGTCCTCGCGACGGGCGGCCTCGTCCTCTACAAGGCACCGTCGTCGTCGGCGTTCCCTGGTGATCGTCCGGCAGGACCCGTTCTTCTTGCGGACGGCAAGAGCTCCGTCGCGTTCAGCGGGCCGGGAGCCCACGGCGTGCTCTCACTGAGCCATACGAAGGTCCTCTCGGGGCAGACCACACCCGTCTACGCCGAGCTCAGGCTCGTCGCGGACTCCTCCGAGGCGGCACCGGTCCGCGCGCCGATTTCGCTCGCGGTCGTCCTCGACACGTCCGGCTCGATGAGCGGAGCAAAAATCGAGGACGCCAAACGCTCCGTGCTCCGCCTCATCGCCGACATGCGGGACGACGACGAGATCACCGTCATCCGCTATTCCGATACGAGCGAGGTCCTTCAGTCGCTCGCCCGCGTCGGCAACGTGCGCGAGTCGCTCTCGTCACGTGTCCGCCAGCTCGAGGCGGGCGGCGGCACGAACATTCCGGCAGGTCTATCGCAGGGACTCAGGGCCCTCGAGGAGGCGGGCAAGGCGCGCGTGCGGCGTATCGTCCTCGTGAGCGACGGCCTGGACAGCACGCGCTCGCAGGCGGAGTCCCTCGCGCGTTCGAGCTTCGTGACGGGCATCACGGTCTCGTCGCTCGGGATCGGCCTCGACTTCGACGAGAGCTACATGGGCGCCGTCGCCCAGAGCGGCCACGGCAACTTCGCCTTCATCAACGACGGGTCGAGCCTCGCTGGATTCCTCAAGCGAGAGCTCGAACAGACTGCGACGACGACGATCGAGAACGCCCGTGTGAACATCCACCTTCCGGAGGGGACGCGATTCGTCTCCGCGACCGGCGCCGATGCGAGCTTCGACGGGAGCAGCGTCGAGCTGCGGATCGGATCACTCTTCGCCGGTGACGAGCGCCGCGTGATCGTGGAGCTCGCGGCCGACGGCGTCACGGGCGCCGCTGACGTGCGCGCGAACGCGTCGTGGAACAGGGTCGGGCAGGCGAGCTCGACGACGTGGGTCCCGCCGCTCTCTCTGTTGGCGTCGAACGATCCAGGCGAGGTCGAGCGTGGACGTGATGGCGCCGTCCTCGCGAGCGCCACGAGCGTCATCGCTTCGAAGCGTCAGCTGGACGCCGCGAACGCGTATGCCCGTGGTGACGTCGCGACGGCGACTCGGCTCACCGCGGAGAACGAGGCCACGCTCGGTGCCGCGCTCGCCGCTGCCCCGGCGGGGGTTGCGCCGGCCCTCTCCGCGCAGATGAACGCCTACTCCGTGCAGAAGAAGGGCTTCTCGTCCCATCGGCCGAGCAGCGCGGAGGGGAAGGCCGCGGCCAAGGCTGCTGCCGTGAAGGACCTCGACAACCTCAATCGAAAGTCGAGCTTCTGAGATGAGGAAGATCGCCTTCGTCGTTGCTGCTGCATCCCTCTTCGCGTTCGCGCCGCTCGCGAGCCGATTCGGGCCCCTCGCCTCATCGCTCGCGATGGTGTGGCTCGGGGTCCTGCTCGCGATTTTCGCCAGCGGCGCGTCCGGTGCTCAGGGCTGGTCGCTGGCGATCGGCACGGGAGCGCTCGGCGCGTTCGGCAGCGGTGTGCTCGCCTCTTCTTCGCCGACCGTCGCCGGCGCGGTCCTCGTCGGCGCAGCCTTCGCCGAACGAACGACGCGCGTACGGTCTCGAACGGCCCGCGGTGTGCACGTGCTCCTCGCGGTCGTTGGTGGCGGCTTCGCCGGTGCTCTGTCGCACGCCTACACGAGCGCGTCCCTGCCGGTCTTCGCCGTGGCGACGGTCGTTGCCGCCGTCCTCGCGGCGCTGCCGCTCCTCGTGGACGCCGACGATCCTCTCGCTCACGCGCTCGAGCAGGCAGCGGCGCTCGTCTCGGATCCGGCCAAGCGCTCGCTCCTCGACGGTGCAGAGCTCCG
This sequence comes from Pseudomonadota bacterium, assembly GCA_023423895.1. GTDB lineage: Bacteria > Myxococcota_A > Polyangia > Polyangiales > Polyangiaceae > Labilithrix. Next base: position 5,944 of record JAFAER010000176.1, read on the forward strand.
CCGCAACGCACAGGAAGTTCCGCTCGATCGTACGAACGCCGCTCGGGTCAAGACGACGTGGCATTCGCTCCTCCGTCTCGCAGAGGCGCGCATCCGTCTCGAGCGGACGCGCCCGCAGGCGCTCCTCCGGATCGCGGCGCAGGTCGCAGCGCCGCCCGCTCCGACGACTGCGGTCGAAGCGTCCTCGTCGCTCGAGGGATCGACACCGCAGCCGAGCGCTGCCGATGCGGTTCTGGGCATGGTCGATCAGAGGATCGCCGAACACGTCAGCGTTCTCGCTCGCGCGTACACCGCGGTCGACGCCGCGAGCGCTGCCCGGATTGGACTCGACGACTCCGCCCTCAAGACCGTGCAGTCGATGGGCGACTCGCTCGAGGACGTGAGCCGCGCGCTCGTCGAGGTGCGCGCCGAAGAGCGTGCGCCCACGGCTTCGGCCTGACGCTGCCTCGGCACGCAGGTAGGCACCGCAGGCCGATGAGCATTGCGCCCTGGCACACACCGCAGGCCCGTAGCCGCAGGAACCGGCGCATGGGGCTCCGTCGGTCGCTTGCTCGCGACCGCTCTCCTTGGATGCGTGCGCCGGGGACGCGGTCGGTGCTCGGTCGGGCTCGAGGTCCGCGCGGGCGCGGTCGAAGCGACGAGCCCCTCAGTCGAACTGCTTCGTTCCGGCGATCGTCCTGTCGGATTGGACGTCGCCCGGAAGCGTCTCTTCGATGACCTGCCCGTCGGTACCCGTCACACGTAGCGTCAGACCGCTCGGCTGATCTCCGACGCCGCTTGCTTCGACGAAATAGTTGTAGTCCTCACGCTTCATGGGGGCCCACGAAGCGCCCTTCCGATACTCGAGGCTCTGGATCGGTACCCGATGGTTGCGGACCTGGATGGCCGTCCACCATTTCGAGCTGCCGTCCTTGAAATGGTAGGCGATGTTCCCGGAGGTCGCGCACGACACGAGGCGATAGGTCACCTTCACGCGACCTTGCTTCGGCTCGGCGATCTTCGCGAACGCCTGAGCGCTCAGGTCGAGGTTCACACCGCTGCCTTCACACCCCGGGCAGCTGTCCACGACGCGGACGGTGATCTCACCTTTCGGACCCGTCACCTGGAGGCATGCGCCGCACGCCGAGCTCTCGTTGTACTCGGGCATCGCGAGCGCGACGACGTCGAGATCGTCCGGGCTCCGCTCGAAGCTGCAATTGCCCGAACCGTCGGCGTCGTAGAACGTCGCCGTGCCTTCGCGGATGCTTGCCGACAGTGGGCGCGTCGATCGCACGCCGCCCCCGGCGCCGCCTTCGCCGTCACCTCCACACGCGATCGCGAGAGGGGTGAGCAAGAGGCTGACGATCCCAAAGGTGGCGAGTCGACGCACGGTGCGGAGTATAGCGTCTTCCGAGCATGTGGCGGACGTCACGAGCGGGGGACGAAAGACTTACATCCGGCGTGATCGACCGCCGCTTCGGGTCGAGAGCGGCGTGCGCGTTCGGCGAAGCGCGCGGGCTTGAATCAGGCGAATGAAGCGCGTGGCGCAGGACACGGCGTTGGAACGTCGGCAAGCGGCGGGAACGCTCGCGAACGGTCGCATTCGCGCGGTGCGACGACGTGCAGTCGCAGCGCCGAGCGGTCGCCTAAACGCGATGGGCGCGAAGTCGCGTGGTCGCCCGCCGAGCGAGCAGTCGCTTCAGCGCGATGGCCGCGACTACCTGCTGTCACGCCGCCGGGCGCTCGTCTCGCGCGATGGCTGCGAACGAGGTGATGTCGCTCCCGCGCCGATCGCTGCAGGCCAGGCGCCGAGGCCGGCCGTGGTGGCGAGCTCAATCGACCTCGGACCCTCGGTGAAAGCGCCGACGCTCAGTGCCGAGTAGCGGCAAACAACCGACTCGCGCGACGCTGCCACTTCAGGCCTTCCCACGGCGAGATGAGGCCGTGCTCGCGCCAGTCCTCAGCAAGGAGCTTTGTCCATGGCGCGACCGGCCGTGCCCGTCTCGCTTGTGGAGGAAGCGCGATGGCCGGGTCGCCAGTTGCGCGCGGCTGGAGGTTCTCGTCGAGCGCATAGAGGACGAGCCACCCGTCGAACGAGCTTCCCGACGAGAACGGGTCGACCATGCCTTCTTCGACGACGCCATGCTTGTGTCCGTTGAGCAGGACATAGCGGAGCACGCTTCGCACCTGGCGCGCGGAGAAGAGGTCTCGGCGATGGTACCGGTCGCGAATGACCTTTCCGCGCTTGCGGCCGAACAGGGCGTTCAAGCGCAGTCCGCAACGGATGCTGAGACTCCGCATTCCCGAGCTGAAGGCCTTCCGATGCACGGCCTCGACGACGAGGTGCACGTGATTGGTCTGAACCGAGAACTGACAGACGTGAAAGCCCGCGACATTCGGCTTTCGAAAGATGTTCCGCAGCGTCTCGAAGACCTGCTGCCGGCGTAGGTTCCCCAAGCCGTGAACGAAGGTGATCGTCACGTGCGAGGGATACCGGAGCGCATGCGCCGGCCGCCGTCGATGCATGACCAACCGGGAGGTCCGCTTGCGCCCAGCACCCGGCCGCCGCCCACCCCGCCGCGTCTTCCTCGTCATCTGTCCCCCCCTCTGCCGCGGCTTGCGCGGTTTGAATTGGGCATATGTAACCAGGGGCGCGCGAGTGGCAAGGGCGGAAGGCGAGCATCGCGCGGCAAGGGGAGCATCGCGCCTTCCCGCGCACGCGAGGCGGGCCGCAACGCCGGCGCGCTCGCCGGCGCCTGCGCGAGGCCGGCGCGCTGGACGCGGCCAGCGAAGAGCGCCGCCGCGCACGAGGAGGCCAGCGCAGGCCAGCGCCCCGGCG
>JAFAER010000187.1 GCA_023423895.1 Pseudomonadota bacterium
GACGGAAGCGCCCTGCGCCGCTGCTTCACGTACGACTGGCGCCATTACTCGCTCTCCGAGCTCCGCGACATCCTCCTCGACGCGGGGTTCGCCTCCGTCGACGCGTACTGGGAAGGCACGGACGCGAACGGCGAAGGATCGGGCACGTTCCACCGTGTATCGCGCGCCGAGAACGAGCCGGTGTGGAACGCCTACCTCGTCGCTCGGAAAGGCCCGCCGCTCCCGGGAAGCCGCGACGCCGCACGTCGCCGATGAGACTGTAGCGCTCGCCGGCGCTGACGAAGCATCGGGCCCGCCCGCGCACGGGCGCACGCCGGTCATCCCGAGATCGGCGCGACGACCGTCGGCACTGGCCAGGGGATCGGACGGTCGAGTGCGCGGCCCGTCGAATCTCTGCTTGGCAGCGCGGGTGGCCCGCGCGACGGTTGGGTGATGACCATCGCCATGCGTCCGTCGCGCCACACCTATCGTGCTTACCCGCTCGATGCTGCGATGTCGTGGTTCGATCCCTCGACGGGAACGCACGTGCGCTGGGAGGGCCCAGAGACCCGCTCCCTCCGCCGGGTCGCGCCACGCGTCGTGATGTTCGCTCTCTCGCATGCGTGCAACCTCGCGTGCTCGTTCTGCTCACGCGACCTCGGCGCGAAGAGCGCGTGGACCGTCGCGTCCGCCGCGGAGATGCTCGCGGGCCTCTCCTCACGGCGCGTGCTCGAGGTGTCGTTCGGCGGCGGAGAGCCGTTCGCGTTCCGAGGCTTCGATGAGCTGCTCGTGAGACTTCACGATGAAACCGAGCTCGCGGTGCACGTCACGACCAACGGAGTGCTTCTCGACGACGCACGCATCGCCCACCTGCGGGGCCGCGTCGGAGAGCTACGCGTCTCGGTCTACGATGACACGCCTTGGGAAGACCGCATCGCACGACTCGCAGACGCAGGCGTGCGCGTCGGGGCCAACGTGCTCGCCACCCCTGCGCGCCTCGATGCGCTCCCCTCCCTCCTCGAAAGGCTCCGCGACCTCGGCGCGAAGGACGTCGCGATCCTCTCGTACGTCGGCGCGGACGCCGCGCTCCACCTGAGACCGAGTGACGACGCCCGCCTCGCCCGGATCGTCGCGACGAGTGCTCTCCGCGCGCGCGTGAGCGTGTGCCTGGGAGACCGCCTCGATCCGCTCCCCCTCGCCGCCCGACCAGGATGCCAGGCCGGGCTCGACTTCGTGACGATCGGCCCGGACAAGCGCGTGAAGGCCTGCTCGTTCGCAGAGGATGGCTTTGTCGCCGAGACCCCCGAAGACGTGCTGGCCATTTGGCGACGCGAGCGCGACGCGCTGTCGGCCCCTTCGCCACGGCCTGGATGCGCGCGGGCGCAGACCAAGGACGCGCCGAGCGCCGCGCCGTCGAACGAGATCCGCGTGTATCGCGCCTTCTCGGGCAACAACAGCGGCGAGTGCGTCCTCGTCGGACGCTTCGACCAGGTGGAGGACGCCCGACGTTACATCGACGATCTCTTGCCGGGGTTCCGCGCCGGAGAGCGGTACTCACCGGAGTGGGAAGACCTGCTCCGCGCGGAGGCGATCGCGCCCGGAGCGGGTGAGTATTCGCCCGACGCCATGCTCGCGATCGGCCGCTCGGTCATGCTCCACACCGACTCGGCGATCGCCGATGACTTCCCCTCGCTGCGCGAGCTCCTGTGGAGGCGCGGAGGTCGCGCCGTCTACAACGGCATCCACGAGCACGGCAGCCCCCACCTCGTCGCCGGACTTCGCGGCGACGATCCTGCGCGCATTGCCGAGGTCGCGACGGCGCGATTCGAGGAGCGCTTCGTTCGGCACGGAGCCGACGTATACGGGCTCGTGCCGCTGGCCGGCGGCCTCGGAAACGGGATCGTCGCGCCAGGCGCGAAGCTCGAAGGACTCGCGAAAGACCTCGGCGCAGTGATCGCGGCGGAGCTCGTCGGCGGCGAGCACGAGAGCTCACTCGACAAGGCCCTCCCCTCCCTCGCCCGGGCGTCCGAGGACGACAGCGCTTGGCTCTGGGCGCGCTTTTTCGACGAAGCGTCGACAGCGAAGGCCGCCGCCGCGGTCTCCTCGGACGAGGGGCTCGTGGTCTCGACGAGACGCTCGCTGCTGTTTCGCACCGCGCGCGTCCGCACGCGGCTCGCGGCCCGCCTCCAGCAGCAGGGAGGCACCGTGACGCTCGTGCAGGGCGCGCAGGTGCGCGTATCCTGCACATTCAGCAGCGACCACCGACGAAAAGAGCCCGAGCCCGAGCTCGAACGCGTGCGCGCGGCGCTTCGGTCGACCCTCACGGCTCCGTTCGAGACGAGCATGCACTTCCGAGCCGTGGTCGTCACGGCCACGACGGACGCTCCCGGGCCCTTGGTCGAGGCCGCGACGCGCGCCTCGACGACGCTCGGCTACCGCGTTTGGCTCGAGGTGGGCCCAGTGGAGGTCACCGCCGCCGCTCTCCGGCGGATCCGGAGCGACCTCGTGCAGCTCACGCGACGAGGGCCCAGGACGGAGTGATCGACCTTCCAGGCAGTGACCGATGCCAGCGCCCTCATCGAGCACCTCGATCGGGACACGGGCGCAAAGCTCGTCCACGCGACGGTCAGTCGGGGTGCGAGGCCTCACCGATGACCAGCTCACGGATCTTCACGGCCTTTTCGAAGTGGTCGAGCGTGTGCGTTCGTATCCACCATTCGGCGGCTTCCATCAGCAGCTCGGGGTCGTCATTGCGGTTGGCAAAGAACGCATAGAACGACAGGCCCACGCCCGGACCCTTCTCTGAGATCTTCCGATCACAGACCTCCAGGATCTTCTTCCGAAGTACCGCTCTCATCTCGTGCCCGCAGCTCTCTACTACACTGTCGAGCGTCGGGCGAACGCATGCCTGAAGGACGACCATCAGTTCTGCAGGGCGTGTTGCCTCATCGCGGAATGCTACCGAGTGCGGTGTCGGGCGCTGACGGTAACGCGGTCGCCACGATGACGTTCATGCCGGGATCGTCACACTGCCCCTCGGAGCGAGCGGTGCACCACGATTCCGGCCCGATTGAGCGCGCTCGGCGGGAGCAGCGGGGAGACGAGGTGCACCCGAACACCGCGGCACTTCTCATCCATCAGCCGGCGGAGCATCACGGCCTTGTGATCGCCGAGTCGATAGCCACGCTCGGCGACGAGCGCGAGAACGCGCTCGAACGACGGCGCGGCCTTGATGCTGGTACGGCGATTGCTGCGCGTGCGCCGTCGGCCGGCGAATGCCGGTCCGCTTCAACGCGCGTCGTCCCAGGAGATCCAACGACCTTTCGATGAACAGCCTGTCCGAGTCGCGAGCGAGGAGCCTCCGCTCGCTTCCCTTGTTCCTTGCTCTTGCCGCTCTCGCTCTTCCCGCGTGCTCCGGCGGTGCCGACACTGTCGGGAACGGGTCGAACAGCTCCGGCGCGAGCAGCTCCGGCAAGGACCTACGGGCGCACGGCGAGACCGAGCAGCGGCTCCTCCTGGTCAGCGTGTTTCGCGAAGCGCCTGCGGTCTACACCGAACGTGAACGTGCTGCATTCGCATGGGCCGAAGCGGTCACGAACGTCGGCCACGACCATGTCCCGCGCGACGTGTTCGAGGAAGTCCGCAAGCACTTCGACGATCGCGAGCTCGTCGAGCTCACCGTCGCGGTGTGCATGATCAACACCTGGAACCGGATCGCGATCTCCTTCCGGCCCGAGGTCGGCAACGACCAGCCGACGGCCCGGTGAGGTCGCCATGGACCACGCCGAGCTCGCTGCGCGATTCCGAGCGCTCCACCAGGGGCCCGGTCTCCTGGTACTCGCGAACGTGTGGGACGCGCTCTCGGCGCACGTAGTGGCGTCCTCCGGAGCCCGGGCGATCGCGACGGCGAGCGCGGCGCTCGCCTGGGCGCACGGCCAGCCGGATGGTGAAGCCATGTCCCTGGAGGCCGTCATTTCGGCCGTCCGTGAGATCGCCAGATCCGTATCGCTCCCCCTCACGGTCGATCTCGAGACGGGTTGGTCGGACGACCCCTCCGCCGTTGTCGACGCCGTGACGCGGGTGGCGGAGGCCGGAGCCGTCGGTGTCAATCTCGAAGACGCCGCGGGGCCCCCGGAGCGGCTCGCGGAGAAGCTCCGCGCATGCAAGGTGAACCGCGCGACCGCTCACGTCTTCCTCAATGCGCGCACGGACGTCTTCTTGCGCGAGCTCGCGTCACCCGAGAGGAGGCTCGACGAGGCGATCGCGCGGCTCCGACGTTACGAAGATGCGGGAGCCGACGGGCTCTTCGTCCCGAAGGTCGTGGAGACATCGACCATTTGCGCCATCACGGAGCAGACTTCTCGGCCGCTCAATCTCCTCGCATACCCCGGCATCGCTCCGGTCGCTGAGCTCGCGCAGCTGCACGTCCGGCGCCTCAGCGTCGGACCGAAGCTCGCGTTCGCGGCGATGACCGCGGCGAAGCGTGCTTGCAACGAGCTCTTCGCTCGAGGCACCTACGCCCGCCTCTTCGACTCGGACCTCGACTTCGCGACCATGAACGCGTTCTTCGCGTCGACACGCTCTCACGCAGGCCACTGACGACAGCCCGGCGAGCCGATGACGCTGACGTGTGTCCCCGACACCGGCAAACATCGGAGCGACGGTCGATGCGACGTGGCCACCACGCTCTGACGGGCTGCTCCTCGGATGCTCCGGCAACGAGACCTGGTAGACTTCCAGCCGTGTCGAAGCCAAGCTTTCCGTTCGTGGGGGCAGGAGAAGCCAGCTACTTCGAGTGGGCCGAGATGTTCGTGTGCTTCGAACGCGCGCCGGCAAAGACCGAAGCCGCCGCGATTGGCGTCCGGCCTACCACCTCGAGCTCCAGCCCCTCGATGTCGGCGCAGTCCTCGTTCGCCCGTAGCAAGCCTCGCGCGGCAACGGAGTGGACGGCGGTAAGGCCGCACGAAGAGCGACCCCGTCAGCCCCGGTCGCGGAGGACCGTGATGTCCCGAACCAGCTCGGAAAACGCGACGTCGTCGAGCTCGCCCAGCGCAACGGGCTGCCCATCGGACGCTTCGACGACGAGCGGCCCGGTGACCACCTCGGCCGCGTTCGCCAGCGACTCCATCGCGATCCCCGGCACGATCGGCCAGCGTGCCGTCAGCACCTCGCCGCTCCAGCTCCGTACGGGACGGAGCCACGCCGAGATGAAGCCCGCGCTGTCGCGCCGCCAGCCGCGCGCCTCCATCGTGCCGAGCAGCGTTCGCGCCGGAACGGAGATCTCCCCGGCGCTCTCGAGACGGTCCTTTTTCTTCTCCGCCGATGTTGGAGCATGGCGTGTACGACTGAGCTGCTCGAAGGGCTGGACGATCTCGTAGTCGGCGAAGACGGTCGACCAGCTCTCGACCAGATCGGGCGTCCGCACGGGATGCCCCAGGCGCACACCACTCTCTGCTGGTAGATCCATCCGACCGTCCCGAGCATCGGCAAAGCTGCCGTCCTCGGCGACACGAAAGGCCCGCGCCTCTCCTCTCGCCGGGACGCTCTCCCAGACCAGCGCCGCGGCGAGATGCCGGAGCAGCGGATGACCGACGATCCGCGCCTCGAAATCGGCAGCCGACCACGTCCGGCCCTCGACCATGGCCCGCTCGAGGCGTCTCACCTGGCGCTGCGCGATCGCGCCGAGGTCCTTCTTCATCTGCTCGAACCGCTCGCGCGCTTCCTTCACCTTCCCCGCGTCGTCGGTCTTAAGTGGTCGCGGAAGCGAGCGTTCCGGGGCCCCGAGCCCCGTCTTCGTCCTTTCCCTGACGATCGGGCGGAGCGAGGAGTCGCAGCTCACGACGAGGGCGCGCTTCCCGTACGAGAGCTCGATCGTTCCGTCGGGGCCGAGCCCCGCATCGGGCACCGTTCGGTCGCCGAGCTCCGCCTCCGTCAGGCCACGTGCTGCCGCCGCATCCTTTACGAGCTCGCCCGCCGTCTTCTTCAGAGCGTCGAACCGTGTCGAATCCGCGATGTGTGCCAGGTGCATCAAGGCGAGGTCCGACCCGTCGGCTGCAAGCGCTCCACAAGCGCGCTCGGCCTTTGCCAGGCTCTTGACTGCCCACTCACGCGCCAGCTCCGCGATACGGCGCGTCCCACGCTCCGAGCGGAAGTGAACGACCGCGTGGAGCATCCATTCGTGCCGCCCGGGTGCATCGCCGAGCACCCACTGCTCCGCGAGCTCGATCGCCAGCTCACCCAGAGACGCCTCGTCGCAGGCCTCCCTCACGAGCTCGATGCCCGGATACGGCTCGTCGACGGTGCCGAGCCGCAACATTTCGAGGAGCGCGCTGAACGCAGCCTCGTCGAGCGTCTTGCCCGCGCGTGTCTTCACGGGAGGGAGCTCGCTGATACGCAGGAAGTCCGGCGGCTTCGGAATCGACGAGGAGATCGCGAGCGGATCGCGGGCGAGCAGTGCTTCGATCCCGCGGCGCGCTTGCTCCCCGTACGCTTTCGCCGCCTTGCGAACGACGTCTTCTTTGCCGTGACGCGCCAGCATGAGGAGCGCCGCCTCCGCGTGGGCACGAGGCTCCTTGCGCTCGGAAAGAGCGTCGGGGATCAGACCAAGCGCCGCGACCTCGGCATGCTCGATGAGCCACGCATTCGCGACACGCCGCGGGCGCTTCCGCGTCGCGATGCGCGCGATCATCGGCGCCGTCCGCGGCGAGACGAGGCTCTGCACGGCATCGAAGTACTCGTCGTAACCTTCGTAGGCGAGCCAGCGCACCCAGTCGCGTGCGAGAAAACCCGGCAACGCGGCAAGGCCGTGCCGCTCCACC
>JAFAER010000255.1 GCA_023423895.1 Pseudomonadota bacterium
ACCTCGCTCCGCCGGAGGACGCGAACCTCGTCGAGAACGTGAACGAGGACGTCATCGATCTGCTCAGCGTGGTTCCGGGGCTCCTCGTGCGCCCGCGCGTTGACACGGCTCGATACGACGACGGCAAGCGAGACGCTCGCGAGGTCGGCAAGGCGCTCGGAGCGGACGTGGTGGTCGATGCCTCGCTCCGTCGGATCGGCGAGACGGTTCGCGCGGCCTTCCGGCTGATCTCGGTCGAGGACGGCTTCCAGCTCTGGGCGCGCCGCTTCGACCGGCCACCGGCGCAGGTCCTCTCGATCGCGGACGACGCCGCGCATGCGATCGCCCGCGCGCTCACCGCGGAGCTCGGAGAGAGCAGGCCTCGCGCGGCCGATCCGGAGGCGGAGGACCTGTTCCTCCGCGGCCGCTTCCTCATGCGCCGCGGATGGCACGAGATCGTACGCGAAGCCGTCGAGCTGCTCGCTCGCGCACACGACCGCGCTCCGGAAGACGCACGCATCGCGGGGACGTACGCCCTCGCGCTCGCACGCGTGTACGGCCTGGAGCTCTTCGGACAGAAGGCGTCCGAGCAGCTCCGCGCATACGGCGTCGCATCGTTCGGCCGCGAGGCGGCGGACAAGGCGCGTGAGCTCGCGGCGCGCGCCGCGGAGCTCGATCCCTCGCAGCCAGAGGCGAAGGCAGCGCTCGCGCTGATTCACCTGCAGAACCAGGAGGGAGACGCGGCCGTTCGTCATCTCCGCTCGGCGCTCGCCGCGTCGCCCAATTCGATCGATGCCCTCGACTGGCTTGCACGGGTCATGGGCGAGGTCGGTCGAGTCCACGATGCGTTCGCGCTCTGGGCGCGCGCGAGCGCGATCGACCCGGAGACGGTGCAGCCTCGCAACCAGATCGCGCGCCTGCGGTCGATGATTGGCGATCATCAGGGCATGCTGGAGGCGCTCGGCCCCATGCCGTCGCATCCCGGCGACGCGGCACCATGGTTCGCGGTTCAGTCGCGCCACGCCATGTGGCGCCGCGACGGCGAGGAAGCAAAACGGCTCGCGGACCTGCTCGCGACGATGAATGTGCCGGCTTCGGCAAGGTTCGCCCTGCAGCACATGATCGAGGTGCTCCTCGGTCGTGCCGAGAAGCTCGACGATCGGGCGCTCCTCGACCTGATGTTGCCCGTCGACGCGTCGCGTCCACCGCGCCGCGCGTCGTTCAACGCCCAGCTCCGCGCCGAGATGTTCGCGTACATCGGCCGGCACGCCGAGACGCTGGAAGCGCTCCGGGCGGCCGATGCGAACGGCATCATCGACATCGTCTGGCTCGATCGCTGCCCGCTGTTCGATCCGCTGCGGCGCGAACCGGACTTCTTGACCGTGCACGGCCGCGTGGCGCTACGCGCCCGGCGCGTCGAGGACTCGATCGACGCTCGCGCCACGCCGACGGGTCGCTGAGCCGACGGCCAACGGCGCGAGGTGATGCGATGAGTGCCGCTCAGCGGTGCTTCGCGTAGATGCCGTCGCGCCACTCGAGCAGGTCGCCGAACTCGTTCGTGACCGCATCGATCGTCCACGCGTCCCGCAACGCAGGGCCGAACGGCGAATCGACGCGTGGACGGACGGCCTGCATGGACGACGCCATCGCGAGATCCGCGAAGCTGAAGCCCGATGCCACGACGTAGCCACCGCCTCCCTCGAGCGCCGCGCGGAGCTCGAACAGCAGCGGCCGCAGCGTGTGCTCGACCTCGTCATCGACGTTCTCCGATACGTCGTACTTCTTCGCGAGAAAGCGGATCGCCATGCCAGCCGAAGGCGCCAGTGCGCCACGGAGCCCGCCGGGGATGAACGACGGCAGCGTCTCTCCTTGCGCCGCCTTGCTCTTCATCAGCTTGCGGAAGAGGTTCGCGCGCCCGACGCGGGTCATCCGCTCGGCGACGTCCGCCCAGTGTGCGATCTGCGCGTCCTTGTCCCGCGGGAACAGAGGCGCGCCGCGGCCGATCTGCTCGGCGTGTTTCGCGATCTCGAACGAGCCCATCACGACGTCGTCGCCGTCGGCGAGCAGCGGCACGCTGGCCTTCTTCGTGCCCGCTTTGCGCCGGAGCAGGACCTCTCCGAGCATCGGCACGTGCTCGTGGTACGTGTAAGCGACTCCGTGGTGCTCGAGCGCCCAGCGTGCGCGTTCGGTCCACGGGGACACGGAAAGACCATAGAGAGTTCGGCGCATCGAGGCGGCCGAGTATACCGTTCAACTGCCTCGACTCGTCATCGACGACGCTCGCCCCGCGCAGTCGCGCCACGCGTCGCCGCCGTTTGCGTCAGCCTCGGGCCCGGAACAGCTCGAATCGAGATCGCGGGATCGCGCTATCATCGCGACGTGACGAAGCTGACGGTCGATCCCGAGAAGACCCAGGTGCGGATCCGGACCTTTGCGGAAGGCCTGTTCTCGCGGCTCGCACACGATCTCGAGCTCGTCTGCCGCGGGATCGAGGGCACCGCCGAACGCCCGAGCCCGGAGAGCGGCTCGGCCACGCTCGCTGTCCCGATCTCCAAGATCGACGTGGCCGGGACGCTGAAGAGCGGACGGGTCGATCCCTCCGGCCTGTCTCCCTCCGATCGCGAGGACGTGCTACGCAAGATGCGCCACGACGTCTTCCACGCGAAGGACCCAGGCGCATCCGTCCGCGTCGAGGCGACGGTCGAGGCAGGCAAAGCGCGCGTACGCGTGGTCCCGCCGAATGGCCGCGCAGTCGAGCGCTCCGTCCCCGTCCGGCTGGAGGCAGCGACCGACGCCGGAACCGCACGCGTGTCCGGCAGGTTCGAGCTCTCCCTCGACGCGCTGGGCTCCGATCCGGTGAAGGGGCCCATGAACGCATTCCGGGTGAAGGACACGGTCGAGGTCGCGTTCGACGTCACGTTCGTCGAAGCGCGCTGAGCTTGTCGCGTCTCGCGTCTCGCGCGGCCCCTCGACGGCCGCCCACGGTCAACGGGCGAGCCGCCGCTTGGCGGGCTTCGTCGCCTTCGCTTTCACGTTCGTCGACTTGGGTTTCACCTTCGTCGCGTTCGCGTTCGCTTTGACCTTCGTCGACTTGGGTTTCACCTTCGTCGGCTGCGGCAGGGCAGGCTTCGCCTTCGCCTTCACGCGCGCGTTCGGCTTCGTCGCGATGCGCGAGCGGACGCCGCTCTTCACCGGCGCCGGCTCGTCGAGCTCAGGCGGGCCGTCCTCGACGCGCCAGCCGTACATCTCCGCGATGACACGCGCCGTGTCGCGCGGCAGCACGGTCTTCGCCGTGAGCGCATAAAACCCTCGCGCAACCAGCGTGGCCGGGAGCTCCGTGCCCGAGACCCCCATCTTGCTCGCCAGCTCGGAGAGGGCAATGGTCTTCCCGAGAACGAGCGTGGGCACGGCCGGCGGACCGGGCACGGGCTCCGCGCGCGGCGGCTCTCGACGGCTGGCAGGAGACGGCGCGGCGGAGCGAACCGACTTCACGCCGGACGCCGCTTCGTCCGCTGCGACGATCGCCTCGACACGCCTGAGCTCGTCACCGCGCAGCGAGGCGAGCGCACGCGCGACGTTGATCGACGACGGCGGCCCGCTCTCCTCCTCTTCCGACGGTCCGATGGAGGGCGCTTTGGTCGTCGTCGAGAACGTGCGCGGGACGGGCACGTCGTTCTGGACCGGGGTTGCGTCGTAGACCCTACGACGCACGACCACTGCTGGCCGAAGAGGATCGAGAACCGTCCTGGGGCCTTGCGCTCGGTCCGCCTCGCGCGTCCTGTCCGACATGATTGCTCCGCTTACTTCGCTTCTTCGCGTCTGACGAGTGTTTCGAGTCTAGCCGATGAGATGCCCACCCGCCTCCCTCGACTCTTGGTCTCCATACAACGAAGATCAACGTCGCGCCGCGTGGCAAAGGTCGTCACCTCCTCGAGCACGTCGAGGGTGGATGACACAACCGCCGAGTCGAGTGGGACCGGGCAGCCCTCGCGCTCGTCGCGCCCGGGCAGCACCGCTCAGATGCCGTATGACACGTCTGCGCTTCGCACGCTGCCGTTTTCGCTCCCGCTGCGCGGGCGACGGCGTGCGTCGCGCGCTCCTCGTTGCCCCGCTCCCTATCGCCGACGATCGCGGGAATGTTCGACGCGTCCAGCTTGCTTCCGGCGGGGCTGCCCAGCTCGGGACCCGATGGTCTTTGGGCCCGCCCCGCCGCCGGTCCTTACGCCAGCCATATGCCCACCGGCGTTCCTTGATGCGCATGCGTCCCCTGGGTAAGGCCGCCCGATGAGTTCGGGCCCCGACTGGATGAGCGTGTGCCACGCAGCCATCTCGCTCTCGGCGGAGGAGCGAAAGGACCTCGAGAAGCGGCTGGCGTCGACGCCGGATGACCTCGAGCTACGCGTGAAGCTCGCCGGCGCAGACTTTCTCTCGGTCGATCCCGCGAGTCTCGCCCGGCGAGCCGTGCACCTGGCCTGGCTCGTGAAGCATCATCCGGACGTCTATCTCGGGGGCTTCGCCTTCGTCCCCGAGACGGAAGCTGCCCGCGAATACATCGAGCTCAGGCAGCTGTGGCTCGATGCCCTCGCGGCGCGCCCCGACGACCTCCGCGTCGCGAAGGCCGCCGGCTCGTTTCTGTCGTTCTTCGACCGGGAGCTCGCGATCGACGTGTATCGACGCGCCGCGGCGGCGGATCCCGAAAACGCGGACTGGCACGATTCGCTCGGCAACCTGTACGCCAACCTCGCCAAGTGGAGCGACGACGCGTCCCACGCGCTCGAACACGCGAAGCAAGCCGTCGCGTCGTACGAGGCGGTCCTCCGGCTCGTCGCTTCCGATTGGCAGCAGGTGATGGCGCGCGTCGACATCGCTCGATCCGCCGCGCTCGCCAAGGATTGGTCCCTCGCCGTCGAGCAAGCGCGCCGCGCGCTCGTCGACAACGAGACGGCCGAGCGTACGTTCGCCTATGGCAACGTCGTTCACTGGGCGAACATCGTCCTCGGTCGCGCAGCGCTCGCGCGAGGCGACGTCGAGGACGCCGCACGCCATCTCGAGGCTGCCGGCGCGACGCCTGGCTCCCCACAGCTGAACAGCTTCGGTCCGGATTGGGACCTCGCCAAAGCCCTCCTCGCGGAAGGGCAGCGCGGAGCCGTCGTTCGCTACATCGAGTCCTGCAAGCGCTTCTGGAGCGACAGAGCCGAACAACTCGACGAGTGGAAGGCCGCCATCGAACGCGACGAATCGCCCTGGGCAGAGGACGACGCCGGCGACGCCGATCCGCCGGCGTAGCCATCGCCGTGTCTCGTGCCTCGGCGGCGCCTCAGATGAATCGCTGACCGCTCTCGAGGGCGCTGAGCGCTCCATCCCTCCCCGGGTCGCAAACAGGCCGCAGGCGCGGCCCTGACACCCAGGTTGGCGTCTGCTGCGGTGCGGAGAACGGAATCCTCGCCACTTGTACAGGGGCATCGAGATCACCCTTCTTGCTCGCGCGCGTTCCACGACGACACGAGCTCCGCGCCTCCAATCGAATACTCAATCGTCGCGAACGGGGGATATCGTCCATCTGCTCGTCGAGGCGGATGCATCGACGCGGGCAGGCTCTCGCGTAGAATGCAGCTCCTCTTCTCAAGGATTGCGTTCGCCGTGAATCGCATCGCCGTCCGGAGTGGAAGCGTGTTTCGTGACCGCCATCATCGGCACGAGCTCGCGACCCCCACCGAGGTCCGGCGAGCGCTCGTCTACGTTCTGTTCAACTCGCGAAAACACGAATCCGGCACCGCCGTACGAGTGGCCTCCTCGGCTCTCCCCCACCTCGATCCATGTTCGTCGGTCGCGTGGTTCACGGATTGGGACCCACGCGCGAGGCCGCCGCCACAGCTGGTCGCCCGTGACAAGGCGCGCATCGGGGCATCGCCGCTCTGCAAGGCGCAAACATGGCTTGCGCGCGTCGGCTGGAAACGCGCCGGCGGTCCGATCCGTTTCGACGAGAGCCCACGCGCGCCGCGACCTCGGGTCGACTGAGCGCGGGCGCGTCGAAGGACGATCACGCGGTCCGTATCCCTCGAGGCGGGCGCGGCGGAGGAGCGCGAGCGACATCAGCTCGGGCTCCTCCTTCGAGGTCGCGACGACGAGGCTTTCGAACGGCGACGGACGGCCGCTGCGCCGTCGCCTCCCCGCGACCGAAGACCGGTATCGCGGGCAGCGGCGTCCCATTCTCGATCGAACGCCGTCCGTCAGCCCGCGTAGCCCTCCTCGCCGTGTTGCGTCGTGTCGAGGCCTTCACGCTCGTCGGTGGCCGTGACGCGCAGGCCGACGAGCTTGTCGATCAGCTTGAGGAGGCCCCACGTGACGAGGCCCGCGTACGCCGCCGAGACGACGCAGGCGAGGATCTGGACGCCCAGGAGCTTCACGTTCCCGGCCAGCAAGCCGTCCGCGCCTACCGGATCGGCCACGCCCGGGAACGTGCGCTTTACGGCGAACACGCCCGTGAGGATCGCACCCGTGAGGCCACCAACGCCGTGGACGCCGAACGCGTCGAGCGAGTCGTCGTAGCCGTACTTGTACTTCACGAGCACCGCGAGATAGCAGACGCACGAAGCCGCAAACCCGATGACGACCGCGGAGACCGGCGAGACGAAGCCGGCTGCGGGAGTGATCGCGACGAGGCCGGCGACGAGTCCCGATGCGACACCGAGCGCGGTCGGCTTGCCGCGATGCTTCCACTCGATGACGAGCCAGCCCAGCGCCCCGCCAGCTGCGCCGAGATGGGTCGCCATGAACGCGAACGCCGCTAGCCATCCGCTCGAGAGAGCGCTGCCCGCGTTGAAGCCGAACCAGCCGAACCAGAGCAGCCCGGCGCCCGTGAGAGTCATCGTCAGATTGTGAGGAAGCGGCCGCTCCTGCGGGTACTTCAGGCGCTTGCCGATCACGAGCGCACAGACGAGCGCCGAGGCGCCGGCGGTGAGGTGGACGACGGTGCCGCCGGCGAAGTCGAGCGCCCCGAGGTCATAGAGCCAGCCGCCTTCCGCCCAGACCCAGTGCGCGACGGGGACGTAGACGAGCAGCGACCAGAGCGCGATGAACACGAGGTACGCCGAGAAGCGCATACGCTCGGCGAACGCTCCGGAGATGAGCGCCGGCGTGATGACCGCGAACATCATCTGGAACGCGCAGAACGCGAGCGCCGGAACGGTGCCGTGCGCCTCCATGGCGAGGTCGGTGAGGCCGACCGCGGTCGGGCTCCCGATGATCCCGCCGCGTGTCGGGCCGAAGGCGAGCGCGTATCCGCACAGCGCCCAGATGACACTCACGATCGGAAGCGCCGCGAGCGAGTGCATCAGCGTGGAGAGGACGTTCTTCTTGCGGACCATTCCGCCGTAGAAGAGCGCCAGCGCAGGGGTCATCAACAAAACGAGCGCTGCGCTCACGAGCAGCCAGGCGGTGTCACCAGCGTTGATCGTCATGCGGCTCTTGGGTCGAGGGGTCGAGTGCTTCGACCCCAGAGCATGATCCGCGGCGTGTTTCGGGCTTGTTTCCCGTGCTTTTCGTGGGCACCTCGGGTCGCCATTGCCGCGCGGCAGCGGCGTCGTGCGAGCGCGATTCGAATCGTGGCACGTTTCTTTAAGATCGTGACACGCCATCCGCGCGCCTGTATGGAACGGCCTCCCTGCGCCGGATGCCCGGACGCAATCGATGGAGCATGTCTTGACGGACTCGAAGAAACGTACGGCCTTCCGAAGCGCGCTCGCGTGTGTCGCTCTAGGACTGGCCATTGGCTGCAGCGACACAGATGCGACCGCCGTGAACCTTCCCGGCGGAAAGTTCGCAATCGCCATGAGGGTCGCCGACTCCGAGTCGAACGCGAACACGTTCGTGGCGTTCGTGGACTCTCTGCTCGACGGACCGCCGGTCACTCTCGACGGCGCGCTCGAGCTGAATACACGCGAAGGCGGCCACTCCGGAGGGAACCTGTATCCGGGGCACAAGCCGGGTGCGTTCTTCATCTACGCGCCGCCCGCGCTCGATCGCTACGAAGCGACGATCGACGGGACGTTTCGGAAGACCGGGGCGCTGAGCTTTGCGGCGCAGGGCGTGACCGGCGCCGGCTCGTTCGGGTTCATCCAGGTCTTCTCGGAGACCAAGGCGTATCTCTTCTCGAACGAGACGTTCGAGATCGTCGTCTGGAACCCGAGCACGATGACGGTCGAGAAGACGTTCCCCATCCCCATCCAGAAAGAGGCGCTCCCCGCAACCTTCACCTTCGGCGTCGGCCAGCGTCGCGGCAACCAGGTGGTGTTCGGCGCGTGGTTCAGCGACTTCGAGGCCGAGACCGTGCTCGACCTCAACTACATCTTCGTCGTCGACGCCGACCGCGACGAGTTCGTCGGCGTGACGCGTGAGGAGCGCTGCGGCGGCATCATCAGCTTGATGACCGGCGGCGACGGCACCATCTATTTGTCCCCCGACGTGTGGACGGCGGCGATTCACCGGCTCGACGCGTCGCGCGCGCCGAAGCCGTGCCTCTTGCGGATGTTGCCCGGTCAGAACGCGCCCGACCCGGACTACAAGGTAGATCTCGAGGAGTTCACGGGTAGCCCCTTCACTGCCGGCTTGACGTCTGCCGGCGGCGACAATGCCTATTTCTATGTCCTCGACGAAGAGACGGCGGCCATCGACTCGATGTCGACCGCCAACGTCCTTCATGGCGGCCCCGCGTGGCGATGGGTGCACGCGAACCTAGCGAGCAAAGAGCAGCGGGCGCTGTCGTCCAACCTGCTCGGCGGAACGCACCTCTCGTTCGACGTCGGCGGAGACGTCATCACGTATACGGCCGCAGCCGACTCCAAGGAGAGCACGCTCCTCAAAACGAACGTGAGCGGGGATCCGCAGCGCGGCCGCGTCGTGCCCGGTGTACCCACCAAGATCATCGCCATTCGATGAAGAGCGATCGGCGGGGACATCTTCGCCCCCGCCTCGTCACAACGCTCGCGGCGTCAAGCCTCCTCGTCGCTGCTTCTTCGTCGCGAGCGCAACCGGGCGACGAGAACGCGCGCGCCGCGGTCTCGGCGATGGGCGGCGACGACGAGGCTACTCCTCTCCAGCAGGCGGGCCCCGCGACGAACGCGGATGCAGGCGAGTCAGCCTTCATCGCGACGTCCGCGGCGAACAGCGCTCCGACGTCCGCCCCTCCTTCGCCCGAGGACGAGGGGGTCGTCGTGCGGGGGACTCGCCCCCTCACGGAGGCCCGGCGCCTGCAAGAGTCAGCCGATGCCGTCACGGTCGTCGACCTCACGCGCGCACGACGCCGAACGACGGACCTGGCCGAGCAGCTCGCGCGAACGCAGGGCGTGTCGGTACAGCGCTCCGGCGGGCTGGGCGGGCACATGCACCTCTCGCTCAACGGCCTCTACGACGCGCAGGTCCGCACGTTCATCGACGGTGTCCCCTGGGAGCTGGAGATGTTCCCTCAGCAGCTCGGGGACGTGCCTCTCAACCTGCTCGAGCGCGTCGAGGTCTATCGGGGAGTCGTCCCCATTCGCTTCGGTGCGGACGCTCTCGGTGGCGCGATCAACCTCGTTCAAGACCGTCGTCCCGGCTCCGGGGCCAGCGCGTCGTACCAGGTTGGCGCGTTCGGCACACGACGGCTCACCGCCGCTGCGCGCGCTCACGACGAGCGCACCGGTTTCGTACTCCGGGCAAACGCCTTCGTCGATCACACCCGGAACGACTACGACATCGACGTTGACGTCGCCAACGAGCGGGGGCGGACTCGCACGGTTCGCGTGGAGCGCTTCCACGATGCGTTTCGTGCGGTCGGCGGTTCCATCGAGGCGGGCCTCGTCGACAGACGATGGGCGGACGAGCTGACGCTTCGGGCGTTTCGGTCGAGCTACGAGAAGGAGCTCCTGAATGATCCGCACGTCTTCATCGGGCCCTGGGGAGAGGTCCTGTCGGGCGAGACGAGGACCGGCGGCGCGCTCAGGTATCGGGTGCGACCGTCGAGGGACGTGCACGTGGACGTGCTCGCGCACTACGCGTACCGATCCATCCGATTCTTCGACGCAAGCGAGTTCGTCTACGATTGGTTCGGTCGCCGCATCCGAGAGCGCCCCGTGCGCGGCGAGACAGGCACGGTCCCGTTCGATCAGACGCAGTTCGGGCACGGCTTTTACGGACAAGCGCTCGTGGCGTGGAACCTCTCCGCGGCACTGACGCTGCGAGCCAACGCGACGCCTCGCTACACCACGCGAACCGGCGAGGAGCGGCTCGCACGCGACCCGACCGTCCGCCATCCCATCACCGCCGATCGGCGGCTGCTCACGAGCGTCTTCGGAGCCGAGCTCGAGCTCAACGCCATGAGCTTCGAGGCCCGCGAGCGGCTCGTCGACGACGGCGCGGAGAGAGCGCGGTTCGCAGAAGGCGGGACTGGTCCCAACGACGAGCGCTCCGGACCGGCCGAGTCTCCCTTCGACAAGCGGCTCCAGAACATCCTCTTCGTCAAGTCGTACTTCCTCGACGCGAGCTACGAGCGCTCGCTACCGAACGGCAACTTCTTCCACGAGAACCGTTCCGAGCAACGTTTCGGCATCGGCGACGGCGTTCGCTTTCGACTGACGCCCAGCCTGCTGGTGAAAGCGTCGTACGAGTACGCCACACGCCTGCCTCAACCCGACGAGGTCTTCGGCGACGGGATCCGCGTGCTCCCGAACCTGGATATCCGCCCCGAGACGGCGCACAACGTCAACATCGGACCACGCCTCGATGTGAGGCGCACCGTGGCTGGCGCGTTCACGGCGGAGGTGAACGGCTTCGCGCGCTACTCCGACCACCTCATCGTCTTGCTCGCGGGCAACCGCGTCACGCGCTTCGAGAACGTCTACATGGCACGCTCCGTCGGCGTCGAAGGCGCGATCCGGTGGACGAGCCCGGGCCGCCACGTGAGCGCCGACGCGACAGGGTCGTATCAAGACGTGCGGAATCGCTCGGACCGCGGGACCTTCTCCGAATTCGCCGGAGACCGCTTGCCAAATCGGCCGTATTTCTTCGCTAGCTTCGGCGCACAAGCGCATCTCGAGCGCTTCTTCCAGTTCGCTGGCGGGCTCGAGCTCTTCTGGGCAGGCCGGTACACCCACGAGTTCTTTCGAACCTGGGAGAGCGCGGGCATCTCGGAGCTCAAGCCGCTCGTGGCCTCGCAGTTCGGGCACAACGTGGGAGCGACATACGAGATCGGCTTCGATCGCGTCAGGTCTTGGACGACGCTCGAGGTGCAGAACGTGACCGACGCACGCCTGTTCGACTTCTTCGGCATCCAGCGCCCAGGACGCGCCGTATTCCTCAAGTGGACGGGCGAGATCTGACGCGCGGGCGGATAGCAGAGACTCGTGTGCAGGACTGACGGCCGCTCGGCGCGCATTCGGCCGTTGACGTCAGGTCGAGCACCTCGCGCGAGCCGACAGCCCCGGCCCCCTCCCTCGTCTTTGAACCTCCCCGCCAGCGGAGCGAGACAAGACAGCACGCACACGACAGAAGGCGCGCCGCACGATTCGGCGCGCCTCCTCGGGGTCCACGACGCGCTGTCAGCTCGCGCGCGTGGTCGGGTCGATCACTTCTCCGACCAGACGGCCCACTTGCCCGTCTGCGCCCACTTGTCGGTCGCGTCCTTGAACGCGCCTTTGTACGTGGCCGTTGCGTCGAAGAAGCCGTCGTTCGGCGGCGTCGCCGCGCCGTCCGTGAGTGACGCCGTGGGGCCGAAGACCGGAGCGGCAGCGTCGAAGCAACCCGTGATGCCCGGGTCCGTCCACGCGTTGCCCGCCTGGTTCTTGAACCACGTGACCTCGTCCAGCCCGTTGTCGTCGTTGCGGTCGGGCTGACCGGCGACGTCCGAGTTCTCCACGAACGCGATGTGGTCCGTCACGACGTAGCTGCCGGCGCCCTTGCTGTTGAAGAAGACCGAGTTCGTGATCGTGAGCTCGCCTGCCGCGCCGAGGCCGATGCCGTCGCGGATGTCGAGCGCCGCCTGGAAGCCGGAGACGACGATGTTCTTGTACGTGCCGCGCGTGTTCTTGCGGAGGAGCATGCCGTACTGCTCCTTCGCGAGGCTCGTGTTCTTGCCGCAGAGCGTCGCGTTGTAGATCGTCGGCGCCGTGAGCGGCAGGTTGCCGGTGCCCTTGTCGTCGTTGTCGCTCTCGAAGCCGTTGTCGTCGCCCTCGTGCGTCGGATCCTGTTGCAGGACGAGGAACTGGAGCTTGCCGGTGTAGCCGAGGTCGAAGTCGAAGCCGTCGTCCTCATTGTGCTGGCACGCGAGGTACTTCGCGTTGACGGTGCCACCGAAGAACTCGAAGCAGTCGTCGAGCGTCTGGCGGACCTGGATGTGATCGACGACGGTGCCGCTGCCGACGCCGCCGAAGGTGATCCCGTTGACCTCGTTGTTCTCGCCGATGACGACGCCCGAGTACTCGATGCGGATGTACTGTAGCTTGCCGCTGCTCTCGGTCGCGTCGTTGCCGCCGTACTTCGAGTTCGTGCCGACACCCGCGGCGAGGATGCCCTCGATGCTCTGCTGGACCGGGTTGCCGTTCGCGTCCTTCACGTTGATCGGCGCGTTGCCGAGAATGATGAGGCCACCCCAGTCGCCCGGCTTCTTCTGGCCTTCGGCCGCCTGGCTCGTGAAGACGATCGGCTCGTCGGCCGTGCCGACCGCCTCGATCTTCGCGCCGGCCTCGATGAGGAGGATCGCCTTCGACGCGTTGTCACCCTTGATGACGGTGCCCTTCTCGATCGTCAGCGTCGCGCCCGGCTTGACGCTCACGAGCCCCTTCAGAAGGTAGTTCTTGTCGGCCGTGAGCGTGCGGCTCGCGGAGATCTCGCCCTCGAGCGTCTCCTGCGGGCGCTGCGACGGCGGGGGATTGCCGCCGTCCGGGTTGGTCCCGCCGCTGGTGCCGCTGCTCGTGCCGTTCACCGGGGGCGGCGGCGCCCCGCCGAGCGTCCCATCATCGCTGCAGGCAACGATACCGAGGGTGGTCAGCCCGACGATGGCACCAAGGAAAACCAGACCATGCGTTCGCATTCGAAGCTCCTTTGACTCGCTGCTGCTCTGTACTCGTCAGCAGCGGTGCACTTATGCCCGGGGACTGTGTCAACGACGCGACCGTGTCCGAACGTCTTCGAGGTCTCGCGGTGACAATCGAGCAAACCGGATCGGCGCGGCTCAGAGGCTGTAGGTCGCGAGCAGCCAGAACGTCTGCCCGAGCGTGTACGACCGCACGAGCGGTGCGTTGCTCGCCTCACCGGCGGTGAAGCGGACGGGAGAGTCGAAGAGGTTCTCGATCGTGAACTTGAGATCGACGTGCTCGCCGATGCCCTGAGCGACCGAGACATCGACCATGTGCCGGGGCTGCTCGTACGTATCGGGGACGCCCTGCGTGCCGACCTCGGAGATCCGGCGCCCCTGCACGTTGTAGAGGACGCGCGCGCGCGTCTTCGTCTCGTCGTGCGTCCAGTCGAGCGCCGTGTTGACGACGAAGGGCGACTGACCTGCAAGCGGCCGCTCCTGCGACGTCTGGATTCCGCCCGACGCGGGATCGATCTCGACGCGCGAATGGACCCACGTCACGTTCGCGAGCAGGCTGAAGTCGTTCAACGCGGACGAGACGAAGTCGAGCCCCTTCCGGCCCTCGAGCTCGACGCCCGTGTTCACCGCCCCCTTGGCGTTCTGGTACGAGACGACGCCCTTGCCCGTCGGGATGATGTACGTCTCGATCGGCTTGGTGAAGCGCTTGTGGAAGACGCTCACCGCGAGGACCTCGCTCACGCGCGGGAATAGCTCGAAGCGTGCATCCAGGTTCGTGATCGAAGTCCGGTCGAGCTCGGGATTGCCGAGCACCTCGCGCGCGCCCAGATACTCCGTGAAGATGAACGGCGCGAGCTCCCTGAGCTGCGGCCGCGCCACGGTGCGCGTCGCCGACAGGCGAATGTTCGACTCCTTCGTCACCTTCAGGATGGCGTTCGCCGAGGGGAGGATGTCGGTCCGCGACAGTCGCGCCTGCACGCGCTCCGTGCTGCCGGAGAACGGATCGTAGGAGTCGATCGTCTGGACGGACGACTCGAGGCGGGGACCGACGACGAACCGGAGCCGCGACGTCACCGGCAGGTCGGTCATCACGTACCCGGCGTAGACGTCGTAGCGAGCGGCATACGAGTCGGTCGCCCGCGTCCACTCCTCGAGCTCGAGCGGAGCGCCTGCGTCCGCGGAGCCGATGTTGTCGTCCGTGAAGAGCTCCCCCGGCGGGCGGAAGAAGATGTTCCGGTCGGCAGAGTTGTTACGCTGGAACCGGAAGCGCCGCGCCTGGAAGCTGCGACCGCGCAGCGTGACCATCGCACCGGCCTTGAGCTTCGGCGCGCCGTCGTACTTCGCGAGCGGCTGGACCCAGTCGAGGACGCCACCGCGCGTCGTCTCGCCCTGAGCGGCGAAGAAGTTTTGACCGCTCGTCGGCGAGTTCCCCGCGAACGTCCATTGCCCGGACGACTGGTCGTAATCGTACGCGGTCTGGCGGAGCGCCGGATCGTTCAGCGTCGCGCGCGACTGGAGGAGCGACCAGGTGAGGCTCGCGTTCTCGAGGTTCCGGAACCGATGCTCACCCCGGATCTGGCCGTACATGAGCGCGCGGTTGATGAAGCGCAGGCGCTCGTCGCGGATGAGGCTCTCGTCGTTCCTCCCCGATACGCTCTTCGCTTCCTTCTCGGCGTTGCGGCTATAGAGGCCGGTCACCGCGATCCGATGATCGTTGTCGAACGCGTAGGTCACGGTGCCGAGCCCGCTCCACGTCACCGTGTCGGTGCCGGTCTCGGCGCGGTAGTCGTTCCGCATGATCAGCTCGCCCGGTCTCTCGGGATCCGGATCGAAGCGCCGCAGGATCTCGTTCGTGCGCTTCTGGAACCGCCGCGAGTACGTGCCGCCGACGACGTAGCCGAGAACGCGCTCCTTACCGAGCTTGAAGGAGTCGCCGATGACGGTGCTGACGGTGCCGTGCGGGAGGTTGAAGTCCCGGTTCAGCGCCATGCTCCGGTTGATCGCTCGTCCGACGCCGGTGAGGTCGTAGCGCTGGCCGGTCTGCGGATCGATCGAGACGATGCGCGATCCGGGCACCTCTGCAGGGAGCCTCCGCCCCCCGTCGTCGATGCCGAGCCAGTCGGTCGAGCCGCCCTGGTAGCTGAGCCGATTGCCGAACGTCGAGAGCGTGTTCGCACCGAGACCGCCCGTCACCTGGAACAGGAACTTGTTCGGTAGGTCACGCGTGTGGATGTTGAGCGAGCCACCCGCGAAGTCGCCGGGCATGTCCGGCACGAACGTCTTCGAGATCGTGAGATCGCTCAGAACGAGCGTCGGGAACATGTCGAGCGGCACGGCCTGGCGGTCGGGCTCGGGGCTCGGCAGCGGCGCGCCGTTCAATAGCGAGTTCGTGTACCGGTCGCCGAGGCCGCGGACGAAGATGTACTTGCCGTCGACCACGGTGGTGCCGACGACGCGCTTCACCGCCTCGGCGGCGTTGCGATCCGGCGTCTTCGCGATGTCTTGCGCGCCGATCGAGTCCGACGCCTGCGCCGCGTTCTTCCGCAGCATGAGCTGCGTCGCTGCGCTCGCACGCTCGGCCTCGGCCTCGATGGCGGTCACCTCTTCGACCGCGGTGTCGTCGGGCTGGAGCGCCACGTCGATCTTGCGGACCTTGCCCGCTTGAACCACGACGTTCGCGAGCCGCACCGGCTTGTGGAGCTCGTAGACGACGCGGAGCTGGTACGTGCCGGGCGGCAGCTCGAGTCGGAAGCGACCGTCGACATCCGTGCTCGAGTACTCCTTGCGACCGATGACGGTGACGACCGCCTCGAGCACCGTGTCGCCCGAGCCCTTGCTCTTCACGACACCCCACACTGCGCCCTTCCCTGCCGGCGGTGGGCGCGAAGGGTCTGGACCTTCGCTCATGTCGTCGGTGTCGGTGTCGCCGTCGTCGGACGGCGACGGTGGCTGCCCGGGCTGCGCCGGCTGGATCGGCGGTGCCTCTTCGGCATCGTCGTCGTCCGCGGGCTTATTCGGCTGCGGCTTGCTCCGCGTGCCGTCGTCGGCGCCGGGGAGCGGCTGCGCCCACGCCTGCAGCGGAGTGGCTGCGGCGCCGAGGATCAAGGCAAGACTGAGGGTACACGTCGACCGAGCACGCATGTCGATTCCGTGGTGCGAAGCTTCTTCTGGGATGTGTGGCGAAGCGCGTGCGGCTACTGCACGACTTTCTTCGTGAGGATCGCGACCGTCTTCGCTCCGCCCTGGCGCGCGATGTCCATCGCTTCGACCGTCGTCGCATACGGCGCATCATCGGCGGCGTCGAAGTAGACGACCTTGTCGGGCCGAGCGGCCATGTAGCGCGAGACCTTGTCCTTCAGCTCTGGCTTCTCGATCGGCGTGCCGTTGATCTTCAGATCGCCGGTCTTCTCCACCGTGAGAACGACCGACTTGTTCTCTTCGGGCGTGGCGGCCTTCGTCTCTTCTTGCTTCGGCAGCTGGAGCCAGAACTGCTTCGAGAGCAGCGGCGTCACGACCATGAAGATGATGAGAAGGACGAGCACGACGTCGACGAGCGGCGTCACGTTCATCTGGGGCGTCACTTGCCCCTTCTTGCCTGCCCCGCCTACCGCCATTCCCATGACGAACCTCTATTCCTCGTCGGGCTCGTCCGGCGCAGCGCCGGGCCCCGACTTCTTGCTCACCATCAAGGACACGCCGGGGAAGCCCGCGTTCTGGACCGTCGTGAAGAGGTCGCGGACCTTCTGGTAGTCGACCGCGCTGTCTCCCTTGAGCACCACACGCCGATCCGGCTCGGCCTCGTGGATCTGCGCGAGGCGTGCGGCGAGGACCGGTGCCTCGACCACTTCCTTCTCGATGAAGATCTTCCCGCTCTGCGCGACCGTGACGGTCACCGGATCGAGCTTGGACTTCTGCTTCTTGTCCGGCTGGAGAATGCCCGGGAGCTCCACGCGCTCGCCGTTTTCCAGCGACGGGGCGATCACCATGAAGATGATCAGGAGAACGAGGACGACGTCGACGAGCGGCGTGACGTTGATGTCCGGCGTGCTCTGCTCACGCCGCCGCTTCGAGCTTGCCGCTATCGCGATTCCCATCTTTGTTCTCCAGCTCGTCGAGGAGCTCGCCGGTGCGACGACCGAGCTCGGCCTCGATGCCGTTGATCTTGTTGTTCAGCTGGTTGAAGAAGAGCACCGCAGGGATCGCGACGCAGAGACCGAGCGCCGTCTCGACGAGCGCCTCCGCGATGCCCGCCGACACGGCGCCGAGACCGCCGGAGCCGGTCGTCGCGATGCCCTGGAACGCGCTGATGATGCCGACGACGGTGCCGAGCAGTCCGACGAACGGAGCGACCGAGCCGACCGACGCGAGGACGCCCATGCCGCGACGGAGCTCGAGGCCCACGGCCTCCTTCTGACGCTCGGCCTCGCGCTGCGCGAGCTCGACGGCAGAGAGCTTGCCGTCCCGACCGGCGTTGATCTTCCCGAGGATCGGCTTGGCGATCCGCGCGAACGGCGAGAGCCGCAGATCCTCGGCGAGCTTCGAGGCGCTGCCGTAGTCCCCGCGCGAGAGGTGCGGGATGATCGCGGAGAGGAACTTGCGCGTTGCCGTCGTGCCACGAAGAAGCGTCACGTGACGCTCGACGACGACCGCGAGACTCATGACGGCCATGAGGAGCAGGAAGGTCGCGATGACCTTGCTCGGCAGGCCCATGCTGGCCCAGATGTGAAGCAGACTGAACGACATGGCGGATGCTCCTAGTTGGCTGTCCGGAGGTGGAACGGAAACTTCATCTTGCGAACGACACGCACTGGCCGGCCGTCGAGCGTGCCGGGCGTGAACTTCCAGGTCTTCACCGCCGCGATCACGGCGGCGTCGAGGGTCGGGTGGCCCTGGAGGATCTTGATGTCCTCCACGTCACCGGTCTCGGTGACGACGAACTTCACGACGACGACCATGTCGATGCCCTGCTTGCGCGCCTCTTCGGGGTACGCGGGCATGTTCTTGGTGAGCGCGACGGGCGGCGTCGTGACCTCGGCGATCTGATAGGGCCTCGGCGGCGGTGCTGGAGGCGCAGGCGGCGCGGTCGGGACCGGCGTGCCGTAGCCGCCTCCGGGCTTTCCCGTGCAGCCGACACAGCCGTTCGGATCACCCTCGCCGAAAGGCACCTCGGTGACCGCCTTCGAGGGATCGCCCTCGGCGGGCTTGTCCTTCGGGATCTCCGTCGGCGGGGCGTCCACTTTTGGCCCGAGCGGCGGCGGCGGTCCCTGCGTCGCGGCCTTCACGACCTTCACCTTGGGAGGGGGCGGCGGTGGTGGCGGGGGAGGCGGCGGCGGCTCCGGCGCCTTCTCCGGAGCCACGAACTTCACGGTCACCTCTTCGTCGAGGACCTGCTTCTTGATCTGACCGCCGAACGCGACGCCGAGGACGAGCAGTCCGGCGACGACGACCAACGCGGCAGCGTACGAGCCCGCGAGTCGCTTCGCGCGGCCCTCGTCTTCGTCGTCCTTCTGGCCCCAGGCGTCGAGTGACACGCGGCGTACTTAACTCGACTCACGTGGCACCAGTGTGACGAGACGGCGACGTGTGAGCGCATCGAGTGGATCACGATCGCGACGCGACGCCCGGCTCGACGGTTCACCAGAATGTTTCGCTCGGAACATGTCGGCGTAATCGCCGGAGGTGCCCATATCGAGGTGAGTCGCGTGTTGGTGGTCGAGGGCGATGGCGTGTTGCGTACCGAGCTTGCAGCCTCGCTGACCAGCGAAGGCCACGAGG
Source organism: Pseudomonadota bacterium (assembly GCA_023423895.1). Taxonomy (GTDB): domain Bacteria; phylum Myxococcota_A; class Polyangia; order Polyangiales; family Polyangiaceae; genus Labilithrix. Next base: position 18,821 of record JAFAER010000255.1, read on the forward strand.
TCGAAGCCGCATCTTCCGGGCATGCAGGCTTCGCGCTCGCGAAGGCATCGGAGCCCGACATCGTCCTGTTCGATCTGCAACTCCCGGACATGAACGGCATCGAGCTCTGTCAGAAGCTGCGCGCGCCGGGCACGCGACGTCCTGCGCTCGTCGTGCTCACGTCACGGAGCGACGAATCGGATCGCGTCGCGGCGTTCGAGGCGGGCGCGGACGACTACGTGACGAAGCCGCACAGCATGCGCGAGCTCGTGCTCCGCGTGCGCGCCCTCGCGCGCCGGCGAACCCGCGCAATTCCCGCCGTCGATCTCATCACCCTCGGTCCGTTGAAGATCGATCGCGCCGCCCGGCGCGTCGCCGTCGGCGGCGTTGGCGTGGAGCTCACGCGACGCGAGTTCGATCTCCTCTTGCGTCTCGCGGAGCGCTCGGGGCGCGTCCAGACCCGCGACACGCTCGTCAGTGACGTATGGGGCGAGATCGCAGACAGCGGACGCGTCGTCGACACCACGGTCAAGCGCCTGCGGAAGAAGCTCGGCCCCAGCGGACCTTCGATCAAGACGATCCGCGGCGTCGGCTACAAGCTCGTCGGCGAGTGATCTCGCCTCGACGCTTCAGTCTTCGACCTGCGTGTTGTAGCGATGCGTGGATGGCAACGACCACCGACACGTTCCCGCTCGTCGATCTGACGCTCGCGCGGCGGCTCGAGCGCGCAGTCGGACATTCCAACGCGGCGTTCGTGGAGTCGCGCGCGCGACTCGAACCCGCCGTCGGAGCGACATGGGCGGACGTGGACGGGACGTACGCGCTCTTCGACGGTGTCGATTCGCCGCTCACGCAGACGTTCGGGCTCGGCATGTCCAGCACGCCCGACGGCGCGGTGCTCGATGCGATCGAGGCGTTCTTCGCGGAGCGAGGCGCTCCGACGTTCCACGAGGTGAGCCCGCTCGCAGATCCGTCCTTGCTGTCACTCCTCGCCGATCGTCGCTATCGACCAATCGAGCTCACGAGCATCATCTATCAGCCGCTCCTCCGAGAGCTGCCGTCGGATCCATCCGCAGGTGATGTCACCGTGCGGCGGATCGACGGAAGCCTCGCGGACGAGGCCGACCGCTGGGCTGCCGTCTCGGCCGAGGGATGGGCCGAGACCCCGGAGATCGCGGAGTTCGTTCGAGCGATCGGCCGCGTCAACGCACGTGCAGCCGACACGCACTGCTTCCTTGCGGAGCTCGATGGTCGTCCCATCGGCGCAGGCGCGATGCACGTCCACGACGGAGTCGCGGTCCTCGCCGGTGCGAGCACGATCCCGTCCGCCCGACGCCGCGGCGGACAGCGAGCGCTCCTCGCCGCGAGACTACGGTTCGCGCGCGAGGCGGGATGTGAGCTCGCGACGATGGGCGCTGCGCCTGGAAGTGCATCACAGCGCAACGCCGAACGTCAGGGCTTCCGGGTCGCGTACACGCGCATCAAGTGGGAGCGCGCGCTCCGATCGTGAAGGCGCGTCAGCGAACGGGGATGCCGAGGCAGTCGGCTGCGCAACGGCGATTCGTGTCGCTGCAGGCGTCGTTCTGGCTGACGCACTCGCTGCACTTGTCGACCTTCGTCTCGCGATCCGAGTTGCCGTCGGCCCAGTCGTGGCATGCGTTCTCGCACGAGTCGACGTTGACCGTGCTGTCGACACACTCGTGCCAGCGGTCACAAAAATCGGCGCAATGAGAGCTGAGGCCTCCACATGCAGGAACAGCGATCGCGATCAGCGCGATCGAGACGACCGCGACGGAGCCGACGTGTCGGCGAACGGCGGTGACACTTTGCATTCGGCGAGAGTAGACGCGGTCGCTCGCTCTCGTCGATAGGGTGCATCGTGCTTCACGCCTCGGGTGCGCGCGCAGGCAACCTCAATGTGAGCGTGCGTCCGAGAAAGCCGTCCATCACACCGAGCATGCTGAGCGTCATGAGTCTCTTGAACGGTGACACCTTCCCCATGAGCGGCATCGCGATGTCGCGTAGCTGACCGAGGAGCTCTTCGTCGCCCTGGAAGAACGGCGTCAGCCAGCGTGTCATCGTCTGATAGAACGCGAGGTGCTCTTCGCGCCGGCGCGAGTACCGATCGAGGGCCCGCGCGAGATCCGTCGCCTCTTCCTCGACGCAGTCGTGGAGCTCCATCGCGTCCCAGAGCGCGAGGTTGCAGCCCTGTCCGAGCTGCGGGCTCGTCGCGTGGGCCGCGTCTCCGAGGTAGACGACGTTGCGCGTGTGCCAGCGAAACATGACGACGTCGTGGTACGCGGCATAGAGGACCTCGTTCTGGTCCTTGATCTGATCGAGGATGGGCTCGGCCTCCTTCGCGAGCGCGGCGACCTCCTCCTTCCACGCGTCGAGGCCCCGCTCCCTCCAGGCCGTCAGACGATCGCCACGGATGCTCCAGAACAGGCTCGAGAGCCTGGGGCTCGGCGAGAGCGAGCCGTCGCGCGACGCCGGCAAGCGCCCCGTCGGGAGCAGGCCGAGGAACCGGTGATTGCCATCGACGACTTGATGAAGCGTTCGCGCCATCGGATCGGTCGCATCCCTGGGTTCGCGACCGACGAACCAGAGCGCGCCCCACGGATAGCGCTCGATGCGCTTGCTCGTGGCCGTGTCATCGCGGAGCTGCGAGCGCGCGCCGTCGGCGACGATGACGAGCTCGTGGGGACCATGGCGCCGCCGCTCGACGTCGATCAACCACGACCAGCGCGAGGGCTCCGTCCCGCTCGGTCGCTCGGCGCGCGCGAGGTCCACGATCTCGACGCCGGTCTCGACGGTCAGCTTCCGTTCTGCGCGCACCGCACCGAAGAGGGCCTCGAAGAGCACGCCTCGATGGAGGCCCAGACCGAAGAGACCTTCTTCCACTGTCTCGTAAGTGAGATCCACGAGCGGTCTCCGCGCCCGACTCTCGCAGAGCAGCCGTTCGAGGCGCGCGCCACGGGACACGACGTGTGAGTAGAGCCCGAGCCGATGGAGCACGTGGAGGCCCGTCGGCTGCAGCGTGATCCCGGCGCCGACCGCCCCAGGCGACGGTACCCGCTCGTAGACCGTCACGCGGTGCCCGGCGCGCGCGAGGAACACGGCGGCCGCACTACCGGCTGTCCCGGAGCCGATCACTCCGATGTCGAGCATGCGCATTCGCGGCGCAATCGTACTTCCGTCGCCTGCCGGCTGGGGGATCGCCAGCCCACCCGATCGACCCGATCGTGGCCTCGGGTGCCACATGGTCTCGGGCACTTGTACAAGGCACACATTGTGCTCAAAGGTCAGTCCGAGCGGTACGCGGGGCTTCGAGGAAGCGGCCCGCGAGCGAGGAGGTTCGGTGCTCGTACTTCGAAAGATCGGTGTCGTTGCGATCGTCGCCCTTGCAGCGGCGTGTTCGGTATCCGCTCAGCCGAGCGCCCCGGCCGGGAGCGCAGCGCCCAGCGGAGACGTCGAGCCCGCCAAGCCCGGTGAGCCGGCGGGGCCTTCGACCACGGACGGAGACGACGAGACCGATACGCCCGACACACCCGACGATCCCGAGGGGGAAAACGAGCCGCCGACTCCGGGGGACATTCTCGGCACGCTGACGGGGTCGTGCGGGATCGCCAAGACGCAGCTGACGAACCCGACGTCGACGCTCGAGAAGAACAAGCTCACGTTCGTCGCGGGGGAGACCTACGACAAGGCAAGCCTCTCGCCCGGCGGACAGAAGATCTTCGACACGGCGAATGCCGGCGGCAGCTCGAGCGAGTCCGAGGTCATGAGCTTCGAGGTTCTGCGCGCGTGCGAAGGAGCCAAGCTGCTGAAGACCGAGACCCAGGTGAGCTACCTCGAGAACACGACGGGGCCGATCACGGACATCCTCGTGGAGATCGCCGGAAAGCGCGTCGGCGTGAGCGTCACGCGAGCCTACAAGCCGCAGAACCAGCCGTTCCCGGACGCGGACGTGAAGGCGCTCCTCCAGAAGAAGCTCGAAGACGTCCAGAAGAGCACGGCGCGCGTGGAGCCCGAGGACAAGTGGGTGAAGCAGATCCTCCACGTGTTCGCGGCCACTCAAGCACAAGCGGACGCCGTGACACGCGTCTTGCCGACGATCGACGCGTCGATTCGCGCTAATACGATCGTTCTCCTCACACAGACGAGCGGAGGTGGTTTCGTGTACTGTAACCCCGATCCGCCCCTCGGAAGCGAGTGCCCCTGACTACCCCGCAAACGACCCCGTCTCTCCGCGAAACACTGGAAGAAACCATCGGACCCGAGCTCGCGGGGGCGCTCGAGGACAAGGGTTTCGACCGGCTCACGCCTGTCCAGGAGGCCGTGCTCGCGCCGGATCTCCAAGGCCGAGATCTACGCATCAGCTCACAGACCGGCTCTGGCAAGACCGTCGCTATCGGGCTCACGCTGCGCGATGACGTCCGCGCCGAGGAGCCTGAAGAGGAGCCGCCGGCTTTCGGTGAGGAGCCATCGGGCAACCTCAAAGGGCGCGACCAACGTGCACGGCCTCGTGCGCTCGTCGTCACGCCGACGCGCGAGCTCGCGCGACAGGTCGAAGAAGAGCTCTCCTGGCTCTATCGCCCGCTGGGCGCGAAGGTCGCTGCGGTCACCGGCGGCGGTGGCTATCGCGACGAGCTCCGCGCCTTCCGCGCGAAGCCCGCGATCATCGTCGGAACGCCAGGCCGCCTGCTCGATCACCTGAAGCGCGGCGCGATCGATCCCTCGGCAACGCGGACGGTCGTTCTCGACGAGGCCGATCGGATGCTCGACCTCGGCTTCCGCGAGGACATCGAAGCGATCCTCGGCTTCCCGCCCGCGGAGCACCGCACACACCTCGTGTCGGCGACCTTCCCGCGCGAGGTGAAAGCGCTGGCCGATCGCGTCCAGAAGGATCCGCTTCTGGTCGAGGGAACGCCACTCGGAACGGCAAACCTCGACATCGAGCACGTGATCCATCTCGTGCACCCGCGCGAGCGCCTCGCCGCGATCATCAACCTCCTGCTCGAGAACCCCGGCTCGCAGTCGCTCGTGTTCGCGCGGACCCGAGCCGACGTCGCCGACATTGCGGCCTCGCTCTCCGAAGCCGGCTTCGTCATCGCGATGCTGTCCGGCGAGATGGAGCAAGCCGAGCGCAATCGCGCGCTCGCCGCGTTCAAGCGTGGCAATGTCGACGCGCTCGTCGCGACCGACGTCGCTGCGCGCGGAATCGACGTGCAGGACGTCACGCGCGTCATTCATGCCGAGCCGCCGACCGATGCCGATGCCTACACGCATCGCAGCGGCCGCACCGGGCGAGCCGGCAAGAAAGGCATCAGCTCCGTCCTCGTCACCGAGCGCGAGCTCCCGCGCACGGTCGGGCTCCTCGGGCGGGCGCGCGTTCGCTGGAAGTTCGAGGCGATCCCGAGCGCCGATGCCATCCGCGACGCACGCGAGGAGAGCCTCCTGGCGGATGTGACGGCGGACCTCGCAGAAGGCGAAACGATCGACGAGCGAGCCCTTGCGCTCGCCGAGCGCATCGTCGCCTCGGAGCAGCCTTCCCGTGCGGTCGGCCGCCTCGTCGCGCTCGCGCTGAAGCGCATGCAGGCCGAGCCGCGTCAGATCACGATCATCAATCCGCCGTCGCAAGGTGCACGCGGCGCGGGAGCAGCACGGCGACGTGAATTCGACGATGGCGAGCCGCGCCGTGGTGGTGGCCGGCGCGAGGGCGGCGACTTCGTCCCGTTCCGGGTGTCGTGGGGCGAATCGCACGGTGCCGATCCGCGACGCCTCGTGGCGATGATGTGCCGGCGCGGAAGGATCGAAGGCCGCGACATCGGCGCGATCCGCATCGGCCGGACGTCGTCCGTGATCGAGGTCTCGAACAACGTCGCCCAAGACTTCGAGCGCGCGACGGCGAAGCCCGACCCGCGCGATCCTCGCGTGCACGTCCGGCGATGGCTCGACGAGGCAGCCAACCGCGAGCGCGGTGCGCGCATGCGGCCGGAACGTGGCCACTCCTACGAAGGTGGTTCCTCGTTCGGCGAGCAGCGACCGCGCGAACGTGAACGTGAGGAGCGACCGACGCTCGACTTCGCCGAAGTCCCCGACGATCGACCGTCGCGTGCCGCCGCCCGCGAGGCTGCGGGGCTGCCGGCGGACGGGCCTCCGACGGCGAGGGTCCCCAACGACCGTCCGTCGGTGCGTGCGCAGAAAGAGCGTCCGGCGGCTCCCAAAGATCGCCCGTCGGTCCCGAAGGAGCGCCCGTCCGTTCCGAAGGAGCGCCCGTCCGTTCCGAAGGACCGTCCGTCCGTTCCGAAGGAGCGCGCTTCGACGGCGCGTGGCGCGAAAGATCGTCCGTCGGTCCCGAAGGATCGCCCGTCGCGCGCCGCGAAGGAGCGTCCCTCCCCGTCCGCCTCCCCCGCCCCGCCCCCGCGCAAGGGGAAGGCCAAGCCTTGGGAGCGCGTGCAGACGTCGACGAAGAAGCCGAGCGGTCCCGCGTGGGGCAAGAAGCCCGGCGGCTACAAGCCGGGCGAGCGTCCGGGCGGCGGCGGCGGCCACGCTCCGCCGAAACGCCGCGGCCCGCCGCGCTGACTCACGTCCCTTCGCGCAGGCCTCGAGGAATCGGGCACGAGTGGGTGCCCGTTTTCTCGTCGTATTGCTGGTGGTACTCCTCGGCTTTCCAGAAGCGCCCGATGGCGGCGATCTCGGTCGTCACTGGTTTGCCGAGCCGTCCCTGCTCCGCTGACGCCGCTCCGCGGGCAGCGGCGGACTGCGCTTCCGAGAACGTGAAGATCGCGCTGCGGTACTGCGAGCCGACGTCGGGTCCCTGACGATTCTTCGTCGTCGGGTCGTGGTTCGCGAAGAACACGCGCAGGAGATCTTCGTAGGTCACCTTCGCTGGATCGAACTCGACCAGCACGGTCTCGGCGTGGCCGGTCGTGTGCGAGCAAACGGTCTCGTAGGTCGGGCTTTCCGTGTGCCCACCCGTGTAGCCGACCGCGGTCGCCGTCACGCCGGGCACCTGACGCAGATTGTCCTCGACACCCCAGAAGCACCCGGCCGCGAATGCCGCGAGCTCGTGGCCGGGACGGGCGGCGAGCGGCGTTCCGGCGCCGACACCTCCCGGGTCCGTACCGACGACGCGGCGCACGGGCGCGTTCTGTGCGTTCTGCGCGACGGGCTTCGCCGACGACGGCTCGGCTTTCGGGTCTGTGCCGGACGTCCGGCAGGCGGCGGCGCCGAGCGCGAGCACGAGCGCGAGCGCGAGCGCGAGGTTCAATGGCGTAGCGAGCTTCACGAGGAGAGTCTACGCCGCCAGGCCGCCACGGTTTCGGCGTAGGCCACTATTTGACGCCAGCTTCATCGCGCGGTCCGACAGCACGAGCCGCGCCATGTCCAGAGGGGTCTGCTGCAATCGACACCGCGACGGGAGCGACAAAAAGAAGAGAGCGGCGCATCGGAGGCCTCCGGACGGCGCTGTAGCACCGCTCCACGAGTCCGCCAACGCGGCCGCCCTCTGCGCCGATCCCGGCGCGCTCGCTATGCGCTCAGGCCCGCTCGAACAGAGCCGCGGCGCCCTGGCCGCCGCCGATGCACATCGAGACGATGCCCCACTTCTTGTTGGTGCGATGGAGCGCGTGGAGCAGCGTCGCCGTGAGCTTCGCGCCCGTGCAGCCGAGCGGGTGGCCGAGCGCGATCGCGCCGCCGCTGACGTTCAGCTTCTCGTCCGGGATCCCCAGCTCACGCTGGCAGTAGACGGCCTGGCTCGCGAAGGCCTCGTTGATCTCGAACATGTCGATCTGGTCGATCTTCATGCCCGTCTTCGCGAGGAGCTTCTTGATCGCCGGGATCGGGCCGATGCCCATGATCGCCGGGTCGACACCCGCCGTTGCGAAGCCGCGGAGGTAGCCGAGACCGGTCAGACCGAGCGACTTCGCCTTGTCACCGCTCATGACGATCGCCGCGGCGGCGCCGTCCGAGAGGGGCGAGCTGTTGCCGGCCGTGACCGAGCCCTTCGCCGAGAACGCCGGCTTGAGCGACGCGAGACCCTCGGCCGTCGTGTCCGGACGCGGAAGCTCGTCGACCTCGAACGAGAAGGCCTTCTTCTCGTTGCCGCTGTAGCGGTACGCGGTGACCGGGACGATCTCCTTGGCGAAGACCTTCTTCTCGATCGCCGCCGAGGCCTTCTGCTGGCTCGCGAGCGCGAACTTGTCCTGCTCGGCGCGGCTCACGTTGAACTTCGCCGCGACGTTCTCCGCGGTGATGCCCATCGGCGTGTAGACGCTCGCGACCTTCTCCATCGCCTCGGGCGAGGCGCTGAGCTTGTTGCCGGTCATGGGCACCATGCTCATCGACTCGACGCCGCCGGCGAGGATCACGTCGGCCGAGCCGATCGCGATCGCGCCGGCTGCAGTCGCGATGGCCTGGAGACCGCTCGCGCAGAAGCGGTTGATCGTCTGCGCGCTCGACTCGACCGGCAGTCCGCCGAGGAGCTCGACCACGCGCGCGACATTCAGGCCCTGCTCGCCTTCCGGCATTGCGCAGCCGAGGACGAGGTCCTCGATCTCGTTCTTGTCGACCTTGGGGTTGCGGGCGAGGAGCCCACGGATGACCTCCCCGGCCAACTCGTCCGGGCGCTTCTGTGCGAGCGACCCCTTGTGCGCGCGTCCGACCGCGCTGCGAACCGCGTCCAGGATGACGATGTCTTTCATTTGAGTCCTCAGTCCTCAGTCCTCGGTCCTCAGTCGAGAGGAGAGCGAGGCCGCGCCCGTGAGCGCTGGTGATTCTTTGGATGCCTGCGTGAAGCCCCCCGGTTCTCGTCTCGTCTCTCCCCTGAGGACTGAGGACCGAGGACCGAGGACTCCCGATCAGTTCCTGAGCGGCTTGTTGTTCATCAGCATGTACTGCATGCGCTCCTGGCTCTTCGGCTCGCCGCAGAGGCTCACGAAGACCTCGCGCTCGAGCTCGAGCATCTCGTCCTCCGTGCCCTCACGCGTCGCCCCGCCGACACCTCCGCAGAGGACGGTCGCGAGCTTGCGCGCGATCTTCGCGTCGTGCTCGGAGGCGTAGCCGCCGGAGACGAGCGTGTCGACCATCATGCCGAGCGTGGCGATGCCGCTC
>JAFAER010000021.1 GCA_023423895.1 Pseudomonadota bacterium
CGGTCGGCTCGACCATCAGCGTACCCGCGATCGGGAATGACATCGTCGGCGCGTGGAAGCCGTAGTCCATCAGGCGCTTCGCGACGTCGTCGACCTCGATGCCGGCCGTCCGCTTGAACGGGCGCACGTCGAGGATGCACTCGTGCGCGACGCGGCCTTTCGAGCCGACGTAGACCACCGGGAAGTGCGGCCCGAGGCGATGCGCGATGTAGTTCGCGTTGAGGATGGCGATCTTCGTCGCCTGCGTCAGACCCCAGCCGCCCATCATCTGGATGTACGCCCAGGAGATGAGGAGGATGCTCGCGCTGCTCCACGGCGCGGCGGCGATCGGCCCGACCGCCTCGGCCGGACGCGGCTCTTCCCCAGGGGCGTCCCAAGGTCCGCCATGCGGCTTCGCCGGCAGGTACTTGCCGAGGTGCGCCCCGACCGCGATCGGGCCCATGCCGGGACCGCCGCCGCCGTGCGGGATGCAGAACGTCTTGTGCAGGTTGATGTGCACGACGTCCGCGCCGATGTCGCCGGGGCGGCAGAGGCCGACCTGCGCGTTCATGTTGGCGCCGTCCATGTACACCTGGCCGCCGTGCTCGTGGACGATGGAGCAGATCTTCTTGATCTCCTCCTCGAACACGCCGTGCGTCGACGGGTAGGTGACCTGGATGGCGGCGAGGTTGTTCGAGTGTTCCTTCGCGCGCGCCTCGAGGTCCGCGACGTCGATGTTGCCGCTCGCGTCCGTCTTCACGACGACGACCTGCATGCCCGCCATGACGGCCGAGGCCGGGTTCGTGCCGTGCGCCGATGCCGGGATCAGGCAGACGTTGCGATGACCCTGGCCACGCGTCTGGTGGTGCTTCTTGATGACGAGGAGGCCCGCGTATTCGCCCTGCGCGCCGGCGTTCGGCTGGAGCGACACGGCGGGGAGACCGGTGATCTCCGCGAGCGCCTTCTCCATCTCGCTGAAGATCTGCGCGTAGCCCTTCGCCTGCGAGAGCGGCGCGAACGGGTGGATGCGGTTCCACCACGCGTCGGTGATGGGCATCATCTCCGCGGTCGCGTTCAGCTTCATCGTGCAGGAGCCGAGCGGGATCATGGAGTGCACGAGCGACAGGTCTCGGCTCTCGAGCTTCCGCATGTAGCGGAGCATCTCGGTCTCCGAGTGGTGCTCGTTGAAGACCGGGTGCGTGAGGTACGCCGACTTCCGCTCGAGCTCCTTCGGGATCGCGCGCCGGTACATCTCGGCGACGGTCTCGAAGTCCTCGATGCGCTTGCCGAGCGAGAAGACGTCCACGAGGTCGCCGATGTCACGAAGGCTCGTGGTCTCGTCGATCGCGACGCACACGCTCGTCGGCGAGTAGCGCCGGAGGTTGATCTTCTTCTGCTCCGCCGCCGCGATCCAGTCGCTGACGTTCTTCTCCGTGCCCTGGATGCAGAGCGTGTCGAAGAAGGTGTCGTGAACGACCTTCAGATCGAGCTTCTCGACACCCTCGCGCAGCGTCGCGGTGAGCGCGTGGACGCGCTCGGCGATCGCGCGGATGCCCTTCGGCCCGTGATAGACGGCGTACATGCTCGCGACGACCGCGAGCAGCGCCTGCGCCGTGCAGATGTTGCTCGTCGCGCGCTCGCGGCGGATGTGCTGCTCGCGCGTCTGCAGAGCCATGCGGAGCGCCGGCTTGTTCCGCGCGTCGACGCTGAGGCCGATGATGCGGCCGGGGAGCTTGCGGACGAAGTCGTTCTTGCACGCGAAGTACGCGGCGTGCGGGCCGCCGTAGCCGAGCGGCACACCGAAGCGCTGGGTCGTGCCGACCGCGACGTCCGCGCCCATCTCGCCCGGGGTCTCGAGGATCGCGAGCGCGAGGATGTCGGCCGCCATCACGAAGAGCGCGTCGGCCGCGTGGACCTTCTCGCCGAACGCGCGGTACGAGACGACCGCGCCGTCCGTCGCCGGGTACTGGACGAGCGCGCCGAAGACGCCGGAGAGATCGGCCGAGGCGTGATCGCCGATGCGCACCGTGAGGCCGAGCGCCTCTGCGCGCGTCGTCACGACGTCGATCGTCTGCGGGTGGCACTTCTCCGAGACCCAGAAGACCTTCTTGTCGTCGCTGCCCTTGAACTCGAAGGCGAGGTGCATCGCCTCGGCAGCGGCGGTCGCTTCGTCCAGCAGCGAGGCGTTCGCGACCGGAAGCCCGGTCAGATCGATCACCATCGTCTGGAAGTTCAGCAGCGCCTCGAGACGACCCTGCGCGATCTCGGCCTGGTACGGGGTGTACTGCGTGTACCAGCCCGGGTTCTGGATGATGTTCCGGAGGATCACCGGCGGGGTGACGCAGTCCGAGTAACCCATGCCGAGATACGAGCGGTAGATCTCGTTCTTCTGCCCGATCGAACGGCAACGCTCGAGCAGCGCGGCTTCGCTCAGCCCAGGGCCGAGGTCGAGCGCACGCTGGAGACGGATCGACTTCGGAACCGTGTCCGCGACGAGCGTGTCGAGCGACGTGACGCCCATGGCCTTGAGCATGTGGGCCTGGTCGTCGGGGCTGGGTCCGATGTGGCGGCGAACGAAGGTATCGGGATGCTCGAGGGGCATCGACATGATGCGCGCTTCTTAGCGTCTTCGCAGCCGCGCTACCACCGGCTTCTCTCGTCCTCCGCTGCAACTTTTCACTGCTGTCCGACGATGACGCGCCCGCGTGCGATGACGCATTGCGCACCCGGGATGTAGCTCTTCCGCAAGCGACAAAAACAGAAAGGGCGCTCCTCTCGGAACGCCCTCTTCTCATCCCTCGTCCCGCTTGCGCGCGGTCGGAAGGGCGCGCGCGCGAGCGGATCAGTTGCTGAGCTGGCCCGGCGTCACGCCTTCGGCGTCGCCGCCGATCGACTTGAGATCCGGGGGCATGCGCACCTGCTTCACGTTCTTCCAGCTGCTGCCGACCTCGGAGTCGTTGAGCCCGAACTCGCCGTCGAGCTCACCGATGTTCTCCTTGTTGAGTTTGTAGACGAAGTAGCCCTTGCCGTGCGTCGTCGCGGCAGCGCCGACCATGCCGATCTTGTGCTCCTTCCACGTGTAGTGGAGCACGTTGCCGGTGGTCGTCCCGCTCAGCTCGCCCCAGTGGCTGTGGTCGGTGCGCTTCCAGCGACCGATGACGTTCGCGCCTTCCTCCTGCATGTGCAGGTAGCCGAACACGGGGTGGAAGTAGACGCCCGTCCACGTCTCGCCTTCGGGCATCGGACCCGACGCGACCTTCGCGGTCTTCGGGTCGTTCCCGCCTCCGCAGCCGACGATGCAGATCGCGGCGGACGCAGTGACGGCGGTGGCGAGGAACATCGAACGCGTGAGCGAGTGGAAGGAATGAACGAGGCTCATGTCGCGCGGCAGCTTATCAAAGTTTGGATGTGAACGTGTCTCGGAGAGGTCGCCACGGCGCGAACCGGGCGGGAGGTCACGGACGCAGCGTGAAGGTGAACGATTCCTTCGTGGCGAGATTCGAGAAGGTCACCGACGTGTTCGCGACCGAGTAGGTGAGCTGCTCCTGCCCTGGCGTCGGGCACGCCGCGCTGAAGGTCGCGTTCTGACCGTTGAGCGTGAAGGTGCCGCTGGTCCGCGTTTCGGCCTTCGCGCCCCCGGAGCTCTGGAAGACCATCACACGCTCGAAGGTCGTCCCCGTGAAGCGGATCGCGCCCTGGTACGAGCTCCCGGTCGGGCCCGGCAGGCCCGCCGCGCCCTGGTGGAGGCGCGCGTCGGTGAGGTCGTAGATGCCGTCGACGAACGTCCCGCCCATTCCTGCAGACGGGTCGTCGTTGATCGCGTTCTGGTCGATGATCGGGCCGGTCGGCACCAGATCGGTGCAGGCCGTGGCCGCGTCGAGGCCGGAGTCCGGCGCGCCGCCTTCGCCGCCGTCCTGCGAGCCGTCGCCCGACCCCCCCCCGGCGCGCCCGGGGCTCCCGGATCCGCTCTCCGTGACGGGCGGTCGTTGCGGGTCCTCCTCGCAGGCGCTTGCCAGGAGCGCTGCGGCCACGATCGCGACCACGGCGAGAGTGGGCTTTTTCATGCGCTCGACGCTAGCGCGGCGGTACCAGGGCGGCCAAGTTGGGCGGCGAGCCGCTGCGATCGCACGCGGAGGAACGGACGAGCCCGCCTGCCGACCGTGACGGATGGAGGTCCGTGATATCGTCGTGCGGCCTTGAGCGTCGCCGCCGCCCCCCGACCGGAGTCGCTCCTCGTCGCCGAGGACGTACGTGTCGACGTGGACGGCGTCCCTGCTTGTGACGGCCTCACGTTTCGAACGAGCGGCGAGCACGTCCTCGTCCTGGGCGCGCCGCGAGCGCTGTTCGACGCGGCGACGGGGCTCAGCCGCGTCGTGCGCGGAGCGCTGACGGTGCGTGGCGTTGCCGCGGGCCAGGCGGTGGGACGAGGCGTCATCGCCGGTGCAGAGGCCGAGCCGCCGACGCCCGTGCGATGGACCGTGGCCGAATACGTGACGTGGAGCGCACGCCTTTCAGGTCTGTCCGCCGCCGCCGCGCGCGCGAGCACGCAGGCGGCGATCACGAAGCTCCAGCTGGACGCGATGGCCAGGACGGAGCTCGCTCGGCTGGTTCCTCACGCGCGACGCGCCACGCTGGTTGCTGCGGCCATCGCCACCGGCGCCGAGGTGATCGCGCTCGCCGATCCGCTCGGAGGGCTGCCCGACGAGATCGCGAGCGCGTATGCGAAGGTCCTCGCCGACGCGCTCTCCGACCGGGCGTGGGTCATCTTCGCGCCGCGAATGCCCCTCGGCTCGCCGCTCGCGCGTGCGTCCGACGAAGCCGTCCTCGCGACCGCGACGCGCGTCGAAGCGCAGGGCACTCCCGCCGAGCTCGCAGCGGCGCAGCGTCGCTTCGTCGTCCGGATGAGCGGACCCGTCGATGCGGTCATCCCGGAGTTGATGGCGAGGGGCGGGCGTCTCGAGCGGGAGCCCCACGGAGCGCACTGGACGCTCGACCTCGGGACCGCGATGAGCACGGGTGAGCTCATGGCCGTCTGCGAGGCCGCGGACGTCGCCGTCATCGAGCTCGTGCCGGTCGCGCGCGCTCTTTCGTGAGGTTTGCCATGAGGGCATGCCCCAGTACTGATGGGGACCAAGGGAAGAGATCATGAGCAGTTACAAGGGAGCTGGAGCTGGAGCTGGCGCTGCCGCCGAGGCTGTGAAGGAGGAGGCGAACGAGGAGGCTGAGGGCATCACCTCACGTCGGACCGAGTCGCTCGGGCGACCGCAGTTCGGCGGTGGACGGCTGGGCACGTACACGATGCTCGGCGCCGCGTCCGGGGTCGTCCCGCTCCCGTGGGTGCCTGACGCGATCGTGCGGCGCGTCCGCGGCGCGCTCGTTCACGATCTGACGGCACGGCATGGCCTCTCGCTCACGCCGGAGGCGCGCGCCGTCCTCATCGACCCGTCGGGAGGCGACGGAGGAACGAAGAGCTACGTCCAGCAAGGCGTGACGTTCGCGGTGACACGCGTGCTCGGACGATTCGGTCCGCTTGCGATGCTCGGACCCTTCCGCACCGCGCTCGGCACGTTCGTGCTCGGTCATCTGCTCGAGCGCTATCTGGATACCGCGCGCATCGGCCGCTCCGTCCGCATCGACGTCGAGGAGGCGCGTCGCATTCGCCGCGCGATCGACCAGGCGCTCGTCTATGCCCTGACGACCGAAGGCAAAGGCTCGCGTGAGAACCCGCCGTTTGCGCCGGAGGACCTGCGCGATCAGTCGACCCAGATCGTCGACGGGTTCCTCATCTCCATCGCGAGCGCGCCGGGCTGGCTCGTTCGCCGCCTCGACGCCGCATTCGACGAGACGCTCGCCAACATACGAGCATGAGCGATCCTCGAGGCGTCGTCCGGCGCGCCAAGCGAGTCGTCATCAAGATCGGGTCGAGCACGCTCGCGCGTGACGAGGGCGCTCACGATCGGCTCGCGCGTGCGATCCGGGCTCTCCGGAACGACGGCAAGCTCGTCGTCCTCGTGTCGAGCGGCGCGATCGCGCTCGGAGCGCGCAAGCTCGGCTATCGCGGTCGACCGAAGGAGATGGCGAAGCTGCAGGCCGCCGCGTCGGCAGGGCAGAGCCTGCTCATGCGCGCGTACGAAGAGGCCTTCGGCCGCGAGAAGCTCGCGGTCGCGCAGGTGCTCCTCACCCACGCCGATCTCGCCGACCGCGTGCGCGCGAACAACGCACGCGCAGCGCTCTCCGCGCTGCTGGATGCCGGTGCGGTCCCGATCCTCAACGAGAACGACGCGGTCGCCGTCGAGGAGATCAAGTTCGGCGACAACGACGAGCTCTCGGCGATGGTCACGCCGCTCGTGGCTGCCGACGTGCTCGTGTTGCTGTCCGACGTCTCGGGCCTGCTCGATGCTTCGGGCGAGCGCGTCTCGACCGTGCGCGACGTTGCGACGGAGGCGCTCCCGCTCGTGCGCGCGAAGAAGAGCGACGTCGGAACGGGCGGTATGGCGAGCAAGATCGAAGCAGCGCGCCGCGCGACGCTCGCAGGTGCCCATGTCGTCATCGCGGACGCCGGCAAGAAGGACGTGCTCGGGCGCATCTTCGCCGGCGAGGACGAAGGGACGTTGTTCGTTGCGGCGACGCGCAGGCTTCCGGCGAAGAAGCACTGGATCGCCTTCACGCTTCGGCCGCGCGGCGACGTGTGGCTCGACCCAGGCGCCGCCGCTGCGGTGAAGAGCAAGGGGACGAGCATTCTCTCGGTCGGCGTCGCCGGCGTGCGCGGCGACTTCCGCGCGGGCGACTCGGTGCGTGTCCTTGCCCCCGACGGAACGGAGATCGGTCGTGGCCTCGCCCGCGTGTCGTCGACCGACGCGGTCCTGGTCGCTGGAAAGAAAGACCGCCTCGGCGCGTCTGGCGACGAGCCCGGAGTGCTCGTGCACCGCGACGATCTCGTCGTGTGGTGATCCAGCGACGCCGCTACGCGCGGGGACGGCGCCGGCGGAGCCAGAGGGCGAGCGCGAACAGAGCGGCGCCGCCTGGCCCCCACTTCGTGACGGGATCGCGCCGGCGGCTGCTCGCGCATGCGCCCTTGTCGGGTCGCTCTTCTTCCTCGCGGTCGTCGCGGAGCGCCTGATGGAGGTTCGTGATCGGGAGCGAGCCCGACGTGTCGGGCGCGAGCTCGAGCTCCGTCGTCAGGGAGGCCGGGGGAATGCGGGCGCGCATCCGCGTGACGATCACGTTGGCGCTGCCGACCGTCTCGCGCGTCGACTCGAGATCGTTCAAGCCCGCCGGCTTGCAGCGGAGGCCCGGCTCCGACGGCGCACCCGCGTCCGGCGCGGGCTCGTCGAGGCCGCCGTCCTCTTCACCTGCATCACCTGCATCGCTCTCGCCGGCGTCTTCGCCTGCATCGCCGGCATCGCTCTCTTCCTCGCCGGCGTCACCGTCCGGCCCGCCGTCCAGCGGCGTGTCTTTGCAAGGCGGCAACGTCGGAGCGATCTCCGGAGGTGGTCCATCCGCGACCCCGCCGCGACAGAGCTGGTCGTACGCCTCCGTGAGCGACGGCACCGGCAGCTCATTGCCGTTGACCCGGGGCTGCGCCGATTTCGAGGCCTCGATGAGCCACGTACGTCCACCTTCGCGCTGCATCGTCTCGTTGGCGACAGCGTCGTAGTTCGAGCTCTCGTTCGCGAACGACCAGACGAGCGCATCGTCGTCGAGTCGCGCATGCGGGTGTGACGACGGTCGATACGCGGTCTCACCGAGCGTGAAGACGGTCACGTCCGCGGAGCGGGTCGCGCCGGCGAGCGCCATGCGCAGGAGGACCTTCGGGACGTTGCCCGGGACGACCATGCGGATCGGCTGCATCTTCGTGCCCGTGCAGCCCGGGCGGAGGCGCAGGGCGGCGAAGTCGTAGCCGGCCTCTGCATACGCATGGAGGAGCGGCCGCACCTCCGGCGTCACCTCGTAGCCGTTCTGCGTCAGCCAGCGGAACGGCGCATCGGCATCGGCCTCGGAGCGGATCGTGACCGTCTCGTACGGGCCGATGATCGACTCGTTCAGGAGCACGATCCCGCCGCCGGGTGAGGAGCGGATCGTGAAGCTCTCGTCGGACTCCGCGCAACCGGTGAGCGCGCAGCCGCCGAAGCCACGATCCCGCGGCGCGTAGACGATGGGCTGCGTGCTCGCCTCGAGCGCGTCGAGCCACTCCGAGCTCGCCAGCTCGATCTTCGTGCCCGGCAACACCGGAGACACCCAGGCGAGGTCCCGCGGGCTGTCGTCGAAGCGGACCTCGTCCCAGATCACCGTTTGCGTGCGGCCGATCGCGATCGCGATGCGGTGGTCTCGCACGAGCTGCCGTTCGGACGGCCGCTCGGAGGCCGGGACGAACACGCCACCACATGCAGCCGCGTCCCGGACGACCGCACTGCCCGCGCTCACGAGACCGAGCGAGGCGAGGACGATCCCGAGCCGGGACGAGACACGAGCGATCATGGTACGACCGATCATCCTCGTATCATGCGCCGCGGCCATTTCCAGCGCTCCCTGCCCATCTCCGTCGCGCTGTTCGTCGGCGTCGCGCTGTCGTGCGGCGAGATCAGCGAGGAGGAGATGGTCTGCGAGGAGACGGTCGCGCGTCTCGAGACGTGTTGTCCCGAGCTCGATCCTCGACGGATCAACTGCGTTCATGCGCAGAGCTGCAACGCGGAGCTCGTGCCCGTCCTGACCTTGCGCGCATCCGAGTGCGTCGCAGAGGCGTCGTGCGACGAGCTGAGGAGCCGCGGCACCTGCCAGCGCATCCGCGAGCTTTCGTTCGAGCCGTACCAGTTCCAGTCGCGAACGGCGATCGAGGCCGAGGCGTGCAGATGAGCACGCCTCACGAGAAGGCCGTGCAGATGAGCACGCGCGCGGTTGCGGCGGTTGCCTTCGCGATGATCGTCTTCGACGCATCGGGCGCACGCGCGCAGGAGCCGCTCGAGCCTTTGCCTTCGCCCGCAGCATCGAGCGCGGCGCCGCCCACGACGACCGCCGACGCGGTCACGGCCGATGCCGGCGTACCGCCCACGGCGATTGCCGACTCTCGCGCGCCGACGCCGCCGAAGAAGCCGTCCGGCAAGGCCTTTCGTCCTTCGTTCAAAGGGGCGGCGGGCTTCCAGTACGCGCAGGTGCACGGCGTCCCGATCACGGGCGGGCGGCTGCGGCTCGGCATCGGCGCGCAGAACGACGACACTGCCTTTTACGCGAATGCGACCGTGCTCTACGGCAGCACCGACGAAGGTCTCCGGACCTGGGGCCTTCGCGGGAGCATCAGCGGCGATCTCCTGCGCGTCGGGCTCCTTCGACTCGGTGGCGATCTCGAGATGGGTTACCTCGTCGTCCGCCGCGCGACGGTCGACGCACGCATGTGGGCCCTCGGGCTCGGGGCGGGTGTCCACGCATCGATCGACGCGTACGCCTTCGGCCCGAACGACGACCACGCGGTCTTCGTCGAAGGAAAGCTCGACGCGCATCTCCACTTCGGCAACGCGTTCATGTGGGGGCCGAGCGTGCTCGTCGGGTTCCGGTACTGAGCGAGCTCAAGGACGTTCGACGAACGTCGCCCCTTCTTCGTAGCGCTTCGGGTCCGCGCAGAGCTCCTCGACGTCTTCTTTCGTCCGGACCGGATCCTTGAAGATCGGCTCGGCGTCGGCATCCGCATGTTCGCCTTCGCCTTCGCCTCCGTCTTCGTCGCCCGCGTCTTCGAGATCCGACACGTCGTAGTACCAGTCGAAGACCTCGGACCCGTCGTCGTTGTCCTTGTGGAGCTTGCAGCCTGCAATGATGTTCGCGCGCGGGCACTTGCCTTCGCCGGCCTTCGCCGCGTGCTTCTCGCGGCAATCGTCGCGCACCTGGCTGACGGCGATCGTGTCGATCACCTCCTGACAGAACGGCGCGCGCGTCTTGCTCGGGTTGCTGACGAAGCGGCGATCGCAATAGACGTCACCCGTCTCGCCGATCACGTCACCGAGCACGTTGGCTGCGCAGCCACCGACCTTGCATCCGGTCGCGAGCAACAGGAGGGCAGCGGGAAGAAGACCGCGGCGCACGCACGCGGAACGAAGAACGGTAAGCACGATTCGAACGTTCTAGCGCGGGCGTTCACCCATGCCAGCGCGGCGTATCGCCGTCGGTACGAAATCACTCGGCGTCATTCGTCGCGGAGCTCGCTAGGGCAGGACGTTGCTCTCGCTCGAAATGCCCACGAAGCGTGGCGACGACCCTGCTCGCGCCTGCGATCGACGTAGGCATGATCCCATTGTCGTTCGGGCAATTCGCTCGCCTCGCGCGTGCTCGCGCGTGCTCGTCTCCGCCCTGCGCGCTCCTCGTCCGGAGGTCGCCATGATCCGATCGTCATGCCCCTCGATGGCAAGTCGTTGCCAGAGCGCGTGAAATCGAGGGCCTGTCCACGCGAGGCGCCGCGGCACGTGCATTGCGAGGGGCCCCGCCATGCCCCGCCAATACCTCTCGGTCTTCGTTCCCGTCCTCTTCGCGCTCTCCGGCGTTGCCTGCGGAGCCGACGATGCGATGTCGACGATGGGCGATCCAGCAAGCGCAGCGGGCGACGCTCGCGGTCCGGGCTGGTCGTCTTCGGAAGACGCGCCCGGTGGTGTGGCCGGCGAGACCTATGGGGCGCTCGTCGAGAACGACTGGGTCGAGACGGCGAAGGAGCCAGTCTCCACGTTCGGAGCCGACGTGGACACGGGGAGCTACTCGTTGATGCGTCGGGATGTCCGCGCAGGTCGCCTTCCGCATCCCGACAGCGTTCGGGTCGAGGAGTACATCAACTACTTCCACTACGACTACGCCGGGCCGCAGGACGAAAAGCCGTTCTCGGTACATCTCGAAGGAGCGCCGTCTCCGTTCGGTCAGGGCTTTCATCTCCTGCGCGTCGCGCTCCAGGGCAGGGTGATCGACGTCGCGCAGCGCAAGCCTGCGAACCTCGTCTTCCTCGTCGACGTCTCGGGCTCGATGACCGCCACGGACAAGCTGCCGCTCGTGCAGACGATGCTCCGGAGTCTCGTGTCGAAGCTCACGGACGCGGACACACTTTCGATCGTGACCTACTCCGGCACCGAGTCCGTGGTGCTCGCCCCGACGCGCGTGAGCGACAAGCAGAAGGTGCTTGCGGCGATCGACGCGCTCTCCGCAGGCGGCAGCACGAACGGCGAAGGCGGCATCCGAAAGGCCTACGAGCTCGCCGAACAGGTGAAGATCCAGCAGCAGGTCGACTCGGTGAATCGTGTCATCCTCTGCACGGACGGCGACTTCAACGTGGGCCTCACGGGTGATGCTCTGATCTCGCTCATCGAGCAGGAGCGCGAGAAGAAGATCACGCTGTCCACGTTCGGCTTCGGACAGGGGAACTACAACGCGCGCGACATGGAGGCCCTCGCCGACAAGGGGAACGGCAACTACGCGTACATCGACGGACCGGAGGAGATCGAGCGCATCGTCCAGAAGCGGCTCGTGTCGACCCTGCAGGTGATCGCAAAGGACACCAAGATCCAGCTCGAGCTCGATCCTTCGTTCGTGCAGCGGTACCGCCTGGTCGGCTACGAAAACCGGGTCCTCGACAACGAAGACTTCGAGGACGACACGAAGGACTCGGGCGAGCTCGGAGCAGGTCACTCCGTGACGGCGTTCTACGAGGTGGAGCTCACCCAGGGCGCGAAGGATGGCCAGCTCGCGGCGTCGAACCTCGGCGGCGTGAAGCTGCGTTGGAAGCAGCCGGACGGTGACGTCTCGGCAGAGGCCTCGATCCCGTTCCCCGCGACGAGCCTCGGCGCGTCGTTCGAAGGAGCCTCCGAGGACTTCCGGTTCGCCGCCGCGACGGTGGAGTTTGCCGAGATCGTGCGGAAGTCGAAGCACAGCGAAGGCGCTCGCTTCGACGACGTGATCGGGATCCTGTCTGGTGCGTCGAAGCAGGATCCGGATCGCCTGCAGCTCGTCGAGCTCGTTCAGGCGGCGAAGTCGCTCCCGCACTGACGCAGAATCGGGTGCACGAGGCGGAGCGCGAACCGTCGTGCTCCGCCGAAGTGCGTGCCTTCAGGGGGCAGCGGGCGGACCCGTGATCGGACCGCGCTCCGCGGGCGGCTTGTTCATGTCGAACGGCGCCTGGAAGCGCGAGATCGTGTCCGACGCTTGGGTGACGAAGTCCGGCTTCAGCGCGGCATC
Organism: Pseudomonadota bacterium; assembly: GCA_023423895.1. Taxonomy (GTDB): domain Bacteria; phylum Myxococcota_A; class Polyangia; order Polyangiales; family Polyangiaceae; genus Labilithrix. The sequence goes on from JAFAER010000021.1 coordinate 12,178, forward strand.
GATCGGACGACCAGAGATCGAGCCGTGGCACGAGCCGCACAGGCCGTCGAAGAGGTCCGCGCGGAACGACTGATGGGCGTACTCGCCGGGCGAGAAGCTCATCGCCTCGCGCTGCAGGCGCGGCAGCCCGCGCTCCTGCGAGAGCTTCGTCGGCGGCAGCTCGAGGACGATCGGCACGCCGCCGGGAACGGAGAACTTCGCGGACCCGTCGAGCTCGACGCGCGCGCTGCCGAGCAAGCGACGTCGCACGTAGACGCGACCGAAAGCGTCGTTCGCCACGAACGAGCCGCCCTTGTCCATGGAGTCGACGTCGAGCGTCGGCGGTAGATCTTCGTACACGTTGAACGTCCGGACGTCCGTGTCGAGCACACGTCCGGTCGGCGTGTTCTGGAAGAGGAGTGACGCGAGGACCGGGAAGTCGAGGACGTGGATCTCGGCTTCGGTCTTGTCGGGAATGATCCGCACGTGGCCGTTCGGCTCGTCGAGCCGCGACTGATAGAGCGGCCGCGATAGGCGCCCGTAGACGGCGACGGCATCGACCTCCGCGCCCGAAGCGTCGCCCAGGATCTTCGTCTTCACTCCCGTGTTCGTGTCCATCACGTACACGTCGTAGTCGCCACCGCCTGCTTCGAAGCTGACGAGGACCTGCGTGCTCGGGAGCGCGGACGGTGACGTGTAATTGCCGCTCGTCGGCTGACCCGGTCGTGCGTTCGCGCCCCTGTCCGGGAACCGCAGCGAGCGAAGGAAGAACGCTGGATCGGGCGACTGCGGCTGCCCAGGGTCGAGCACGCCGGGATCGATCGGGTAGTCGGCGGGATCGGAGCTCTGGAAGTCGAGGCCGATCGACCGATTGAAGACAGCGAGGACACCACCGCCTGGAGTGCTCTGCGGAACGGAGAAGATCGTCGCGAAGTCCTTGTCCGCGAGCTCGACCACCTGCGTGGCCTCCGGATACCCGATCGATCCGCGCTGCGCGTAGAGCGGGTGATAGTCGCCGGTATCGAGGTTCAGGCGCCGGAGCGCGAGCTGATAGAAACCCGGCGCGCGCTTCTCCGCGGTGAAAATGAGGCGGCCGTCGTTCATGAACGTCGGCTGCCGCTCCATGTTGAGGAGGAACGTGAGCTGCCGGACGCGCGAGCGCGGCGGCGCTGCGGGATCAGGCTCGAGAACGTAGAGGTTCGAGTTCGGCTTCGTCGGATCGGCCGGCGTGCGCTGCGGGCCGGTGTAGTCGTACGCAGGGCTCGGGAGATTGCCGCGCGTCGAGGCGAAGACGATGCGGCTCGAACCGCCGTCCAGCGGGGCGTACGTCGGGTCGAAGTTGTGGACCAGCAGCCCGTTCTCCGACGCCGGGGTTGCGTTGATGTCGGGGTGTTTCGCGCAGCCCGAGCCGTCCGCGTTCATCTCGTAGACGGCCAGCGGCTCGTTCGCGCTCGAGCGCGCGGCAAACGCGACGCGCGTTCCGTCCCAAGAGACCTGCGGCCGACGGATGTCGGCGGTGCTCGGATCGAGGCCGCAACCCGCCGTGAGCGAGCGGTCGGTGCCGTCGGTCGCCGCGAGCGCGCCGTTCGTGATCGCAGCGTCGACGCGCCGGAGGTCGGCGCCTGGCGCGTACACGTCGAAGTCCTGCGCGCGCTTCAGGCTGTTCGCCGGCCGCTTCACGTACACGATCGCGCTGAGCGGCGCGAGGTTGTGCGTGGCCCGCTCTCGCTTCAGCCACTCGAGGAGCACGCAGTAGGCAGGGATCTTGTCGAGATCGCCGCCGTCGTAGTCGTGATTCCCGGCGGCGCATGCGGCCGGGCTCGCGCGCTCGGAGCCGAAGTCCTCGAGCAGCGGCCCACCTCGATGCGCGAGCCCCACGGGCTGGTCGCAGCCCGCGACACCGCAGACCTCGGGTCGGTACAGGTTCTTCCGTACCATCCGGCTCGCATCGAGGTCCTCGCTCTCGATCGCCATCTGCGCGAGAGACAGCTCGTAGTTCCGTCGTGTTGCCGAGAGCGAGAAGCTGCCGCCCGATCCGCCGTGGAGTCGATAGTCGTGGAACATCGACGCCGAGTGGCACTGGATCATCATGCAGCCCTTCTTCACGAGGACCGGCTGCACCTTGTGCGCGAAGAACGAGAAGCCAGGATCGTCGCGCACGACCTCGGGCGGTCCGTGCAGGCGCGCCCACTCGTCGAAGCGCCGGTAAGCTTCGTCGCTCGGCGACGAGAAGATGACGCCGCCTTCGTGATACGCGCCGCCCTGCGCAGGGGCCAGCGGACGGCGAAGCAGCTCGCTCTGCTCCGGCGTCTGCGCGAGGTACTCCTGCGCGGCGAGGTAGTTCCACCGGAGCTGCTCCGGCGTCGTCCCGCAGGTGAAGTAGAGCGAGTTCGACACGCTGCCGTGGCAGTTCGAGGCGGCGCACGCGACCTTCTTCAGCCCGTCGTCGTCGATGTTCCCGGTGATGACGCCGTTCAGGCGGTCACGGAACGTCGCGAAGTCCGGTCGTGCAGGGTCCTTCGTGAGATCGAAGTCCCCGCGTGCCGGGATGAACGTCGAGCACGGAAGCCGATCGATGTTTTGCGGGGCGACGCCGGTGTTGTTCTCGGTCGCGCCGTTCTGGATCCAGCGACGGAGCGTCTGGTACCCGGTGCCCGTGGGGTCGAGGATCGAACCTCCGGCGTGCTTGATGTCCGTCGTGATGACCGACTTCACCCCGTCGTAGCCCTGCACCTCGACCTGGAACGGCTCGATGTTCTTCAGCAGAAAGGCCGGCTGCCCGTACGGGCCATAGTCGACGAGCAGGTCCTTGCGCTTCTGCACGCCGTCGAAGCTCGCGGTGTCGAGGTTGCCGAGCGCGTTGCCGCGCCCGTCCGCGACGTGGCATCCCGCACCCGTGTTCGTGCGTACGCACGACGTCGTCAGGATGGGGCTGATGGCACGATCGAAGTAGGTCGACTTCGTCGGCTCCTTGGTCGAGCAAGCCGCGGCGAGCGCGGCGATACCGGCAGCGATCGCCGGCATGCGGAGATGAAGCAAGCCCTTCACCCGTCCAAGGTTACTCGATCGCTCGCCGAGGAGCGCCACGCGTGTAGCTCCCTCCGATGGGCCCCGAACGCACGGAGTCCGTTCACTCGAGCTTGCAGGACCATCGACGCTGTCGCTTTCGTGGTCGCTCGTTGTCTTGCTGTGGGCGGAACGGCTTTAGAGCCGCCGCAGCGCGATCTGCGCTTGGTCGCGCACGAGCGTGTTCGGGTCGTTCTTCGCGAGATCTTCGAGGACCCCGCGGGCGCGGGCGTCGTGCAGCGCGCCGAGCGAGTGGCAGGCCGCGTTGCGGACGTTGGCGTCCGGATCCTTCGCGAGCGCGAGTAGCCCGTCGAAGCCCTCCGGAGCCCGGAGATGCCCGAGGAGCTCCGCGGCGTTTCGGCGGACCATGACGTCGCTGTCGGTGGCGAGCTGCGCGACGGCCGCAGCGTCCTTGAACGCGTTGATCCGTCCGGCGGATCGGATGGCGGCGAGCTTCACCCGCGGGTCGACGTCGGCGAGCGCCTTCGACAAGGCACCGTTGCCGTCGTCGTTGAGACGGCCCAGCGCAGTCGCCGCCGCAGCGCGTACGGTCGGATCCGAATCGCGTTCGACCGCCAGCGCGCAGGCGCTGATTCCGGGGAGCGACAGGAACTCGCCGAGCGCGTTCGCTGCGTACACGCGGCGTACCGGATCGGTGTCCGTCTGCAGCGTCTGCAGCGTGCGTTCGTAGACCTGCCCCTTGCCGAAGACGCCGAAGATCCGGCGCCGGAGCCACCAGGCCGCGATCTCGCGCGTCCGCGGATTGGCATCGTAGAGGAGTGGCTCGACGACCGGGATGCAGTCGAGGCACTCGACACGTTCACCGTGCTCGAGCGTCTCCCAGATCGCCATCATCGAGCCCGAGGCGGCGACGCTCTTGATGCGGTCGCTCGTGGAGATGTGCTCGATTTGATCCGGCGGAACGGCGCCGTAGATGCGCTGCACACCGGCGATGTTCTCGGAGACGGTCGCCGTCGCGTCGCCGCTCGAGACGAGCGAGGCGCACGCGAGCGCCATCGAAGCGACGATCCCGAAGTACCCGAGCCTGGTGGAGGAGGAGATCTTCATCGCTTTCTCCTCCTCAGTACTTCTGCCCGGGGGCGACCGGGTTGCTGGTGAAGGGAACGAAGCCGGTGTTCTGACGAGCGTAGAACTGGCCGCCCACGTCGATCGACTGGATCAGGATGAGTCGCTCGGCGTCCGTCAGCTCCACGCCTTGGTCCTCCGGGTGCATCGTCGGGTTGCCGTACGCGAACGTACCGTCCGGCGCGCGCACGTTCAGCTTCTTGATGAGCACCGACTCGCGCGCGTTGTTCGGGATCGCCCAGAGGGGCGGACGGTCGCCGCCGACCTGCGACATGCCCATGCCCATCTCCATCGTGGCGGGGAAGAAGAGCGAGACGTAGGACCGCGGATACTTCTCCGCCATGCGGTCGTAGACGACGTCGATCAGCTCCGACGAGAGATCGAGGTACGGAATGGTGAAGGTCTGCGGCGCTCCGGTGCCCGGAATGGTCGCTGACATCTCGTAGGTGCGACCGGCGAACGGATCGTTGGCTCCGCCCGAGTGGCACTGGACGCACTTCTTGTCGAGGATGTCCTGAATCAGGACCTTCGGCGTCGTCGTGACGGAGTAGCCTTCCTTGATCGCCCAGGGCAGCTCGAGGCGCTCCGCGATCGGCGCGAGGAACTGCTGCGCCTGGCGCTGCTCTGCGACGGTCGGATTCTGACCACGGGACGGTGCTCCCACGCCCGAGCGCTGCTCGTGGCATCCGATGCAGCGTCGATCTTCGCCGGGCATGCCCTGGATCCAGAGCCGCTGGTTGCGGATCGAAAGGCCGAACTTGTCGACGGGCTGCAGATGCACCGGCACGTACGGCGGGATCTCCGCGAGCCAGCTCCCGTCCGGGTTCACGTCGGCCTCGCCGAGGATGGCGGCGCCTTCGTCCATCGTGAGGCCGAACATCGTGACGCCCTTGGCGCCTTCGCTCGAGAAGCCCTCGATGATGCGGACCTTCACCGCCTGCTTCAGCGCTTCGCCGAGCGGAACGCCCTGATCGCCGAACTGGGCGCCCTTCACGACGTCGGTGAGGCTCGTCTTCGTGATGTCGACGGAGCCGATGCGGACGGGGGCGGTGGGGTCGACGTTCGATCCGATGATGTCGCGGATGAGCGGCGGCTCGACGCGCGGAGCCACCGCGATCGCGTTCAGCTCCCACGTCGTTCGATCGTTGTAGATGAGCTGGTTCTTCTTCGTGGTGGGGTCGAAGATGTAGACGCCGAAGTCGGGCGGCGTGACCGACTGCTCCGACAGATCGTTGACCGGTCCGTCGGCCCACGAGACGAGGATGCGCCCGTCGGGAAGGGCCGAAGGCTCGCGGTAACGACCGACCGGAGACGGCCCGCTCGAGACGGGGACCTCGGGCGTGAGGATCGTGTACTCGACGTTCTCCTCGTCCACGCAAGGGCGTCCGCCCTTGTCGAGGACCTTGGAGTTCATGCAGACGTCGTCGGTCTTGTTGCGCGCGTCGATCTTCACGAGCGCGCCCGCATGGATCGTGCGCTCGCGCGTCGTCGCGATGCCGATCATGACGTTCGGCTCGATCTCGCGGACGTTGACGAGTGAGTTCGAGGGCTTCGCGTGCTGGCCCGCGAGGCCGACCATCTGCGTCCCGTCGGGGTTGGCGGCGAAGAGCTTCACGTCGTTCACGACGCCGAGGTGCTCCCAGCGCGAGTAGCCGATCTTGCCGTCGTACCGCAGCCACGGCGCGACCGTGTGCGAGAGGTTCTGCGAGGCGAGACGGCGATCGGCATCGCCGCCGTCGACGGAGATCGTCGCGAGCTGCGTGACGCCGCGCCCGTGGTTGTACTCGTCGTGGCGCGTGCCCATCTCCGTGTACATCTCGTTCGTCACGAACGCGATGCGCCCACCGGGGATGTAAATCGGGTTGATGTCGTCGTGCGCGCCGCCGGTGCGCTGGTGGATCTCGAACTTGCCGTCCGGGCCCTCCGCCAGCTGCGCGGTGTAGATGTGATAGTGGTCGTTCGCGTCGCGCTTCATCGAGAAGACGACCTGCTTCGCGTCGAACGAGACGTCCGCGCCGTTGAAGTCGGCGGTCGTGAACTCGGACGTGATGACCTTGAGGACGCCGTCCGGTCGCGGGGGCGTGAGCATCACGAGCTGGCCACCCGGCTCGAAGCGCTCGTAGTCGAGGACCTGACCGTTGCCACCGGCGACGTTGACCGTCGCGCCCTGGCCCGCACCGGCGGTGTGCTGCCGCTTCACGAAGATGATCGCTCCGACACCGGCGCCCGTGTCGGCTGTCCCCTCGGAGCTGCAGCCCGCGGTGAAGGCATGACTGGCGGAGAGGAGGCCGGTACCGCCCACGAGCAGAGCAAGCGCGGTGATCCGCGTGAGGTTCTTCATGGTGCCTCGGTCGATGAGAGCAGGAGTCGCGCCAGCGCGGTAGAGGCGCCGATCTTCCGTCGTTCCGGGCCTATCGAACGCTTCTATGCAGGCTGCAAGGGGCTATCGCCCCACGATTCACGTGGGCGGCGGCCCCCAAGGGCGGGGAAGGGGCCGTTCGCCGCGCGCGCGGGGTCGAGAAGTGCTTTGCCAAAGGCAGTGTGGGTGCATCGCGCCCGGCTTCGCACCACTGCGGGAGAGAAAGGCGGTCGACGTCAGGGATGGGGCGAAGGCGATCGACGACGCGATCGCCAGCCAGCCAGCTCACGGCCACGTCGCGGGGACCCACGTGGGACTGCTCTTCAGCGAGCCTGCGAGCGTGCCGACGGTCGGTGTCGTCGTCGTGCCGGTACCTTCGTCGAAGCGGTAATACGCGACGAGGCTCGCGTACCCCGGCGCGGTCGGCGCGGTCGGGAGGAGCGGGGCGCTGCGCGCCGCGGCGATCTCGCCAGGCGTTCGGGTGATGCTCCACAAACGGACCTCGTCGATGTCTCCATCGAAGCCGCCCTGGGCACCGGAGCCGCTCGCGGCGACGCGCGCACCGATGCGGAACGGGATCGAGGGGCCGCCGTACGTGAGCACCGCGCTCGTCGTGAAGGTTCGAACGGCCACGCCGTCGATGTAGAGCGCAAAGTCGGCGCCCGACTTCGTGACCGCGACATGCGACCAGGTCGCGAGCGGAAGGGGGTTCGGTGCGAGCAGCGCGTAACCGCCGTCGTCGTCATCGTCGTCATCGTGCAGGCCGCGATCTTCGCCGTTGGCGTCCGACATCATGAAGAAGAGCCGTCCGTTCGAGTCGTGCCCGAGCCGGAACTGGCCTTTTTCTTCCTCGTTGCGAGCCTTCGCGACGATGTGGCGCTCGTTGCCGAGCTTGTTCGGACGGACCCAGGCCTCGAGGGTGAAGCTCGCCGGGATGTCGAGCGCGCCGATCTCGACGTAGCTGTTGGAGGAGAAGCGAAGCGCCGTGCCCGGCCTCGGTGCGGCCTCGGCTTCCGACGCCGCATCATTCGCGTTCGACGACGCCTCCGCGCCGTCCGCCGAGGCGTCGTCGGTGTCGTTGGACCCGCCTTGCCCATTGTCCGACGGCGACGAGCGTGGGCCGCCGCCCGGACCGGCCTCGTCCGACATTCCTCCCACGACCTCGAGGCCGCAGGCAGCGAGCGATGCCGCGAGGGCCAACGCAAACGTGGAGAGCCGGGACGACCGCATCGATCTCCGGATGGAATCTATCCGGCAATCGCGTCGTCGGCCAATCGGTCTATCCGTGTCGAGACTGGCCCGGGTGCGAGGCGGAAGGAGGATCGTACTCCTCCGCCGTGATCCCTTCCGGGCGAGCGCGAGCGAGGTCGGCGCTGCTCCGTCCTGCAAGCTCCATCTCGCACGCCCAGCGGAGAAACTGGCTTGCGGCCCGGTCCGCCGCGAGGCTCTGGACCTCGAGACCGTCGCTGAGCGAAGGGCGCGCTCGAAGGCGCATCGTGGAGATCGGGCCGGCTTCGCTCTCCGTGCGGACGGCACCGGAGATCGGCGCATCGCCGGCCTGGGCGACGTGGCGGCCTCGGCGCCGCACTCCGCGGCCAGTGTTCGGGTTCGATGGCGGACGTCGTTCTGCGAGCTGTCGGATCATCGTGTGCCACCCCGCCGAGCTCGGTTTCTGGCTCGGCCACGATCACACAGCATGCAACGGCAAGCGGCCGCCCCACCATCGTGGAAAACCGTGAGTCGGCGGTCTCGCGTGGGGCCGTGGGGCCGTGGGGCCGTGGGGCCGTGGGGCGCGCGTCTCCTCCGTGGGGCGCCGCGTCGACGACGATCGCGACGCGGCCGTCTCGAGGCGCGAGGCGCGCGCTCCGGTCCGCGGGGAGAGCCTCAGCGAGGCAGCTTCGAACCGTCGAACGCGAGTGGCAGGAGGTCGGCGAGCTGGACGACCCGGCCGAGCTCTCCGTCGCGTGCCCCGAGACCCACGAGGACGACGGGCATGTCCTTCGCGAACTCCGACAGGACCTGGCGGCAGATCCCGCACGGCGATCCACCTTCTGCGTCGCCGGTCACGACCGCGCACGCGATCGGCTCACGCTCACCGGCGGCGATCATCTGCATGATCGCGCCGCGCTCGGCGCAGATCGTGCCGCCGAGCGAGGCGTTTTCGACGTTGCATCCCGCGAAGATGCGCCCGCTCTTCGTCGCGATAGCCGCGCCGACCTTGTAGCGGGAGTACGGCGCGTACGCGTTCTCGCGCACGGCCTTCGCTTGCTGGACGAGCTCGTCGAGCAGCGACGCGTGCGGATCGTGCTTCTTCATCGTGACGGCGCGTGCCGGTTTGTTGGAACGCGCTGCAGGCTTGGAAGCCGCGGCGGGCTTGCGAGCACGAGAAGGCGCGCTCCGCTTCGGCGTCGGCTTCGCGCTCGTCGTGCTCTTGCTCTTCTTCCGGCTGCTCACGATTTGCCGGCCTCGACGATCCACCCGCGGAGGAGACGCTGCAGATCGTCGCGGCGAGCCTTGGCCGTCGCCTCGACCTCGGCGTGATCGAGCTCGCCCGTGCCGACGCCGGCCGCGAGGTTCGTGATGCACGACAGAGCGGCGACGGCGATGCGCATGTGGCGGAGGGCGATGACCTCCGGGACGGTGCTCATGCCGACGGCCTGGGCGCCGAGCACGCGGAGCATGCGGATCTCGGCGGGTGTCTCGTACGACGGGCCGAGCAGGCCGGCGTAGACGCCTTCACGGAGCGGGAGCTTCTCGCGCTCCGACACGGCGGCGAGCTTCTTTCGCAGCGTGACGTCGTACGCGTTCGTCATGTCGGGGAAGCGCGTGCCGAGCTCCTCCTCGTTCGGCCCGATCAGCGGGTGGTGGTACATGAGGTTCAGGTGATCGGTGACGATCATCAGATCACCTGCCGACCAGCCTGGCTCGAGACCGCCCGCCGCGTTCGTCACGAGCACACACGAGACGCCGAGCCGCGCCATCACGCGGACGCCGTGCACGACCTGCCAGATGGGGTGACCCTCGTAGAGATGTACGCGGCCCTGCATGCACACGACCGGAACGTCGTCGACGTGGCCGAAGCAGAGGTTCCCCGCGTGACCGATCACCTTCGGCGGCGGGATGTGCGGGATGTCTCGGTACGGGATCTTCTCGAGGCCGCGAAGCGTGTCCGCGAACGCGCCGAGGCCGCTGCCGAGGACCACGCCGACCTTCGGCTGGATGCCCGTGCGCGCACGCACTGCCTGAACGGTCTCGTTGAGGCGGGCGACGACGCTGGAGTGTTGCTCGCTCATGACCCGGACGACGTTAACACGGCCCCGCGGCCCCGCGACGCCTCAATCGGGCAACCGGAGCTTCGTCCGGCGGGCGTCGCGCGTCGTCATTCGAGGACGGAGCCTTGCCTGCTGGACGGGCGCTACTTCGAGCCTTGCGGAGGCCGCGCTGCGGCGAACTTCTTCGTGAGCGCCTCGCACACGATGGCCGGCGCGTAGCGCGTCACGTCCCCGCCGTGGCTCGCGATCTCGCGGACGAGCGACGCGCTGACGAAGCCGTGGCGCGTGCGCGTCGGCAGGAACACTGTGTCGACCTGGGGAGCGAGGTCCGCGTTCGCGTGGGCGATCTGGAGCTCGTACTCGAAGTCGGTGGTGACGCGCAGCCCGCGGACGATGACGCTCGCGCCCTTCGTCGTGCAGTAATGGATGAGGAGCCCGTCGAAGCTGTCGACGGTCACGTTCGGAAGGTGCTGCGTGATCTGCTTGAGCAGCGATACGCGCTCGTCCGCCGTGAAGAGTGGGTGTTTCGTCGGGTGCACGCCGATCGCGACGATCACGTTCTCGAAGAGCGCCGAAGCACGCTCGATGAGATCGAGGTGTCCGAGCGTTGCTGGATCGAAGCTTCCGGCGTAGACCGCGATCCGAACGCTCACTTCGCGGCTCCCTTGCTCTCCGTCGCGGCGCCGGTCTTCGGGGCGGCGTCGCTCTTGGCGCCGGGGGCCGCCGGGGCCTTCGGCGGCTCCGCCTTCGGAGCTGCGGGGGCCTTCGGCGGCTGCGGCTTCGCGGGGTCGGTCTTCTGCGGCTCGCTCTTCGGCGCTGCCGCCGGCGGTTGCGGCGCCGTCGGAGGCGCCTCGGCCGGTCCAGCCGGCGCGGCCGGTCCAGACATTCCCATCATCGTCGGGTCGAGCTCGAGCCAGACCCACTTGCCTTCGTCGGCGAATGTCACGCGGAACACGGAGAGAAGACCCGCGCCGGCGATGCCGCCGAGATCGACGTCGAACGTCTGCTTGTAGTCGTTGAACGGCGCTCCCTGGACGGCGGGGAACCCCGAGATGTCGATGCCGCCGAGCTTGAAGAAGGGCAGCGGCCCCATCTTCCACGACGGGGGCGCACCAGGCTCGGTGTGGAAGTGCGACAGATCGGCGCCGGACTTCTTGAGGAGGGAGTCCTCGAGCGCGAGCGGGTAGAACGCGGAGGTATCGACGAAGAGGAGCGCGTTACCGTCGTCCTTCGCGTTGATCGTCGCGCGCATCATCATCGCGCCGCCGCGAGCATAGAAGATGGGCATCTTGCTCGCGTCGGGCGGCGCAGCCGGCTCGTTCTTGCGGACGACGAACTGCGAGCCGCGCCGGTCGAACGTGACGTGCATGTGGCGGAGCACGTTCACGCCGAGCAGCGCCTTGATCGTCGCGCCCAGCGTGCGCGAGATGCCGGAGAGATCGTGCGTCAGCGCGGGGACGTCCTTGACCTCGAAGCGCTCGCCGAACCGGAGGTTGACCCAGGCGGGCTCCTTGCGGCTGGACGAGTCGATCATCATCTCGCCGAAGTTGGTCGCGACGAGCGCCAGGATCCGTTCGCCGTCGAGCTCGCACGGGACGACGAGGGCCGGCCCGCCGGCGCCCGGCATCTCCACCGCCTCGACGACGCCTTCGATCGCGAACGGGTGACGGCCGTGTCCGCGGCGTGCGAGCTTCGAGACGTCGCGGGCCCACGGATCCTTGACCGTGGGGTCCTTGAGCATCTCCTCGAGCTCGTCTGCGGCGCGCTCGATGTCGCCGGCGTACCAGAACGCGCGACCCCGGATGCCCTTCACGTCGCTGCCCTGCAGGCCCTCGGTCAGCTTGATCGCCTCGTCGAAGTCGAGCTTGGCGAGCGCGATCCGGGCCGCAAGTGCGCGCGTCTCCCGGTCGTGGGGCGCGGCCTTGAGGGCGCCGTCGATCGCGACGCTCGCATCCTCGGCGTCGCCGCTCCGATAGCTCTGCTTTGCACGGTTCAGCCACTTGTCGGCGAGCTGCGAGCGACCGGGCGCATTGGCATCCGGGCCGTCGCCACAGGCAGCGAGAGCGGTGAGGGCCGAGAGTGCCGTCATGAAAACGAGGCGTCGCATCCGTGCTCCAGAGTCTCAGGTCCCGTCCTTCGGTGCTCCGGCGGACGGTTCGGTTCGGTCCTTGTCGTCGGTCTCGATGCGGAGGATGCGGTCGGCGCGGAGATCGCGGCGCCCGCGTCCGGGGAGCTGATAGCCGATCACCCGTGGGGGGTCGAGCCCCAGGTCGATCGAGGTCAGGACCATCCGCATGGGCTCCGGTGGGCGCGCGCGCGGACGATAGACGACGGTGATCTCGCGGCCGGCAGCCAGCGCGTCCTTGCAAATTGCAAGGACCTGCTCGCGCGCCTTCTTTTCGGCGACGCGCACCTCCCAGAGATCGCGCGGCGTCGTGGGCGCGACGCCCCCGGCATGGGATTCGAACGCCGCGACGCAGCGAGCGAAGACGTCGCGGAGCGCCACGACGTCGGCGTCGGCGCGGTGGGCGCGGCTCGCGTCGAGCCCGAAGTGTGCCCGGAGCGCGTCGAGGGAATGTTTCGCGAGGCCGAAGGCGCGTCGCGAGAGGTTGAGGGTGTCGAGCCAGAAGCCGACGGTGTACTCGCGGCCGGTCCGACGCATCTCCGCCTCGATGAAGGCAACGTCCCACGAGGCGCCGTGCGCCACGAAGACGGCGCCCGAGAGCAACTCTTCGACGCGTCCGGCGATCTCGGCGAACGTCGGCGCGCCGCGGAGCGCGGCCTCGTCGAGGCCGTGCACGTGGACGTTCCCGGTCTCACCGCCCTCCGGGCGGACGAGCGTGTGGAGGCGATCCTCGATGACGCTCCCACGTACGCGTTCGATGCAGACCTCGACGACGCGGTCCCGCTTGGCGTCGAGCCCCGTCATCTCGAGATCGACGAAGGCGAGCGGCGCCTCGGCGAGCGGGAGATCCCAGGGAGGTCCCGCGGGCGGGCTCGGCCGAGTAGAGGATGCCGTCACTGGGGGGTCACCGCTCGACACACATCGCGATGCCCTGGCCGACGCCGATGCAGAGCGCGGCCATGCCTCGCTTCGCGTTCCGCGCACGCATCGCGTGGACCAACGTGACGAGAATGCGGCAGCCGCTCGAGCCGATGGGATGACCGAGCGCGATCGCGCCGCCGCGGACGTTGACGCGCTGCGGATCGAGCTCGAGGCCACGGATGCACGCGATCGACTGCGCGGCGAAGGCCTCGTTCAGCTCGACGAGCTCGAGGTCGCTGACGCTCCAGCCGGCGCGCGCGAGTGCCTTCTTCCCGGCGGGGATCGGCCCCTCTCCCATGAAGGCGGGCTCGACGCCTGCCGTGGCATGCGCGACGACGCGTGCGAGGGGCTCGAGCTTCTCGGCGCGGAGCACGTCCTCGCTGACGACCATGACGGCGCTCGCGCCGTCGTTGAGCGGCGAGCTGTTGCCCGCGGTCACGGAGCCGCCCTTCTTGAACACGGGCGCGAGCTTCGCGAGGCTCGCGATCGAGGAGTCGGCGCGCGGGCTCTCGTCGACGGAGACGACGATCGGATCGCCTTTCTTCTGCGGGATCCGGACGGGCGCGATCTCCCCGGCGAAGTCACCGGCCTTCTGCGCCACCGTGGCCTTCTGGTGAGAAGCGAGCGCGAACGCGTCCTGCTCCTCGCGGCCGATCTTCCATTTCTCGGCCACGTTCTCGGCGGTCTCGCCCATCGAGTGCAGCGGAAAGCGCTCGGCCATCTTCGGGTTCTCGAAGCGCCAGCCGAGGCTCGTGTCGAAGACCTTCGGCGCGCTGCGAGGAAACGCCTCGTCGTTCTTGGCGAACACGAAGGGCGCACGCGTCATGCTCTCGACCCCGCCGGCGATGACGCAGTCGGCGTCTCCCGTCGCGATCCGGCGGACGGCATCACTCACCGCCTCGAGGCCCGAACCGCAGAGGCGGTTCACCGTCACGGCCGGGACCTCGTAGGGCAAGCCCGCGAGGAGGAGCGCCATGCGGGCGATGTTGCGGTTGTCCTCGCCAGCCTGGTTCGTCGCGCCGAACACGACGTGATCGATGCGCGGCATCAGCGAGGGCATGCGTTCGCCGAGGGACGTGATCATGTGCGCGGCGAGATCGTCGGCGCGCACGCTGGAGAGCGCGCCACGGTGCTTGCCGATGGGGGAACGGACTCCGGCGACGAGGTAAGCGGGACGCATCGCCAGCGAAGCCTAGTACCGCGGCGCGCGCCTGCCCACGAAGAGTTGAGCCGGGCGGTCCCGCGGGGGCTTCCACGGGGGGGCCACCCCGCAGGCCCCGCGCAGCGCGCTGCAGGCTCGACCGAGGGGCCGCCGGATCGCAGCTCAGCGCTTCTCGAGCTGTCCGCGGACGAGCCAGACGCGGCTCGCCTCGTTCGGCTGGAACGTGCTGTTCACGATCGCGATGTGCCCGCGCTCGTCGACGCTGAGCTTGCGGAGGAGTAGGCCCTGCTGACTTCCGTTGAAGCCTTCCGACACCGACTCGGGGATGGGGGAAGGTGATGCGAAATGGTCCCCGCGGTCGGCCGAGAAGGTGAAGGCGAGACCGCGGGGGCGACCGGCTTCGTCGAGGTAGCGTTCCCACAGGACGTAGATGCGGCCCTCTCCGTCGACGGCGATGTCCGGGTAATGTGCACCCTCCTGGTCGCTGCCACCGTCGAGCGGAGCGGAGATGCGCCGAGGGGCCTCGAAGTCGGTCGCGCCTCTCCGCAGCCGCGTGTAGCGGACATGGTAGCTCGGCGCAGCCGGAGGCCTCTCCGCGTAGACGAGGTGCACCGTCCCCTCATGGTCGACGACGAGCTGCGGAGCGTCGGAGTGACCGTCGCTCGGACCAACGCGTAGCGCCGGACCGAAGCCGTGGCTGGGCTCCGTCGCCGTCGCGAACCTCACGTCTGCGGAAGGATCATCGCCGACGGCCCACGCGATGTGGATCTCGCCGCTCTGCCCGATCGCGAGCGACGGGCCCCGCGCGTGCGCATCGTCGCCGACGCGCACCGCGTCCTCGAAGCTGGCGCCGTCGTCGAGGGACCTCCGGAACCACAGCGGACCTTCGTACTCCGTCCACGCGGCATAGATCTCGCCCTTGGGGCCGTGCGTGAGGTCCAGGCTGCCGTTGTCCCAGGTCTCCGCGTCGAGGCGGCCTTTCCCGTCGCCCGCCGTGGTGTTCGAGAGATTCAGTGGCGGGCCGAAGGTCCGGCCGCCGTCGAGCGAGCGAGCGAAGAAGATCTCGCCCCCGTGTGAGCCACCGGTGAACACGATCTCTTGCCAGAGGACATGCACCCGTTCCGGATTGCCGGGCGCGAGCTCGACTCGAGGCAACCACGAGAAGGTCTCCGGGCTCATCGAGACGTTGGCCGGCATGGCGATCTCGGCCTTCCCGGTCGGCTCGTAGCGCCGGAAGAAGACATCCTTCCGCGACTGATCGACCCATGTGACCGCGATCCGCCCGGTGGGATCGACGTCGACGCTGGGATCGTCGACCCAGCGGAAATCGGAGTCGTTCATCTGCCACGGCCCACGATGCGCCGGGCCGGTGGCGACGAGGACGGCCTCCTGCCAGACCGGTCTCAACCCCTTCTTCTTCGGCGGCGACGAGCTCGCCGCGCGCCGACAGCCGGAGCTGCACGCGCAGACGAGCATCGCGAGCGCGGTGAGCGCTGCCCACGAGGCGAGAGCACGTGCTCGTCGGCTGTGAGACGGTACTAGCTCTTTCCACGGATTGCCGAGAACACCCGTCTCCGCCATGGCGCCCGTCGGATTCAATTCGTGTTCCTCGGGCGAGCGACCGCGTCCATGTCTGCTGTCGGTCCGCCTCTCGAGGGCGCCGCGCCACTGCTCGAGCTCGAGCTCGTCACGTCGCTCGGGGCGCGCGCGGTCCATGCATCCGCCGGGAGCATGGGCGGACCGGCATCAGGCGAGCGACACCTGCGTCGGTCGAGCGACCCCGAGCATGACGTCCGCATCCACGTGCACGTGGCGCTTGCCAGCATCTTCCTGACCGTCCTCGCGCCTCTCGTGTCGTGGACCTTGTGGATCTTCGATCGTTCGCTGCCTGACGCACGGTGGAAACGGCGCCTCTTCGCGCTCGCGATCGTCGACACGCTCCTGGCGCTCGGGCTCGGCCTCTCTGCTGCGCTCGGTGTCCACCTCGAGGACGCGAGCACGAAGACACCGAAGGTCGGCGTCGTGCTCGCCTCGAGCGATGCTGCCGCTCGCGCCGACCGAGTGCAGCGAGGAGCAGTGGTGGACCACGTGTTGCCCGACAGCCCGGCCGCTGCTGCGGGGCTCCAGGCGGGCGACCGGATCACGGCCGTCGACGGAGCGCCGGTCGAGACCGGAAGCGCCTTCATCGCGAAAATCGCGGAGACGAAGCAGGGCGAGCGGCGCCGGCTCCGCGTCATCCGGCATGGCCAGGACCTCGATCGCGAGGTCATCCCGACGACGAGGAGGATTGCGCCTGCCCGCACACCTGCCAGCAAAGCGGCCACGCTCTTCGAGCCCATCGAGGTCGAGCAGGAGCTCGGGCGGACGACGGATCGCCGTTGGGCTATCGCTGCTGGATTGCTCGAGCTCGGTCTCGTCGGCGGTCTTGCGGTCGCCGCGCGCCGGAAGAAGGCGCGGGCGGCGCCGGCGTTGGCGGTCGTCTCGGGCCTGCTCGCGTTGACGTTCGTGAGCAGCGTGGTGCTCCAGGTCTTCAAGGCGACGCTCGGCGTGTCGCTCGGCGCGATGCTGGTCTCGATCCTCTCCGGCAGCGTCGCGCTTCTCGCGGTCGGGCTGATCGCTGCCTCGCTCGGCTCGCGTGAGCCCGTCGTCGTCGGCCCGCCGCTACCCCCATCGAAAGCGATCGCGTTCGGGATGTTCTACGGGATCACGGGCGCGGCCCGCATCGGGACGCTGCTCGCGATCCTCGTCGCCGTCTTCCACGTTCCGATGCGTACGGCGTCGGACGCCTTCGGCCTGGACCCGTCGTGGGGCGCGCTCGGGATCGGCCTCTTCTTCGTCGCCACGGTGATCGTCGCGCCCCTCTCGGAGGAGCTGCTGTTCCGCGGCGTCCTCCTGCCGTGGCTCGCGCGCTGGATGAGGCCGGGCGCTGCGCTCGGGTGGAGCACGGTCGTCTTCGCGCTCGGGCACCTCTACTACGGCGCCGGCGTGCTCCTCATCGCCCTCTACGGTCTCGTCTTCGGCTGGGCTCGGCTGCGCACAGGGAGTCTGCGCGCGCCGATCGTCCTGCATGCGATGCTGAACGGCGCGACCGTCGTCACGCTCCTCGCCGCGCGCTGAGCGCTCGCTCGTCCGACCACGTCACTTCGGAACGGGCTGCCCGTCCACCCAGCGATAGAAGCCCTCGCCGGTCTTCTTCCCGAGCTTTCCGGCGCGAACCATCGTCCGCAGGATCGCCGGCGGGCGGAACTGGTCGCCGATCTCGCGCTGGAGGTGCTCGAGGATCGCGAGGCGCACGTCGAGCCCGACGAGGTCCGTGAGCTTCAGCGGACCCATCGGGTGCCGGTAGCCGAGCTCCATGCCGCGATCGATGTCCTGCGCGCTCGCGACGCCGGTCTCGAGCATGCGCATCGCCTCCGCGCCGAGGATGACGCCGAGGCGGCTCGTCGCGAATCCGGGGACGTCGCGCACGACGATCGGGGTCTTGCCGAGACCTTTGACGAACGAGAGCGCTCGCTCGAGCGTCTCCTCGGACGTCGACAGGCCACGCACCACCTCGACGAGCTCCATGACCGGGGGCGGATTGAAGAAGTGCAGACCGATCGTGCGATCGGACACCTTCAGGCGCGCTCCGAGCTCGGTGATGGACAGCGACGACGTGTTGGTCGCTACGATGGCCCCCGCTGCGGCGCTCGGAAGCACCGCCTCGAGCACGGCCACCTTCAGGGACATGTCCTCGGGGACCGCCTCGATGACCACGTCCGACCCGGCGCAGGCGTCCTTGGCCGAGGTCGCGGCCGAGAGGCGGTTGAGGGTTGCGGCCCGCAGGTCAGCCGTGAGCTTTCCCTTGCCGACGAGCTTCTCGAGCTGCGCCGCGATCCCCTGCACAGCCGCTGCCGCTCGGCCCTCGGCCACGTCGTAGAGCCGGGTCGTGTGACCGCTCTGGGCGGCGACCTGGGCGATGCCTTGACCCATCGTTCCCGTGCCGAGGACGGTTACCGTCAGGCTGATTCCGCGCATTTTCCCGTCAGCTCCTTTGCTTTGTGGCGTTTTCGGCGCGACCATAGTCGATGTAACCGTGGCGCGAGTCCTCCTGGTCGACGATAGCGCGAGTGCTCGCGCGCTTCTCGGTGTCCGTCTCCGAGAGAATGGGCATGACGTCGTCGAGGTGCCGACCGCAGCCGAGGCCGCGGAGCTCGCGATCGACCAGCAACCCGACGCCGTGGTCACCGATCTCTGGATGCCGGGCATCTCGGGGCTGCAGCTCTGTCGCTTGCTCCGTGCCGAGCCCGTGACGGCGCATGTCCCCGTGGTGCTCCTGACGGCGTCCGACGATCGGCGCTCCCGCTTCTGGGCGCGGAACGCCGGCGCGACAGCCTACGTGACGAAGACGGAGATCGACCGGCTCCTCGACGTGCTCGGCGATCTGACGTCGTCGCCGAAGACGAGGCCCCCGCCCGCAACGACACCGCCCGTCGTCACGCGCGGCAACGTCCAGGAGCGTCTCTCCCAGCTCCTCGACGCGTCGCTGTTCGAGTCGACGATCGCCGGCGAGATCCGAGCGCTCGCGCAGAAGGCCGAGGAGCTCGAGCAGCTCTTCGAGGGTCTCGCTGCGCTCGCCTCCGACGTCGCCGGCTATCGCTGGCTCGCGCTCGCGACCGACAGCGGGTCGCCCCCGCAGGCGAAGTACAGGACGCGCCTGTTCATCCACACCCACGCGGACCAACGAGAAGCAGCGGAGCGCGAGGCGCGCGACGCGCTCGAGATCCCGCATCCGCCCGAGCGCCGCCGGCCGCCCGAAGGCGACGCCATCGTCATCGCGGACAAGCGCCCGGTCGAAGCCGAGTGGTCGACGCCGCCGATTCTCTTGCCGGTCCGCTTCGGCAGCACGTCCATCGGCAAGATCGCGATCTCCCCGAGCCGCCGTGGGGCGTCGCACGACGATCGCCGCTTCATCGCGCTCCTGTCGAACGAGCTCGGCGGGCCGCTCCGGATGGCGTCGCTCGTCGCGGAGGCTCGCCGGCTCGCCTCGACGGACACGCTCACGGGGCTGCTCAATCGACGGGCCTTCGTCGAGCGCATCGAGAAGGCGCGCGCGGCCTCGGACAAGCAGCTCTTCCCGATGAGCATGCTGCTGCTCGACGTCGACCACTTCAAGAAGGTCAACGACACGCTCGGTCACGACGCGGGAGACGCGGTGCTCCAGGGCGTCGCGCGGGTCCTCTCGAGCATCGCGCGCAAGAGCGACTTCGTGGCTCGCTGGGGTGGTGAGGAGTTCGTCGTCGCGCTCGCGCAGACTGCGGAGGCCGGCGCGCGCGTCGCCGCCGAACGCGTCCGGCGCGCCATCGCCGAGGCGCGATACGTCCTGCCGAACGGCAACGAGCACCGGGCGACGGCGTCCGTCGGCCTGGCGAGCGCCGAAGGGCCGGACTGGCAGGTCGACGAGCTCCTCGGCCGCGCCGACAAGGCGATGTACGCCGCGAAACACCGCGGCCGTAACCGCGTCGAGACGGCCTGATCGGGCGAACCGCGTCCGTCGATCAGTACGCGCTGCGCAACATCAAGAAGACGAGCACGCCCGTCACCGAGACGTAGAGCCAGATCGGGAAGAGGAACTTGGTGATCTTCTTGTGCGTCGCGAACCGGCGGCGGAACGCGAAGTAGAAGGCGGCCAGGCACATCGGCACCACGGGGATCGAGAGGATCACGTGGCTCGCCAGGAGGAGCAGGTACGCGACGCGCACCCCGCCCGTGCCGGGGTATTTCGTGTCGCCGTGGACGTAGTGGTAGGCGAGATACCCGACGAGGAAGAACGTGCTCGCCGCGAACGCCGAGATCATCAGCGCCTGATGCCGTGCGACCTGCTTCTTCTTGATGGCGACGACCGCCAGGACGAGGAGCAGCGCGGCCGTGCCGTTGAAGCACGCGTTGACGGCGGGCATGAACGACAGGCTCGTCGGATCACCCGAGCCCTGCCGTAGCAGGAGGAGGTAAGCGAGGATCGCGAGCGCGACGACGGAGACGACGCCGTTCACGATCCAGAACGGGCGGTCTTCGCGTTGCCCTTGCCCTTCGGCCGTCGACGACACCATGCCGCGCTCCATAGAGGCTCTTCCCGGTCGCGCCAAGTCGTACGTCGGCCGCGGAGGTGCCGGGCGGCTCCGCGTGGCCTTCGCGGACGGGCTTTGCGCGCATGGGTTCCATTCATGTGCTCGTATGGGGAGGCGACGATGAACGACGACGAGCAGCTCCTCGCCCGAGCGTTGGCCAGCGCGCTCACGGCCTCTGCGGACGTTGCCGGGGTGCCGCTGAGGCTCCTCGGCTCGGGCACGGACCACATCGCGTTCGAAGCGGGCGGACGTTTCGTCGTTCGCGTTCCGAAGACCGACGAGGCGGCGGTGCGCGGCGCGATCGAGCGCCGGCTGGCGTCGCTTCTCGCGCCACGCCTGCCGGTGGCGATCCCCCGCTTCTGTCTCGTTCTCGAGCCGTCGGAGGTGCTTCCGTTCGGCGTCTCCGGATACGAGCGGCTTCCGGGGACGCCAGCGATCGGCCGGGAGCTCACCGCAGCGCAGCGAAGCTCCATCGCGCGGACGCTAGGAAGCTTCCTCCGCGTGCTCCACGAGGTCGACGCATCCGCTGTGGGCCTGCCGCCCGACGACGACCCGACGCGAGAGGCCTGGAGCGCGCAGGCCGTCGAGGACGTGGACGCAGCGGTCCAGGCCGGTGTCCTCGACGGGGAGCGGTCAGCGTCGCTGAAGCGGTACCTCGCAGCGCCGCCGGCGGGATCCTACGTTCCGTGCGTCGTTCACGGAGACCTGGCGGCCGAGCATATCCTCGTCGAAGCGAACGGCGCGGTCTCGGGGATCATCGACTGGAGCGACGCCATGATCGGCGACAGGGCGCTCGACCTCGCGGGGCTCGTGCACTGGGGCGGGCAAGAGATGCTGGCGGAGGCGCTGGCAACGTACGGCGCTTGCGACCCCGACACGATCGCGCGGGCGCGCTGGTTCGCGGCGTGCCGGGCCGTGGCGGACATCGTGTTCGGTCTCGACGAGCAGCGTGCCGAATACGTCGCAGCAGGCGAGCGCGCGCTCGTCCACGTGCGGCTATGAACGGCTCCGCGTGATGCCGATCAGCCGAACCAGATCTCGCCCTTGGCGCCGTCGATCGTGACGAGGTCGCCCTTCTTGAGCACGATGTCTGCGCCGTCCTCGGTCGAGTCGCCCCAGACGGTGATCGTGTTGGCGTTGTAGTCGACGTGCAGCGGCGCGCACGACGAGATGCAGGGCTTGCCGAGGCTTCGGGCGACGATCGCGGCGTCGCCCGTGATCCCGCCACGCGTCGTCACGATGCCTGCCGCGATCTTCATCCCCGGAACGTCGTCCGGTGTCGTCTCGATCCGCACGAGGATGACGGCCTTGCCTTGCGACGCGAGCTCCACCGCGTCTTCCGATCGGAAGACGATGACGCCCGTCGCGGTGCCCGGGCTCGCTCCCATTCCCTTCGCAAGTAGCTGCTTGGCCATCACTCCTCCAGTCATCCCATCATGCGAGCTCCTGACACGCTGTCAGCGCTCGGCAGTCTCCTCCGCGGCTTCGGGCTCGTTCGAAGACGGCTCGCTCTCCTCGTCCGCGTCGCTCTCCTCACCAAGGTCGTCGCTCTTCGGGCGGAGGTGCACGAGCGAATTGCCGCACTTGCACTTTTTCGGGACCGAGCGCTTGAAATACACGCGCTCGCACCGCGAGCAAACGCGGGCGTCGGGCTCGTACGAGATCGTCTTGCCCGTGACCGCGTCCTTCTTGCCGACGACCTGCAGCGGCTCGAGATCGACGAGCTGGCCGGCGTGCTCGTGCGCCTGCGGGAACTTCTCGAGCACGTCGTCCGAGATGTCGACCCGCCGCGGAATGCGATCGAGCGCTTCCTTCACGATCCAGGCGACCGCCTCGGGATGGGCCTTGAGCGACACCTTGAAGGTCCAGTCGGCTCCAGCCTCGTCCTTGCCGACCACGAGGAGCGCGAGCGCGCCCGATTCGAAGAGGATCTTCTCGACCGCCCACCAGGGCATGCGGCGGAGGTCGCCCTTCTCGACGGAGATTCCGGGCGCGCCGACGCGGATGGGCGAATCGCTGCTCGTGCCGATCCAGATCATGATGCCGAGGAGAACGGCGCCGCCTGCGATCAGGTACGACGGGACAGCCCTGAGCTTGTCGTCGTCGGCGAAGCTCTTGGCGTAGAAGTATCCCCAGAGACCTGCGCCGAGGATCAGGGCAGCGAGCGCGCCGACCAGACGTACGACCGTGGGATTCGTCGACGCCTGCGGGACGAAGCGACGTTCCTGGCGGCGTGCGCCTCGCTTGTCCTTCTTCGTGGTCTGCTTGCCCTTGGTCTTGTTCGACATGTTCGCGTCTGCTCGTCCTGCTCGGGTCGCAGCGATGCTCAACATCCCGACGAGGGAAATGCCCTCGTCCTGCGACGAAACCTTCTAGCGGGAAACAGGCCTCAGGGCTACGGCGCGGCGCCCTGGCCCCGCTTCCTGCCGACGAACGCCGACGCGGCTTTCGCGCGTGCGGGCGTCACTCGTCACTTGGACAGGACTGCGAGCGCTTCCTTCAGCAGATCGGGCAGCGGCAGCTCGACGATCTTTCCGCCGAGCTGCTCGATGGCGCGCTCGGCCTCACCGGACTTGTAACCCATGTTCACGAGCGCTCGTGAAAGGAGCTCCGCGTTCGAGCTCGCAGGACCCGCCGTGTTCGACGTGCCGACCACGCCAGCTCCAGGATGCGGCGGTGCCGCCTGGAGGATGGGCAGCTTGTCCTTGAGCTCGAGGAGAAGGCGCTCCGCGGTCTTCTTGCCGATCCCGCTGATCGACGTGAGCTTGCCGAGCTCCTTGCGTGCGATCGCCTGGCCCAGCTCGTGCGCCGGCAGCGCCGAAAGGACGGCGATCGCCGTCTTCGGGCCGACGCTGCTGACGCCGATGAGCGTCCGGAACGCGAGCCGGTCGCCTTCGGACGCGAAGCCGAAGAGCGAGAGCTGGTCCTCGCGGACGTGCGTGTGCACGTAGAGGGTGACGCGACCTTCCGCGTCCGTCTTCGATCGCCCGATCGTCCCGAGCGGGATCACGAGCTCGTACCCGACGCCGTTCACGTCGAGCACGGTGGTGCCGTCGTCTTCTTCGATGGCTTTGCCGGTGAGGCGCCCGATCATCGGCGTGCGACCTTACCCGAGTCGAGGCCCGGTCCGCTCATTGTTCCAATGGTCGAACAGTGAGGCTCGTGCGTGCCGTCTAATGCTTGTGAAGCAACGATCCATGATGTTGGTCGTGAGCAGACGCGCTCACCCCCTCCACACCAACCCCGCGTCACCTTCACACCAGCCTCGCATCACCTCACATCAAGGAGCCTCCATCATGGCATCGCATGTCCGTAATTTCGACGCCGCATCCTCCGAGTCCTCGTCTTCGAAGAGTGGCGCGCTCGACGTGATCACGTCGAAGGTCGCCCGCGTCGCGTTCGCGGCGCCGTTTGCGATCTTCGGCTTGTTCCACTTCCTGAACGCGAGCGCGATGGCGGGCATGGTCCCGGTCCCCGGCGGCGTCTTCTGGATCTACTTCACCGGCGCGGCGCTCATTGCGGGCAGCATCGGCATCATCACGGGCTACCTCGGGAGGCTCGCGGCGCTCGGTCTCGCGGCGCTCCTCGCCACGTTCATCGTCGGCATCCACGTGCCAGGCCTGAGCCATCCCGAGATGCAGCAGATGGCGATGATGGGCCTGCTCAAGGACGTCTCGCTCCTCGGCGGTGCTCTCACGTGGGCGGGCCTCCTCGGCAAGCGCTCGTGAAGGACCCTGCTCACGTGTGCACGCGCACGCGCACGCGCACGCGCGGCGCTGGCGTGAGACCGGCGTTCACGAAGGACGCGAGACGTGGATCCGTCGAACGCCGTCTTCGTGCTCGAGCATCTCGACCACGCGCGCCAGCGTCACGCTCATGGGAAGCGTCACATCGAGCGTGATCGCCGTACGCCGCTTCTCGTCGAGGCGGCGCTCGTAGGCCACCTCGGCGACGGTGCCACCCGCCGCCGTGATCGAGCGCATGATGTCCGGCGCCGAGGTATTCGCGCCGTCCGACAGGACGACGAGGATCCTCCGCCGTGTGACCGTGTCCCTCTTGTCTTCGAGGCGACGCAGGACCGTCAAGGCGACGATGCCCATGAGCGTCACCGCGAAGCTCTCCACGTACATCCCGGCCCCCGCGCAGAGGCCGATCGCCGTCACGAGCCAAAGCCCCGCCGCGGTCGTCAGGCCTTGGACGGAGAGGCCGGAGCGGAGGATCGCGCCGCCGGCGAGGAAGCCCACCGCCGACACGACCGACGATGCGATACGTGATGCGTCGACGCCGATGCCTTCGTCGTGGCCGAACTGCTGGTAGTAGGCGAACTGAGACGACACGACCATGAACGTCGCAGACGCGAGCGCGACGATCATGTGCGTGCGGAGACCTACCGGGCGCCCGTGCCGACCGCGCTCGTACCCGATGACTCCGCCGAGCGCGGCGCCCGCGGCGACCCGCAGGATCAGCTCCGAATGAGGCAACATCACGTGCTCTGGACCGCTAGACGAGGAGGAGGCGGAACGCGAGCACGCCGATGCCGGAGGCGGTGACCTCGCTGCCGACGAAGCGCTGGACGGACCACGCGAGCTCGTTCGCGAGCGGAGCCGGCGCATCGAGATGCCAGTACGCGCCCGTCAGCTCGTAGCCGAGCACCAGTGTCAGGCCCGCGAGCATCACGTTCGGTCGGATCGGCTTCTGGGCGCATCCCCAGACGAATGCGAGCACCCCGAAGACACCGACGAGGTCGTTGACGAGCTGCCTCGGATGCTCGCGCAGCCACGGATGTGCGGCGAGGTCGCGGGCAACGACGGCGTGGACGAGGAGCACGCCAACGAGCGCGCCGATCGCTTGACCCATCGCGAGACGGGTGATGTTTCGCTCGCGGACGTGCTCGTCGATCGTTCCGAAGAACATCTTCACCGCGACCAGGACCGCCGCGACAGCGACGAGCGTCGTCATCGCGTTCGAACCGAGGGCGCCGAAGGCGGTCGCCCCGACGACGCGCTGTCGCGCGATCCCGCCGCTCACGACGAGCGCGAGGACGAGCCCGGTGACGGCGCCGAGCACGGACATGGGGCGAATTGCTTTCGACTCGATCTCGTTCAACGTCAGGTCACCTCGGTGGTCGGTCTCGTCGACGGGTCAACCGTAGCATCATGCGACCAACGTCGCCGCCGCGCGCTCGTCCTTTCTGCCGCATCACCACGCTCCGACGTGGGCGTTCTTCGTCACTGCACGCGCGCGCGGAGCTCTTCCGCAAACGCGAGCGCTGCCGCGCTTCGCGGGGCCGCGCGCCGCCAGATGAGCGCCGTGAGCTGCGACGGCGGCGCGGGCGACAGCGCGAGAACGGGCAGCTGTTCGGCGACGGTCACGCGCGGCTCGGGGAGCATCGTGATCGCGTGTCCGCTCCGGACCAGATCGAGCACCGTCGCCACCGTGTCCGCTTCGAGCACGATCGTCGGGGCGAAGCGCGCGCTCGCGAGGTACGCGTCGATCGTGGTGCGCGCTCGAAGGCCACGCGACAGGAGCGCGAACGGCTGCCCCTCGAGCTTCGAGATGCTCACCTTCGTCTCGCCTGCGAGCGGATGGCGCGGGCCGACCACGAGGCCGAGGCGGCTCTCGAACAGGGGCTCGATATCGAGCTCGGGTCGACGCGGCAGCGAATGCGCCACTCCGAGCTCGAGCCGGCCGTCGGCGACGCGCCGCTCGATGCGCCCGCCTACGCCTTCCTCCGCTTTCACCCGGATGCCCGGATGGCGCGCGATGACGCTCGCGAGCGCGGGGACGACGAGGCCGCGAAGGCTCGGCATGTAGCCGAAGCGAAGCGTGCCCATGGCGAGCCCGCGGAGCGCTCCGATGGCCTGTTCGCCCGCCGCGACGTCCTCGACGGCACGCGAAGCGTACGTGCGAAAGAGGAGCCCTGCTTGCGTCAGCCGGATCTTCGGGCCGCGTTCGAACAGGGGCGTCCCGAGCTCCTCTTCGAGCTTCTGGATCTGCTGCGACAACGTCGGCTGCGAGATGTGGAGCTTGCGGGCGGCACGGCCGAAGTGCAGCGCATCTGCCACGGCGAGGAAGTAGCGGAGATGGCGTAGCTCCACGCGATTGATCGTACCTATCGCGTCCTTCAGAACAAAGGAATGGACCGATGGCACCGGCAGCCCCAAGCTCTCGGGCATGAAGGCATCCGACCTGTTCGTCCGCTCGCTCGAGGCCGAGGGCGTCGACACGATCTTCGGGCTTCCCGGCGAGGAGAACCTGGACCTCATCGAGTCGCTGCGGAGCTCGAAGATCCGCTTCGTCGTCACGCGCCACGAGCAGGCGGCCGGGATCATGGCCGCCACGTGGGGGCGCCTGACCGGAAACGCGGGCGTATGCCTCTCGACGCTCGGGCCCGGCGCGACGAACCTCGTGACCGCGGCCGCGTATGCCGAGCTCGGCGCGATGCCGATGCTCATGATCACCGGCCAGAAGCCGATCCGGACGAGCAAGCAGGGGCAGTTCCAGCTCGTCGACGTCGTGCCGATGATGCGGCCGCTGACGAAGTACACCCAGACGATCGTCTCGGCGGATGGTGTCCCCGCGCGTGTGCGCGAAGCGTTTCGCCGAGCACAGGAGGAGCGTCCGGGCGCCGTTCACCTCGAGCTGCCGGAAGACGTGGCTCGCGACAGTACCGATCGGACGCCGATCGCTCCCAGCTTCGCTCGCCGTGCGGTCGCCGACGAACGCGCGATCGTGCGTGCAATCGACGCGATCTCCTCGGCGAAGCGGCCGCTCGTCATGATCGGCGCCGGCGCGAATCGCAAGCGGACGTCGCAGGCGCTGGCCGCGCTGATCGACCGCACGGGGATCCCGTTCTTCACGACGCAGATGGGCAAAGGTGTCGTGGACGAGACGCACCCGCGCTTCCTCGGCACCGCGGCGCTGTCGCGCGGGGACTTCGTGCATCGGGCCATCGACGAGTCCGATTGCGTGATCAGCGTCGGCCACGACGTGATCGAGAAGCCGCCGTTCTTCATGCGACCCGGCCGCACGATCGTGCACGTGGACTTCTCGTCGGCCGAGGTCGGCTCGGTCTACCACCCGGACCTCGAGGTGACGGGCGACATCGCCAACGCGCTCTGGCGGATGTCGGAAGGACTCCCGCCGGCGTCCCACTGGGACGTCTCGTCTTTCCTCGACGTGCGAAAGGCCTTCGACGCGCACGTCGCTGCAGGCAACGCAGACGATCGCTTCCCGGTCCACCCGCAGCGGCTCGTAGCGGAGGTGCGCAAGGCCGTGCCGGCGGACGGCATCGTGTGCCTCGACAACGGCATGTACAAGATCTGGTTCGCTCGTCACTACGCGTGCCGTGTGCCGGGCACGCTCCTCCTCGACAACGCGCTCGCGACGATGGGCGCCGGCCTTCCGTCGGCGATCGCTGCGAAGCTCGTGTACCCGCAGCGAAAGGTCGTCGCGGTCGCCGGTGACGGCGGGTTCATGATGAGCTCGCAGGAGCTCGAGACGGCGGTCCGACTGGGCCTCGACCTCACCGTGCTCGTCGTACGCGACGACGGCTACGGGATGATCCGCTGGAAGCAGGCGGACATGGGGTTCGCGAGCTTCGGCATGTCCGTCGGCAACCCGGACTTCGTCCGGCTGGCAGAGGCGTTCGGCGCGCACGGTCACCGCCCGGCGAGCGCGGGCGATCTCGGGCCGACGCTCGAGCGCTGTCTCGCGAGCCCAGGCGTGCACGTCGTCGACGTACCGATCGACTACTCGGAGGACGGGCGCGCGCTAGGAGAAGAGCTGGCGGAGGCGGTGGCTCGCATCTGACGCGTCGGTCGAACTACGAAGAAAGAGAGGTCTCGAGCTCATGTTGAAGGATCGCTACCCGCTCTATGTCGCCAATCGACCGGTCACCGGGACCGAAGAGATGCCCGTCGTCGACAAGTTCTCCGGGTTCCCGGTCGCGAAGGTCCCGTACGCCGATCGACGGATGATCGAGGAGGCGATCGCGGCGGCTCATGCGGCGCGCGCCCCGATGCGAAAGCTCTCGCCTCACGTGCGGAAGGGCGTGCTCGAGCACTGCGTCCGTCGGTTCCGCGAACGGGCCGACGAGCTCGCGCTCGCGCTCTGCGTCGAGGCCGGCAAGCCGATCCGCGATGCACGCGGCGAGGTGACACGGCTCATCGACACGTTCCAGGTCGCGGCAGAAGAGGCGGTTCGCATCGACGGCGAGGCGCTCACGCTCGCGATCTCGCAGCGGGCTGCCGGATATCGCGGGTTCACGCAGCGTGTCCCGATCGGCGCGTGTTCGTTCATCACGCCGTTCAACTTCCCGCTGAACCTCGTCGCTCACAAGGTGGCTCCGGCGATCGCGGCCGGCTGTCCGTTCGTCCTCAAGCCGTCCGAGCGAACGCCGATCGGCGCGCTCGTCATCGGCGAGGTCCTCGCGGAGACCGATCTGCCTCGCGGCGCGTTCTCGATCGTCAACTGCCGGATCGACGACGTCGCGCCGTTCGTCGAAGACCCGCGCCTTGCGCTCCTCTCCTTCACGGGGTCATCGAAGGTGGGCTGGGATCTCCGAGCGCGCGCCGGGCGCAAGAAGGTGGTGCTCGAGCTCGGCGGCAACGCCGCGTGCATCGTCGACCAGGACCAGGAAGCGAAGCTCGACGCGATCGCCGACCGGCTCGTGTTCGGCGCGTATTACCAGTCCGGGCAGTCCTGCATCTCGGTCCAGCGGATCCTCGTCCACGAGCGCCTCTACGGTCCGCTGAAGGAGCGACTCGTCGCTCGCGTCAGCGCCCTGCGCTCGGGCGACCCGGAAGAGGAAGAGACGTTCCTCGGGCCGATGATCGACGAGGCCGCTGCCGCTCGACTCGAGGAGTGGATCGCGCAGGCCGTCCGCCGGGGCGCCCGCGTCCTCACCGGCGGTAAGCGACAGGGGGCGATGCTCGACGCCACGCTCGTCGAAGACGTGCCGCGCGACGAGCCGCTGCACGCCGAGGAGGCGTTCGGTCCCGTAGCGCTCCTCGAAGCGTTCTCCGATTTCGACGACGCGCTCCGGCGCGTGAACGACAGCGAATACGGCCTCCAGGCGGGCGTCTTCACCGACAGCCTCCCGCACACGCTGGCCGCGTGGGACGAGCTCGAGGTCGGCGGCGTCGTCATCGGCGACGTCCCGAGCTTCCGTGTCGACAACATGCCGTACGGCGGCGTGAAGGGCTCCGGCGTCGGACGCGAGGGCGTGCGCTACGCGATCCAGGACATGACCGAAGAGCGCTTGCTCGTCCTCCGCGGCTGATCGCCTAACGCAAGAGCTTCGTCGGACCTATCTGCGGCGGCTTGTCACCGGTTGCGCGCGAACCGCGGCGAACATCATCGTCGCGGTCGCTCTGCCGCAGGGATCGTCGTAGTAGTTGGGTTTCGCATGCCCGAACCGCTCGACTTCGAGGCCCTCTTCACGATCGCGCCGAACCCGTACATGGTGCTCGACCACGAGCTTCGGTACGTCGCGGCCAACGACGCGTACCTCGCCGTGATCGCGATCAACCGCGAAGAGCTCATCGGGCGCCGGCTCTTCGATCTCTTCCCGAACGACCCGAACGATCCGAACAACGTTTCGGCGCAGATGCTTCGCCGGTCGCTCGAGCGCGTGCTCTCGACGGGCCAGCGGGATCACATCGCGTACATCCCGTACCGTGTTCCGACGAACGTCGGCGGCAAGATCGAAGAGCAGCTCCGCTACTGGAGCGCGACGCACTGTCCGCTTCTCGACGCGAAAGGCAAGGTGCGCTTCATCATGCAGCACACCGTCGACGTCACCGAGCTGCGACAGCGCGAGCTCACGGAGGAGGACGGCGCGACGCTACGCCAGGAAGCCGGGGTCCTCTCGCGTGCGCGCGCGGTGCAGGAGGAGAACGCGCGGCTCGACGCCGAGCGGGAGCACCTCCGGGTGTTGTTCGAGCAGGCGCCTGGCTTCATGCGCTTCCTCGAAGGCGAGCGCCATGTCTTCCGCCTCGCCAACGCCGCGTACCTGCGGCTCATCAACAAGAAGGACATCCTCGGCAAGACCGTGAGCGAGGCGCTCCCCGAGGTGGTCGGTCAGGGCTTCCAGGCCTTGCTCGATCGCGTCTTCCGCACCGGAGAGCCCTTCATCGGCGAGGGCATGCAGATCTTCTTGCAGCGAAACGAGGGGACCGCCCCCGAAGAGGTCTTCGTCGACTTCATCTATCAGCCCGTGATCGGCGCCGACGGCACCGCGCGCGGGATCTTCGTCCAGGGCCACGACGTCACGATGCGCAAGCGCGCCGAGCGCGAGTCGGAAGAAGCGCGGCGCGCGGCGGAGGCCTTCGCCGAGGAGCTGAAGCGACAGAGCGCCGATGTGCTCGTCGCGCTCGAGGGGGCGAAGAAGCGAATCGCGGAGCTCGAGGCTCAGCTTGGGAAGGCCTGAACCAACTCTCGCAGCCATGTCCGAGCTCCACGCCCTCGTCGTCGAGAAGCTCACTCGCGTGTTCGGCACGAGTCGCGCCAGCGCTCTGCTCTCGCAGGTGCTGGCGGAGCTCGAGCTGGCGGCCGTCGTCACACCCGACGACCTCAGGCGCGTCGGTGAAGCGCTCCAGCGGCGCGGCGGCTTCGAGGCTGCCGCAGGCGCGATGTTCGTCGTGCAGGCGACGATGCGCTCCCTCGGCACGAAGGTCTGACGTGCTCAGCGCGCACGTGCACGTGCGAGCGCGCTCGGCTTCGGGCGCGCGTCGCCGCGTCGCCGGCGGAGCCACTCGAAGCAGTCGTGGCGCACGAGTGCGCCTTGCACCTCGACGCGGATGATCCGCGTGAGCTCCGCGTCGTCCGCGCCTGCGCGAGCGGCGTCGATCAGACGGTGGACCGCCGGTGATGCCGGCGCGTTCGTCCTGCGCGCGATGGCGGCCAGCAGCTCGAGATCTTCGGATCGGTAGCGCGCCCTCGTTCGAGCCATGACCGAAGGCTCGCGGACGCCCGTGTCCGTCGGCTCGACACGCTCTGTCGTGGTCGTGTGCGACGTATTCGCGCTCGGAGCGTGGACGGGACGCGGCGACGCGGATCGATCGGCGGTCGCCGCTCGCTCGACGACCACGGCAGATCCCGCGCCGTCTGCACCCGTGTCGCCGCCGCCGAGCTGTGCGAGCATCCCGATGCCCGCGACGATCGGGGCGAGGATGATCGCGGCCCGCGCCACGCGTGCACGTCTCGATCCCTCGTTGCGTTTCATCATCGACGGCCCTGGATGACCGGCACGACGTGCTCGATGGCCGCGGTGTTGCCCCAGACGTCGTCGGCTTCGAGCCGGAGCGCGTAGTCGCCCGCAGGGACCGGCTTCGCCGCGATCGCGAGGCCCTCGGCATCGAGCACGATCGGCGTGCCCGGTCGGAGCTCGCCGGCGCCCTCTGCGGGCGTCGCGACGAGGGCAGGGGCAAACGTCGCGTCCGGATCGTCGGCGACGATCTCGGCCATCGTCAGCGCGGCCGTCTGGCCCGTCGGCGTGACGAGCATCACCACCTCGGCCGTGTCGTCGGTCTCCGTGCAGAGGAGACCCGCGTCCATCTCTTCGCCACCGAACGTCAGCTTGCCGAGGACGGCGACGACCGGCGGTCGGACGTGCCCCGTCGCGTCACGTCCGGTCATCATCCAGGGGACGGCAGTCGCGAGCTGGCCCCGTACGGCCATCGCCTTGCCATCCCAGATCATCGATCCCGGCTCGTCGGCTCGCATTGCGCTCGCCGCCACGAGCCCGAACCGGATCGTCGTCGTCGGGTCGGCGCTGTCGGTGCCGAGCAGCGAGAGGCGCGCGATACCGATGTCGCGATCCGCACTGAGCACGCTCAGCATCGTCTTGCCGGTCGCATCCGTTCCGATGATCTCGCTCGTGATCGTCGGCGGAGTCGTATCGCGGCTGCTGAAGACGTTCTCGAGGACCGCGTTCCACCGGCTCGCCTTCGACCAGTCTCCGGCCAGCTCTGCGTATGCGCCGAACCAGGCCGTCGACAGCTCTCTCGGGACCGGGAAGGCGACGTGGAACCCGAGCTGTCCGTCGCGGAGCGTGCCCGAGGCGATCCCGAGCGTCATCTCCGAGAGGCTTCGCCGCACGTCGGCGGCCGCGTTCGCGACCGGGCCGAGCGAGGAATCGACAGACATCGCGCCGAGGAACTGTCCGTAGTCGCGGTAGCGGGGGTCGCTCACGCCGTCCGCGAGCGTCGCGTGATACGCAGGCAGCGCGAAGTATGCATCGGAGGCGATGCGCGCTGCTGCGCCCGGTGCGTTCACCACGGCGTCTGCGAACGCCGAGGTCGCGCTCGCGAACGCCTCGAGCTTTGCGGTGTCGAGCGCGATGTGCGAACGGAGGAGGACGTCGTCGGCGCTCGCCGACGAATGGAGAAGGTCCCATGCCTTCACCTCGTGCCGCGCCAGGTCCTGTGCCGAAGCGCTGGCGTTCTGCGCGAGGTAGGTGAGCGTGTCGGCGTAGTTGAGGCCGCTCCCGTAGTCGATCTCGGCGTTCGCGATGTACACCTTCGTGAGGTCTTTCATCGCGTACGCGACCTCTGCGCCGCCCATGAGGCACGTGTCGAAAGCCAGCAGCTCGAGCGGGCGATTTCCGCCGAGCCCTGCACCGTCGAGGCCCGCGCGCACGGCGCTGGCGATCGTCGGAACGTCCATCCCGTCGGGGAGCGGCCGGGTGCCGTCCTGCATGTCGCTCCCGTAACCGCCATCCCACGAGCCGCCGTGGTCCCACAGCACGAGACCGTAACGATCGGCAGGGTAGTCGCGGAACGCACGCGTGATCGCGGCGGTCAGCGTCGCGCCGTCATCGAGATCTTGCTCGGGCTCCGTCCGAAGGAGCTCGGGCTCGAGTCCGCCGCCGCGAATGCGGTACCACTCCGAACCGGTCGCGTAGATCTTGTTGCCGTCGGCGTCCTCGGCGCTCGCGTTCCAGTCGGCGAGCACGATGACGTTCACGCGCTCACCGAGCTCGGCCTTGCTCATCTTCTCGATGTCGTTCGCGAGGCTGGGCGACAGGTTGTGGTCGCCGTGCCCGTAGACGAAGACCGTCCACGTGGGGGCGCTCTCGTCGTCCTTGCCGACGACCTCCGGGTCGAGCGAGCCGCTCCCCGGGTTCAACTGGATCGTGCAGCCGGAGACGGCGGTGACGAGGCCGAGGAGGGAAGTGGAGGCGAGACGTCGGACCGAAATGGGCATCGGCGGCCTCAACGGCCGCGCCCCGATCCTCCTTCAGTCTTCAGCGCTTCAGCGCTTCAATACACGTCAGCACGCTGCGTCTGGCGGCGAGGTCGGCTCAGGATTCGCTCGCGAGCGCGCCGAACGAGAAGGCAGCGAGAATGGCTCCCATGAGCTCGCCGACGATCTCGCGATCGTCGTGGGAGGAAGCCTGCGCCCCGGCCCCGTTGGGGTGGCGCCGGCTGGTCGGCCCCACGTCCGAGGCGTGGCGGCGGGCATAACGGCGTTTGGACTTCGTCGACATGATGCAGCATCGAGGAGCAACCGCCATGCCGCGGTGTGCCATGTCGTTTTCGCGCGCTTCGCCCGCGTTCGGGCCGAGCAGGCGTGACGTCACGCATCATCGTGTGATCGTCGTGCCGCCGGGCACGTCGAACGCTCGCGCTCACGGTGTCGTTCGGGCCGTCAGTCGTTCTTCGCGCCCTGGGCGATCCAACGGCGGATCGTGTCCCGCTGCTCGAGCGGAAGCGTCTCGCCGTTCCTCGGCATCAACTGACCGCAGTCGTTGCCGGTGCACTGCGCATCGAGCACACACTGGCTGCCGTCCATCTTGCGGAGGAGGAAGCTCTCGCGCGGGTCACCCGCCTTCACGAACGACATCGTCGGCAGCTTGCTCGAGCGGACGTCGACGATCGCCTGATGGACCCGCGCCGGATCCGTTCCGCCGAGGAAGACCCCGTTCGTGCTGCCCGAGGCCGACCCATGGCACGACGCGAAGGCGCAGCTCTGACTGAAAATCGGCATCACGTCCTTCGCGAACGTGACCTTCGGGTTCTGCGCGTCGAACGAAGCAGGCGGCGTGTAGTCCGAGCAGGTGTCTTCGTCGCCGGGGCAGCCGCCCAGCGGAACGGAGAACGCGATCATCGAGAGCAGCGTGCCGACGGCGACCGGGAGGTTCGAAGCGAAGCGCATGGCGGCGCTGTTAGCATGGCTGGAGCATGGCGGGCCCGCATGCCCTTCGCCCGGTGACGCCGACACCTGCCCACTCGTACCGCATTTTCTTGCCCGGCCTGCGAGGCCCACGGTAGAACCGCGCTCGCTTCAGCTTGAGCTTGAGCTTGTTCCCGCGGCGCGCACACCAACGGTGTCCGCGCCGTGTGCGTTTCTGGGGCGCGAGGCCCCAGGCGCGCGGAACATCGCCGCCGCGAGCAGGCAGAGGGCCGGGGTGACGACCATGTGATAGCGGTCGTCGCCGAAGAAGACCGCGTGGGTCAGCGCCGTCGTCGCGATGAGGACGATGGGCAAGAGCAGCGCCGGCGTCACTGCCGGACGTCCCGGCAGCGAAAGGCACGGCAGGACGGAGGCGACGAGGACGATCGGCCAGAACGTCGGCGTGTCCGCCGAGATGCCGAGATAGGCGGCGAGGACCACGAGCCCGAAGAGGATCGCCTGCGCCATCCACGCGCGCCGTCGAGCGCCGGGAGCGTCTTCGGACGACGAAGCGTCGCTCCGACCGCGCCTCCGAGGAAGCGCGAGCGCGACGAACGCGAGCGGAGCGGCGACGACGAGCACGCGATGCATGGCGGTCAGCGCCGAGCGCCAGGCAACTCGCCGCGCCTCCGGCCAATCCGCGGGGCGCGCTTCGCGGAGGTATTCGACGGCGAACGACTCGTGGTCGAACGTGTTCGCCAGCTTCGCCGGCACGAGGCCGAGCCACCGTCCCGGCGTCTGTCGGATGTTCGCGAGGCCGTATTCGAGCCAGCATCGATCCTGCTGCACCTGACCGGTGACCTCCCGGCATCCGTCGGTCGAGCGCAACGTCTCGAAGCGACCCGTCGCCCGCGGGAACGAGCCGATCGCGAGGTTCCAGCCCGCGTTCGTGCTGACGAGCGCGCATCCGTCCATCACGCGACAATTCCGCGCCGTCCACGGCAAGACGGGAACGAGCGCGAAGACGCACGCCACGATCGCCGCCTGGATGCGTGGCGTCCACCGCCCGAGGAACGAGCCCTCCCCGGACGGCGGAAGTGCGAGCGCGAGGAACGGCGCGCAGAGGAGCGCCTGTGGTCGGACGAGCGCGCCGATCCCGAGGACGAGCGCGCCGGCAATGACCCCGCGCAGGCGAAGGAGCCACGTCCCGCCGGTCCACACGCGCGAGCCGCGCACGGCCACCAAGAACGCGGTCATGACGGTGAGCGCCGAGAGCAGCTCTCCCATCACGAGCGCGCCGTAGAGCACGAGCCCGGGATGCAGCGCCGTCAGCGCACCCGCGATGCGTGCGCGCCGCTCGCTGATTCCTTCGCGTCCGAGCAGGTACACGACGACGGGGACGAGCGCGCCGGTGAGACCGTTCGCGAGATGCGCGACCCAGCCATGGGCGCCGAACACCCAGTAGAAGAAGCCGAGATACGCGCTGTAGCCGACGGGGTAGTGGCACCACGGATGCCACTCGACACGGCCGGCGACGACGCGGTCGTCGGAGTAGCCGTGACCTTCGGCGATGCGGCGCGCACCGAAGTCGTAATAGTGGCCGTCCCAGACGGGCTCGCCCGCGAGCATGCGCGCGACGAGGAAGCGGATCGCGAAGGCCACCGCGAACAACCCGACGGCGAAGAGCAGCGGCCCGAGGTCCCGGGTGGCGCCGATGCTCGCGGTCGCCCCATCTTCACCGCTCCCGCTCCGGGACGACCGCGCGTTCGCCGGAGGGGCGACCGGCGTCGTGCTCGGGTCGGCCCGTGCGGTCACGACGCTTGTTTCTCGCGCATCCGTCGCAGGTACGTCCGCTGCACCTGCGCGGGATCGAGCCGGAGGTACTTGGCGAGCTCCGTGACGAAGCCACGGACGTAGACCATCGCCGGGAGGCTGTCGTACGTCTCGTCTTCGAGCGCGAGCAGGTGCGCCTTCGAGATCTTCGTGCGTGAGCTGATCTCGGCGATCTCGATGCCCTGCGACTCTCGCACCTTGCGCAGGAGCGGCCCCGTGAACTCGGTGTCCGGTCCGATCTCGCGCGCGAGCTCGCTCTGCAGCATGAGCTGCTCTGCTGCGAGCGCCGGACGCGGCACCGAGTGCGCCTCGGGTCGATTCGCGTCCTGCTCGGGGAACATCGACAGGTCGTACGCGCGACGACGCACGGGATCGAGCAGGGTGTCGTGCGCCTCGTCGATGCGTGCCTGCGAGGCAGCGAGCTCCGTGTCGTCGAGGAGCGAGGAGGTCGCCAGCCCCCCGGTCGCATAGATCTCGCGCTGACGCTTGAAGGCGCGGCGAACCTCTTCGTCGTTCGAGGATCGCCCGATGCCGAGGACGCTGTAGTGATCCGGCGTTGCGAGGACGGGCGGGAGCGGCGGCGGCGGCTCTTTCGGTTCCGGCTTCGCGGTCGTGAGCGCGACGACGCGGCGAGCGATGCGCTCGATGTTCCGTGCCGCCTTCGACGTGGGGCTGTCGACGAGCAGCGGCCTGCGACGACGCACCGTGAGCCAGACCGTGTCGTCGTGCTCGACCCAGCCGAGCTCGTCGAGCTGGACGCCGTAGTGACGCTTCGCCAGCCCGCACATCGCGCCCGCGAGCTCGAGGTCGGTGCGAACGCGCGTCTGATTCACCGTGAGATAGAGATGCGTCCGCGTCGCCTCCGCCCACGCGACCTCGGCGAGCGTGCGGTCGGTCTTCGCGATGAGCCGGACCAGCTCGAGCGGTGACGGGAGCCTCCCGATCTCTTTCGTCGCGCGGTCGACGAGCGACAGGCGGAAGCGATCCTTCACGAGCGAGCGCCGGAGCTTCCGCCGGTACGCAGCACGGACGAAGCGGTACGTCGCCTCGATTGCCGGCGGCTCGGGGACGGTGACGCAGATGCCGATGTCGGCCGCGAGCATCACGTCGAGTGCGAGATGCGCGTGGCCGGGGCCGACGTCGATCACGAGGTAATCGCACGGCAGCGCCTTGAGCTTGCTCAGCCAGCGGCTCTTGCGACCTGCGCGGAGCTGTAGCGGCGGATCGATCGCATCGTGCGGGCCGGGCAAGATGGACAGACCGGGCACGAACGTCGGCACGAGCGCCTTCGCCATCTCCTCCGCGCTGTCGTCGCCTGGTGGATTGGCGTGTGCGGTCACACCGAACTGAGCGTGGAGGTTCGCGCCCGTCGGATCGAGATCGACGAGGATGACGCTCTTACCGAGCTGCGCGACGTAGACCGCGAGGTTCTGTGCGATCAGGCTCTTGCCGGCGCCGCCGCGGCCACCGCCGACGGCGAGCATGCGACGCGCGCCGCGAACCGCATCGACCTCGGAGAGCGAGTCGGGACCGAGGGACGGCGGCGGGAAGCTGGGTGTCAGGTTCTCGCTCAACGCCCGGTGCTCCCGACGAACTCCCGCGCGATCCGTGCACGACGCAGGAGGCCGAAGATCCGCGCTGCGAGCTCCGGGGTGCGGAACGGCTTCGGCAAGAAGTCGTCGCCGCCGCTCGCGAACGCATCGACGAGGTCACGCGAGGTCGGCTGGCTCGAGAGGAAGAGGACCGGCACGTCGATGAAGCGATTGTCGGCGCGAATCTTGCCGACGAACTCGCGCGAGTCATGACCCGCAGCGTGCAGGTCGACGACGATCGCGTCGAAGGCGTCCACCTGCAGGCGCTCCTCGGCCCCGTTCGTGGTGGCGACGAGGTCTACGACGAGCCCCATCTCCGCGAGCATTCCGCGGAGCTCGTCGCCCGCGCTGCTGTCGTCGTCGACGACGAGGACCCGCGCGCCGAACGGGATGCGCGTCGATTCGATGGGCGTCGACGCCGGGATGTCGTCGAAGCGCCGCGACCGCGGCGGAGCCTCGCTGACCGGCCCGTTGTCGATGGCGATGGGCACCTTCGCCGGCGCAGCCACGCTCGCGGGGGTCGGCATCCGAGGCGTCATCGAGGCCGGTCCCGACGACGGCGTGATCGACCGCGCCGCGCGCATGTGCTCGCTCCGCGCCGCGACGAAGCCGACGAGCCGATCCCAGTCACGGCGCTCGAACTCGAGGTGGGGGTCACCGGCCGCGCAGACGGCGCGTGCCGCGGCCGCGGTCGCACGGCGCCGGGAGCCGATCTCGAAGATCGCGAGGACCCATTCGCCATCGCTCACGGCCTCGCCCTCCGGAAGAGGGAGCGAGCCCCGTGTCTCGGACAACGCCCCCGACAGGGCGGCGATGTCCCCATAGCGAAAGATCACGCTACGCACGGAGGGCATCTCTAGTCGCGGAGCGCGGCTCACGCAAAGGCCATGAATCCGGGCAGGGCGCGCGAGGTGCTCCTCGGATCGGGGAACAGGCCCGTTCCAGAGGGAGATCCGACCTGCCTGCCGCCTGGCTGGCACCTGGACTGGCACCTGGACTGGCACGTGGAGGGGCGCGTCGCGACCTCACCGCGCTCATGCGTCTGGAGCCTCTTTGGGGCCATGCCGGAACGGCCGAGCGCGAGACCGAGTGCCCATCGCGAGCCCTTTTGGTAAGCTCCCGCGGCGATCCCATGGCGATGCGAGCAATAACTGCCGTAGTTCTCGGGGCTTTTGCCCTTTCTGGGTCCACCTGCGGGAAGTCCACCGAGGAGCCCACGAAGGACAAGGTCGGCCCTGACGCGCCCATCGTCGCGCTCGATGGGGTCGATACGAATCAGCTCACCCAGCGCGAGAAGAAGGACTGGAGCGGCTACGTCTCCGAGTTCATCTCGCCGTGCCCGAACGTGCCCGTCCCCATCGCCCAGTGCGTGAAGGAGAAGCGGGATTGCGACAAGTGCGCGCCGGCGGCGAAGTACCTCGTGAAGCTCGTCAAAGACGGGATGCCGCGTGAGCCGCTCGAGAAGAGCTACAAAAACCGCTTCGACCCGGACAAGGTCAAGAACGTCCCGATCGACGGCTCGCCGACGAAGGGGCCGGAGAGCGCCCCGATCACGATCGTCGAGTTCGCGGACTTCCAGTGCCCGCACTGCGCCCAGACCGCGCCCGTCCTCGACAAGATCGTCGACAGCCGCAAGAACGAGGTGCGCTTCGCGTACAAGTTCTACGTTCTCGGGAAGTTCCCGAACTCCGAGAACGCCGCGCGCGCCGCGTATGCCGCCGGCAAGCAGGGGAAGTTCTGGGAGATGCACCATCTCATCTTCGCGAACCAGGACAACCTCACCCAGCAGGGCCTGGACGCGATGGCGAAGGAGATCGGGCTCGACGTCGGCCGTTTCCACGCCGACATGCAGTCGCCCGAGACCGCCGACCGGATCGCGAAGGATCGCAAGCTCGGCGAGGACCTCCAGATCGAGGGCACGCCGTCGATCTTCATCAACGGTCGCCAGTTCGACGGTCATCAGGACCTCAACGAATGGCTGAACCTGGAGCTCCAGATGATGGGGCAGAAGCCCGAGGCCGCAGCGTCGGGCTCCGGCGCCCCGGCGGCTGCCGCGGACGCGGGGGCGAAGACCGCCGCCGACGCGGGCAAGGCCTCGGCTCCGGCCACGAGCGCATCGGCTCCGAAGAAGTGATCGGAGTCGACGCGTGACGCGCTCGCTCGGGGATGGATGCGGGTGCTTCCCGACGGGGCGGCACTACCCGGGCATCGCGCATCTGCTCAAGGTCGCCATCCGCGGGCTCGCCGAGGGCTTCGCGCAGGACGCGCCGTGGCAAGAGCTCGACGTCGCGCTGCTCGACGTCGAGACCACCGGGCGCGACGCGTCCGTCGATCGAGTCGTCGAGGTCGGCATCGTGGTCGGCCGCAACGGCGAGGTCGTTGCCCGCTACAACTGGCTCATCAATCCGGGCATCCCCATCCCGGCGGAGGTCGTCGCGATCCACGGGATCAGCGACGAGATGGTCAAGGACAAGCCGCGCTTCGAGCAGGTCGTCGCCGAGATCGGTCAAGCGCTGCGCGGCTGCATCCCGGCGGCCTACAACGCTCTGTTCGATCGCGCGTTCATGATGAGCGAGTTCGCCCGCGCGAAGGCCGACACGGCCGGGATTCCTGCGCTCACACGCGACGTCGAGTGGGTCGACCCCCTCGTCTGGGCGCGCGACATCCAGCACGACGAGAAGTCGCGCGCCCTCGGCGACGTCGCGGCTCGGCTCGGCGTGAAGCTCGAACAGGCGCACCGAGCGAGCGACGACGCGGAGGCTGCCCTCCGGGTCATGTACGCGCTCGGTCGGGATCCTCGTGTCCCCCGCGCGTACGGCGCCATGGTCCAGGAGCAGCGCCGTCTCTCCCAGGCCCAGGCGGACCAGCGCCGAATGTGGCGCAGCTAGAACGGAAGGGCCGCGCGCGGCATCCACGCGTCGTGAGCTACGTTCCCCTGCGGTCCGTAGGGACAGAAACGCTCGTCTCTCGGTCGCGACGTCATGCACACGAATGGCGAGGAGGCCGCGCGCCCGCCGGGCTTTCGCTCGACATTCGTTCAGACGGGAAGCGTCGGGTCGAGCAGACACGTTTTGTAGAGGTGACGCATCGCACAAGCTTCCCTATATTCGCGCTCCGCGCTTTTCCCTTTCCGCAGAAGCCCTTATCGAAGGGCTTCTCCCGCGCCGCAGATTCCCGAAGAAAAACCGTCGGGGGACCAGACGTGAGGACGTGAGGCACCCATGAGCGACAAGGTCGAAATCAAACTGAAGGACTCGACGTTCGAGGCACCCGTCATCGTGGGTACGGAGAACGAACGTGCGATCGACATCGCGAGCCTGCGCAACAAGACAGGGCTCGTCACACTCGACCCCGCGTTCATGAACACGGCGTCGACGAAGAGCGCGATCACGTTCCTCGACGGCGAGAAGGGCATCCTCCGCTACCGCGGCATTCCCATCGAGCAGCTCGCCGAGAGGTCGAACTTCGTCGAGACGGCCTATCTCCTCATCTACGGGGAGCTGCCGACGCAGCCGGAGCTCGACCGTTTCCGCCGGCTCCTCACGCGCCACTCCCTCATCCACGAGGACATGAAGCACTTCTTCGACGGCTTCCCGTCGACGGCCCACCCGATGGCCGTGCTCTCCTCGATGGTCTGCTCCCTCTCGACGTATTACCCGGAGGAGCACGACATCGCTGACAAGGAGAAGATGGACGTCACGATCGCGCGCCTCATCTCGAAGGTGCGGACGATCGCGGCCTACGCCTTCAAGAAGTCGATCGGCCACCCGTTCATCTACCCGCAGAACAACCTCAAGTACGTCGCGAACTTCATGCACATGATGTTCGCCGTCCCGTCGGAGCCGTACGAGGTCGACCCCGAGGTCGAGGCGGCGATGAACCTCCTCTTCATCCTGCACGCCGACCACGAGCAGAACTGCTCGACGTCGACGGTGCGCCTCGTCGGCAGCTCGCGCGCGAACCTCTTCGCGTCGGTCGCCGCGGGCATCCTCGCTCTCTGGGGCCCGCTCCACGGCGGCGCGAACCAGGAAGTGATCGAGATGCTCGATCTCATCAAGGCCGACGGCGGCAACGTGAAGAAGTTCGTCGACCTCGCGAAGGACAAGAACTCGAACTTCCGCCTGATGGGCTTCGGCCACCGCGTCTACAAGAACTTCGACCCGCGTGCGAAGCTCATCAAGGCTGCGGCGGACCGCGTGCTCGAGAAGCTCGGCGTCAAGGATCCGCTCCTCGACATCGCCAAGGAGCTCGAAGAGGCCGCGCTCAAGGACAGCTACTTCGTCGAGCGGAAGCTCTATCCGAACGTCGACTTCTACTCGGGCATCATCTATCGCGCGCTCGGGTTCCCGACGAACATGTTCACCGTCCTCTTCGCCATCGGCCGCCTGCCCGGCTGGATCGCCCACTGGAAGGAGATGATGGAGGACAACACGACGAAGATCGGTCGTCCGCGTCAGATCTACACGGGCCCGACCGAGCGCCAGTACGTCGCGATCGAACAGCGCAAGTAGGGCATTCCAGGGCCTCGGCCCCGAGACGGAGCGCGGTGTTGCTTGCAGCACCGCGCTCGTTTGCTTTGTGTGCCGCCGATGGGCGCCTGGACGAGGCGAGCCCCGCTTGCCCGCTCTCGCTCGCGCCGCGCGGAGGCTGACGTCAGAGCACCGGCCAGAGGAAAGGCGCGAGGTGTTCCTTCAGCCATTCTCCTGCGAAGAGCAGCTCGAGAATCGCGAGGATGAGGAACGGCCCGAAGGGGATGCGTGCGCGAGGGGGCGCCGCTTCCGCTTCCTCGTCCTCGTTCGCCGGGCCTGCGGGGACATGCTCCGGGGCGGTCGCTTCGGCCTCTTCCCTGCCGCCGAAGCGCCGGCGGAAGAACGTGACGATGAACGCGTCGTTCTCGTCCTCGGTCAGCGGGTCTTCGGCGAGGGCTTTTTTCGCCTCCTCGTCGCCTTCGGCCGCGGCCTTCTCGAGCTCGCGGATGTCCTCGAGGACGGCGTCCGGGAGCTTCGGCTCGATCCCGAGCAGGCGCGTGATGCCGGCGTAGATCGAGCCTTGCAGCGCGCCGGCGAAGAGCGTGAAGACGGCGCCGGGCCAGCCGAACCACGCACCCGCGAGCGCGAGCAGCTTGGCGTCACCGAGGCCCATCCCCGTCCTGCCGAGCAGGCCTTTGTAGAGGAAGATGAACGGGACGAAGATCCCGAGAAAACCGGCAGCGGCGCCGATCAACGAGTCGACCGTGTCGAGCTCGCGTAGCGTCGCCGTGAAGATGCCGAGGACCGTCCCGCCGATCGTGATCGAGTCGGGAAGGAACATGTGCTCGGCGTCGATGAAGGCGGCCGCGACGAGGCCAAGGCAGAGCGCGAAGTCTGCGCCGTAGATGGCCGCGGCGCGCCCGAACGGCGTCGAGCCGGGGAGGTTCAGGATCACCACCTCGAAGATCGCCAACGAGAGGAGGCCTCCGATGAGCTCGACGAAGAGATAACGCGGGCTCATGCGGACGCCGCAGCAGCGCGCCCGTCCCCGGAGAACGACGTACGAGACGACGGGGATGTTGTCGTACGGCTGGACGGGTTTTCCGCAGCCCGGACAGTGCGAGGCCGGCCGCACGACGCTCATCTCGCGCGGCACCCGGTAGATGACCACGTT
Source organism: Pseudomonadota bacterium (assembly GCA_023423895.1). GTDB lineage: Bacteria > Myxococcota_A > Polyangia > Polyangiales > Polyangiaceae > Labilithrix. Next base: position 55,441 of record JAFAER010000021.1, read on the forward strand.
GAGGAAGCTTCCCCAGAGCAGTCCGAAAGCGAACACCGAGCCGCGAAGCAGCCAGAGGGGAACAATCGCGAAGAGCTCGTCGAGGCGCATCGAACCGGCGAAACGACCAAGCTAGCAGGCCGAAAGCGGCGGCGGCGCGCGACGAGCATCCCGGCGCGGCGTGACCAGGGCGGGTCGACCGCGGCATCCACCGCCCGAACCTGGACGCCGCCGGTCAGCCCGCCCGCGTCCTGCCTGGCCGTCCCGGCGGAGCATGATGCACCAGCGCGCGCTCGCGCTCGCGCTCGCCTGCGGCACGGCTGGGCTCCGCCGCGGGAGGGGGCCGGCGATCACGGTGGACCGCTGCGTGGGCGCCTCGAAAGAAAGGTTTTGGCATCTCGCTCGTGCTCGGTCGCACGGCGGCCCCCAGCCTGGTACGGTGCGAGCCTTCCAGAAGTCGGGACAGGTCCGATGCTCGTTCAGATCAATCCATTCCATCCGGAGCCTCGCAAGATCCAGCGCGCCGTCGACGCGCTCCTGGCGGGCGAGGTCATCGGCTATCCGACGGACACCGTCTACGGGTTGGGGTGCGACATCTCGAACAAACGAGCCGCGGACCGCCTCTATCAGATGAAGGGGATGGACCGCTCTCATCCGCTCGCGTTCATCTGCCCCGATCTCTCGGAGATCGCGAAGTACGCCATCGTCGACAACCAGGTGTACCGGATCCTCAAGCGGTTCCTTCCGGGCCCGTACTGCTTCATCCTCGAGGCGACGCGCGAGGTGCCGCGGCTCCTCCAGACGAAGCGGAAGACGATCGGCATCCGGGTGCCGAACCACGAGGTGACGCGCAGCCTGGTGCGTGGCCTCGGACGCCCGGTGATCTCGACGACCGCGCAGCGCTCGGGGGCCGAAGTCCACGTCGACCCGAGCGAGATCGACGACGATTTCCCGGGCCTGGGTCTCGTCCTCGACGCCGGGGCAGGGGGGCTCGTCCCCACCACGGTCGTCGATCTCACCGTCCAGCCTCCCCAGGTCGTGCGTGAAGGCGTCGGGCCGGTCGACGAGTTCGTCGACGAGGCCCCGCGCTCCCTCCGCGGGATGCAGAAGGACATGCGGCAGCTCAAAGAAGAGTGGTCCTGACCGCGTCGCGGGCGGGGCTCGAGGCAACCCGGCTGCGACGGTCTTGTGCTGAGCGCCGCCGCAAGCGACTATACGTCGCCAATGCGACGACACGGGCCCTCACGCCGTAGGACCACGTTCGTCGCGTCCGGCATCGTGCTCGGCGTGAGCCTGCTGACGGCGCGCGACGCGAAGGCTCAGTGTGTGGACGAGGAGCTCAAGCAGGAGCTCGTCGGCGGCCGCCACTATCGCGGGGTCCAGGAGCGTCTCTTCACGAAGGCGTTCCGTCACGAGCTGTCCGCAATGGGCGGCTATTACGGGGCGGACCTCTATTCGTCGAGCTGGCTCGCGGGCGGCGCGTACACGTTCCACTTCAGCGAGGATCTCGGGCTCGAAGCGAGCTTCCAGCTCACGCGCTTCCGGACGGCGGCCACGGACTCGTACGAGCGCCGCTACCCGCAGGTGCAGGTCGAAGAGCGGACGAACCGACCGGGCCGCCTCTATTTCGGCCACCTCGTGTGGAGCTTCGCTTACGGAAAGCTCCGCTGGATGGGCGGCGGGATCAGTCGCTTCGACTTCAACCTGGCGCTCGGCGCAGGCGTCACCGACGACTCCACCGCGCAGGGGCTCACCGGGAGCTTCGGCTTCGGGACGAAGTGGTATTTCGGCAAGTGGTTCGCCGTTCGGCTCGACGTGCGCGACCACATCTTGAAGGAGACGCTCATCGGGGAGGAGCATCTCGTCAACGACATCCTCGTCACCGGCGGAGTCAGCATCTTCTTCCCGTTCGGCGGATGACCCGTAACATGAGGGCTGGGCCGTTCATGCGAACCCGTCGTCGTCCGCAGCGTCTCCTTCTCGCGGTGCTCGTCGCCTGCGCTCCCGCGCTCGCGACGATGGCGCTCGCGCAGACGAAACGCGCTTCCGCCAGGCCGAAGCCTCCGCCCGCGGCCGCCAAAGCCGACGCGCAGGCGCCGCCGGTCGAAGAACCGAACGGGGCGAACGCGGACACCGCCAAGTCGCCCGCCGCGACGGCGACCGCAACGACGGGCGGCGAGTCACCCCCTCCGCCGCCACCTCCGAGCGAGCCTTCGGATGGCGGCCGCCTTTCGCCGCTCAATCCGCAGCCGCAGGAGCTCCCGAGCAACGCGGTCGATGCCGGCGTGCCCGTCGACTACGACCGGCTCCTCGCGGACATCGCCGCGCTCCGAGCGCGCGTCGCGGCCGTCTCCGACAACCTCTATCAATCCCGCATCTCGATCGCGCTCCAGACGGATGGCGACCGCGCGAAGATCGCGAAGCTCACCGTGTCGCTGGACGACGGCGTCGTCTTCACCGCACCGCAGAGCTTTGCGGCTGCGGACATGACGTCGGTGTACGACCACGCCGTGGCGCCCGGGCGCCATGCAGTGACGGTCGACGTCGATCGGAAGGACATGCGCGACGAGTCCTTCCGCACGTCGCAGCGTTCGCGCTTCACCGTCGACGTCCCGCGCGATCACCGCGTCGACGTCCAGGTGAAGGTGATCGACGATTCGTCGATGGGGGCTGACTTCCCCTCCGACCGAAGCGGCAAGTACGACCTCCGCTTCCGCGTCAAAGCGGTCGCGAAGCCCGTGGGGAAGTGAGATGCGACGATCCGTCGGGATCGCGGTCTGCTTCGCCATCGCGTCGACGATCGTGATCGCTCACGCGCAGCCCGCGCCGGCGCCCGCTCCCGCTCCCGCGGTCCCGCAAACCACGCCGACGACCGAGGCCGAGCCCGCCCCGCCGCCGCCGCCGGCCATCGATAGCAAGCCGACACCTACGTCTGCTCCCGCGGATCCCACGCGCGGCGAGCGGATGCGCGCTTACCACCGCGCCATGCTCGAGCGCCGGCTCGGCTCGCAAGAAGGTGTGACCGAGCGGCTCTCGGAGCGCGTGGCCGAGGCCGAGCTGCTCATCTCGAACGGGCGCCAGGACGAAGCGATCGCGAAGCTCACCGAGATCGTCGAGCACCCGCGGTTCGAAGGAGAGACGCCCGAGGGGCGTGCTGCGCTGTACCTGCTCGGCCACGCGCTCGCGTCGGCCGGCATTCACGAGTCGGCGCGCGCGTACCTCCGACGTTCGATCGCGGCGCGCGGAGCGTGGGAGCAATACGGCCCGTACGCCCGACGTGCCGTCCGTCGCATCGTCGAGATCGCGCTCGACGCGCGCGCCTACGACAAAGGGCTGAAGGACCTCGAGGCCGTGCCGCCGACCGCGCCCACCGAGGTGCGCGCGGAGATCGCGTACCTCCGCGGTCGCGCGAAGCAGGCCGCGGGAGATGCGGACGGCGCGCTCGCGGCGTACGCGGAGATCCCGCAGACCTCACGTTTCTGGTCGCAGGCGACCTACCTCTCGGGATTGATCCAGGTCGAGCGTGGCCGGATGAAAGAGGGTGAGAACCTCTTCTGCAAGGTCGCGGACCCGAAGCGACAGGACAAGACCGTGCCGGTCTTCGCGGACGAACGTTTCTTCGCCGTTCGCGATCTCGCGAGGCTCGCGCTCGGCCGCGTCGCTCACGAGCAGCTCCGGCACGATGACGCGCGCTACTACTACTATCTCGTGCCGCGCGACTCGGACCGTCTCGCAGAGGCGCTCTACGAGGCCGCGACGACGCGCTACGAGAAGAAGGACTACCAGGGCGCGCGCGAGCTGCTCGACGAGCTCCAGGCCCTCAAGGTGCACCATCGCTACGAGGACGAGGCGCGCATCCTCGATGCGTACATCGATCTCGCGCTGTGCCGGTTCCCGAGCGCGGACGCCAAGCTCCAGGCCTTCCTTCGGGACTACGAGCCCGCGCGCGATGCTGCCCGGCGCCTCGGTCAGAACGAGCGAGGGACGCGGGCCCTGCTCGCGGCAGCGCGGAGCGGTGCCGACGCGGCGGCCACCGACGCTTCGAGCGCAGCCGTCACGCCCGAACAACTCCGCGTCGTCGCCGCGCTCGTTCGCGTCGACCCGGTGTATGGCGAGATCTCCAAGCGACGCGCCGTGCTCGATCACGAGACGAGCGGTCTCAGGCTCACGATCGGCACGATCGGCGACATGCAGCGCAGTCTCGCGACGACCGGAGGAATCCGTCCTGCGGTCGACGAGAACGGGGATCCGCAGGAGAAAGCGAACGACGCGCGAGCGGCGCTCGACGGCGTCCGGCGTCAGCTGGACGAGCTGGAGCAGGCCCGTGCGCCGGCGGACAAGGTCGCGCCGTTGAAGAGGGAGCTCGCCGAGCTCGAGGGGCGGTTCGGTCAGGGCAATGCCGTTGCGACCGAGGCGGCCGCCGCCGACGCACGCGGGCAAGACCTGCCCGAGCTGCTACGTGCCGACGCCGCGCTGGCGACCACACTGAACAGAGAAATCGAAGCGACACGGAACGAGCTCGCGGTCGCCGAGAACGCGCTCGCGAAAGATGCGCTCCATCGGCTCGACCTGCGCCTGTCGCGTCTCCTTCGTCGAGCGCGGCTCGGTCGCATCGAGTCCGTCCTCGGCAAGAAGCGCGCGCTCGAGGTCGAGATCGAGGCGATCAACGCCGGTTACCTGCCGAAGGACGCCGTCGACTCGCTCGATGCTGCTCGCTATCTGCGCGACAACGAGGAGTACTGGCCGTTCGAGGGGGATGACTGGCCCGACGAGTTCGTCGGTAATGAGGGACTGAAATGAGCTTCTGGTCACGAGGGGGGATCGTCGTGGCGGCGGGACTGCTGCTCGTCGCTTGCGGCGGTGGCGCCGCAAAGGGCAAGCCGATGGTCGCGGACTCGCCGACCAGCGACACGGATCTGCCGTGGTACGGCGACGACGCCGGCGTAACTTCCGCGGAAGGCGACACCGCTCCGAGCACCGAGACCGAGACCGGGTCCTCGCCGTCGACCTCGAGCGAAGCACCGTCGGGCGCTGCGATCCTCCAGGGGAACGACGACGGCGCGCGTGCGCTCCTCGCTCAGTTCGTTGCGCCGAACGCCGACCACCTTGCGCTGACGCGTTCGCTCAGGCCGACGTCGGCCGACTACAAGACGATGTTCGACGCCAAGACGGCCTCGAAGATCGAGGCGGCGCAGGCGAAAGACTGGGACTCCAACAAGGCGGTCATCAAGCCCAAGGCCGCGCAGACCGAGATCAAGGTGTGGAGCGCGACCGGGGCCGACCTCGCGAAGGGCACGGGGAACGCGAAGGAGTTCCCCGCCGGCTACAAGAAGGTCGCCAAGCACCTGGCGCCCTCGGTCCTCTTCTTCCGCTTCAAGTTCGTCGAGCCCGGCAAGGACACGGGTACCGCCTACGACGGCCTCGCGTTCGTCAACGGCCACTGGGCCATCGCGCCGAAGCCGTGGCGGGCGATGGAGGGCAAGGCCGGTAGTATGGAAGAAGAAGAGACGACCGCCGCGGAGAAGCCCGAGAAGGCCGAGAAGCCGGCCGCCAAGAAGAAGAAGCCGAAGGGCAAGAAGCGCTGACGAGGGGCCGCTCTGCCGCTCTCGTCTCCCAGATAGCTGGAGCATAGGCGGGCAGCTCCACGCCGCCGCGCTGCCCACACGCATCTCCGGGTCTGCGGAACCGCCGGGCACGGGCACGGGCACGGGCACGGGCACGGGCACGGAAAAAAAGCCACGGCCGAGCTACGGTCCTCCGTGATTCTGCCGTTCACGGATGGCGGGTTCATGAACGCTCGCCCTTAATCCCAGCCGCAGACCGGCCGTGACGTCGGTCGTGGACCCGCGTGTTGCGTCGTTCGTCGGCGCGTCTCTTCTGCTCCTGACCGCGTGCTCGGTCACCAACCCCAGCGCCAGCGATGGCGAATGGGGCAACGGCTCGCCGACACGTACGGGGGCCTGCGACCCTGCGTCGCCCGAGCAGGGTTGCCCCTGTTCGTCGCCGGGCGCCGTCGCGGCCTGCGGCGCGATTCACCAGGTCGTCGACGACCGGGTGCTCTGCGCGATGGGAACGGCCCGGTGCCTCGAGGACGGGAGCTGGAGCAGCTGCGAGAGCGAGCGTGTGGTCGTCCGCGAGGCGCCTTCGCTCCGCACGGCCGGGCTCGGGAACCCCGGGCCGTGCGCCGATCCATGCACTCCGAACTGCACGACGACGGTCGACACGCCCCCGGGGCTCGTCGTCCCGAGCGGCCTCAACACCGACGCCGGCGTCCTCACGATCACGCCAACGCCGCCGCCCGCGAACAGCTGTACGAAGATCGCGATCACGCCCTCGGTCGCGCCGGCCACGGACATCGTCGTGACGTCGATGAGCTCGCTCACGACGAAGATGTTCACGAGCACGCTGCTTCCGGTCGGCTGCAATCCCTCAGCGCCGGACGCGCTCTGGTACACCGACAAGTTCGACATCGCGCAGATGGATCCGAACGTGGCGGGAAAGGTCACCGTCGTCGTTCCGATCGCCGGACCGGTCAACGTCGGTGCTGCGCTCGGCTCGTACACCGCGAGCGTCACGGCGAACATCAAGGTGGACGTCGAAGAGAACGGCACGGTGAACCCGCCGCCGCCGTCGGCGTCGTTCACGCAGTATCCGGACGAGACAGCCTCCACGCCGACCGACAGCAAGCTCGAGCTCCTCTACCCGTACACGGGCACGCTCTTCCCGATGGGGCTCCCTGCGCCGCTCGTGCAATGGCGGAACGGCGCGCAGGCGGCGACGAGCGTCGTCGTGACGCTTCGCTATCCGGCGACGGGCACGCCCATCTTCAGCGTCTCGCAGCTCGTGTCGGAGAGCACGACCGCGCCCGTTCCGCTGAGGAGCGCGCAGCCTCGTCATCAGATCCCGCAGCCCATCTGGTTCGCATTCGAGCAGACGATTCATCGCAATCGCCTGACGGGCGGCGACACGGGGCGCATCGAGATTCGCCGGCGCGTCGGCACGACGACGTACCGCGCGAAGAGCATCGATGTCCGGTTCGCGCCGGGCCAGCTCAAGGGCCGCGTCTACTACAACTCGTACGGAACCGCGCTCGTCCAGAACTACAGTGGCGCGAAGCAATCGACCGGCGGAGCGTTCCCCGGCGGCTCGTTCGGAGCAGCGACGCTCATGATCCCGCCCGGCGCGACGACGCCCACGGTCGCTGCCGGCTTCAACGGGAGCAACGGCTGCTTCGTCTGCCACTCGGCGTCTGCCGACGGAACGACGCTCATCACGGGCAACCCCTCGCAGATCTCGACGCGTTACACGTTCCCCGGAACGCCGCCGAACGGAGGCATCTCGTACGGCACGAAGGCGCTCAACTTCGGCGCGATCAGCCCCGACTCGACGCGCGTGTACACGAGCTCCGGCATGGCGGACGCGGACAGCGTCTCACGCCTGCTCACGATCGGCGGCTCGGTCGTGAGCGGAACCAATGCACCGCCGAACCTGAGGGCGGCATATCCGACGTTCTCGACCGACGGTGCGCAGGTCGCCTTCACGTATCGAAGCGGCAATGCGCAGCCGCTCTCGAACACCGCCGTCGGCAGCGGGAACTCGCTGTGCATGATGAACTTCGACGGCAACCGGACGTTCTCGAGCTTCCGCACGCTCGTGACTCCCGCCGGCGGTCCTGCCGTGTGGCCGGCGTTCCTTCCGGCCGGGCAGAACGGCGTCGTCTTCCAGGTCGAGACTCGGACGACACCGAACGGCGGCCTCGGGTTCACGCGTCACGACATCGAAGGTTCGACGTATTCGGGCGCGACCGGCGAGCTCTGGTGGGTCACGACGGGCACGACGCCCGTGGCGACTCGCCTTCATCGAGCGAACGGCTTCGACGCTGCGGGCACGACCGGCGTGCTCCCCGTGGACCCCGCGAACGGCCACGCGGGCGTCGGCGGCACCATGGGACCGGCAGGCGCCGGCTTCTACGAGCAACGCTACAACTACGAGCCGAGCGTCCTGCCGGAGGTCATCGGCGGGTACTCGTGGGTGATGTTCACGTCGCGGCGGGCGTACGGCAACGTGGCGACGATCAACCCGTATGCCTCGGACCCGCGCTTCGACAACATCAGCGTCGACCCGACGACGAAGAAGCTCTGGATGACGGCGGTGAGTGGCTCGCCGACGCCCGGGACCGATCCGAGCGCGCCCGCGTTCTACTTCCCTGGGCAGGAGCTCATCGCGGGCAACTCGCGTGCTGTCTTCGCGCTCGAGGACTGCCATCCCTCGGCTGCGTCGTCGCAGGTCGCGACCGACGCGAGCCTGTGTGACACGGACCTCGACTGCTGCGACGCGACCACGAGCCCGGCGACGGCGGCATGCGTGCTCGACCCGCCGCCGCTCGCGAACCCGCCGCGCAAGCACTGCATCAAGACGGCGGCGGGCGCTTGCCGCAGGACCGGCGAGAGCTGCCTGACGACGTCGAACTGCTGCAACGCTGCCGGCGGCGAAGTCTGCGCGTCGGGCGTGTGCACCGAGCCGCCCGGCTACTACACGCCGCAGACCTTCACGCGCGAATACACCGCGAGCTGCCTGCCCGGATACGCGGTGCGCTGGGGACACTTCGACTGGCAGTCGCGCACGCCAGGAGACAGCAAGGTCGAGTTCTTTGCGCAGCAAGGTGACGGCGTGACGTGGAGCCCCGCGGTCCCCGTGAAGTTCGCGACCGCATCCGGCGCCAACGTGGTCCCGCCCTACTGGGCGACCGGAGGCACGAAGGTCTCCGTCGCGCTCGGCTCGCCGAAGGGCGCGCAGGTGAAGAAGTTGAAGATCACGATGAGCTTCCTGCCGAGCTCCAACAAGGCGCTCGCTCCGGCACTCATCGACTGGAGGCAATCGGTCGAATGTGTACCGGTCGAATGAAACGGCTCGTCGTTCCCGCGTTCCTGCTCGCGACGGGCGCCACGCTCTTCGCGTGTGCGGACGAGCGACCGCTCGCCTCCGATGGGACGGCGACCGGTGTTCCCTCGACGTCCGGAGCCGGAGACGCCGCGAAGCCGGTACCGTCGGACTCGGGTGCCGAAGACGCCGGTGAGGACGCCGCGGCTGCAGACGCCTCGACCGTCGACGCCGACGACGCGCCCGACGCGACGGTGCCGGACGGCGGCGCAGAAGCGGGACCGATCGCATACGACCCGGACGCGATCTGCTCACCTGGGCTCTCGATCGGGCCGGGCACGTTCCTGCCCATCTCGACGGCCGCGAACGACGTCGGCCTCTCGGTCACGCCGGATGGTCTCTCGGCGGCGTGGACGACCGCGGAGAACGGCATCATCACCGTGCACTATGTCGATCGCGCATCGGCTGCCGCGCCGTTCGGCGCAGAGCGAATCACGACGGGGGCGTTCGGCTCGCGGCGGGTCGCGCTTCGCAGCGACGGGCTCGGCCTCGCGGTCGTGAACGCGGACCGCCTCGGCTTCTCGTATCTCGAGCGCGCCGACCGTGCCGAATCGTTCGGCGCCCCGTCGGTCGGACCGTTCGAGCTGCTCTCGGCTCAGGGAAGCGAGGAGCTCGCGCATATCGGAGAGCACTTCGACAATCCGGTCTTCGCGCGGCTCGACATGTTCCTCTTCTATACGCGCGTCGGAACGACGACGTCGCAGACGTTCGTCAGCACGCGATTCTCGCTCACCGCGCCGTTCGCGGGAGGCGCGCCGTTCGCGGAAGACGCGCTCGGTGGTAGCCGCATCGTCACCGGCGCGAGCGAGGACGTGCGCTCGCTGTTCGTCTGGGACGACCTTCTCCAGAAGAGTCGCATGGTGACCTTGAGCGCATCGTCGCTCGTCGTGGGCGACGTCGAGCTGGGGTCGATGCGCGACGTGCAGGCTTCGGCCGATTGCAAGACGTTCTGGTTCGGCCGCGACGGCGACCTGTTCTCGCATTCGATGCCGTGACGAGGGCGGGCGCCCCGGCGGAGAGCAGGCGTCGTCCTCCCACCCGAGGCCAAAGCCAAGGTCAAGCAAAGACGAGCTCTCTCTCGTCCGATCGACCGGCCGCGAGCCGTGTATCATCGCTCGCGGTGGTGATGGTCCGGCGCCTCCGGTGTCTCCTTCCCGTGCTCGGCATGCTCGGTCTCGCGCCGTTGCCGGCTTCGGCCGCGCCCATCCACCCAGCTGACGCTCACAAAGGCAAGCCGGCCGTCGCGGAGCCCGCGACCCCGCCTCCGTCCGCGCCCGGCGGAGGCTCGGGCGGTACCGTCCGCGCCGCCGCGGAGAAGACCATCGAGGCCAAGCCAGCGCAGAAGCCGAATGCCGCGAAGCGCGCGCAGCAGGGCTCCGGCGCGTCCTCGCTGACGGGCCCCGGCGGTCGCCCGGCCGTCAGCGGCCCGAAGATCCCCGATGCGCTCCGGGCGCAGCTCCAGAAGCAGCTCGAGGCCCGGATCGACCGCGACGTCGCTCAGGTCCGGCAGCTCCGTGGCGAGGCCATCGGGCTCCTCACGACATTCGTCGCCGAGACGCCGCGCGAGGCGCGCGAGATGCCCGAAGCGCTCCTCCGGCTCGGCGAGCTGAAGTGGGAGCTCGAGCGCGAGCAGCTCGTCGAGCGGTTCAAGGCATGGGAGGCAAAGCCGGTCGACCAGCGCGGGCCGGCGCCGGAACCGAACTTCCAGCCCTCGCGCGATCTCTTCGCGCGCGTGCTCAAGGACTATCCCTGGTTCGGCCAGTACGATCTCGCGCTCTACATCGATGGCTTCCTCGCGTACGAGCAGGGCAAGCAGGACGAGGCGCTCGCGCGCTTCGATCGCATCCTCAAGGAGCATCCGCACTCGCGCTTCGTCCCCGACGCGCACATGGCGCGCGCCGAGGCGCTGTTCAACGGCAAGTACGACTACGCCGCTGCGCTCTCCGAATACGAGAAGGTCCTCCAGTACAAGAACAGCGAGCTCTACGGCCTCGCGATGTTCAAGAGCGCGTGGTGTCTCTGGCGTCTCGGCCGCTCCGACGAGGCCGCGAAGCGCTTCGTCGCCGTGTTCGAGATCACGGATACCGAGGGCAAGAAGGCGAGCGCCGTCCAGCGCAAGCAGCTCGACGAGCTCCAGAGCGAGGCCCTCAAGTACCTGGTCGAGGTCTTCACCGAGGACGAGAAGAACACCGCCCAGGACGCCTACTCCTTCCTCACCAAGATCGGCGGCGACCGCTTCGCCGGGAAGGTCGTGCGCGCCCTCGCGGTGCAGTTCTACGATCAGGCCCACTACGATCGCGGCATCGAGGCCTACGAGCTGCTGCTGAAGCTCGAGCCCGCCTCGAGCGACGCCGGCCGCTGGGTGCTCGCGATCGCGCAGGGCTACAACGCCGTCGAAGACTGGCCGAAGCTGAAGACCACGTACGAGCGCGCGGTCAACGGCTACACGGCGGGCTCGCCGTGGGCGAAGACACAGGGCGATCCGAAGGTCGTCGCGCAGACGTCGAGCGAGATCGAGAAGCAGCTCCAGGAGCACGCTCTCCAGCTGCACGCGAAGGCGCAGAAGGACCGAACGAGCCGGGCGGAGTTCGAGGGCGCCGGCGGCCTCTACACGGTCTACCTCTCGAAGTTCAGCGGCGAGAAAGACGCTTACAAGATCCAGTACTACCTGGCCGAGATCTACTTCTACCGCCTCGAGAAGCCGACCGACGCTGCGACGCACTACATGGCGGCGGCGCGCGCGATCCCGAACCAGGCGGCCGAGAAAGAGCCGCTCAAGACGCTCCGCCACGACGCGATCTACAACGCGATCGCGGCGCTCGAGCGCGTGCGGTTCGCCGAGCTCGAGGCGCGGCGCAAGCAGCCGCAAGGAACGACGTTCCAGGAGACCGAGGCCGACAAGAAGTTCGCCGAGGCGCTCGACCTCTACGCGCAGCTCTATCCGAACGACCCCGCGCTCCCCGAGCTCTTCTTCCGCCAGGGCCGGCAGTACTACGACTACGGCGTCTACGACTCGGCGGTGAAGATCTGGGGCTCGCTCCTCGAGAAATTCCCGCGCAGTCAGTACGCGCTCTCGGCGGGCGAGCTCATCCTCGACTCGTTCAACCGCGCGAAGAACTACGAGAACATCGAGACGTGGGCGCGCCGCCTCAAGACGGCGCCGGCCTTCGCGGGCGAGGCGAACCAGAAGAAGCTCGACACGCTGATCGTCCAGGCGGTGTTCAAGCAGGGCGAGCAGAAGGCACAAGCGGGCGATCACCAGGGCGCCGCGAAGGCGTATCTCCGCGCGGCGAAGGAGTTCCCGAGGGATCCGCGCGCCGCGCAGGCGTGCGTCAACGCCGAGCTCGCGGCTCAGAAAGCCGGCGACCACCAGACCTTGAAGGAGAGCGCGCAGCTCGTCACCGGCAAGGACTACCGCGACAAGCCCGAGTCCCCGCAGGGCGCTTGGATCGCGGCGACGACCTTCCAGTCGATGGGCCTCTTCTCGGAGTCCGCCGAGTTCCACGAGGCGATCGCTAGCCTCTCCGACAAGGAGCATCCGCACTACCAGCGGTTCGAGCACTCGAAAGACGCGGCATTCAACGCCGTCGTCCTCCGTGTCGCGACCGGCGAGCACGACAAGGCGATCGCGAACGGCAACCGCTTCCTCCAGCAGCACGGCTCGTCGAGCGACGCCGACGAGGTCGTCTTCCAGATGGGCAAGGCGCACCAGAACGCCGGGCGCAACAAGGAGGCCGCCGATCTCTATCGCCGTTACGTCGCGCGCTCGAAGAACCAGGACCACCGTGTCCAGGGCTACGTCTTCCTGGCGCTCGCGCTGATCAAGAACGGCGAGGAGAAGGCGGCCGACGACGCGCTGCGGACGGCGGTCGACATCGGCAAGCACCGCAAGGGCGAGCTCGGGCCCGAGGGTAAATACGCCGCCGCGCGCGCTCGCTACATGGAGGGCGAGCGCGTCCTCGCGCGCTTCGACGCGATTCAGATCTCGGGGGACGTGAAGCAGCTCTCGCAGCGCCTCAAGCAGAAGGCCGAGCTGCTGAAGCAGGCGTCGAACGTCTTCCTCGACGTCGTCTCGCTCGGCGTGGCCGAGTGGACGACCGCGGCGCTCTACCAGATCGGGCGGACGTACGAGAACTTCGCCAAGGCGCTGCGGGACTCGCCGGCCCCCTCTGGCCTCTCGGACCCCGACAAGGAGCAGTACCAGACGCAAATCGACGAGTTCGTCGTCCCGATCGAGGAGCGCTCGCTCGACGCGTACGAGAACGGCTGGAAGAAGGCGACCGACCTCGGCATCTACAACCAGTGGACGGCGAAGATGCGCGAGGCGCTCGGTCGCTTGAACGGCGAGCTCTATCCGCCCTTCAAGGAGATCGGCTTCGAGGTTCGATCGCAGGGACCGGCGCCGCTGCCTGCACTGATCGAGGCGCCGAGGCGGGGCGGTGAGAAGGCGGAGAAGCCCGCGTCGAAGCCCGCGGCCAACCCAGCCGCGACGGCGGCGCCGCCGAAGAAGGACGAAAAGCCTTCCGGGACGATGGTTCCAGACGACGAGAAGAAGCCGGAGGCACCTCCGCCGAAGAAGCCCGCGGCCAAGCCGGGCGCGAAGAAGGGGACGAAGTGAGCCGCGCGTTCCGACTCGGCCCCGGCTGGTTCGTGGTGCTCGCTCTCGCCGGCTCGTTCGCGTGTGGCGGCAAGAGCACCAGCCAGACGGCGAAGGTCGCCGACACCGGCCTTCCTCCTGCCAACCCGCTCGCCGTTCAGCGCATGGTCGAGGGCGCCACCGCGGCCAAAGACCCGAAGATGCAGACGCGAGCGATCGCGCTCTTGCGCGAGGCGATCCAGATCGATCCGAAGCTCTGGGAGGCGCGGTTCGATCTCGGCGTCGTTCTCGCGAACGCGGGCGACCTGGCGAAGGCCGAAGAAGAGCTGAAAGCCGCCGCGAAGATCGCGCCCGAACGCGAAGAGGTCGCGGTCGCGCTGGCCGAGGTGCGACGTCGACGTGGCGAGAGCAAAGACGCGGCGGGCACGCTCGAAGATTTCGTGAAGGACCACCCGGGCGCGCTCGACGCACGAACGTTGCTCGTCACCGCGCTGCGAGATGCAGGACAGCACGACAAGGCGATCGCGCAGGCGCGTGAGGTGCTCGTGCGCAAGCCCGGAGACGCCACGGCACTGGCGGAGCTCGCCTTGTGTCATCTCGGAAAGGGCGAACGCGACACGGCGCAGCTCCTGGTGAAGCAGTCGCTCGACGTGAACGCGAAGAGCGCGATCGCGCATCGTGTGCAGGGCCTCGTACACCTCGCGGGGGGAGACGACGCGGCAGCCTTCCAGGCGTTCTCGAAGGCCGCGCAGGAAGACCCGCACGACACCACGTCGCGTCTCAACATGGGCGCCGTGCTCCTCCGCGCAGGCTCGTACGCAAGAGCCGCCGAGCAGTACAAGAGCGCCTTGTCCTTCGCTCCCGACGAACCTGCAGCGCAGATCGGCCTCGCCGCAGCGCTCCGCGGCGAGTCGGGAGGCAAAGACACCAAGATGCTCGAGGAGGCGCGATCGCTGCTCGAGAGGGTGCTCGAGCGCGATCCTCACAACATCGCCGCTCTCTTCAACATGGGCGTGCTGCAGGCCGACTCACTGAAGAAGCCAGCCGACGCGAAGTTGTACTTCGAGCGATTCCTCGACGACGCGCCGCGCGAGCATCCGTCGCGTGCCGAGGCGGAACGCCAGCTCGCGACCGCGAAGAGCGCGGTGCCCGTGCCAGCGCCGAAGGCCGGAGGCAAGACATGATGACCGCTCGTTCCCCGCGCGAGCAAGGTCGCACGAGGAGGCGCCGGGCCGTCTTCGTCGTGCTCGCGTTCGCGACTGCGTTCTCGCTCGTGTCGGCGGCGCAAACGAAGAAGCCCGGTACGAAGCCCGGCGCGGCGGCACCGGCGAAACGTCCACCCGCCAAGCCCGTCGCCGAAGATCCCGATGCCTCCGCGCCGCTCGCCGGCAGGGAGACCGCCGAGCCCGTGGCCGCGGCCAAGGACGCCGGCAAGGGCGGGACCGTCGTCGATCAGAAGACGCTCGACGGAGGGCAGCGCGTCTTCCGCTTCGGCGAAGTCGAGGTCGAAGGACGGCTCAAGAGCCCGCAGATCGTCTACTTCCTCCGGCGCGTGCGCGCCGAGTTCGCCGCCGGCGATCTCGGGCACCGTACGTTCATGCAAGAGCTGTCGGAGACGAAGAACGAGCCTGGGTTCTGAGGCGCGACGAGCAGCGCCGAGCGGAGGTCATGTAGGCATCGCGATCGCGAAACGCGTGCTCGGAGCTGGGAACTCCGGGCGCGGGCGCGGCCTCTGATAGCCTGAGACGAGGAAGACGAGGATGGCGAGCCAGACGCCCCCAACGCAGGTCCCGAACGCCCTCCGTGTCGCCGTCGTGTGGGGCACCACCGTCGTCGCGCTCCGCACGCTCGCTCGCGGTGAGTCCTTCCGTCTCGGAGACACGCCCGACGCGAGCCTCCCGATCCCGGAAGGTCTCGAGATGGCGCCCTCGCCGGTGCGCGCCGCGGCGGGCGGCTGGGAGCTCGACGCGCGCGGCTGTCTCGGCGGTCTGCTCACGCTTCGCGGGCGCGCCGAAGATCCGGTCGCGATCGCGCGCACGAGCGTGGCGGTCCCGATCATGCCGGGTGACTTCGGCCTGATCCAGTACGGCCAGCTCTCGCTCTTCTTCCAGTACACGACGCAGCCGATCAAGATGAGCGCGTTCCGGGGCCCGGAGCTCCTCGTGCTCCTCGCCGGCCTGTGCAGCGCGATCCTCCACGTCGGAGGCATCCTTCTCCTGTCGACGCTCTCGACGCCGTTCCCTTATCCCAAGCCGCCGGAGCTCGAGTCGGCCGACGAGCTCGCGTCGCGCTTCAAGGTGAAGCGAGCGCAGCTCGAGCCGCCCCCGCCGCCTGCCGTCGCCGAAGGCGATCAAGCCGGTGGCGCGGGCATCAAGGATCCCGGCGCGCAGGACAAGAAGGAGCAAGGCGGCGGCAAGAAGATCAAAGGCGACGAGGGCAAGCTCGGCCTGAACAAGACGGCCGATCACACGAGCCTGCCTGGCGAGATCAAACCGACGACGCACTACGGTGGACTGAGCGAGGTGCTCGAGGGCGACACGGGCAAAGAGATCCAGAACACGCTCAAGTCGATCAACACCGTGTCCGCCGCGCTCTCCGGGTTGAACTCGAAGGACATGGTCCTCGGTAGTGGCCCGGGCACCGGGCTGAAGGGGGCCGGCGGCGGAGGAGGCGGCAACGGTCCCGGCGTCGCTTATGGAAGCGGGACGCTCGACACGGGCTTCGGAGCTGGCACCGGCGGCGGGTTCGGAGCGGGTGGTGGTGGTCCGGGCGGGCGCGGCGCTGGCGGCAACGGCAAGGGCGGCGCGGGTGGCGGTGGCGGTGGCGGGAACGGCGGTGGTCCCGGCGAGGCGAAGGTCGCCGTTGCAGCGGGTGCGACGGCGGCGCGTGGTGGTCTGTCGCCGGAGCAGATCCGGCGCGTCGTCATGAGTCACATCGGAGCCGTGCGCGCGTGTTACGAGAGCGAGGCGCAGCGCAACCCGGGCCTCAAAGGCGGTGTGACCGTGCAGTGGCAGATCGATCCCGGAGGGAACGTGACGAGCGCATCGGTCGGCGGCTCGACGCTCTCGAACCCACGCGTCGAGGGCTGTGTCGTTCGTCAGGTCCAGCGATGGAAGTTTCCGACGAGCGATTCGCCGACCACCGTCGCGGGCTTCCCGTTCAAGTTCGGCGTCGGCGGCTGAACGGAGCTCGGCCGCGCGCGTCGGAGCTGAGCTGCGTTCCGGGGGCCTCCTGCCTCATGAACGACCGATCTGTCGTGGTGCGACGCACGGCCGAGCGGAGGACTGCGTATCGGCGATTACGCTCTCGTGGCGTTTCGCGACGCTCGGCACGATTGTTGGAGGTCAAACTATCTCCCGATTAGGAAATCGGCAGGTCGTGGTGGCAGAATGACGGGCTCTGCGGTACTTGGCGTCACGTCGCGGAATCCCGACATGTCGAAGATCCATCCTCTCATTGGTCTCGTTCTCCTGTTCCCGCTTGCCGGTTGCCCCGGTGAGAAGTCCGTGCGTGCCGAAGACAGCGCACCGGCAGCCAAGTCGGACGGGACCAAGCTCGTAAAGTTCGATCCGAAGTCGCTCGAGCGCCTCGGCATCAAGGTCGAGCCCGCCGGCAGCAACGCTGGCTCGCTCGATCTCGAGGTGCCCGGCTCGCTCGAGTACAACCTCGACAAGTACGCGGAGGTCGGAACGCTCGTCGACGGACGCCTCACGAGCATCACGGTCAAACCCGGTGATGTCGTGAAGAAGGGCAAGGTGCTCGCCACGCTCGTGGTGCCGTCGATCGCGAACGCGCAGGCCGAATATCTCGCGGCAGAGGCCGCGGCGAAGTCGGCGAAGACGAACGTCGATCGCGAAGACTCGCTCCTCGAAAAGGGGCTCACGACCGCACGCGAAGCGGAGCAGGCGCGAGCCGAAGCGTCGAAGACCGAGGCGGACCTTGCCGCCTCGCGCGCGAAGCTCCAGGCCCTCGGCGTGGGGCAGCCGAGCGCAGGGACGAACATCTCGGGCGCAGGCATGTTGACGCTCACCTCGCCGATCGACGGCGTGGTCGTTCGTCGCGACGCGATCCTCGGACGCTTCCTCCAGGCGAAAGAGACCGCGTTCGTCATCGCCGACCCGCACGACCTTCGAGCGGCGCTCAACGTTTACGAGGCGGACCTCCCGTACTTCCAGGTCGGCCAGGAGGCGGAGATCTTCGTCGACGCTCTCCCGGGCAAGTCGTTCAAGGGAAAGATCGTCCTGGTCGAGCCGCAGATCGGAAAGCAGAGCCGCTCGGCGCGCGCGTACATCGACGTGCCGAATCAGGAAGAGCTGCTCAAGCCTGGGCTGTTCGTCCGCGCGAGCATCAGGCTGCCCGAGACCGTCACGCATGGGCGCCTGCTCGTCCCGGCACCGGCAGTGCAGCCGATCGGCGACGACAAGGTCGTGTTCGTCGAGAAAGAGCCGGGGACGTTCGAGGTTCGCAAAGTGCAAATCGCTCGCAAGACGACCGAGGTCGCCGAGCTCCGTGAGGGGCTCGCGAAGGGCGAGAAGATCGTCGTCGACGGCGCATTCGTGCTCCGCGGCGAAGTCACGAAGCAATGATCCGGAGCCAGCGATGAAAGGTCTGGTCCTCTGGGCAGCGAAGAACGCGTTCGTCGCGATCATGATCTGCCTCGGCATCATCGCCGCGGGTGGATACGCGGCGAAGGAGCTCGCGATCGACGCGGTGCCCGATCTCACCAACATCCAGGTGCAGGTCGTCACGCGTGCGTCTGCGCTCTCGGCCACCGAGGTCGAGTCGCAGATCACGCAGCCGATCGAGCGCGGCATGATGGGCGTTCCGGGACTGAAGCTGACCCGCAGCGTCAGCAAGCTCGGCATCTCGATCGTCACGCTCATCTTCACGGACGACGTCGACGTCTACTTCGCGCGACAGCTCGTCAACGAGCGCCTCATCCAGATCAAGGAGCAGATCCCGGCCGAGGTCGGTAAGCCGGAGCTCGGCCCGATCACGACGGCGCTCGGCGAGATCTACATGTTCGAGCTCAAAGGCGAGGGTCGCTCGCCCGAGGAGCTCCGCACGATCGTCGAATGGCAGCTCGGCCCGAAGCTGAGGCAGGTGCCCGGCGTCATCGAGGTCGTCGGGTTCGGCGGCTCGCTGAAGCAATATCGCGTCACGCTCGACCCCGCGCGTCTCGCCGCCCACGGCGTCTCCATCGAGATGGTGAAGGAGGCGATCTCGAAGGACAACCGCGTCGGAGGCGGTGGCTACGTCGAGTCCTCCGGCGAGCAGATCGTCCTTCGCGGCGACGCTCGCTACAAGGGCCTCGAGGACATCGCGGCCACGGTCGTTCGTACCGACGAATCGGGCATCCCGGTTCGCATCAGCCAGCTCGGTGTCGTCGACACCGGCCCTGCCCTCCGTCAGGGCGCCATGACGCGCGACGGCCGCGGCGAGATCGTCGGCGGCAGCGTGCTCATGCTCAAAGGCGCGAACAGCCGCGATGTCGTCGCGAGCGTGAAGGAGAAGATCGAGGAGATCTCGCCGTACCTTCCGAACGGCGTCACGATCGACCCCTATTACGACCGCGCGGACTACATCAATCGCGTCCTCAAGACGGTCGCCAAGAACCTGACCGAAGGCGCGGTCATCGTCGTCGTCTGCCTCCTGCTCACGCTCGGCAGTCTCCGTGCTGGCTTGCTCGTCGCCGGCGCGATCCCGTTCGCGATGCTCGTCGGCTTCATCGGCCTCAACGCCGTCGGTTACACCGGCAACGTCATGAGCCTCGGCGCGATCGACTTCGGCATCGTCGTCGAGGGCGCCGTCCTCACGGTCGAGCACGCGATGACGCACGGCGCGAACGTCGCTGATCGGAACCGCCGTCGGCGCCGGATCATGAACGCGATGGCGGACGTCGCGAAGCCCGCGGTCTTCAGCGTCGTCATCACGATCCTCGTCTTCCTACCGCTCGTCACCCTCGAGGACATCGAGGGGAAGATGTTCCGTCCGGTCGTCGTTTCGCTGTGCTTCATGCTCGCGGGCGCGCTGATCTACGCGCTCGTGCTCGTGCCAGCCGTGGGGCCGCGCTTCCTTCGTGGCTCTGCAGACGCGCGGGAACCGTGGCTCATCCGCAAGCTCCGCGTCGTCTACGCACCCGCGCTCGATCTCGCCCTGAAGCGTCCGTGGATGGCGATCGCGGGAGCGGCTGTCCTCGCCGTGGGGTTGCTCTCCACCGGCGCGTCGATGGGCGCAGAGTTCCTTCCGCGCATCTTCGAGGGCGCTTACGCGCTCGATACGCTCCGTCCGCCGAGCACGAACGTGAAGCAGGCGATCGACCTGTCGCGCATTGCCGAGCAGACGCTCAAGGAGACGCCCGAGGTCGAGACCGTCGTCAGCCGTATCGGTCGTCCCGAAGGCGCCGTCGACTACGCCGGTCCGGAGTCGAGTGACTGCTTCGTCATCCTCAAGCCGCGCGAGCAGTGGCGAAAGGACATGACGCCGGAGAAGCTCGCGCAGGAGCTGGCGGACAAGCTCGAGGCGCGCGTCCCGGCGACGCTCCACGCGTTCAGCCAGCCGATCGAGATGCGCGTCAACGACCTCGTCGCCGGCATCAAGGGTGACGTTGCGATCAAGGTCTACGGCGACGATCTCCAGCAGATGCAGGACATCTCGGACGAGATCCGCAAGGCCGTCGCTTCCACGCCCGGCGCCGCGGACACGAAGATGGAGATCGTCACCGGTCTGCCCTCCATCCGCGTCGAGATCAACCGTGACAAGGTCGGACGCCTCGGCGTCCCGCCGGGGAGCGTCCTCGACGCGCTCGCCATGGCGCGCGCGGGACAGCCGGTCGGCATCGTGCGCGAGGGCGAGCGCGTGTTCGACCTGACGCTCCGCCTCGGCGGCGAACGTGTCGACGACGCGCGCGATCTCGAGCGCCTGCCGCTCGCGACACAGCAGGGCAACCTCGTCCCGCTGAGCATGGTCGCGGACGTGAAGACCGAGGACACCATCGTCATCGTCGGCCGCGAGCAGAACAAGCGCCGACTCATCGTCCAGACGAACGTGCGTGGTCGCGACATGGTCGGCTTCGTCAAAGAGGCGCAGGCGAAGGTCGCGGCGCTGAACGTCCCGAAGTCGATGGAGGTCGTCTGGGGCGGCCAGTTCGAGAACTTCAATCGCGCGAAGTCGCGCCTGTCGATGCTCGTGCCGGTCTCGATCGGCGTCATCGCGCTGATGCTCGTCTTCATGTTCCGCAACCTGAAGTACATGTTCATCACGCTCGCGAACCTTCCGTTCGCGATCGGCGGTGGCGTCTTCGCGCTCATCTTGCGAGGGTTGCCGTTCAGCATCCCGGCAGGCGTCGGCTTCATCGCCCTCTGCGGTGTCGCCGTCATGACCGGCATCGTCATGACGCAGAGCCTCATCGACACACCACGTGAGGCCGACATCGTCGCGCGCGTGCGCAAAGCCTCCCTCGCGGCATTCCGAGCGCCGTTCAGCACGGCCCTCGTCGCCGCGATCGGCTTCATCCCGGCCGCCACGGCGACCGGCACCGGCGCCGAGGTGCAGAGGCCGCTCGCCACCGTCGTCATCGGCGGCCTGCTCATCGGCATGGTCATCTCCATGCTGGCGCTGCCGGCGATGCTCCTCATCGCCGCCCGTCGCGAGGCGCTCGAGCCCGAGCAGGAAGAGTCCGACGGCTTCGAGGACGAGGACGACGCACTTCCGCATTCGGGCGCGCACGGCCACGCCGGTCATCACGACGGGAACGGCGCCCACGCGCACGGCGAGTAGCGCGCCGGCCGTGAGTCCTGTCCACGCCAAACCGATCGTGCTCACGATGCTCGCGATCGGCCTGGCGGGCGTGAGCCTGCCTGCGCTGCCGCGTGCACCGGTCGTGGTGCTGGCCGGCTGCTGCAGCTCGTGGGAGCCGTCGTTCCCGGAGGCCGTCTCGGTCGCGAAGGACGACGCGAGCGAGGACTTCTCGTGCAAGCCGGGTGATGTGTCGGCGTCGCTCGTCGCGACGGCACATTCGAAGCAAGCCACGGTACGCGCGCAGGGCTGCAACCAGACGGCGAACTACGACTGCACCGTGAGCTGCGGCGACTGGAGCTGCCAGCAGATGGCGCGTTAGGCCAAGCTCGGCCGCGGAGGGCCGATCGCGCGGTTCCGGGATCCAGGCTAGGGTTGGCCCCTTTTCATGGACTGGAAGCTCCTCTTCTCGACATTCGCCGCCATCTTCGTCGCTGAGCTCGGGGACAAGACGCAGCTTGCAGCGCTCTCCCTGTCTGCGGGCTCGAGCTCGAAGCTCACTGTCTTCGCCGGCTCCGCGCTCGCGCTCGTGATGAGCTCGGCCATTGCCATCGGCTTCGGCGACGGCATCAGCCGCGTCGTCTCTCCGCTCTGGCTCCGCCGCGCCGCTGGCGTGATCTTCATCCTGCTCGGGCTCGTCTACCTCGTGAAGAAGGCAGACTGACCGCGTCCTCGCGGACGCGCCGCGCTCACTTCGTCTTGCAGCCGTTGTTCGGGCGCGAGTCGTCCGGGCAGATGAGCGCGCAGATGCCCGTGCCGAGATCCACGAGCTCGTCCGGAGCGCAGTCGTCGTCCGTGAGGTCTTCTTTCGGGACGCCGTTCGTGATCTTGACCCTGTATGCATAATACAGGTTCTTCACGACCATCTTCTCGCTGACCCACGCGTAGCCGCCGTCGCCCCACGACGTTCCCCAGCTGTTGTGGATGAGGAACTGTTTTCCGCTCGGCGTCTCGCGGTAGCCGCTGATGACGACCGCGTGACCGCTCTGCGGCTCGCCCCAGTCCGGGATGACCGCGTTCTTCATCTTCTTGTTCGTCCAGTTGCTTCCGTCGATGAGGAACGCCGCCCAGATGTCGGAGCCGCTCGCGAGGATGCCGAGCAGGTCCTCCATGTTCGGCGGCTCGACCTGGAGCTTCTCGATCGAGGAGATCTTGTAGATGCCTTCGGCCTGGGACTTCTCGTACTTGGCCATGAGGCTCTTGTCGTCACGCCAGCCGTTCGCCTTCACGCCGTAGGCCTCGGCGCACTCCGTCGCGTAGGAGCCCTTGCCCTGGAAGAGCATGCAGGCCTCCTTGTCGTTCTGCGGCCACGCCGTGTAGACGGCGACCGGCTGCGCGATGTTTCCGTCGGCGGCGGCGCCCATGTTGGGCAGCCCGTATCGTGACCAGACGTGCATCGGCGACGTCATCCGGTCGCGATCGCCCGGCTTCAAGTTGCCGGCGCGGATCGCGGCGTTGTCGAGCGCGCTCGAGAGCGAGTGGCCGGTGCACGATCCGACCCCGCCCTGGTTCTTGACGGGACCTTCGAGGTTCTTGGCCCGGTGGTCGACGGAGTCGGGGAGGCTCTCACCGATCTGCACGGGACCACCAGCGGCCGGCGCACCGCCGACGGCGACCGACGGCGACCGGCCGACACCCGTGAGTCGGTTCGGGGAGACCGATAGCGTGCTGGCGCGCAGTCGGAGCGGCGTGAACAGGCGCTGGGCTCCGGTGACGAGCTTGGCCTTGCGCGCCGTGAGATGAGGGACGGCTTTCGTCGCCGCCGTGTACTTGGCGCAGTCGATGTGGACCCAGTTGTTGTCCGAGACCTCGACGTAGCCGCAGCTCTTCGGGTTGCGCTTGGCGATCTCCTGGACCTTCGCGAGGTTGATCGCAATGGCGCTGTTCGCGACGAGCTGGTTGGGGGCGATCGCGTTCGACTGCGCGGGCCGGGCTGCGGCTGCCGGGGTTGCTGCGGTCGACGGCGAAGCGCCGAGTCGACGGAGCGGTCCAGAGGCCGGCGCGGCCGGTTTGGGAGCGGCGGCCGGAGGAGCGGCTGCCGGTGCACGGCGTGCCTGCGGTGCCCGAGGCTGCGAGCCACCACCACTGCCGCCGTTGCCGTCGGTGCCGATCTGCACCGCGCAGGAGGCGGTGAGAACCATGGTGGCGATCGCAAACATCCTCATCGTCGTCCGCTCCTCTCCGCACGAGACCGCTCGGGGCCTTTCGACCCCGAAGACGTTCGACGGCGAACGTTGGATGGTATTCGCCGCTCCGGCCGCAAGGGAAGCGAGTCCGTGCTCGAGCTCCGCCTGTTTCGTGCCATGCCCCCGTCGCGTCATCCGTCCATCCGCGCCATCCGCGCCATCCGCGCATGCGCGCGTCCCCCGAACGGATGGCAAGCCGAAAAGTTGTAGGTGAAAGGAGCGAGCTGGTACCGGAAAAGCATGAGCCAGCGCGAGGATCGCAGCGGTCTTCCCACCGACAGGCGAGCTCCCGACGGGGGACGTGGCCGCGGAGCCTCGCGCGACCTGCTCGACGACGAGAGCGAATCAGGGCCGCGCGCCTTCCGCCCGCTTCTCCGTGCCGGCTCCGAGCGGTTCAATCGCGACGCAGCGAACCGTCCGATCCTCATGTTCGAGGACGTCTACAAATCCTATCGCCCTGGCGCGCCCGTCCTCCGCGGGATGAACCTCATCATCGAGCGCGGCGAGTTCGTCTTCATCACCGGGCCGAGCGGGTCGGGCAAGAGCACCCTTCTTCGCATCTTGTATGCGTCGGAGAAGCCCGACGAGGGGCGGATCCTGTTCCTCGGTCGCGACATCGTTCGCCTCCGCGATCAGTCGATCCCCTTCCTGCGCCGCAACATCGGTGTGGTCTTCCAGGACTTCAAGCTCGTCCAGTCGTGGAGCGTCTTCGAGAACGTCGCCGTGACCCTCGAGGTGCTCGGGCTGCCGACGCGCCTCATTCGGTCCCGCGTCGGCGAGGCGCTCGAGCGCGTCGGCCTTCAGGGACGTGGAAGCGATCCGGCGGGTGTTCTGTCCGGCGGCGAGCAGCAGCGTGTCGCGATCGCACGCGCCATCGTCGGCGAGCCGGCGCTCATCCTCGCGGACGAGCCGACGGGCAACCTCGACCCGCAGCTCGCGCTCGACATCCTCGGCCTGTTCGAGGAGATCCACGAAGGCGGGACGACCGTGCTGTTCGCGACGCACGATCGATCGCTGCTCGACGTTCGTCCGCGTCGGCTCATCGTCCTCGACGAGGGCAAGGCCGTCGACGTGCCCAACGGCGTCGCCACGGCGGAGGACAATCTCTACGACAACGAGCTGCCGGTCTGACCGGCCGCTCGACCTCGGGACGGCTCCAGGCCATTCCGCGTTTCACTCCGATGAAGAAGGAATGACATGTTCGACGGCTCCATCGGCACGAC
Source organism: Pseudomonadota bacterium (assembly GCA_023423895.1). Classification (GTDB taxonomy): domain Bacteria; phylum Myxococcota_A; class Polyangia; order Polyangiales; family Polyangiaceae; genus Labilithrix. Next base: position 80,163 of record JAFAER010000021.1, read on the forward strand.
GCGCAGGGCAAGGCGAGGGATGCTCCGTGAGTGGAGGCTCCACGCGCTCAGCGTCTTCTCGCTCGCAGTCGCGTTCGTCTGTCTCGGCGCAGCTCTCTTGGTCCTCACGAACCTCCGCGCCATCGAGGAGCGCTGGGCGCACGCCGGGCGCGCGTCGATCTACCTGAAAGACAACGCAGCGGCGCAGGACGTCGAGCAGCTGAAGTCTGCGCTCGCGGCGGTGCCGATCGTCACGAGCGTCCGGTACATCTCGGCCTCGCAAGCGCGCACGGAGTTCGGTCAACAAGAGGCCGCCGCGCGCGCCGAGCTCGCCGCGCTGCCCGTCGAGGCGTTCCCCGCTTCGATCGAGATCGAGGTGAAGAACGACGTCACCGACGCCGAGCTCGCCGACGTCGTCGGCAAGCTGCGACTGTTGCCTGCGGTCGACGACGTGGAGACGTACCAGGCCTGGACCGAGCGCCTCGGGCGCCTGATCCGTGGTGGCGTCGCTGCCGCCGCGCTCCTCGCGCTCGTCGTCTTTGCATCGGTGCTGGCCGTCGTCGGGTCGACGATCCGCCTCGCGCTGCAGCGCCGGCGCACCGAGGTCGAGGTGCTCAAGCTCGTCGGCGCGACCGACCGCTTCATCAAGGGCCCGTTCCTCGTCGAAGGCATGTCGCAGGGCGCGCTCGGCGCGACCGGTGCCATCGGGCTGCTCGCGGCGCTGTTCTTCGTCGTTCGCGGTCGGCTCGATGCGGAGCTCGCGTCACTCGTCGGCGTCGAGCCCTCGTTCCTGCCGTGGCAGGTGGTCGTCGGCATGGTCCTGGTCGGGATGCTGCTCGGCATGTTCGCCGCCCTGCTCGGCCTCCGGAGGCTCGTCACGGTATGAGCGGACTCCTTCGGCGCCGAGCGGCTCTCGGGATCGTCGTCGCCCTCACCGCGTCGCTCGTGCACCCGAGCGACGGTAACGCGGCGCTCGGCGATCGCGACAGTGATCCCGATCCCGTCACCGCCCCCATCCCTGCACCGCCGCAGTCGGCGACCCTCGCGATCGCTGCGCTCGATCGACGGATCGCGGACCTCGCGGCGGAGGAGGAGACGTCGAAGCGAGAGCTCACGGAGCTCGGCGGGAAGATCGCGACCGCGCATTCCCGATCGCTCGAGCGCGGTCGCGCCTTCTATCGATTGACTCGTGCGGGCATGTTGCCCGTCGGTGGCGGCTTCAACGAGCTCGTGTCGCACGCGCTTCGCGTCGAGCGCGCGCGCCGATCGCTCGCCGCCGAGCTCGCCTCCGAGAAGATCCTCCGTGAGCGCGGCGCCGTCCTCTCGCGGACGCTCGAGCGTATCGCACGGGACCGCGTCGCACTTTCCGGACAGCGAACGGCGCTCGACCAGGCGCGCCTCGCGGAGCTCGACGAGCAGCGGCGCCAGCAGGCCTTCGATCGCGCGTTCTCGACGTCCACCGGCGCAGGCGCTTCCGACTATGTCGCCGTCTACGGCGGCAACGGCGCCGCTCCGGCGGGGATGGCTGGCGGCTTCGCGGCGTCGAAGGGTCGCCTGCTCTTCCCGCTCGCAGGGCGCTCGGAGGTACGGCCTGCGCGCCGTGAAGGCACGGAAGGTCCGGGGCTCGAGATCAAGAGCTCACTGGGCGCGCCGGTCCGCGCCGTCTTCGCAGGACGCGTCGCGTTCGCCGACCGGTATGGCCCTTACGGGCGGCTCGTGATCGTCGATCACGGTGAGCACTACTACACGGTGAGCGGAAACCTCGCGTCGATGGACGTGAAGGTCGGCGACGAGGTCTCCGCGGGCGAGCGCCTCGGCGCGGTCGGCGACGAAGGCAGCGGGCCCATGCTCTACTTCGAGATCCGCCACGCGACGCAGACCCTGCCACCCACGTCGTGGCTCGGTCTCTGAGCGGCGCGCCTCGCGAGCGCGACAGTGCGGCGGGCCCGCGCAGCGCTGCCTGACTTGAATTTCGGCGCGGCAGGGCGCAAGAACATGGGGATGGGCCGCTCCGGATCGAACCCGCTGCGCGTTGCCGCCCGGACGCTGTCGTCCGTGGTCGCGCTCGCGTCGGTCCTCGTGGCAGCGAGCTGCGCCAGCGAGGGTTCGAGTTACCGCAACTACGCGGAGTGCGACGACGTCGTCCGTCGTTGCCGGACGGTCTGCGACTACTGGTGTGACGGTTGGGGCTGTTACCCGATGTGTTACGACCAGTGCTGGGACGACTGCTACGTCTATCCCGATCGACCGACGCCCCCGAGCGGAGACGCGTCGCCACCGCCGCCGCCGGTGTCGGACGCCGGGCCGACCGCCGACGCGGGCACCGGAACCGGTTCGCTCTGCAGCACGTGCACGTCGAACGCCGATTGCGCCTCGGACGCGCTCTGCATCGTCCGCGGCGGCCCACGCCCCGACGCATCCACATTCGGAGCCGACGGTGGTGCGCCGGGCGCGAGCGGCTTCTGTGGAAAGAGCTGCGCCGACGCAGCCGACTGCCCGGAAGGTTTCGCCTGCTCGGAGCTCGGCTCCGTCCGCCAGTGCATCCCGATCCCCGGTTCGGGCAACTGCGAGTGACGGTCGCCGCGTAGCGGACGCCGGGGAAGGTCGAGCTCGATCCAGCGTAGACTCGGCGGGTCATGGTCGTTTCTGCGCCTGCACGTCTGGTCCTCGGTGCCGTCGTCCTCGCATCCCTCGCCGGTTGCGGGTTCATGCGCCGCCTTGCTGGTAACGACACCATCAGCCTCGAGAAGGCCGACGTGAAGTCGATGGCGGTCGACCTGCGGCGCCAGATCAAGACGATCTGCCCGCGCGAGCCCGTTCAGATGGCCGTGTTCGCCGAGGTCGTCCTCGACGGGGACAAGGGGGCGAAGCAAGTCGAGACCTGGGCGGGCCACGGCGACGTGAACAAGAACGACAAGCTCGACTTCGTCGACTTCGCGTTCCACAGCGAACAGGGCCAGTTCGACCGAGACGGTTGGTTCGCGCCGAATCCCGACGTGCGCGCGACGGCCGGCAAGGAGTTCGAGATCAAGAGCGTCTTCCGCCGCCGGCCCGACAAGTTCACCTTCACGACGACGTACAAGCCCGACTACTCGTGCATCAAAGGCGCCGGCGGGGGAGGTCAGCCCGGCAATTCCGGGAGCGCCGGCAACCCTGGGAACGCGGGCAAGGACGGCGCCGTCGGCTCGACGACGTCCGCGGGTGGCTCGGGTGGAGACGGCGCCGCTGGCACCCGAGGAGGCAACGGGAGCGACGGCAGCCCCGGCCCGCACCTGACGGCGTTTGCGACGCTCGTGAAGACGCCGTTCTACGAGCGGCTCGTCGCGATCAGCATCCAGGGCGACGCCGAGGACTTCCTGCTCGTGCCCGAAGGGCAGCCCATCACGCTGCGCGCGACCGGCGGGTCGGGTGGCCACGGCGGTCATGGCGGCGCCGGAGGCCGCGGCGGCCCCGGCGGCGGCGGCAATCCCGGAGGACAGGGCGGCAAGGGCGGCCCTGGCGGTCAAGGCGGCGACGGCGGCAGGGGCGGGCCCGGCGGGACCATCGAGCTTGTGTATGATGCACGTTTTGCGGATCTCGCGAGTCAGATCCGTCTCGACGTGAGTGGTGGCAGCGGTGGCGGGCCCGGCGGCGGCGGCGCTGGCGGCGGCGCGGGACGTGGCGGCAGTGGGATGACGCCTTCTGGATCGAGCGGGCAATCGCCGCCGGCTGCCCCGCGCGGCGCAGACGGCAGCGAAGGCTCGGCCGGGCCGAGCGGAGCGGCGGGGCATGAAGGACCAGCCGGGCGGGCGAGCGCGAGGCCGGGCGACGTGAAGGACAAGCTCCCGGGCTCGGCCGAGATCTCCGTCCTATGAAGCGTGTCGGGCCCCCGGAGCAGGAAGCGCGTTCGCCCGAGCGGCGCGTGACGCGACGCGCGCTCCTCGGAGGGGTCGCGTCGTTTCCCCTCGTCGCGCTCGTGAGCTCACCGTCGTTGATCGCGGCGTGTGGATCGCGTCCACCGGAGACGCCGCTCGCGCATCTCTACGGGCGCGAATGGGTGCATGGTGCATACAAGCTGTACTCCGGGAAGTATGCCGACGTGCAGACGTCCGCCGACGCGAGCAGTCACGACGCATACGGTGTGCTTGCGCAAAAGGGCATCGTCGCGCTCGATGCGCTGCAGTCGCGCGACGTCCCGTTCTTCGTGAAGGTCGACGAAGGCGGCAGCGCGTTCTCGATCGAGCGCAAGGTCCCGGAGCGGCTGATGTTCACGGCCGACATGAGCGATGCGGATCGCAAAGCGGCCGAAGCGGCCTGGAAGAAGGCGCGCGATCACATCCACACGGACTACGAGGAGGTCCGGCGTCTCGACTGGACGCTCACGCACCTTCTCAAGCAGCTCCAGCGCATCCGCTACGCGATCGACGAAGGCCGCGTCGAGCAGTATCGGCTCGTCGAGCAGCTCGCGGAGCTGAAGAAGGACACGAAGGGCCTTCCGTACGAGCTGCCGTATCAGGTCACCGCGAAGGACTACGAGGAGATCCTCGTTCTGCTCGTCGAGCGGCTCGAGGACGACCGAACGAGGCTCGCTAGGATCGAGGCGGACATCATCGCCGTTGGCCTGACGGCCCGGGCGACCGACGCGGGCTCCGCGACGCTGGCCGCGAGCATTCGCAAGGTGCTACTCGCCGTCGTCGAAGACGGCGTCGCGGAGGCGAGGGCGCCGCTGTTTCCCGCCGACGAAGGCGAGAAGGCGAAGCTGCTCGACGGCGGCAGGCAGCTCGTTGCGCAGATCGAAGCGAGCCCGGAGTACGCGAAGTGGCGGGCCGACGAGCGCGAGAAGAAGCTGGCCGCCCTGGGCGCCTTCCTCCAGGCGCTCGACGCGATGACCGGGCTCCCCACGTCGCGCGTCTACCGCACCGTCATGAACGTGTGGCGCGGCGATCACGACTACCTCGGCTACCTCCAGACAATCCTCGCGATCGCCCCGCACGGCGGAAAGGTCGCCGCGGTGATCAACGAGGCGATCGAATACACCCAGCGCGCGAGGAAGATCGCGGGCACGGTCGTCGCCACGGTCAACACCGTGCGGAGCGCCGGCTCGCTGTCCTCCGAAGCGCTCGTGGCGGCGGCGACGCAGGTCGCAACGAGAGAAGCCAAAGGCGTGGTCATCAACACGGCCTCGCGCTTCGCGGTCGAGCGGGCCGAGAAGCAGCTCTCCTTCTTCAAGGACAGCGCCGAGGTCCAGCAGGTCACGGCCGCACTCGCGGAGACCGATCTGATGAAGAAGGTGCTCCCCACGCTACCGAGCGGTCTCCCGCAACCCTGATACGCGCATTCCTTAGGCAGACCTGGCGAGCACCTCGGGACCCCGGCTCCCACGAGCCCAGGTGTCTCCCTCCGAGTGCCTCCTGCTCGCTCGGTCGCCCCCCAGACCCGAGCAATGTTCGTAGGCCACTCCCCATCCAAGCTAAGATCCGGCCACGTTGGGAGAGTCGGACAACGCTGGTCGCCTGGGGTTGGCACCGGGCGCGCTCATCGCATCGAAGTACGAGCTCGTGACGCTGCTCGGAAGCGGAGCGATGGGCGAGGTCTGGCGGGCTCGCCACGTGACGCTGCACGAGAACGTGGCCGTGAAGCTGGTCGGCTGGACCGAGGACCATCGCGACGGAGCGGAGCTCGCGAGTCGCTTCCAGCTCGAGGCGCGGCTCGCGGCAGGCCTTTCGCGAAAGAGCCGGCACATCGTCTCCGTGACGGATCACGGCATCGAGCACGATCTGTCGACGGGAGAGGCCATCGCGTACCTCGTGATGGAGGAGCTCCTCGGGGAATCGCTCGACGAGCGGCTCGAGCGAATGGGACCGATGCCGGTCGCGGACGTGGTGGAGATCGTCGCGCAGATTGCGCGTGCGCTATCGGTCGCGCATCCCGAAGGCGTCATCCATCGCGATCTGAAGCCAGGCAACGTCTTCCTCGCGCGCGGCGCAGACGGCGAGCCGGAGATGGTGAAGATCCTCGACTTCGGGATCGCCAAGTTCCGCGCGGGGGCCGACCGTCGACCGCAGGAGATCCATCACCAGACCCAGCGCGGGCTGCTTCTCGGCACGCTGCCGTACGTCAGCCCCGAGCAGGCGCGCGGCTGGGCGAGCCTCGATCATCGCGCCGACGTCTGGTCGCTGGCCGTCATCACGTATCTGCTGCTGACCGGCGAGTACCCGTTCAGTGGCGCGACGCCGTCGGACATGCTCGCTCGCATCTTCTCGGGAGACTTCGTCCCGATCCACGAGCGTCGGAGCCTCCCGCCGATGTTCGCGGACCTGTTCGCGAAGGCGTTTCACCGGCACCTCGACATGCGCTTCCAGTCCGCCGCGGAGCTCGCCACGGCGCTCGCGCTCGCGGGGGGTGCAGGTCCATTTGCTCCACCTCGTCCACCGCCGATCGAAATGGTGCAGCCGGTGGCTTTCGCCTCGCCGACGGTGCCGACGGTGCCGACGGTGCCGACGGTGAAGGGGCGGCGCAGGCGATGGCTGGCCGTGGCCGCGCTCGCGTTGTTCGCCGCGGGGACGAGCGCCGCGCTCGTTCGCGCCCGGACCGAGCCGAACGGCGAGCTGACGTCGTCGAACGGGCACGCGGAGCTCTCTGCGAGCCCTCCCGTCGAGGCGACGACGACCGTGCCCGTTGTGTCCCCATCGCCTGATCCCGCGAGCGCTCCGCCGACCGCGTCGGCTCCCGCTGTGGATGCGCCACCGCCACCAGCGTCGTCCTCGCCGCGTCGGCCTCGGCGTTCGCAACCGGCGCGCCCGTCGAAGCCGGGAGATCGGTCGGAGATCTTCTGAGGCGAACCGCGTGCGTCACGCGGTGCCGCGTACGCGGTTCACGACGCTCATGACCTCTTCTTCGGTCATGATGTGATCGAGGCCCTTTGCGGCCTTCAGGATCTCTGCCACGAGCGTCTCGTCCGAGGGGATGTTGCGCTGCGCGAGCCAGAAGTTGACGTTCGAGGCGCCGCTCATGAAGCCGATGCAGATCTCCTGCGAACGTCCGATCGCCCCGGCGGGCACGCCGCTGTAGATCCGGTCGGCGAGCCACGTATCGCCTTTCGCCATCGCCTTGATGATGGCCGCGGCGTGCACGCCCGTTGCCGTGCGGAACGCGTCGCGACCCATCAGCGGGTAGTTGATGGGGACGTCCCACTTCACCGCGCTCGCGATCGTGCGGCAATACTCGCCGAGCTTCGTGAGGTCCTGTCCGTCGAGCTGTCCGAGGAGCTTCAAGTTGAGGAGCAGCAGCTCCATCTGCGCGTTGCCGACGCGCTCTCCGATGCCGAGGCCCGTCGCGTGGACGCGATCGGCGCCGTGCTCGAATGCCCAGATGGCGTTCTCGAGAGCGAGCCCGCGATCGTTGTGTCCGTGCCAGTCGATCCCGATGTCGGCGCCGGTGCCGGCAACGACGTTGCGTGTGAAGTGAATCAGATTCCGGACGCCGTCCGGCGTGGCGTGACCGACCGTATCGGAGAGGCAGAGCCGCGTGGCCCCGCGATCGATCGCGGTGCGGAACAACGTCGTGAGGACCTCGGGACGAGATCGGGTCGTGTCCTCGGTGACGTACGCGACGGGAAGGCCCGCCTTCACTGCGACGTCGATCGCCTCCGCGCTTCGCTTCGCGATGAGCGTCACGTCCCAGTCTTCGGCGTACTGCCGGATCGGCGAAGAACCGATGAACGCGTAGACGTCGATGGAGATCCCGGCGCGCTGCGAGACCTCGATCATCGGCGTGATGTCGCTGACGACCGTGCGTCCGGCGCACGCAATTTTGATCTTCATCTTGCAGTCGACGACTTCCTTGCAGATGCGGAGGACGTCCTCGAATGCGCGTTTGCTCGAGCCCGGCAGGCCCACGTCGGCCGCGTGGATACCGAGGTCCTCCATGAGATGGAGGATCTTCAGCTTCTCGTCGATTCCCGGATCGAAGACGGACGGGTTCTGTAGACCGTCGCGCAACGTCTCATCGAAGAACGATGCGTTCTTCGGCAGGATGCGCCCCTTTCGATTCACCTCGTTCCAGTCGAAGACGAGGTTCGAGGCGCGATCGCCTTCCGTTGCGAAGTCCGACATGGGTAGAGTATGCCACGAAGTCGGCGTACGGGACGGATGCCGCAATTTTCCAATCAACCTGGTTCAATCAACCTGGGGAGAGCAGCATGGAACAAGCTGGGCTAGACGCAGCACGACTCTCGGTCGTGCAACACGGCACTCGGGCGAGCTTCCGCCGGCGCGTCATGGATGCCATGCGTCAGCTCGTCCCCGCCTCCGGGGCGTTCATCTGCTTCGGAACCGAAGATGCCAGAGCGTATGGAGATTCTTCGCGTCTCGTCGATGGCACGCCTCAAGTTCTGAAATCGGATGGCGCAACGCGCCTGACTCAGGCTTTCGGTTTCGAGACGAAAAGCGTCGTCGAGACGACGCGGCGCGTCTATCTCGTGAGCGAGCTCTATCCGGACGACGAGCGGATGAAGCTCCCGTACTTCGCGAGCCACGCGGAGAGCGGAATGAAACACGCTCTTCTCTTCTTCCTCCATGAAGGCGGCGTTCTGTTCGGCCTTGCCGGGCTCGAGCGCCGCGAGTCGGAAGGTGAGTTCACGCAGGCCGACGTGGAGCGGCTCGAAGCGCTCGGACCGTTCGTCGCAGCCGGTGCGCGTGCGCAGATTGCCTACGACGAGCTCTCCCGGGAGGCCGCCGCGCTCCGCGCGTTCAGCAAGGTGAGCGGCACGCTCTTCGTCGTCGATCGCGAGCGCAAGAAGGTCATCTGGGCAGCCAACCGCGATCGTGGCATCGAATGGGACACGGATGTCGGCTCGATCGAGGATCACGTGGTCGACGCCGCCGAGCAATCGCTCCAGGCGCGCGCGAAGGGTGAGGCTCTGCCGACGCCGCCGCGCCTGCCGTCCGGTGCGGTGGTTGCGGTCGCGAAGATCGAAGGTGACCCCGTCTTCAACAACGCCAAGTGCGCCATCCTCCGCGTCGAACCGCAGGAGAAGGCCGCGCCGATCGAAGGGCTCAGCAAGCGCGAACGCGAGATCGCCCGCCTGCTCGTGGCCGGCTACAGCGGCGTGAACGTTGCGGCGATCTCGGGGCTCTCCGAGAACACCGTTCGGACGTACGTGCGCCGGCTCTATCAGAAGCTCGGCGTCGCGAATCGTGCGGACCTCGTTCGCAAGCTGATGTCGCCGGCTGAAGCGAAGTCGAGCGCAGCGCCGTCGTCGGTGATCTCGCCGCCGGCGGACTCGTCGCTCGTCGACGGCGACGACACGCTCGACTGAGTCCACGGCAGATCGCCTGCGCGCGGGCTTCTCCTGCGCGCGGTGCTCGCCTTCGGCGCGTCAGTGCAGCTGCGGGTCGCCGGGCTCGACGAAGATGCGCTCTTCGCTCGGCGCACCCATGCGCACGAACCGGACGAGCGACTCGCGCTGCGCCGGCTGGAGCCCCACGAGCTCCACGCCGAGGCCCTTGAAGCCTGGCTCGGCGATCGCGCGCCGGACGACGACGTCGAACATCATGACCTGATCGCCCGACCGGAGGCCGAGCTGGGCGCGCGTCCCGATCGGCATGACGACATCCGTGCGGATCGCCATCCCGTTCTCCGAGATGTCGCGCGTCATCGTCGTCTTGCCGTCGAAGACGACGTCGAGCTGCAGCTTGAACCGCTCCGACGCCCGGCGGACCTTGTCGCTGGCCTTGGCCGCGGCCAATCCCGCCTTCTCGCGCACTTTCAGCTTGTGGATGAACTGATCCCACGCGCGTGCGTTCGCGAGCGGTCCCCAGAACTGGAGACCGATGCCGGGCACGGCGCCTTCGCCCTTCGCCTCGGGCGTCGGCACGGTGTGGACGACCATGGCATGGCCGGCGACGATGACGTCTTCGGGGAGCACGAGCTCCACTTTCACGAGCTGCCGCAGCGCGGGAGGCGCGTCGGTGCGAATGAAGACGCCGCGGAAGCTGACGTCGTTCGTGAGCAGCTCGATGTTCTGGTTCCGCCGGAGGACCCTCGCGATAATCCGAGCGGGATAGCGAGCCTCGCGCCGCTTGTCCGGGGACATCGACACGAGCGTACGCACGTGCCGCAGGCGAGGGAAGGGCCGCGGCCCCTCGCCGCGCTGCCGGCAAGACCTTAAGGGGAATCCACTATCGACGCCGCTCGACGTCGTCCGGACGCCGCGTCAGCCCGTGCCGTAGAGCGACTCGGCGATCTTGAACGTGAGCGCTTCGAGGTCCTGGTACTGCGAGCGAATGCTCGTGAGGTCGCCCTGCTGATCGATCAGCTCGCGCAGCCGCTTGCAGCTGTCGCGCGTGCGCTCGATCATCTCGCCGTCGACGAGGTCCTGGTAGCCCTCGAGCGCGGCCTCCGTCGTGTAGAGGAGCGTCTCGGCCTGGTTGCGAACCTCGGCGAGCTCCTTGCGCACGGCGTCGGCGGCCTGATGACGCTCACCCTCGCCGATGATGCGCTCGATCTCGTCCTTGTTCAGGCCGCTCGTGGGCGTGATGTTCATCTGCTGCGAGCGGCCCGAGCCGAGGTCCTTCGCGTCGATCGAGACGACGCCGTTCGCGTCGATGCGGAACGTCACCGAGATCTTCGGGACGCCGCGCGGCGCCGGCGGGATGCCCGTGAGCTCGAAGCGCGCGAGGCTGCGGTTGTCCGCGGCCATCGGGCGTTCGCCCTGGAGCACGTGGATCGGAACGAAGTTCTGGTTGTCGACGCTCGTCGTGAAGATCTCGTTCCGCTCGGTCGGGATCGTCGTGTTGCGCGGGATGAGCGCGGTGAAGACGCCGCCTCCCGTCTCCACGCCGAGCGAGAGCGGCGTGACGTCGAGGAGGAGCATCTCGACCGCCGGCTCGTCGCCGAGCGCGGAGCCCTGGAGCGCGGCGCCCGCGGCGACGACCTCGTCGGGGTTGACGCCCTTGTTCGGCTCCTTGCCGAAGAACTCCTTCACCGCCTTCACGACGGAGGGCATGCGCGTCATGCCACCGACGAGGACGACGGACTGGATGTCTTGCGGCGTGAGCTTCGCGTCCTGGAGGCAGCGCCGGCACGGCTCGAGGCTGCGCTCGACGAGGTCGCTGGTGAGGAGCTCGAGCTCCGTCCGCGTCATCGTCTTCTGGACGTGGAGCGGCTCGCCCTTCGAATTCGTCGCGATGAACGGGAGGTTGATCTCCGTCTCGAGTGAGGAGCTGAGCTCGTGTTTTGCCTTCTCCGCGGCCTCCTTGAGGCGCTGGAGGGCCATTCGATCCTTCTTCAGATCGACGCCGTTCTCCTTCTGGAACGACTCGGCGATCGCGTCGACGATGCGAAGGTCGAAGTCCTCGCCGCCGAGATACGTATCGCCGTTCGTGGCGCGGACGCTGAACACGCCCTCCTGGATCTCGAGGATCGAGATATCGAAGGTGCCACCCCCGAGGTCGTAGACCGCGATGCGCTCGGACGACTTCTTGTCGAGGCCGTACGCGATGGCGGCGGCCGTCGGCTCGTTGATGATGCGTTTGACGTCGAGGCCGGCGATCTTGCCCGCGTCGCGCGTGGCCTGCCGCTGCGCGTCGTCGAAGTAAGCGGGGACGGTGACGACGGCCTCGGTGACGGTCTCGCCGAGATACGCCTCGGCGACCTCCTTCATCCGCGCCAGCACCATCGCGCTGACCTCCGGAGGAGACATGTCCTTGCCCGCGACGTTGACCCACGCATCGCCGTTCGGCGCTTCGATGATCCTGTACGGGCTCCGCTCGACCTGCCGTCGGGCCTCGGGGTCCCGGTACTTGCGCCCGATCAGGCGCTTCACCGCGTAGACGGTGTTCTGCGCGTTGGTCACCGCCTGGCGCTTCGCCGGCTGGCCGACGAGGCGCTCACCGCTCGCCGTGAAGCCGACGATGGACGGCGTCGTACGCGCGCCCTCCGCGTTGGGGATGATTCGAGTGTCTACCTTGCCGGTCGGGCTCGTCTCGACGATCGCCACACAGGAGTTCGTCGTGCCCAGGTCGATGCCGATGACCTTCGCCATTTCCCCTCACTCGGACGCGGCGCCTTCACTCCCGGCGGACTTCGGCTTTGCCACGACGACCATGGCAGGGCGAATCAGACGCTCTCCCTGAACGTATCCGGGCTGCACCTCGGCGACGACGGTGCCCGCCGGGTGCTCGTCGGTCTCGACCTGCTGGATCGCCTCGTGGTGCGTGGGATCGAACTGTGAGCCGACGGACGGCACCTTCGTGATGCCTCCACGCGCGAGCGTGTCGAGGTACTGGCGAAGCACCATCTGGAGGCCCTCGGCGACCGCCTTCACGTCGGTCGCGCGCTGCGCGCTGTTGATCGCGCGTTCGAGGTTGTCGAACACGGGGAGAAACTCTTTCAGGAGGTCCTCCTTGCCGGCCTTGCGCGTGTCCTCGAGCTCACGGCGCGAGCGCTTGCGGAAGTTGTCGAAGTCTGCCGCCGTGCGCATCCACTGGTCCTTCAGACGCGCGGCCTCCGCCCTGGCCTCCGCCAGCGGATCGGCAGGCTCGACTGCACCCTGGCCCTGTTCTCCGCCCGCAGCGGTACCGTTGTTGGAGGGAGGGGTGATCTCGCCGTTCGTCTCGGACTCGGGCGTAGCAGCAGCGTTCTTCTGATCCGTTTCAGCAGGCATCTCAGCCGTTCCTTGGCCCCCGACTATACCTGAAGTCACGCGCCCGAACACAGGGCTGTGGCAGTCGACAACCTGGACTCTGGCGCCTCGAACCTGGGGGGGCTAAGCCGAAACGGAATGCAAGACGCGCCCCACACGCGTGGCCCCGGCGACGCAGGTCTCTCCCAAGCCGGGGATCGCCAGGTGGTCCCGCTCAACGAGCCTCAAGCTGAAGCGGTAGCTCACGTCGGCGGGCCGCTCCTCGTCTTCGCCGGAGCGGGCAGCGGGAAGACCCGCGTGATCACGTTTCGCATCGCGAACCTCGTCGCGCGCGAGCGCGTCGCTCCGTGGCGCATCCTGGCCGTCACGTTCACGAACAAGGCGGCCGGCGAGATGCGCAGCCGCCTCGAGCGTCCCGATCTGCTCGGACCGGTCGCGCGCGACCTGTGGGTCGGCACGTTCCACGCGACCTGCGCGAAGTTCCTTCGTCTGTTCCCGGAGGCGATCACGCGGACGAAGAGCTTCGTCATCTACGACACGACCGACCAAAAGGCCGTCGTCTCGCGCGTCCTCCGCGACATGAACCTGGACGATCGGCGCTACTCGCCGAAGTCCGTCCTCGCTCGCATCCACAAGGAGAAGCAGGAGGGCCGCGGACCGGACGAGATGAACCTCGACAGCTACCTCGACGACGCCATCCAGAAGGCATACCGCCGCTACGAGGAGGCGCTCCGGGCCGCGAACGCGCTCGACTTCGAGGATCTGATCCTCTCCGTCGTCCGCGTGCTCGAAGCTCCGAACGAGGGCGCGTCGCCCGAGGTGCTCCGCGCGAAGGAAGCCCTCGAGAAGAAGTTCGACTACATCCTGGTCGACGAGTTCCAGGACACGAACCAGATCCAGTACCGCCTCCTCAAGCGGCTCGCGGCGCGGACGCGGAACCTCTGCGTCGTCGGCGACGACGACCAGTCGATCTACCGCTGGCGCGGCGCGGACGTCCGCAACATCCGCTACTTCCGGCGAGACTGGCCGGACGCGAAGGTCGTGAAGCTCGAGCAGAACTACCGCTCGTCGCAGAACATCGTGTCTTCGGCGCTGGCCGTCATCGCGCCCTCGACGACGCGCGAGCCGAAGGAGCTGTGGACGGAGAACGACTCCGGCTCACAGATCCGTGTCATCGCCTGCGCCGACGAGCGCGACGAGGCCGCGTGTGTGGTCCGCGCCATCCGCGACGCGCGCGATGCCGGTATCAGCCCGAAAGAGATCGCCGTCTTCTACCGCGTGCACGCGCAGTCCCGCGTCCTCGAAGAAGCGCTGCGCTCCGTCAATCTGCCGTACCAGATCGTGGGCGGCACGAAGTTCTACGATCGCGCCGAGGTGAAGGACGCACTGGCGTACCTTCGCGTGCTCGTCAATCCGAGGAGCGACGTCGACCTCCTCCGCATTATCAACACGCCGGCGCGTGGGATCGGCAACACGACCGTCGAGCGGCTCGCGACGTATGCGACGACACAGCGGCTCTCGCTCTTCGAGGCGCTCGGCCGCCTGGAAGACTTCGCCGAAGACCTCGGGTCGGCGGCCAAGAAGCGGCTCGGGCAATTCCGCGAGCTGATGAACCTCCTCATCGGGGAGGCGAAAGATCGCCCGGCCGCCGAGGTGCTCCGGATCGTCCTCGCGAAGAGCGGCTACAAGAAAGCGCTCGAGGACGAAGACACCGCCGAGGCAGAAGGGCGGCTCGAGAACCTCGCCGAGCTCGAAGGCTCGATGAGCGACTACGAGACGGAGGCAGAGGCGCGAGGTGAGCCGCCCACCTTGGACGGATTCCTCGAGCGTGTCTCGCTCGTGAGCGACACGGACAACGTCGGTGACGTCGAGAAGGTCACGCTGATGACCATCCACGGCGCGAAGGGCCTCGAGTTCGAGCTCGTGCTCCTCACTGGAATGGAGGAGGACATGTTCCCGTACCGGAACCAGGAGCCTCGCTCGCCGGAGGAGATGGAAGAGGAGCGACGCCTCGCGTACGTCGCGATCACGCGCGCGCGTCATCACTTGATCGTGACGCACACGCGGCAGCGGCAGATCTTCGGCACGACGCGCATGGGCGTGCCGAGTCGCTTCGTCGGAGACCTCCCGCCCGACGCGATCGAGCACCTCGAGACGGCGGCCGCGCGCGCTGCGGGCGCGTCGGGGCGGTGGATCGACCGCGACTCGATGTCCGCGCCCACGTCGTGGCGCTCGCGTCCGTCGTCGGCGACGCCGGCGTGGCGTCATCCGATGGATCGCGATCGCGCACGTGCGGAGGGAGCGTCTCGGGAAGACGTCGTTCCGAGCGAGTGGGGACCGGGCCCGGCGGCCTGGCGAGGCGGCGCGTCTTCATCCGGCGGGCGGCATCGCGCAGAGGCTCCGGCGCGCGAGCCGGGCGAGCGCTTCGTCGACTACGACGCGAGCGACATCCAGGACGCCGCCGAGCTCCGCCGCGGGAGCAAGGTCGTCCACGAGCGCTTCGGGCGTGGCGAGGTCATGCAGATCGTCAACGCCGGCGAGCCGGCGGTGGTCGCCTTCTTCCCGGGCTGGGGCGAGAAGAAGGTGCTCGCGCGCTTCCTCAAGCTCGGGTGAGCGGCTTCGACGTGAAGCAGCGGCGAGGCTGTTAGGATCGGCGCCGCGTGTCGACCGAAGCATCGATCGCGTTCGTCATCCTTGCGGTCACGATCGTCCTCTTCGTGAGCGATCGGCTCCGTCTCGACGTCGTCGCGCTCCTCTCGCTGCTGGCGCTCACGATCAGCGGTGTTGCACCGCTCGAGGTCGCGCTGTCCGGCTTCTCGAACCCGGCCGTGATCATGATCGGGGGCCTCTTCGTCGTCGGCGCTGCGCTCACGGAGACCGGGGTGGCCGACTGGCTCGGCAGGAGGCTCGAGGCGATCGCCGGCTCCTCCGAAGCGCGCGTCACCGCCGTCGTGATGGTGGCGACAGCCTTCGTCTCCGCGTTCATGAGCTCGACGGGCACCGTCGCGATCCTCCTGCCCATCGTCGGCACGATCGCGCTCCGGCGAGGTATTGCCCCCGGGCGCCTGCTGATGCCGCTCGCCTTCGCCGCCCATCTCGGCAGCAATCTGACGTTGATCAGTACGCCGCCGAACCTCCTCGTGAGCGATACGCTCCGCGCCGCCGGTCACCCTCCGTTTCGGTTCTTCGACTTCGCGGTCCCAGGTGTCATCGTCCTCGTCGCCGGTGTCGCGTTCATGGTCCTGGTGGGCGCTCGTTTCCTGCCTGCTGCGGGAGAGGCGACGCTCCAGCACCGCACGTTGACCCAGGCGGACCTCGCTGCCGAATATGGTCTCGGCAGCGCGCTCCGGCGCGTGCGCATCGCGGCATCCTCGAAGCTCGTCGGGATCACGCTTGCCGGCGCCGATCTCCGCGCGGCGCACTCCGTCACGGTCGCCGCGATCATCCGAGGAGGCGAGTCCGTCCGCGTCGTGCCTCGCGTCGTCTTCATGGCTGGCGACGAGCTTCACATCCTTGGGAATGACGAGGCCGTCGCTGCCCTCGTGCGCTACTTCGACGTCGAGCTGCTCGACCCGCCGTCGACGTTCACGTTGCCGCCGGAGGAGTCGCTCGCAGAGCTCGTGCTTCCGCGTCGCTCGCGTCTCGTCGGTCGGACGTTGCGCGACGCCAAGTTCCGAGATCGGTATCGCGCCAATGTCTTCGGCGTGCGCCGGCGCGAAGGTGGCGAGATGGCCTGCCACACGACGCCCGCCGCGCTCCGCGACCTTGAGCTGCGCGCCGGCGACACACTGCTCGTGAAGGGCCGCCGCAAGTACCTCCGCAATCTCCACGACGAGCGCGCGAACCTCATCCTGGTCGCAGAGCCCGACGCGATGGGGAGTGTGCTCCTCGACCGGCCGCGTGCTCTCGGCGCGATCGCGACGACGTTTGCGATGCTCGTCGTGATGGCGTTCGGCTGGCTGCCCAACGTCGTCGCGGTCCTCCTCGCGGCGACGATCCTCGTCGTCACGGGCTGCGTCCGCGCGGCGGACGTGTATCGCTCGGTGAACTGGGAGAGCATCATCCTGATCGCCGGGATGATCCCGCTCGCCACCGCGCTCGAGCAGACCGGTGGCACCGCGCTCGTCGTCGCCGCCGTGGAGAAGCAGCTCCACGGAGCGAGCCCCACCGTCGTGCTCGCTCTTCTCGTGGCCATCACCTCGACGATGGGGATGGTCCTCTCCAACACCGCCACGGCCGTCCTCGTCGCGCCGATCGCGATCCGGCTCGCGACGGCGTTCGACCTGGCACCGCAGCCGCTCCTGATGGGCGTCGCTTTCGCATCGTCGGCGGCGTTCGCCACGCCGATCGCGTCGCCGGTGAACGTGCTCGTCATGACGCCCGGCAACTATCGGTTCGGCGACTACGTCAAGGTCGGGCTCCCGCTGCAGCTCCTCGTCCTGACGACCGCGGTCGTGGTCATCCCGCTCGTCTGGCCGTTCTGAGCGAGGCGCGCCGCTACCGGACGTCGGGATCGAGGCCGAAGGTGGCCCGCATGGCGCGACTCGCTTCGGTGCGCTCCCCGCGTTCGTCGCGCATGACCACCTCGGTGTGATCGAGCGCGCCGCGTGAAGCGCGGGCGCACGTCCAGACGGAGAAGAGGGGCGATCGCCCGGCCCTCGGGACGATGTCGACGCGCCGTGCGGGCACGAGACCTGCGGCCGCCGCGCCGCGGACGACGCGTTCCGGGTGGCGGCCGTCGGCACATACGACGACGACGCCGTCGGGCGAGACGACGCGAGCCGCCGCCGCGAGGTAGTCCTCGACTCCGCCGCGTAGCTCGATGCGGGCCGCGGCCCGCTGCGGGTCGGGCGAGGGTGACGCGGTGCCGAGCGGAAGATACGGCGGCGTTCCGGTGACGACGGCGCACGACCCATGCGGCCAGTCGCGCGTCACGTCACGCAGGTCGCCATGGAAGAGCGTCACGCGTCCGTCGAGCCCGTTCTCGTGCACGTTCCGTTTCGCCAGCTCGAAGCTGACGTCCTGCGCCTCGATCCCGAACCCGCGCGCCGTCGGCAGTCGCCAAGCCACCATCAAGAGGACGGAGCCGATCCCGCAGCCGAGATCGAGGAAGCTGTCTGCGTCAGGCGCGGCGTGCACGGCTTCCCATGCCGTCGCGAGATCATCGACGGAGAAACGGTGCCCGCGCCGTCGCTGGATCAGCCGGAAGGACGCGGTCAAAGCATCGCTCGTGAGCTCGTCGGCGATCATCGCTGCCGCGCCACCATACACGAGAGCGACTCGGCCCCGGAGCATGGGCGTTGCCACGCGCACGAGCTCTTCTCCTTCGGGAGCGCGCGCTCTCGCGTGAGCAAGTGGCCACGCGTGTCTTCGCTTGACTCGTCCGCGTACGGCGCTATGAATAACCAATCGGTTATGAACGTTCGTGCCTCATCGGACCGCTTGGATGCCGTGTTTTCCGCGCTCGCAGACCCCACGCGGCGCGCGATCGTGGCGCGGCTCGCCAAGGGTGAAGCCACGGTGACGGAGCTCGGCGAGCCCTTTGCGATGAGCCAGCCGGCGATCTCGAAGCACCTCAAGGTGCTCGAACGCGCCGGGCTCATCACCACCACGCACGATGCGCAACGTCGGCCCCGCAAGTTGGCCGCCGAGCCCCTGGTGGAAGCGATGGACTGGATCGAACGCCACCGCGAGGTGTGGGAACGGAACTACCAGCGCCTCGACGCTCTGCTCGAAGAGCTCAAGACCAATGCCTCTGCGCACCAGCGCGAGAACGAATGATCTCCCGAGAGGACCTCGCTCGAACGTCGAGGGCGTCTCGTCAGAACAACGAAAGGAAACCAAAACATGCCCAAGCCCCTCGAAGTGACGTTGCCGAATGATCGCGAAGTCCGTGTCGTGCGCAGCTTCAATGCCCCGCGCGAGCTCGTCTGGGACGCGCACACCAAGCCCGAGCTGGTCCGGCGCTGGTCGCTCGGGCCCGACGGCTGGTCGATGATCGTCTGCGAGATGGACGTCCGCGTCGGCGGCGCGTTTCGCTGGCGATGGAAGAGCGACGCGGAAGGGACGCAGTTCGGCTTCTTCGGCAAGTTCATCGAGGTCACCAGGCCCGCGAAGCTCGTTCACGACGAAAACTACGATCCGGGCGACATCGGCGGCCCGACGTCGAGCGAGCCGGCCATCATCACGAACGACTTCGAAGAGAAGGACGGCGTGACGACGATGGTCCTCACGATGGTCTTCCCCTCGAAGGAAGCGCGCGACGGCGCGATGGCGAGCGGAATGACGGACGGCATGGAGATCGGCTACGCGCGCCTCGACGCCATGTTCGACGCGAAGGCCGTCTGACGTACGACTCAATACGGCGGTACCGAGGCGTGCGGCCGGATCTCGCCTTCGCGCCAGCAGTCGCGCACGGGATACGTGCAGACGTACGTCGCCGTGCGGCCGCACCCGGTCACCTGCCAGCGGTACTCGTCGATGCGTGTGACGTTCGTTTGTTCGGCGGTGCAGCCGAGATCGCGGGCTACGCGAATGCGCGGAGTGGAGCTCGCTGCGCACGCCGTCAGGGCGGCGAAAGGGAGCACGAGCGCCAGCAAACGAGAGGTCCATGTCATGTCGTGATCCTCGAGTAGGTCGAACGCGCCACGTCACGTGGCGCGGCAATCGTGATCGTCAGGGCCACGTGATCGCGGCCGTGCAAAGGAGTGAAGGTCAGAAGCGCGTTCGATCCGCCTCCGCATCTCCCACGCGCCGCTTGCGGCGGCGGAGCGGGAGCAGCAACGCTGCGGCGAGGAGCGCGTAGCGGGAGACGGGGCTCGACTTCTTCTTCGTGGTCTTGGCGTGGGGCTTCGGCTTCTTCGATGCGGGACGGAGCTTCTTGTTCTCCGGGCTCATGTCGTCCGCCGTGTCCCACCCGTCGTCGCTGTCTTCGCTGTCCCATCCGTCGTCGCTGCCTCCGCTCGAGGAGCTCGACGAGCTCGAGGAGCCGCCCGAGCACGAGTCGGACGACGAAGACGACTCGTCGCTGGAGCACGAATCGCCGGAGTCGCTGTCG
The DNA here is from genome assembly GCA_023423895.1 of Pseudomonadota bacterium. Lineage (GTDB taxonomy): Bacteria > Myxococcota_A > Polyangia > Polyangiales > Polyangiaceae > Labilithrix. Next base: position 99,824 of record JAFAER010000021.1, read on the forward strand.
TCCCATCCGCCGCTGTCGTCCGAGTCGTCCCAGCCCGAAGAAGAGCCATCGCCGCTGCAGCTCTCGCTCGAGGAGCCGTCGTCCTCCGGTGCGGGCTCGTCGTACGTGGTGCCACCGCCCGTCACGACGGTGCTCCCGCCGCAGCCATCGCTCGCAGGTACGTACTCGTCACCGCCGGAGCTCGAGCTGCTGCTGATCGGCGGCTGCGGCGGTGGTACGGGCGAAAGTCCTTCGCTCGCCGGCGGCGCAGTGCAGTGGTCGTCCTCGCCCGCGTGGATCAGGGGCAGCTGGTGGCTCGCGCCCGGATCGAACTGCACCTCCAGGTCCGATCCTTGGGTTCCGGCCGGGATCCATCCAGCGAGACGCGTGACCACCGCCCTCGCCGGAGCGAGTCCCGCGAGCGCGAGCGCGAGATCGATGTCCGAGCTGCAGCGCAGCACTGTCGGATCGATCCCGCTGCTCGACGGGATGCACCCGGCGCTTCCGGGCACACGGGCAGCGGCGCCGGGCCCGCACGAGACCGCAACGGCTCCCTGGTGAGCGGACAGCGCCTGCGCCGCCGCCGGCGAACACGGCGGATCCGGGAGGTAGCCCGTGACCACCGACGCGATCGGGTGTGCGCCTCGAACGACCGGCGTCTCGTCGAAGATCGCAGTATGAGACGCCGATTCGCGGAGCCAGATGTCTCCACGCCCGCCACGGACGATCGCGCTACGCCACTCGTCATAGGTGCTCCCCTCGCGCCCCCAACGGAGCTCACTCGTGTCGATGTCACGCGTGCCGGGGACTCGAGCGACGCCCGCTCCGATCGCGAACACGGTGACGCGCGTGCTGGCGCCGCCGGCGAGGGCGAGCGGGAGGACGTTCCTTCCGTCGCCGCCGTCGTCGCTCACACGAAGCGTGGCCGAGGCCTGTGCGGCCGCGCCGGCCGGGAGCTCGACGGCCACGAGGTTCCATCCACGCGCGTAGAGCTCGGTGATCTTCGTGTCGACCGCCGAGCTCAGACGATGACCGCGCTCCGCGACGTGAGCGCGCGCGGCGTCCGCCGTCGGCTGCACGGAGACCGGACCTCCAACCGGGCCGGGACGAGCCGGCGTCCACGGAGCGGCCTTCTCCGGTGCATTCACCGGCAGAGGGCAGGCGGACGAGACGTTCGGCGGAAGGACGCGCGGCGCGGTCGCATCGTCGAGGGCGTCGAGCCACCGTCGCGGAGCCCAGTCGACGACCGCGCCCGGCCGGACGGGGACGAGCCACATCGCGGGTGTCCCGGACGGGACGGTGATCTCGCTCCACCGCGTGCTTCCTGACGGCGAGACGGCCACCGCCATCCGCACATCGACGAACGCAGGGACCGGCGAATCGGCGAGGGGGAGGACTGCGCCTGCGGCATCGGTGGTGCCGGGCACGAGGAGGGCGCAGGCGAAGAGCGACGCGACGAGGAGAGGACGCATCATGCGGTTGGGCCGACGAACCCAAGCGCAAGCGACGTACCCGCTGAACGCAGCCTTATTTCACCGGCGCGCGGACGTCGTCCCGCAGCGGTTGGCGTTGCACCCGCGAACGCGCGTTTACAGTGTTCTCTCGCACCGCATGTACGCTCGGACGGCGCGACGCGGGGTCAGCCCCCACAAAAGCGATGCGCCCTGGGCTTGCCCGAAGGGGGCCCAGGGCGCATCGGAAGGACGGACACGACTCGAGCTGCGGCTCAGAGGTCCTTCGCGTGCGAGGCGAGGTACTCGGCGACGCCGGACGGGTTCGCCTTCATGCCGGTCTTGCCCTTGTTCCAGCCGGCCGGGCAGACCTCTCCGTGCTCCTCGGTGAACTGGAGCGCGTCGACCATGCGCAGCATCTCGTCGATGTTGCGGCCGAGGGGCAGGTCGTTGACCACCTGGTGACGGACGACGCCGGCCTTGTCGATGAGGAACGAGCCGCGGAACGCAACACCGCCGTCCGACTCGACGTCGAACGCCTTGCAGATCTCGTGCTTCACGTCGGCGACGAGCGGGTAGCCGACGGGGCCGATGCCGCCCTTGTCGACGGGCGTGTTCCGCCACGCGTTGTGCGTGAACGGCGAGTCGATCGACACGCCGATGACCGCCACGTTGCGCTTCTCGAACTCGGCGAGGCGATGATCGAACGCGATGAGCTCGGACGGGCACACGAACGTGAAGTCGAGCGGGTAGAAGAAGACCACCGCGTACTTGCCCTTGGTGTGCGCCGAGAGCTGAAGCGGCTTGATCTCGCCGTTGCCGTAGACGGCTTCAGCGGTGAAATCAGGAGCCTTCTTTCCAACGAGTACCGACATATGTGTAACCTCCGGTACCCTTCGATGCCCCACCGGGCTTCAGGAGGCAAGCCTTGGGATCGAAACGGGGCCTGGAGGAGCGTCCGCGACGGGAGACACCGGCGGCGCAGGCTGCGCAGGCGCGCGTCAGGCGCGTTTGCGGGCGACCATGACCGCCATCGGGCCGACGCGCCATCGGACGTCGATCTCCGTGAAGCCTGCATCGCGCATCATGACGAGCTCCTCGTCGATGCCGTAGTAGCGATCCTCGACGGACCATTCGACGAACCGCTGGTACGCTCGCGCTTGCGAGTCGCCATTGCTGACCAGGTGGGCCGCCCAGCGGCGCCGAAGGGGCGCGGCGAGCGCCTCTGCCCCCGGCGTCATGGCGTCCGCGTTCACGAGGATACCTCCCGGGTCGAGCGACGTGAGGATGTTCCGGTAGACGTCGCGCTTGTCCCTCGGGTCGTGCACGTGGTGGAGCGACAGTGACGCGACCGCCGCCTGGGCGCGCGGGAGCGGCTCGCGGAAGGAGCCGATCCTGAGCTCGACGCGAGCTCCGACGGGCGCGAGACGCGAGGCCGCCCGCTTCAGCATCTCGGCATCGGCATCGAGCGCGAGCATGTGCACGTTCGGGAGCGATCTCAGGATGCGCTCGGAGAGGGCGCCCGTTCCGGAGCCGAGATCGATCACGCGCGCCGGGCCGTGCGGGAGGTGCTCGCGGAGGGCCTCGATCACCTCGTCGAGAAGAGCGTCGTATCCAGGTACGAACCTGCGGATCTCACGGTCGTAGTCGGCAGGCTGTACGGCGAGATGCCGTTCGACGGAGTGGCTCATCAGTCGGCGCGACCCTATTTCTGATATCGAAGCGTTGATCCCCGCACCCGTGAGTGCGCGCCTTTTAGCACGACACTCGCACCTCGCGGTCGCGGTGAACGTTTCATCTCAGCCATACGAGCTCGGCCGCTCGCGCAGGTCGGGGCCGAACGCTTCGCGACCTTCCGGTTCGCCGTCGCGCAACCAACGCGCGCGAGCCGCTCGTTCACGGCCGCGGCGGGAGGCCTCGGCATGATGACGAAGCGATGTGAGTCGCGCAGGTTCGTTCCCTTCAGACGAACGTTCGCGCCGACTCGCCGGAGTGGACTTCCCGGAGCGTGCGGCGGCCGACGCGACGAGTGGCGGGTACGGCGACGCTCCGCGTCGCGCGTTGCTCGTCTTCGTCTTGGTCTCGCTGTTCGTCTTCGTCATCACTCCTCGTCTTCGTCATCACTCCTCGTCTTGCTCATCCTTCGCGAGACGGCGCTTCGTGCTCATCTGCCGCGCGACGGATCGATAGGCGCTCTGCCGGAGATGACGAGTGGACGACGATCGAGCGCGTCCGCCTCGTCGAAATGGTCGCGTGTGCCGCTCGCACGGCTGAGGGCTGGTCGTCTCGGTTGAGCGTTCGCATTTCGCGCGGACACGTCGTTCGTCTTTTGACGAACGAGGAACTCATCGGCCCAGCGATCGATGATTCAGAGTCATTCCATGTTCATTGTTACCGGCGCGCCACTTGCTTCGGAGTCGCGGGCAGCGTGGGCATGGCAGAGCCCCTCGAAACGGCTCGGATCACTACCGACTCTTCGGTTGGCGTTCTGACTCTCACGCTCGAGCGTCGACGAGTTGCGGAACAACAGGCTTCGCCTAACGTGCGGGGCCCTCGCGGGCGAAGAGCCGCGAGCGATGACGGTGGACTGTCGTGATGCTGCTCTGCGATGCGCGCGGAGCTGTGATGAAGGGGCAATGACCATGGGTGTTTGGAAGCTTCGTGCGAAGGCCGCCGCGTTCGGCGTGACCGCGCTCACCGTGCTCGGGGGCGCACAGGGCTGCGCCGAGGAGCGTGATCCCCTGAATCACGTTCAAGCGAATGCCGTCCCGAAGTCGATCTTCCTGAAAGCGGACGGCCAAGGCCGCTTCCTCGATCTCAGCGATAGCTGGTACTTCCGCGCGACGATCACGGACGTGCCGGCGTCGCAGGCGACGGCGTTCATCGGCGCTGCCGGCGACATGTACCGCATGAAGTGGCGAATCTCGCCCGACGGCAAGGAGCTGCAGGCGTACCGCGAGGATCCGGACATCCTCGAATCCGGCGATCCGCATGGCGGCGTCGTCGCGGCATTCCCGATCGAGAGCCACTTCGACATCCGGCGCGGCTACAACCCGAGCACGGGCGAAGAGACGAACGTCATCGAGGAGAACGACACCGATCGGCCCTGGGACAAGCGCGAGTACATGCGCGTCGACTGGGGCACGAACAAGATCAGCCAGAAGGTGTTCGTCGCGCCGGGGTTCGAGGCGATCAGCGCTTCGACGAGCTTCGTCCAGGCGCACGACGATCCGGACCACCCGACCTTCGAGAAGGGCTACGTCGACATCACGGCGCGGTACACCGTCCGCCCCGACGTCGCGACCTGCTTCTACTACTACCGAGACATGGGCTGCGGCCCGGGCGACATCAGCGCGCGTCTCTCCTTCATGAAGGTGCCGGAGCGCGACTACGAGCCGCGCGAGTATCCGGATCGCCTCCCGCTCCTCGACGACGACGGCTCCCCGATCCGCACGGTGAGCGGCAGCCCCGTCGGCCTCCCGATGATGGACGAGTTCGGCTTCTTCCGCACCGAGCGCGCGCAATACGACCAGCGCTACGGAACGCTCGAGAAGCGCTACCTCTATCGCGCGAACAACTGGAACCTCTGGCAGGAGTGGTTCGAGCGCGACGCAAACGGCAACATCCTCGAGCACGAGAACGGCACGAAGGTCGAGAAGCCGTACAAGGCCCGCAAGGTCCGCCCGATCGTCTATTTCCTCAACGCCGAGTGGCCGGACGCGATGAAGCCGATCGCGCAGCAGACGGCCGACGGCTGGAACGACGCCTTCAACGAGACCGTCGCGTCCCTCCGACTCCTCGAAGACCGCGAGCCCGGCTCGGCGCTCTCGCACGCGGAGCTCCGTGCCGAGGTCGACCGGATGAAGGCGGCCGGCGAGCGCTCCTTCGTTCTCTGCGCGAACAACCCGGTCAAGGAAGGCGATCACGAGGCGTGCGGCAAGCCCGGCACCGTCGCGCGCCAGGGCGATCTCCGCTACTCGTTCATGTACTGGGTGTCGAAGCCGCAGCCTTCGGGCCCGCTCGGCTTCGGTCCGAGCTACGCCGATCCGATCACCGGCGAGATCTTCAGCGCGAGCGCCTACGTCTACGGCGCCGGGCTGGACACGTACGCGCAGAACGCCGTCGACATCGTCAACCTGCTCAACGGCAAGACGAAGGAGTTCGACTACGTCAACGGCGTCTCGACCGACGAATACGCCAAGCGGCTCGCGCGCGGAGAGGTCCCCGGCCCGCGCCAGAGCGCCGTTCCCGGCTTCAACGGCATCGCGCCGGGCGAAGCGGGCTTCGATCTGAAGACGGCGCAGAAGAACGTCGACCTCGGCATCAACCGCGCGCTCCTCAAGACGATCGCCGAGAAGGGCGTGCCGCTCGCGACGGGTCCGTCCGGCGCCGATCGCCGCGCGATGATCAAGGGCACGCCGCTCGAGCGGAAGATCTTCGACAGCCCGGAGACGCACTTCCTCGCCGGCAAGACGCCGGAAGAGTCGCTGACCGACGACGACATGCAACGCATCTCCGAGGTCTTCGCCGCCCAGGACGTGGTGAAGCAGGAGAACGACCGCCAGCGCTTCCTCGGCGAGCACCACTGCTACCTCGATGCGGCGCTCGTCGACGACTCGATCGTCGGTCTCGCGAAGCAGATGGCCGCGAAGTACGCGTCGCTCGGCTCGCCCGCCGAGCAGGAGCAGGCGCAGCACGCGATGTGGAACGATCTCCGCGCGCGCATCCTGAGCGGTCTGCTCGAGCACGAGGTCGGCCACACCGTCGGTCTCCGCCACAACTTCGAAGGTTCGAGCGACGCGCTCAACTTCTTCGACGAGTTCTGGGACCTGAAGCAGGAGAACCTCCAGTTCGGCGCTCCGATGACGGAGAACCAGAAGAACGCCGGCATGACGGAGCTCCAGTACTCGACGGTCATGGACTACGGCGCGCGCTTCAACGCCGACATCCGCGGCCTCGGCAAGTACGACTACGCCGCGATTCGCTTCGGCTACGGCAACCTCGTCGAGACCTTCCCGAAGGCCGCGATCAAGGATCCGCTCTACAACGCGGCGCCGAACAAGTTCGGCTCCGGCTTCTTCACCGGCTACAGCGCCGAGGTCCTCGACAACCTCAATCGCCAGTACCGGCACTACACGATGATCCCGAACGAGTTCAACGGGGGGATCAACGCGCTGAAGAAGGGCGCGCGTGAGATCCGTCCGTTCGCCGACGTCGTCGAGAACGCGCGTGTCGCGTACCTCCGCGCGAAGGGCAACACGAACTCGGTCAAGACCACGTCCGCGAACGGCGGATATGACGTCGTCCCGTACCGCTACTGCGGTGACGAGTTCGCCGGTAGCGCGAACCGCCCGCTCTGCCAGCGGTGGGACCAGGGCATGGACTCCTTCGAGGTCGTGTCCGACGCGATGAGCCGGTACCGCCAGTACTACGTGTTCGATGCCTTCACGCGTGGTCGCGCGAACGGTTTCAACATGATGAACGGGTACCTGTCGAAGATCGCGACCCGGTACTTCAGCCACGTCCACGCCCAGTACATCCACTGGCTCTTCTACCAGGGCTCGTACGACTACTACTGGCGCGCGATCCTCAAGGGCGAGGAGGGCGTGAAGAACGGCTACATGACGAACGCCGACTGGTTCAAGGACCCGGCGGGCGGGCTCCCCGCGACGATGGCGACGACCTGGGGCCTCGACCGCCTCATCGACGTCCTCGGGACGCCGGACGTGGGCGTCTACATCCCGAACCGGGACAGCGCGCTGCTTCCGGACGGCACGTTCTTCGAGCAGGCGACATCCTCTCCGTATGCGTGCACCGACTCGAGCGGTGCGACGGCGAAGTGCTCGTCCAACGCGAACCAGCTCACGCTCGACATCGACAGTGGCGCTCGGTACCGCTACACGCGCTACGACAACGCCACCGGTCAGGGCTTCTTCAATCGCATCAAGAACGTCGGGTCGTTCTACGACAAGATCGCGGCGCTCCTGACGCTCACCAACACGTCGACGAACTTCGTCGGCCAGGATCAGACGAACGCCGTCACCTATCGAATCGGCTTCTACCTCGCGTACCCGAAGGCCATGTCCGGGGTGTTCGGCGGTGTCGCCACCGACTCGTTCGACAAGTACGCGTGGCGCGCCGAGTCGGCTCCGATCGGCAACGGCGCGACGACCCTGCTGACGCCCAACGTCTTCCAGACGCTCGGCGGCAGGGACGGCGTGAGCACGCCGGCGCCCGAGGGCAAGCTCAAGGGCACGGCGATCGATTCGGGTTGGTTCTTCTTCTACAAGGCGTACGCGCTGTTCTTCTCGATGGCGGAGTTCCAGTCGAACTACTCGCAGTCGTGGAACGACGCGGTTCGCGTCTGGTGTGTCGGTTGCGGCGAGGCGTTCACGCCCGGCGCCAACACCACGCCGGTCACGATGACGGACCCGCTCACGAGCAAGCAGTACGCGGCGATCGAATACGCCGACGGCCGCTACAGCCCCGGCGCGGACCTCATCAAGCAGGGCCAGAAGCTGATCGACGACTACAACGCGCGCAAGGACGCGCCGGCCGACGCCGAGAACCGCGAGTACTACCTGAATCGCTCGGTCTCACGGCTTCAGAACCACGTCGAGCTGATGGACCTGATCCGCGGCCTGTACCAGACGTACGGCTACACGCGGTTCTGATCCGAGCCGGCGTCCTCGCTGGAGCAGCTCCCGAGCTGCTCCGGCGGGTGGCCGTTGCGATGCGTGCGACGGACAGCGTGTGCGCTGCTCGTCGCGAATTCCAGCGAGGCCCGCTTCGATGCGTCCGAGGTCGGTCGTACGCATGAGACATCGCCCTTCCCCGTCGTGAACGCCCCGGTCCTCGGTTCGGATGGGGTGAGCGGTTCAGCGTGCGCGAGCAGCCGCCTTGGGCTGGACGTCGAGGTGCTGTCGCCCGAGGAGATTCGCGGACGCGATTAGCGTGTGCCGCGGCGAGTTGGGGGGCGACGCCGTCGAGCAGAAGGGAATGGGATGGTGAGGACGGAGTCGTAGACGGCTCGTGACCGATGTTGGTCGAGACGGCGCGCGGCTTCTGGCGCTGAGTCGACGACGGCTTTGGACCGATGTGGCCGAGACGGGGCGTGGCTTCGGGCTGAGTCGACGACGGCTTTGGACCGATGTTGGCCGAGACGGGGCGCGGCTTCGGACGCTGAGTCGTCGACGGCTCTAGACCATGTTGGCCGAGACGGGGCGCGGCTTCGGGCGGTGTTCTTGCGCGGGCCGAGGGTCACACAGCTGCCGCGCACTGCACAATACGGAAGAGAGCCGAGAGCCGCTGACCGCATCGGAGTTCGTGCTCTTGCCCGACGTCGACGGCGGACCTCTATGCTTCGGCTACGTCGCCCGGACTTCGACCGCGACGAGCGACTGGCACATCGATGGCAGCTCGAGAGGGATTTGAGCTCTCGAGGCCATCGCTGCGCCAGTCGCTCGTCCGGTGACGCGGTGAGATCATCGCTCAGAAATTACCGGGCAATCGTGATTTTGATTGACGAGGTTTCGGCTGAAGACGTCTTCGTTCGCGTAGCTCGTGTTGGGATGAGGCACACGCGGCGACGCAAACGCGTGCTGACGACTTCGCTCGGCGAAGAGACGTCGCGACGTGATCGCGACGTCGATCGCACGCAGGAGCTGCCTTCCCGGACGGCCGAAATCTGCATGGTATGAACGCGCATGACCAAGCTGGGGGAGGGCAGCATGACCAAGCTGGGGGAGCTGTCGAACGACGAGCTGCTTGCTCGTCTCCGCGCGCATGTCGGCCGAGGAAACGTTTGGTTGATCGGGTTGCTTGCCTACGTCGCGGAGGTGGATGCTCGGCGCCTCTATGCGGAGCAGGCGTGCACGTCGACATGGGACTTCTGCGTGCGAAAGCTCGGGATGAGTGATAGCGAGGCGCAGCGCCGTATCGCGGTGGCTCGCGTCGTCCGGCGCTTCCCGCTGGCGGGCGGGTATCTCGAGCGCGGCGAGGTCCATCTCTGCGCGCTCTACGAGCTGCACAAGCACGTGACTTTGGACAATCACGAGGAGCTGCTTCGCGCAGCCGTCGGCAAGACCACGAAGGCAGTTGCGGAGATGCTCGCCGCGCGGTTCCCGAAGCCCGATGTGCACGCGTGCATCGAGCCGCTCGACCCGCAGCCCGCGCTGCCGGTGGTGTCCGCGGAGAGCCCTCCACCGAGCGAGGTGGCCTCGTCCGCTGCTGCGGCGTTGTCCGCTTTGGCGACCTCGTCCGCTTTGGCGGCGTTGCCGGCGCTGGTGGCGTCGACGCCGCGCGAGTGGCCACGAGTCGAGCCGCTGTCAGCAAGCCGCTACCGAGTCGAGCTCACCATCTCCGCCGAGACGAGGGCCACGCTCGAAAACATCCAGGAGCTGATGCGCCATCGCAATCCGTCGGGCGATCTCGAGAAGATCATCGAGGTAGCGCTCGATCTTCTTCAGGCGAAGCTGGAGAGGGAGCGGCTCGGAAAGACCACCCGCTCCAAGGAGAAGACGCCGTCCTCGACGACCCCTGCCGACGGCGGGACGAGCAGCGCGGCACAGCATTCCCCGAAGCCTGCACGGCGACGGCACGTCGCGAAGGCGGTTCAGCGCGAGGTCTGGGCGCGGGACGGCGCGCAGTGCACCTTCGTCGATGCCGACGGCAATCGTTGTCCCGGGCGTGGATTCCTCGAGCTCGATCACATCGACGCGAAGGCGCTCGGCGGCAGCGACGAGGCGGCAAATCTCCGACTTCGATGTCGAGTGCACAACCGCGTTCATGCCGAGCACGTGTTCGGCCGCGCGTACATCGAGGAGCGGATCCACTTGCGACAACGGAAGTCCGCCGCGCCGACGCAGGCACGCCCGGGACAGGCTGCGCCTGCGCAGACGGGTGCGAAGGCGGCCGAGCCCGCGCAGCAACATCGGAAGCAGCCCACGCCCGCGCAGGAACAACGGAAGGCCGCGTCGGAGCAGGCACGATCGAAGCCGACCGCGCTGGCGCACTCACCTTCGTTCGAGACCGCCGTGCGCGGACTTCGGACGCTCGGTTTCCGCGAGCCCGAGGTGCGTCAGGTCATCACGCGGCTGGAATCGAGCCTCGAGCCCGATACGTCTGCCGAGACGATCGTCAGACACGCGCTCCGACTGCTCACGTAGATGCTGCGGGAACGCGAGCACCCGGGAGCTCGCCATGGCGCTGCCATCTCCTCAGGCGGCGAGGTCGCGCGCGGCTCGAATCACGAACGAACGATCGACGATGTTCTGTTCGGTCCGGGGATGTTCGTACGGCGAACGAGCCGCTCACCAGTGGGGCTTGGAGGATCGCTCGTTGAAGGTCGTCACCCCGGCGCGGGTCGTTCGTCGAACGAACGAACGGAGCGATCGCTCCGCTGGCGTGGAGGGATTCGGGCGAGACAGCGTTCGCCTGACGAACGACCTCGGCGCGAGGGCACGGCCAGGCCACATCGGGCCGGCCGTGCCTGGTGCGAGGCCGCTTTGGGAGCCTGCGTGTCGCTTTCAGCGCGTGTGAGGCACGCTTCAGCGCGTGTTGCGACGACGGCGGAGACCGAGGATCGCGAGGCCAAATGCGCCGATCGCGGCGACGAAGCCGTTGTTCGACGTCGAGGAGCCCGGCGACGACGTCACCGCGCAGCCATCGCCCGAGTTGCCGCCGGTGGTGCGGCCGTCGGTGGTGCCGCCCGAGCTCGAGGACTTTCCGCCGCTCGAGCCGCTCGAGCCGCTCGAGCCGCCGGGGTTCTCCGGATCCGGATCCGGGGTCGTGCCGCCGCTGCTGCTGCCCGCGTCGGGCTTCGGATTGGAGGTGCCGGCGTAGTTCGGGGCGCCCGGCGTGAGCACGGCGCCGTCGGGCGTGTTCGCCGTCTTCCTCGTGCTGTCGTACGTCAGGCCCTCCGGATCGCTGCCGGCGAGGTCACCGCCGTACCAGGCGTTCGCGGACATGGCCGTCGTATTGCCGACGAGACGCGTCGCTCCGTCCGGCGGGCCGGCCGCCATCGTGAGCTGCGGCGCGTACGTGTAGTCGGTGGTGTTGTTCGCCTGCTGGAAGACGGAGACGCCGTCGACGATCGACGCACCGGACGGCAGCTCGAGCGTGCCGTCGTCGTTCGTGTCGTAGTCGGTCGTCGCCGTGATCGGCGCCGAGGGGCTCTTCACGATCACGAACGAGGTCGTCGCGTTCTCGAGCGGGCTCGTGCCCGTGTCGAGCGCGCTCGACGTGATGACCGTCGTTGCGGGCGCGCCCGAGCCATGACCGCCAGTGGCAGCCTTGATGTATGCGAGCCCGTTCGAGCCGCAGTTGTGGCCGCCGAGGCTCACGACGATGTCCGCGACGCCCGGAGATCCCGACGACGAGTCGCCGTCGCCCTCGAGCGCGACGAAGTAGTAGCCGTCGAGCGAAGCGCCCGGCGTGCAGAGGACCTCGGCGTATTCCCACGGCGCATCCGGCGTGCTGTTGTCGCCGGGCGGATTGATCTTCACCTCGTTGAGGAGCACGAGGCTCGGAGGCGGCCCGGCGTCGCCCGGCGTCCCGCTGTCTGGCTCGTTGCCTGCGTCGGGCTCGCCGCCTGCGTCGGGCTCGCCGCCTGCATCGGGCTCGCCGCCTGCGTCGGGCTCGTCGCCCGCGTCGGGCTCGTCGCCCGCGTCGGGCTCGCCGCCGCCGTCAGCGCCCGCGTCGAGGTCGGTGTTGCCCGCGTCGTTGCCCGCGTCCGTGCCCGCGCCAGCGCAGACGTTAGCGGGCGTAGCCGAGTTGCGCGGCGTCGGCGCGGCGACGTCGAAGTCGGCTGAGTTGTTGCCGGTGTCCGTGCATCCGCCACCCTTACGAATGGCGGCAGTGGTGTTCGTCATGCCAGAAGTCGCTGCCGTTTCCGACTGGGATGCGGTCCCGAAGCCGACAAGGTCGATCCAATCGACGCACGGATCTCCCGCTGCTCCGCAGCCGTCCAACAGCGTGGCTGACAGCGTGAGGGCAACCTTCCCGTTCGTGCCCGCGACGTTCACGGCTTCCGGGCCTGCAGTGATGTAGTCCGGCGCTGGCAAGGCAGGCGCGGCGCCAGTTCCTGCGATGAGCTGGACGAGAAAGTACTGCCCGGGTTGAAGCGTCCTGTTCGGCAGTTGGACGACGTTGTTCGTCTTGCTGAAGTCGCCCGCGGTCGAGGCGTACTGGAGCGCCTTGCCTGCGAGGTTCACGTCCTGCGTGCCGCGATTGAACAGCTCGACGAAGTCGTTCTTGTAGGGCGCACCGGTGTTTCCGCCACCGCCATAGACCTGCGAGATGACGAGGTCGTCCGAGACGAGGGCCGCCGAGCGCACTGCGCCGAGTGTTTCATCTCCCGCGTCGGAACATCCCGCGGCGATCGCGAGAGCGGAGAGAGAACAGACCCCCAGAACCGTGGACGGACGCAGGTACTTCGTGGACATGCCGATCCCTTTCGAGCGAGAGGCGAACGCCGGGCACACTAGCGGCGAAGGCGATTCCGGCAATGCCGGAGAGGCGCTGTAACGCGAAAGATGCACGCGCGTTCCATTGGCTTCGACAGCGAGTCGTTAGCGCGAGCATCGGAAACCGAATGATCACGCGCGTCGGCCGTTTCGCACCGTCTCATCTCCGTGTCGACGGCGTGGACGAGGCAAGAGTGCGGGGATCGGACGTCCGCTCCCTCGCAATCCTGGGATCACGCAGAGACCCGGCGCCGTCGCGTTCCGCGCGCGTCGCAACGATCAGCGTCCGAGTCGAGCCATCTGCGCACCCGTCATCGAGCGCGCAGCGGTCCCGCATCCGTCGTCACTCGCTCGAACGGACCGCGTGGACGGGCCGCGCACGCGCAGCATCGACCGCATCACCGATCCCCCTTCGACCTTCCCGCCTTCCCACCTTCTTGTTTCTCGCCCCGCGAGCCCGCTCGCGTCGCGAGCCCCCCCGCCGAACGCCAATCGAGAAAAGGTCAGTTCGCGCCCGTCACCTTGGCGAGGCCGCTCGTCTTCGCCTTGCCCGTGACCTTCGTGCCGACGAAGTCGACCTTCGCATTGCCGGAGGCGACGACGGAGTTGACCGACGACGTGATGCTGCCGCCGGTCACGGTGACCTTCGCGTTGCCGCCTGCTTCGATCGCGACCGGCGCGCTGATGTTCACATCGGTGAGCGTGAGCTGGCAGTTCGCGCTCGCTTTCACGCCGGCCTTGGCCGTGACGCCGGTGAGGGCGACGACGTCGTTGCCTCCGCACGTGAACGTGGTCTTCCCGTCCCAGTCGGCGGCTTCGGCGGCCTTTGCGGCAGCGCCCGGGCTAGTGCTCGCGTTCTTGGCGGACATCCACACGTAGATGCCGATGCCCCCGAACGAGAGCAAGAGGATGCCGAGGATCACTGCGCCGATGATCCAGCCCCAGATCATGCTGGAGGCCTTGTCCTTCAGGTAGCCCTCCGGCGTCTTGCCGTTGATCTTCACGCGTAGCTGCTGGCCCCCGCCCATGTCGAACGTGCCGGCGGCCAGGTTGTGCTGCTGCTGCTGCTGCGGCTGGCCGTAGCCGCCGGCGTGAGGTTGCATTGGAGGAGGCATCGGCTGCGCGCCCGGAGGCGGCGGACCGAAGCCGAGGTTTTGAGCAAAGACGGCATTGAACTCGGGATTGAACCCGCCGCCGGGGGCCTGCACCACGATCGGCGTGAGTGCCCCGCCATCGAAGGTGAAGAGCGAAAGACAGCGCATGCACCGCGCGTACTTTCCGCCGCCCGCCCACTCGAACTGCCCACCACAGTTGAGACATTGCATGTGACCGCCGAACGTATCGGATCGGCTGCCGCACGAGGAGTCTCCGGACGGGTGACCCGGGCTCCGATCGGGCGCGTCGACCCGACGCAGCGCGACGGCTCAGAACGCGTACGTGTACGAGACCTGCGCGCCGCCGGGCAGGCCCTGGACACGCATTCGCTCGATCTCTTTGGCGGCCGCCCACGTCTTCGGCGGAAGGATGTACGGGAAGAGCGAGCCCAGGATGCCGGCGCCGGCGCCGATGAAGACGCGTGCCGTGCGCTCCTCGACCGGCCAGCTCGGCTTCACCGGACCCAGAAACGTGTAGTCCATGATCGGACCGGTGACGCCCGCGACGATCGCGATCGCCGCCGCGAGTGGCCATTGCGCTCGCACGTTGCCCTCCGGCGGAGCGCCGTACGCCCAGAGCGGATCGCACTTCGGCAGCGAGAGATAGCCGCCGCTGAGGAACCCGCCCCAGGTGAAGCCGACGAGGCCGGGGCCGAGCAGCCGGACCGCAGGCTCGCGTTCGTGCTTGAGATGGCCGATGTTCACGTAGACGCTGGCCGCGAAACCGAGGGCGAAGGCCCCCGTGTACAGCCAGTCGAAGTGCGACGCTTTCTCGCAGAGCTCGATCTCCTTCGTCTGGCGCGGCCGGATGTCGTTCGCCGCGTACACGTACGGCACCGGATCGGGCGAAGGAGGAAGTGCGGCGGGCGCGTCCAACGCGGCCGACCTTAGCTTGCTCCGCCAGGCCCTGTCACGGTCCTGGCGTCACGCGAACGCTCGCGAACCGAACACAGCCGACGCCACCGCACCGTGTTCCAGGCGCGGCGGACGGCAGCCGATCGGTCGCTCAGCTCCCTTGCGGTTGGGGGACAAACGAGGTTTTGTGGCCGACATGAGCGGTTCAGTACCTGGGCACATCTTCCGCGAGTACGACATCCGAGGGGTTGCGGATCGCGACCTGAGCGACGCCATTGCGCACGGCATCGGACGCGCGTTCGGGGCGATGCTCGCCGAGGGGTCGGGAGGCTCCGGGAACGACCTGCTCCGCGTCGCGGTGGGCCGCGACTGCCGACTGTCCTCGCCGCGTCTGTTCGCGGCGCTCGTGAAGGGCCTCATCGAGTCGGGCATGCACGTCATCGAGATCGGCGAGGGCCCGACGCCGATGCTCTACTTCGCGGCGCACCATCTCGGCACCGACGGCGCCATCATGATCACCGGTAGCCACAACCCCGGTGACGAGAACGGCTTCAAGATGATGCGGGGGAAGGCGAGCTTCTTCGGCCCCGACATCCAGGCGCTGAAGGCGAGGATCGAAAAAGGCGACTTCGGCCCCCAGAAGGAAGGCGAAGGCCGCCACGAGAAGACCGACGTGCAGGACGCGTACGTCGAGGAGATGAAGAAGCGCTTCGACTTCTCGAAGGCGAAGGGCTTGTCGTTCGTCGTCGACGCCGGCAACGGCGCCGGCGGGCCGCTCGCGATCCGGACGATGAAGGCGCTCGGCCTCGCGCCCGAGCCGCTCTTCTGCGAGATGGACGGTCGCTTCCCGAATCATCACCCGGATCCGACTGTCCTGAAGAACATCGAGACGCTCATCGAGCGCGTGCGCGCGTCGAAGGCGCGCGTCGGAATCGCTTACGACGGCGACGCGGACCGCCTCGGCGCAGTCGACGAGAACGGCGACGTCATCTGGGGCGACAAGCTGATGATCCTGTTCTCGCGCGCTCTGTTGAAGGAGCGGGCCGGCGCGTCGATCATCGGCGAGGTGAAGTGCTCGCAGACGCTCTACGACGACATCGCGAAGCACGGCGGCGACCCGATCGTCTGGAAGACGGGGCATTCGCTCATCAAGACGAAGATGAAGGAGACGGGCGCGCTGCTCGCGGGCGAGATGAGCGGCCACCTGTTCTTCGCGGACCGCTACTTCGGTTACGACGACGCGATCTACGCGTCGCTGCGCCTCCTCGAGATCCTCTCGAACGATCCGCGTCCGCTGAGCGAGATGCTCGCCGACGTGCCGAAGACGTTCACGACGCCCGAGCTCCGCGTCGACTGCCCGGACGCGATCAAGTTCCAGGTCGTCGCGGCCGTGACGAAGCACTTCAAGGCCGCTGGCAACGAGGTGCTCGACATCGACGGCGCACGCATCTCCTTCGGAGCGAACGAAGAGCCCGCCGCGGGTGCGGGTGCGGGTGCGGGACCGGGGAAGGCCGCGCCGCCGAAGTGGGGCCTCGTTCGCGCCTCGAACACCGGCCCGATCCTCGTGATGCGCTTCGAGGCGGGCAGCGCGGAAGAGCTCGACGCGATCCAGAAGCAGGTCGAAGCTGTGGTCGCTGAGGAGCGCGCCAAGCTTGCAAGCTGAGCCACAGAAGACCTGGACCATCGGATCGCTCGTCAAGTGGGCGACCGACGACTTCCGCACGCGGGGGATCGAGAACCCGCGCCTCGACGCCGAGGTCTTGGTCGCGTTCGCGCTCGGGATCGATCGGACGCGTGTCATCATCGAGGCGATGCGTCCGCTCGAGCCCGCGGAGCTCGCGCTTTTGCGCGATCTCGTGAAGCGCCGTCGTTCGCGCGAGCCGATCGCGTATCTGCGGGGCGAGCGTGAGTTCTACGGGCGTACCTTCCACGTCGACCCGCGCGTGCTCATCCCGCGACCGGATACCGAGGCGCTCGTCGAGGTCGCCCTCGCGCGAAGCACGCATGTATCGCTCTCGATGCGGCTGCTCGACCTCTGCACCGGAAGCGGCTGCGTCGCGATCACCATGGCGCGCCAGCGTCCAACGTCGGACGTGGTCGCCTCGGATCTGAGCCCGGATGCGCTCGCTGTCGCGCGTCACAACGCGTACCGCCTCGGCGCTTACAACGTCGCGTTCGTGGAGAGCGACCTCTTCGCGAGCATCCCCGCGGGCTCGCTCTTCGACGTCATCACCGCCAATCCTCCGTACATCGCGAGCGGCGAGATCGGGACCTTGATGGCCGACGTCCGGGATTTCGAGCCGCGGATGGCGCTCGACGGCGGTCCGGACGGCCTCGATTTCGTCCGCCGGATCGTCTCGCGCGCCCCGGCCTATCTCGACGAAGGCGGGGTGCTCGCCATCGAAGTCGGCGCGGGCGAAGCCCCTGCCACCCGGGCGCTGTTCGAGGAGAGCGGCTATCGCGACATCGCGGTCGAGCGGGACTACGGGAAGATCGAGCGCGTCGTCAGCGGCGTCCGCCCGGACCGGTGACGTCGCCGCGCGGATGAGCTCGTGAGCCCGACGATCGTGGGCGGCGATCGCCGACCTCGCGACGACGGCGCGGATGGTTATGCTTCGAGGGCTTGCGCGTCCTCGCCTTTCTTTTAATCAGCACGATCGCCCACTTCCTCGCGGCTCGGTGGGTGCTCTCCGTGTTCCCGTGGGCTCGCGCGCGGCGCCGGCTCGTCTTCCGGATCGCCGGAGCGTTGTCGGTCACCCTCGCGCTGCTCCGCATCCTCGGGTGGTGGTTCCGGGGGCCGTTCTTCCATAGCGTGCTCGCGATCGCGATGGTCGAGCTCGCCGTCATCGTCATCGCGCTCTTCCCGCTCGGGATCGTCGTGGCCGCGTCGCGTCTCGTGGCGCGCGCCTTCGATCGCGTGGTGCCGGCCGCCAGCGGGCGAGCGAAGGATGACCGCATCTCGCGTCGCGAGGCGATCGAACGGGTCGCCGGGATGTCGATCGCGTCGGCGACGACGGCGACCCTCGGTTGGGGGATGGTGCGCGGACGTCACTCGTTCGCGATCGAGGAGGTCCCGATCGCGGTCCGCGGCTGGCCGCGTGCGCTCGACGGGTACGTCATCGCTCAGGTCTCCGACATCCACGTCGGCGCCTTCGTCCACGACCGCGAGCTCGAGGAGGGCTTCGAGCTGGTTCGCCGGATCAAGCCCGATCTCGTCATCGCGACGGGGGACCTGGTCGACAACGACGCCCGACGAATCGGAGACCTGATCGTCCGGCTCGTCGGCGTCGACGCGCGCGACGGGGCCTACGCGGTCCTCGGGAACCATGATCACTACGCAGGCCCGGACGCCGTTGCGGCAGCGTTCCAGCGCTCGGGCGTTCGCCTGCTCCACAACGAGAACGTCCACATCCGTCCAGGCGACGGCGGCGGGTTCGCGCTGCTCGGCGTCGACGATCTCCAAGGGAGGCGCGGCCGTGATCCCGGCTTCGATGGTCCGGATCTCGGGCGCGCCCTCGCAGGGCTCCGGCCCGAGTTGCCGCGCATCTTGCTTGCGCACCAGCCCAAGTACTTCCTCGAGTCGCAGGGCCGGGTCTCCCTTCAGCTGAGCGGACACACCCATGGCGGCCAGATCAATCCGGGGTTTCGCCCCGCCGCAGCCGTGATGGAGTTCGTGGCCGGCCGGTACGACCGCGCGGGCAGCAGCCTCTACGTGAACCGCGGCTTCGGTACCAGTGGCCCGCCGGCGCGCGTCGCGGCACCACCCGAGGTCACGAAGCTGATCATAGTCTCCGCGTGAGCGAAGAGAACGACCATTCCCTCCGGGCTGCCCGCTGCGTGAAGGTTCTTACGGCTTCGTGCGCCGTGGCGCGTGCATTCGAAGACGATGCTTCGTCACGTTCTGCACGAACGTTGGCTGACTGACGCGCCCGCGATCGACGCTCCTGCGGAAAATCCCGCGGTCCGCGTGTGCGCGGCACTGTGGCACGACCGTTGCGCTTGCACCTGAACAGCGCGCTTCAACGTTGTTCGACTGCGAGGAACCAAATGAGAATTCCCTGGAGCCGTCTTTCGTGGATGGCGGTCGTGGGGATGGTCGCGACGAGTCAAGGATGCGCCGGAGAGCGCGATCCGATCTCTCGCGTCCAGCCCGCCGCTCTGCCCAAGTCCTTCTTCGTCGGAAACAAGCTGAACGACCCGAGCGACGACCCCGAGTTCTACTCGCGGAGCATCCTCGTCCAGGTCGACTACGGGACGGCCGGCAACGGTTTGTTCAGCGCCGGCTACAACACCGTCAATCGTATCCGGTGGACGATCGAGGAGAACTACCTGCTCGGGCGCCTGGCCTACGAGCGCATCGAAGGCACCGACGGTGCTGGCAAGCCGAAGGATGCCGTCTCCGATCCCGCGCTGCGGAAGAACAACGACGGTGAGGTCGTCTACAAGTTCCCGATCCTCTCTCACTTCGACATCCGCCGCTCGTACAACCCGACGACGGGCGAAGAGCAGAACATCGTCGAGGAGAATACGGTGGATCGTCCGTGGTACGACCGCGAATACGTTCGCGTCGACTGGACGAAGAACGAGAGCACGGCGAGCTACAAGTTCGATCTCTTGTCGATGCTGAACCTCTTCGGCGTCGAGTACTCGCCAGTCGCCTATACGGCGAGCAACCCCAATTTCGATGAAGCGCCGGTCTTCGACATCCCGAACGGCTACCTCGACGCGACCGCGAAGGTGTACGCGAGGCCCCGGGTGCTCGAACGGTACGGGATCCCGGCCTGCTGGGTCCCGAACCTGATCGCCGGCGGAACCGAGCCGATCGAGAGCTGCAACGAGCACCAGCTCACGGTTCGTCATGCGTTCAAACGCGTGGTGCCGACAGACTACGAGGCGACGCACTGGGACGGGCAGCGCTTCGAGACGTACGGCGCATTCACCGTCGGGACGATGGATACCGAGCTGGGTACCTTCGACAAGGAATACGGGCTCCGCGACTCCGGCCGATATCGGGGTATCCAGCGATACAACATCTGGAAGCGAAGCCACGCGTATCGCGATCCCGAGAAGATGGAGGGCCCGACGTCGTGTTTCGTCGACGCCGACTGCGCCTCGGTCTCACCCGCGTCGCGTTGCGATACCTATCGCCAGAAGAACATCTGTACGCTCCCGTACACCCAGCGCGAGACGAAGCCGGTCGTCTTCCACTACACGCAGGGCGGCGATCCCGAGTACTTCGACGGCACGCGCGACTCGATCATCCAGTGGGACGCCGCTCTGCGTCTCGCGGTGGCCGCCGCTCGTGATGCCGAGTGCACGTCGTACGGCCTCACGGAGGGATGCGGGAACGCGCCGGTTCACGGGAACTTCTCCGCCGAGGAGGACCTCGCTTACCTCGTCGGTGAGGTCACGATGTGCCGTCTCGGGTTGGCCAATGGCGGCAAGGACTGCGAGGCGTTCGCCGAGCAGATCGCCCTCGATCGCGGCTACTCGGAGGAGGTCATCGCGCTCGCGCAAGAGAAGCCGATGGCCATCCTCTGCCACAGCCCGGTCGAGAAGGGCGACGATCCGCTCTGCGGGCCCGAGAAGACGATCGCACGGATGGGCGACCTTCGCTTCAACCTGATCAACGCCGTGCCTCATCCCGAGATCAACGGGCCCTGGGGCATCATGACCGACGCGAACGATCCCGAGACCGGTGAGAAGATCGCGGCGAACGTCACCTCGTACGTCTCCATCAACTCCTCGTTCGCGGCCAACGTCGTCGACAAGCTCCGGTACATCGCCGGCGAGCTCGACACGCAAGACGTCACGGACGGAGCCTACATCGCGAAGTACCGTGAGGCCGTCGAAGCGGCATCACGTGGCGCGGCGACGCCGACGTTCACGAGCAAGGAGGTCAACCAGCGGATCGCGGCCGTCGTCGGCGCCGACACGGCGAACGCCGACACCCTCCTGCGCGAGGCGAAGACGCTCCGCACGCAGCAGCCTCAGCTCGTGCGTGAGCTCCTTCAGAAGGTGGACGCACGTACGGAGGACTTGAAGGCCACGGCCGGCGTGCCCTCCATCAACGCGGCGCTGTTCGAGTCGCGACGACAGATGGCGAAGAACACGCCGCTCGAAGCGGCGGTCGTGACGCCTGCGATGATGCAGCTCGGCGGCGTTCTCGGCTCGACGTCGCAGGAGGATCTCGAGCGCGCGAGCGTCTTCCGCACGCTGAACCCGGAGCTGCTGCGCGAGCTCAGGCAGAAGAAAGAGCTCGTGTTCGCTCAGCGCGGCCTCTGCGAGATGAACGCGGAGTCGCCGACGCCGCTCGGTTTCCTCGGGTTGCGGGGCGTTCTCGAGCAGAAGTTCGGCGCCTTCAACCCGAACGATCCGCCGCAGGTGCAGCTCGAACGCGCGGAGCGGATGAAGGCCTATGTTCGCCACAAGGCGCACTCCTCCGTGATGGCGCACGAGCTGGGGCACTCCTTCGGATTGCGCCACAACTTCGTGAGCTCGACGGACGCCCTCAACTTCCGACCGCAGTACTGGCAGCTCCGTACGGCGAACGGGACGGTGACTGAAGAGTGCACCGACAAGACGGACGACGGCGGCTCCTGCGTCGGGCCGCGCTGGTTCGACCCGGTCACGGCGGACGAGACGAACAATCTCTTGAACATGTGGGCGCAGTCGTCGGTGATGGAGTACGCGGGTGAGCTCACCCAGGACTTCCTCATGCTCGGTCGCTACGACTTCGGCGCCGCGCGCATGTTCTACGGAGACACCGTGGGCGTGCTGCGGAGCGGCGCGGAGTTCGGTCGTAACACGGAGAAGGGGCGGGTCTTCCGCCAGCACGGGACGGACTTCGGCGGGCTGCTCGGCATCACCCCGCGCGACTCCAAGGGGCCGTTCCACTACTCGCAGCTCCAGAGTCGCCTCCAGTTGATCCGCAACTGCAAGGCCGTCGATCCCAACGCGTTCAAGCCCGCCTACTGGGACGAAGCGCGGGACGGCGTCTGGAGCCCGCTGCTCGACGGACATCTCGTCACCGTCGGCGGCAAGACGACGCGCTGCGAGGAGCCACCGCTCGACTTCGTTCCGTACACGTCGATGGCGAAGGACTCCGAGACGTTCTCGTTCAAGTCGACGCCGGCGATGTACGACGGCAGCCGTGTCCGCTGGACGCACGGCTTCGCGAGCGACAACTGGGCGGACCTCGGCAACGTGTCGGTCTACCGTCACGACAACGGCGCGGACCTCTACGAGCAGCTCAACTTCTGGATCTCGACCCAGGAGCTGAATCACATCTTCACCAGCTACCGGCGTGGCAGCCGTGCGTTCAGCATCCGCGGCGTCTTCAACGGTAACCTCGTTCGTTACCACGAGAAGATGCGCGATGCCGCCAAGGCGCTCGGTCTCTATGCGACGATCGCACGCGACACGACCGTGAACTTCGGCCCGGTGCTCGGACCGAACCCTCAGGCCGCGCTCGCCGCCATCATGCAGGCGTTCCCGGCGAACGCCGTCGCCAGCGCGATCGCGTTCGATCACTTCACCCACGTCTTCGCGAGGCCGCAGCCGGGTCCACACTCGGAAGAGGGAGTCGGCGCGGGCACGCCCTACGCCGTCCAGCGGTCGTGCGAGGACACCGGCTTCGGGAAATGCAGCCTCACGTCGCTGCTCGTCCCGAACGGCGTCACCGGCAACACCGTGGGCTACGGCACGTTCGAGCTCGGCGGCCGTCCGGTCAACAACGACCTCGCGTCGACCGAGGGGCGTGACTACAACAGCGAGTACTTCGTGCAGGCAGGCTCGTACTACGAGAAGGCCTTCACGGCGATGCTCATGTCGGAGTCGACGGACAACTTCGTCAGCTCCTCACGCGGCGACTTCGTCGACCCGCGCTACAGGGCCGTCTCCCTGGCCGATGTCTTCCCGGATGGCTACCGGCGATGGCTCGCCAACAACCTCACGGGCGACGACTTCATCAAGGGTGTCCGAGCCCGGATCGGGACGGACAAGACGGCGCAGCTCGGCTGGACGTCGTGGTGGCCCTCGGAAGGTCCGCGGAGCTGCTTCCCGGACGGTACTGCCAACTACTGCTTCACCCCGGGGACGCCGGCACCGAACGATCCGGCGGGACTCTCCGTCGTCGATCCGCAGGTCGGCTGGGAGCAGCAGCGGTTCGCGTACATCTTCAGCCTTCTCTACGTGCTCGAGAACCAGCGCACCAACTGGCTCAGCCAGATGCAGCTCTGGGAGCAGGGCATCGACGGGCCACCGGACTTCGAGAACCGTATCGAGTTCCACGCGCCGAACGGCAAGACGTACATCGCGAAGAGCTTCGGCACCGAGATGATCTTCGGCAAGACGGTGCAGCGCGGCGTCGCGGCACGCGTCCTCGAATACGCGAACGAGCTGTTGCAAGCCGCTTACGAGGTCGACCCCATCCTGGCGACCAACGGAGCGACCATCGGCTACCGAGCGAAGGTCGACGAGCACAACATGCCCATCCTCAAGACCGGGACGCAGTGCGCCGAGAGCATCGAGTGCACGCGGCTCGAGGCCTACGAGAGCTTGCCCGGCATCATGCGTGAAGCGCTCGGACGGTTCGGCTTCATGCCGATCCAGGGACTCAAGGGCGTCTACTGATCGAAGACGCGAGGGCACCAGGCAGCACCAACACCGCCCTCGCGTCACTCCGACTGCGTTCCGCCGTCGCGTCGTTCGCTTCCGTCATGGAGCGAATACGCGACGGCGGTCGCGTATTCGACGTCTGCGGTGCGTCGCGCATGATGCGCCCACGCGAGGAGCGGGCAGGGTAACATCGTCGCGCTCGTGCGCCCTCTCGCTCACGCATCCGCTCTTCTCGTTGCGCTCCTGACGGCACTTGCGCCGGCTCCGGCGGCTGCCCAGGCGCGGGGACGAGCGACCCCGCGCGGCAAGGACGATCTGGCGCGTGCACGCGCGCTCGATCGCGAGGGCGCGAAGGCCTACGGCGAGGGCCGATACAACGACGCCATCCGGTACTTCGAAGAGGCGTACCGGCTCGGAGGGCCGGCATTCGAGCTCTGGAACGTCGCCAAGTGCCACCTCCGCCTCGACCAGCCCGAGCAGGCGGCAGAGATGCTCGAGCGCTATCTGGCGATGCCGAACCTCCCGAAGGAGGATCGGGAGGAAGCGACGCAGCAGCTCGAGGCCTTGAAGAAGCGCCCGAGCACGTTGACCGTGTCATCGACTCCGAGCGGCGCGCAGGTGACGATCGACGGGAAGAAGGTCGATGGACGGACGCCGCTGTCGCTCACGATCGCCCCGGGATCGCACACCGTCACGGTCAGCTCCGCGGGCACCGAACCGTACACGCGTCAGGTCGAGGCGCGGTTCGGCCGCGCGGTGATCGTGGACGCGTCGGTCGGTGCGAGCGAGGACCGAAGACCGCCGCCCCCACCCAACCCTTATGACCAGCCCGAAGGCGGGAAGATCGCGCTTCGTGGAGCGCTCAATCTGATGCTGCCGCGTCACGGCTCGATCGGCGGCAACGCGGGGGCGGGCCTGATGCTCCTCGGCACGTACAGGGTCGCGGAGCTCGGGAAGGTGACGTTCGCCGCGGGCGGTCTGCTCTCGATTTCTGGCGACTCGTGGATGAATCGCACGGACGAGCCGAACGAGGCGCCGAACTGCGCAGCGCTTCGCGACCCGCAGAGCGCGACCGCGCTCTCCGTCTTCGGCCTCGGTACCGCGTCGGCCGTCGTCGCGAAGAACGTGCGCATCTCCGGTCTCGGCGGCGTCGGCCTCGCGGGCTATTTCGTCGAGCACGTCGGCGGCGATCTCTTCGTCCCGAGCTGCCGCCCCTCCCCTGGAGCCCGGCCGGCACTCCTGTTCGGCGCCGAGATCGACTATGCGTTGACGAAGAACGTGCGGCTCTCGGCATTTCCACTCACGTGGCAGGTCCAGCCTGCATTCGCCGGTGTTCGCTCCGTGCCGCGCGACGCGAGCGGCGTCTGGATGCGTTTTGGAATCGGTATCGGCGCGGGGATCGATCTGTGAGGGCGGCGCGACGCTGGGCTCTGGTCGGTTCCGTGTTCGCGGTCGCGGCGGCCCTGCTCGCGCCTCGCTCGGGGCAGGCGAGCTCGACCGTCATGAGCGGCCGGGTGCCGGCGAGGGTGTTTCCACTGCCCGGCGCGGACGGCTGGCGAGCGGCCGGACAGGACGGCATTCGCGGGATCACGATCGGCCCGATCGAAAACGCGTATCACCCAGGTGTCGGCTACGGCAGCCCGGCTTACGCCCGCACGCTCGACGAATGCGCGGCGATGGGCGCACGCTGGGTGGCGATCACGCCCTTCGGTCGCGTTCTCGATCTTTCCGGACGCGGCGTGGACCCCACCTTCGAACGCCCCTTCGCATCGAACCGCGAAGACGTTCGGCGCGCGATCGAGATGGCGCACAAGCGCGGCCTGTCCGTGATGCTCGTTCCTCATCTCTGGGTCGAGTCCGGCGGGTGGCGAGCCGAGATCGATCCGGGATCGGACGAAGGCTGGGAGGCCTGGGCCAAGAGCTACGGCGCCTTCGTCCGAGGATGGGCCGAGGTCGCCGAGCAGACGCACGTGGAGCTCTTCTCCGCCGGCGTGGAGCTGCGCTCCTGGGTGACGACGTCGAGGGCGCCTTCCTTCGCCGCGCTCGTCCGGCAGCTCCGGACCATCTATCACGGGCCGATCACCTACTCCGCCAACTGGGACGACGTCGATCACACGCTCGTTCTCGGCGAGCTCGACGTGATCGGCATCAACGCGTTCTACCCGCTCGCCGACAAGGACGGCGCGCCGTTCGAGACGTTGCTCGAAGGCGGCCGGCGCGTCCGCGATCGCGTCCACGCGCTCGCATCGACGTGGCAGAAGCCGGTCTTGTTCACGGAGATCGGCTACACGACACGGCCCGATCCGGCGATCCGTCCGTGGGAGTGGCCGGACACCATGAAGAACGTGCGCATCGACGAGCAGGCGCAGGCGGACGCGTATCGCGCGCTAATTGCGCCGCTGCTCGATGAGCCTCTCTTCATGGGGTTTTTCGTCTGGCGCGTCTACGCCGACCCCGACGACGTGTCGCAAGAGGCAGGCTGGGGCTTCTCACCGAGGGGGAAGCTGGCCGAGCTCGTCGTGCGCGATGCCTTCGCGACCACTTGGGCGGGGGACGCACGTCGCCGTCCCGGCTGGTCGCCCGGCGCGCGCGTCCCAGGCTTGCTCCCCTGATCCTACGGTCGAGCTGAAGGGCTCGCGTGCGCGACTTCGTTAAACGGTCGACGCAGGGATGTTGGCCGACACCTCCGCGAGCTTCGTACGATCGCGCCGATGCGCGTGCTCTTTCGCGGGCTGGTCGCGGCGATGTCGATCGCCGCGGGATCGTGGGTGGGGCTCCATCCACCATCCGGATCGGCCCTGGCCGAAGATCCGCCAGCACCGGCCACCTCTTCGCCGGCATCGGAGCCGCAGCCGCTGTGGCCTCACACCGAGACCGCGCTCGCCCCGGGGCTCGTGCCGTGGCCCCGGCTCAACCCCGAGGCGAACATGGCGAAGGCCTGGCGTCTCGCCGAGGGCCCGCACCGGGAGCCGGGCGACAATCGCAAGCTCGTCACCCTCACGTTCGATGACGGACCTTTCCCCGAGACGACGCCGAAGGTCCTCGACCTGCTCGCGAGGTACGACGTCCGCGCGACGTTCTTCGTGATCGGCCGCTATCTCGACGGAACGGACGAACGCTCCATCGCGACACGCGGCGTTCTCCGTCGGATCGCCAGCGAGGGGCATCTCGTCGGCAATCACACGCACGACCACGCGCTGCTCACCGCGATCTCGCACACGCAGGTCCTCGACCAGATCGATCGCGGCGCCGCCTCGATCGAGCGCACGATCGGCAAGCGGCCGATCCTCTTCCGGCCTCCTTTCGGGCAGCTCGACGACTTCGGCCAGGAGGCGGTGCGCGCTCGCCAGCTCGACGTGCTCCTCTGGAACGTCGAGGCGCAGGACATGGCGCGCAGCGATACGTCGGAGATGTTTCGCGATCTCGTTCGCCAGATCTCCCGCAACGAGGGAGGCGTCGTGCTCCTCCACGACATCCGATGGACGTCGGTGAGGAGCCTGGAGAAGCTCCTCGCGTGGCTCGATGCGCGGCGCTACGACCCAGCCCGCCCCGGACGCGCCGGCTACGAGATGGTCGACCTGCCGACCTACCTCCGTGCCGTCGAGGCATCGCCGCCCCAGCAGGGTGCACGCGAGGCACGCGGCGCTTCGAAGAAGACCGCATCGGCTCCGCGTACCCGTCCGGCGAAGAGACCTGCGAAGAGACCGTCGAAGACGCCGACGCCGAGCAGGTGAGCAGGGGCCGGCGCGCCCGTTCGAACGAATTCAGCGAATTTGGCAAGACGTAGGGAGGGCTGCGTGCCATCATCTTCACGCTCGTCGAGACGCGGCCGTGAGCGATTGGTATTTCGCTAGTCTCCTGGTGACGGCGGGTACGTGTCTCGGCTTTGCCCTGCACGCTGCCGATCTTGCGCTGCAGAAGCGCGGACGAAGCTATGTGTACTTGCTCGCACTGAGCGTGCTCGAGGGCGTCTACTGCCTCGTCACGTACCGGTACCTGCGGGAGTCGACGCCGGAGGCGGCGCTTCGCTGGGGCCAAGCGATCTGCGTCTTCACGCCGTACATCACGTACGTCTTCGGCGGCCTCACCATGACGCTCACGGAGCGCCGGCCGCGATGGCTGGTCATCGGCCAGAAGCTGAACATCGTCGTCACGACCTTGTTCGCGATCGGCGTCGCGGCCGACATGGTCTTCCAGCGAGAGATCGTCGTCCGCTCGTTCGTCGAGACGGACCTCGAAAGCGCGCACCGGCACCGCCTCTTGTTCACGCCGCTCGGCCTCGTCTACCTGGTCTGGGTGAGCATCGCGTTCACGTCCTTCGCCGGCGCGCTCTTCGGCGACCGGCGCGCGCGGCAGCACTCGGCCCCGATCGCGGTCGGGTGCGTCTTTTATTTCATCGCGACGATCCTCGACTTCGGCATCTTCGTCGAGCTGCGCGACGGGTACTTCCTGCAGCACTTCGGCTTCTTCGCCCTCGTCGTCGGGAGCTGGCGTGTTCTCGGGCGTCGCTTCGAGCGCTCGCTCATCGAGCAAGAAGTCGTGGTCCAGCGTCTCGAGGAACAGCGGCAGAAGCTGATCCTCGCTGCCCCGCTGATGCACAAGCAGAAGCTCGACTCGCTCGGGACGCTCGCAGCGGGCGTCGCTCACGAGATCAACAACCCGATCCACGGGATCCTGAACTACGCCCAGCTGTTGAAGCGAGGGCTCCCGGTCGATACCGAGCCGCGGACGTTCGCCGAGGAGATCGAGCGCGAGGCGAAGCACGTCGCCGGCATCGTCCGCAACCTGCTCCGCTTCGGTCGTGTCGACGAGACGCACGCGATCGCGGCGGACGTGCGCGAGCTCGTCGACGACACGTTGATGCTCGTGCGCGGCCCGCTTCACAAGGACAAGATCGCGCTCGTCGTAGAGGTCGCCGACGACCTCCCGGAGCTCGTGTGCCGGACGCAGCAGCTCCAGCAGATCCTGATGAATCTCATCACGAACGCGCGGGACGCGCTGAACCGCCGGCAGCCGCAGCGCACGGACGAGAAGACGATCCGCATCCGCGTCGAGAGGCTCACGTCGAACCCGCACTGGATCCGGTTCGAGGTCTGCGACAACGGAGACGGCTTCGACCTCGCGATCGCCGACCGGCTGTTCGAGCCCTTTTTCACGACGAAGGCCGTCGGAGAAGGGACGGGGCTCGGTCTTTCGATCAGCCACGGCATTGCACGAGCCCACGGCGGCACGATGAGCTGCGAGAGCCGGCGCGGGGAATGGACGACGTTCCGCGTCGAGCTCCCGTGCACGCCGCCGGATCTCGGAAGCTCTCCCGCCCTGTCGCGTCGGCGCGACGCCGCCGAATGAGATGCGCTTGCAGGTGGACACTCCAGCATGGGTGAGGTGGTGATGGACATCGGCCCGTTCGAACCCCCGTACGAGCTCGGGGGAAGCGCCTTCGTCGCAATCGGCACGTGGAAGCGAGACGTCGCGCAGGCGGCGCCGGCCGGGTTCTCTCCGCTGCGCCTGTTCGGGCGTCAGCTCGGGATCCTCGTCGGAAGCAACTTCGAGAGGCCGCCCGAAGAGCTCCCCATCCGATACCGGGAGATCGTCGCCGCCACCGTCGTCCGGCGCGGCGCAGAGGTGCTCTCGCTGCCGTTCGACATGGTCCTCGACGAGCCCACGCCGGTGGAGCTCGGGCGCCTCCACTACGGCATGCCGAAGCGCCTCGACGGGTCCATGTTCGTCGACGCCGGCGCCCGCCGGTGGTCGGCCTGGGGTGAGGACGTGAAGATCGAAGCGGTCGCGCACGGCGCGCTCGCTCGTCTTTCGCTGCTGCCGCTCCGCGCGGTCTTCGCGCTCGGCGTGCGTCTGCTCACGCGTCACATCGAGGTGCTCGGGACCGCAGACGGCGCTACTCGCCGTGCCCGCATCGCGCTCTCACCTCGCGGGCTCGGCGCGAGCTTCCGTGGCGTGACCGCCGTGATTGGCGGCAACGAGCTGCGTGCCTCGTGGTGCCAATCGTGGCGCTGGTCGTCGACGTCGCTCGGTCCGCCGCGTGCGATCGCCTAGCCGCGACGCTGCGTCAGCCGCCGGTCAGGCCTTCACAGAGCCGGTTCGTCTCGCCGACGAACTTGCCGTCGCGCGCCTGTGCGGGGCAATAGCCGCCGCCGCGGATCTGGTTGACCAGCTCCACGACCGTCGCGTTCGACCACTCACGCGCGCCGTCGAAGCGCGCCCGGATGACCCCGTTCTTGTCGATGATCCACGTCTCCGGGTAGAGCGAGGTGCCGAACTTGTCGCGCACGACCGTCAGCTCCGGATCCATGAGGACGGGGAAGGGCGGCTCTTCCTTGAGGACGGCCTTCAAGACGTCGTTCGCTTCCTGAGCGGTCTCGTCGGTCGAGACCGTGACCACCGCGACGTCCTCCATCGGCCTGAGGACGCGCGCGAGCTCGGCGATCTCCGGCATCTCTTCCATGCAGGGCCCGCACGTCTTCGTCCAGAAGTTCAGGACGACGACCTTGCCGCGATAGCTGTCGAGCGAGACGTCGCGACCCTTCGTGTCTTTCAGCGTGAACGACGGGACCTTCTTCTCGTAGCCCGCGTAGTTCGGGCGGAGGATGCAGGTCGGCGCGCAGCGACGGCGCATCTCGCCCTCTTTGGCCACGGACACGAAGCTGTAGACGCCGATGGCGGCGGCGACCACGAACACGAGGTGAGCCACGGGCCCGAGCGGCAGCGACGGCGCCTTCCTGTCGTCTTCGTCGCGGTTCCGGTCGCGCTCGCCCGTCGCGAGGTCACGTTCGGACGCGCGTTCGCGCGCGACCTTCGAGCCCGACTTGGCCTTGGCCTTGGCGCGCTGCGGCCGCGCCTCACCTTCGGCTTCTTCGTCTGCCGAATCCCGAGCGGCGGCGACCTCGTCGGCCTCGTCGGGGCGATCCTCTTCCACGTCCCTGTCCTCAGGCTTGTCGGAGCCGGCCACGGCGGGAGTCTCGCACGAATCTTCGCAATTTCGCAGCCCTGCGGGACGATGTGGGGGTAAGTCGATTGTTTACGCTCGCCTACCAGCCCTCGGGACGAGCTCGACCGCAAGCACGGCGCTCGGGGGGCGCGATAGAGTGCGCCCGCGGGGCCAAGGCCGTCATCATGCTCGCGAGCTCGACAGAAACAGGAGGCACGCGATGAGAGCGCTCGGTCCGCTGCTCGCGTTCGTCCTGAAGGAGAAGGACGTCCGCCAGAACCTCGGCGCGTTTGCGCGGTTCCTCGTGGTCATCGTCGGGACCGTGGTCCTGTTCTCGGCTGGGTTCCGGACGCTCATGCTCCTGGTCGAGCACCGCGAGTTCTCGTGGATGACCAGCTTCTACTGGACGCTCACGGTCATGAGCACGCTCGGGTTCGGCGACATCACGTTCCACACGGACGTCGGCCGACTGTTCAGCATCGTCGTGCTCCTCAC
Organism: Pseudomonadota bacterium; assembly: GCA_023423895.1. GTDB lineage: Bacteria > Myxococcota_A > Polyangia > Polyangiales > Polyangiaceae > Labilithrix. The sequence goes on from JAFAER010000021.1 coordinate 130,788, forward strand.
GGGGCTCGTGATGTTCGTGATCGTGCTGCCGTTCGCCTTCATCCGCTACTTCTACGCGCCCTGGCTCGAAGCTCAGATCCGCCTCCGGGTGCCGCGCGAGGTCTCCGCGACGACGCGCGGTCACGTCATCTTCTGCCAGTACGACACGATCGCGCGCGGCCTCATCGAGCGCTTGAAGGCATCGGCGATCCCGTACTTCGTCATCGAGGGCGACCCGACCGCCGCAGGAGCGCTGCACTCCGAGGGGGTGTCGGTCGTCATCGGCGAGTACGACAGCAAGAAGACGTACGCTGCGCTCCGCGCGGAGAACGCGAAGCTGGTGTTCGCCAACCTCGACGACGCGAGCAACACGAACATCACGCTCACCGTGCGCGAGCTCGCGCCGAACATCCCGGTTGCTGCGCTCGCCGACAGCGACGACTCTGCCGACGTTCTCGATCTGAGCGGCGCGACCACGACGATCCCGCTCAAGCGCCAGCTCGGAGAGCACCTTGCCGCTCGCGTGAACGCGGGACACATCCGCGCATACGTCGTCGGTCGGTACCGTGATCTCGTCATTGCCGAGCTGCCCGTTCACAACACCGGCCTCTCGGGCAAGGCGATCCGCGACACGTCGTTGCGCGAGCTGACGGGGATGAACATCGTCGCCTACTGGGAGGGGGGCGTGCTCCGGCCTGCGCACGCGGACGCCGTCCTCGGCCCGTACAGCATCGTCGTCATCGTCGGTACGGAGGAGCAGCTGACCCTGCTCGACTCGCTCTTCGTCATCTACAAGCCGAACGAAAACCCCGTCCTCGTCATCGGGGGTGGACGCGTCGGCGTCGCGGCTGCGCGGGCGCTCCGCGAGCGAGACGTGGCCGTTCACCTGATCGAGCGCGGCGAGTCGCTCCGTGGGGCGCTCGAGGGCGTCGCCGACGGGGTGTTCATCGGCGACGCCGCCGATCGCGACATCCTCATGGCTGCGGGGCTCGGTGGCGCTCCGTCGGTCGTCGTCACGACGAACGACGATGCGATGAACATCTTCCTCACCATCTACTGCCGCCGCCTGAACCCGGACGTCCGCATCGTGAGCCGCATCACGCACGAGCGAAACCTCGAGGCGATCCACCGTGCGGGCGCGGATTCGGTCCTCAGCTACAGCTCCCTCGGCGTGAAGTGCGTGCTCTCGTTCCTTCGCGGCAACGAGCTCGTGGTCCTCGAAGAGGGCGCCGACATCATCGTCGTGCCGATCCCGCCTTCGCTCGCGGGCAAGACGCTTGCGGGGAGCGACATCCGCGCACGCACCGGACTCAACGTGATCGCGGTGCAGAGCGCGGAGGCGTGCGTGACGAATCCGCCCGCCGCGACGCTGCTCCCGGCCGGCGGCGAGATCGTCGCCATCGGCTCGCTCGAGCAGCGGCAGGCCTTCATGCGCAACTACGCGGGCACTCGATGAGACCGAACACGCGCGCTTCTTTGGAAACGCAGCATGGCGTGGCACAAAGGGAGAGATGAAAGGCGCTCCTCGGCCATCGCGAGCTCGCGGCGGTAAGCCCAAGCACGAGCGCGGGACGAGCCGGCCGGAGCCGCCGGCGGATCGTCCGGAGCCCGGCGCCGAGATCCATGGGCGTCTTCTCGAGATCGCGCTCGACGGCGCTCGAGGGCAGGCTCGCCGGCTCCACGCCCAGGAGCGCGCGCTTCGGATCGTCGGGCTCGCGGGGATGGTGCTGATCGGGCTTCGTGGCGTCGTTGCCGCCGTTGCCTCTGCGCGCCCGACGGCGCCGCTGGTCTCCGCGTCCCTCGGTGCAGGCGTCGTCGTCTCGACGGCCGCGCTGCTCTGGGCGTGGCGGCTGCGCGGCAGGCTCGAACATCTGTTGCGGGACGTCCAGACGCTCGATCATGCTCGAGAGTCGCTCGACGAAGACGCTGCTCCGCGGGTCGAGGTCGGTCCGGTACAGGCCGAAGACGGGAGCGAACGGCCCGTCGTCGTCGTGCGGAACGACTCCATGGAGCGGCTCCTCCGGAAGGGCGCGCCGCCGGAGGCCCGCGCGCGGTCGCTCGATGGAGCGGCGTGGGGAGCCGTCGCGATCATCGCGCTCGCGATCACGGGCACGCTCTTCATCGACCCGGGCTCCTCGTCCGCGCGCCGCTGGACGTTCGTCGATCCGTCCGAGCCGGCAGCCCTCGGTTTCCGCGTCGTCGGCGATCGATCGGGGAGCTGGCTGGTCGAGCAGCACTCGACGGCCACGGGAGCGCACGCGTTGACGAACCGTGCGGGCGATCGCGACTCGCCTCCAGCGTCACTCATCGCGCACGGCATCCAGGGGGATGACCTGCGGGCAACGACGCGGTGCAAGGTCGCCGCCGAGAGCGACGGCGCTGCCTGCGGGATCGTCTTCCGCTTCCATGACGGCGCGAATCACCACGTCGCCCGGCTCGACTTCGAACGGCGTCGTCTCGTCGTCGCGAGCGTGTCCGACGGCATCGAGCACGAGCTTGCTGCGGCAGCCGTTCGGATCGAGGCCGGCACGTGGCAGGAGCTCGCGGTCGAGGTTCGCGGCGATCGGATCCGCGTGTCGTGCAACGATCGCGATCCGATCGAGACATCGAGCGCGCGCTCCATGGCGCCGCCCGGGCATGTCGGGCTGTGGGTGCCTGCGACCGGTGAGGCGTACTTCGACGAGCTCACGATCGACGTGCTGCCGCCGGCGTCGTCCACCCTCGCGGTCGTCCCCATCTTGCGCAAGAGCAGCTGAGTCGCTGCATCCCCGTTCGCGCGCGGCATGGTCCGTGATAGCCATCGGGGCCTTGGCCACTCCCAATCCGCGTCCGAAGGCAGTTCTCGTCGCCGTTCACCTTCCGCGCGTGGACGATCGCGAGGTCGAATCGAGCCTGGAAGAGCTCGGGCGTCTCGTCACCACGCTCGGGTATCAAGTCGTCGCGCGCGTCGTGCAGCCGCGATCGCACCTCGAGGCCTCGGCGGTCGTCGGAGAGGGCAAGCTGCAGGAGCTCGCCGAGATCACCGGTGGCAGCGGGCACATCGGCAGCGCCGTACCGAAGCGCCGCGACAAGGCGCGCCTCCGCCGCGAAGCCGAAGAGCGCGAGGGAGAAGACGAGGAAGACGAGGCAGAGGACGACGAGATCGGCGGTCCGAATGCGAAGGTCGATCTCGTCGCCGTCGACCACGACATCTCCCCGAGCCAGGCGCGCAACCTCGAGCGCGCCACGGGCGTGCAGGTGCTCGACCGGACCGGCGTGATCATCGAGATCTTCCACCGGCACGCGAAGAGCCGAGAAGCTCGGCTCCAGGTCGAAATCGCACGCCTGACGTACACGGCTCCACGCCTTCGCGAGTCTCCGGGCGGCAAGGAACGCCAGCGCGGGCGCGGCGCGGGCGAAGCTGCCCTCGAGCTCGACCGCCGCAAGGTCCGCGACCGCATCGCGGAGCTGCGGGAAGAGCTCGCGGCCGTGCAACGCGACCAGGACGTCCGGCGCGCGCACCGCCGGCAGGCACGGCGAATCGCGCTGGTCGGCTACACGAACGCCGGAAAGTCATCGCTGATGCGCGCGCTCACCGCGAGCGAGGTGTACGTCGAGGACAAGCTCTTCGCGACGCTCGACACGACCGTTCGTGCACTCCAGCCCGAGGCCAAGCCGCGCATCCTCGTGAGCGACACCGTCGGGTTCATCAAGAAACTGCCGCACGATCTCGTCGCGAGCTTCAAGTCCACGCTCGACGAGGCGCTCGAGGCGACCCATCTCCTTCACGTCGTCGACGCGGCCGATCCCTCATGGGAGGACCAGCTCGAGGTGACGCGCGAAGTGCTCGCCGAGATCGGAGCCACCGAGGTCGCGTCGACGCTGGTGATGAACAAGGTCGACCTGCTCGATGCGTCCGAGCTGAGTCGCCTGCGCGTGCGCTTTCCGGACGCGTGGTTCGTCTCGGCGAAGAACCCGAACGACGTCGCGACCGTGCGGCAGCGCATCATCGAGATCTTCGAGTCGGCCTACGAAGAGATCGAGCTCGTGATCCCGTACGACCGGCAGGCGGTCCTCAGCGAGATGCACGACTCGGGGCGGGTCGTCGACGAGCGCTGGGAAGAAAGCGGCGTCACCGTTCGCTGGCGGGCCGAGCCCGAGGCGATTGGTCGGGTGCGCTCGCGCCTGCAGGCGTAGCGAGCGCACCGCGACGCTTCATCAGAAGGTGATCTCGATCGCCTCGGCCGACTGCTTGGCGGGGCCGTGATACACGACCTCGACGTTGTTGCCGTCGGGATCCGTGACGAACGCGGCGTAATAGCCGGGATGGTACGGGCGCTCGCCGGGTTTGCCGTTGTCCTGGCCGCCCGCGGCGAGCGCGGCGGCGTAGACGCGATCGACCATCGCGCGGTCCTTGGCCTGGAACGCGAAGTGGGACGGACCGGTCACGCGACCGGCGGACGCCTTCGAAGCTGCGTTCGATACGAACAGCTCGTCGGCCCAGAAGAAGTCCGGGCCTTCCTGCATCGGAATGCCGAGCACCTCGAAGACGGCGCCGTAGAAGCGCTTGGATGCCGGCAGATCACGAACGACGATCTGAAGGTGATCGATGAGACGACCTCGATAGAGCTTGTTCGTTTCCATGCGCTCGGTCTATCCCGCCGCACTCGAGCCGGCAAGGCGGGGCGATGGCGCAGCGGCAGGCGTGCGCGTCACGTGCGCGCGCGTCATTTGCGCACGTCACGGGCCGAAGCCGAGCCTCGTCACGTCGGGCCCTCGCGCGCGGATGTTCCCGCGGCACGGGTACTCGTCGTCGACGACGTAGTCGATCTCGTGCTCCAGCGCGGAGCCGTCGGGGAAGCGAGCCGAGAAGCTACAGCGGCCCTCGTCCGTCGGCACGATCCAGAACGTGTCGCATCGATCCTGCGCGTCGCGATGCATGCACTCGACGCTCTTGGCGTTGCAGGCTTCGCCGGAGACGACGATCTGGGGCTGGCGCTCGACCGCCGTCGCGTCGAGGACGACCGCCGACCCGCGGTCGGGGCAGTTGCAGCCGGTCACGAGCGCCGGTGCGGCGACCGGGAGCGCGACGCGCGGCGCCCAGGCCAGCGCCACCACGGAGAGCGCAACCACACGCCTCGACCAGCTCGCGGCCGCGCTCGTGCCCCGTGACGTCATGACGACAGCGTACGTTTCGCACCGCGCCGGGGGAAGCTTCGCCGGTGATGGAGTCGGCGCGACAGCCCAGCGCGGTCGTGTGCGGCCGGCGCTGTCAGTCGGGCTTCGAAGACCAGGGCTCGGGGTAGGGCCCCTTGGTTTCACCGGAGTTCACCCTGGCAGGCTCGGCATGAGATGGCACGGGAACGAGGCCGGCTCTCGCCTCGACGGACGAGACGTGAGGCAGGTCGTCCGGCGACGAGGAGCCCGGAGCCGACGTGGAGTCGTGGTCCTCGTCCGCTCCGATCTCGTCCTGAGTGGCGGTGCCGACCGCGCATCCGGAGATCGTCACGATCGCTAGTGCACCAAGGAACGAACGCCAGACGTGGATCATTCTTCTTCCTCCAGGGCTCCGCCAGAGTGCGAGAGACCGTACTGTTTGACAAGCTGCGAGACGCGGGGACGTTTCATGCCGAGCAGTTCGGCAGCGCGCGTGATGTTGCCGTTCGAGTCGCGGAGCGCGCGCGTCACGCACTCACGTTCGATCTGGCGCTTCAGATCGTGCAGCGACATTCGACTCGATCGGACGTGCTCGTACGCTGCCACCGACGGAGAGGACGTCGCTGGCTCGCTCATCGGCCCGCTGTGAGAGAGCGTGTCTGCCGGGTGCGACGATTCGCTCCCCGGTCCGGTCATCGCGCTCTCACTCCTCCGATCGAGCTCCACCAGGTCGGCTGTCTGGATCATCGGACCGTCTGCGAAGACGGTCGCGGCCCGCAGGACGTTCTCCAGCTCACGCACGTTGCCGGGCCACGAGTGGTCCTGAAGTCGCGCGAGTGCCTCGCTCGTGAGGCGTTTCGGCGCCGTGCCATGCTCGGCAGCGATGCGCTCGAGGAGATGGTCCGCGAGCTGCGGAATGTCTCCCGCGCGTGCGCGAAGAGGCGGCACCTCGAGAGTGATTCCGCGGATTCGGTAGTACAGGTCTTCGCGGAACTCACCCCGCTGGACCATCTTCTGCAGGTCGCGATGCGTGGCGCAGATCACGCGCACGTTGCTCGTGAGCGTCGTCGTACCGCCGACGCGCTCGAAGGTCTTGTCCTGGAGGACGCGGAGCAGCGCAACCTGCGTACGCGGAGAGATGTCGCCGATCTCGTCGAGGAACAACGTCCCTCCGTCAGCCAGCTCGAAACGTCCGCGGCGTCGACCCGTCGCGCCGGTGAACGCGCCGCGCTCGTGACCGAACAGCTCGGAGAGGAGCAACGTCTCGACGAGCGCGGCGCAGTTGACGACGACCAGCGGCCCCGACGAGCGAGGACTGGCGAGATGCAGCGCTCGGGCTACCAGCTCCTTGCCGGTGCCGCTCTCGCCGTGGATGAGGGTCGTGCTCTCCGACAGCGCTGCTTTGCGAATGGCGGCATGGAGAGCGCTCATCCTCGCGTCATTCCCCACGAGCAGCCGATCTTTCGCATTCGCGGTGGGAGCCGAGCGAGAGACCGGCCCCGACGGGGGCGGTGCGACGTTCGACTCCGCGCGATCGTCGACCAGCGACGCAGCGAGCTCCGCCAGCGCCGTCATCTCCGGCCTTGCGAGCAGCGAGGCGCACACGTCCGGGCTGAGGGTGGACGCGACCCGGTCGCGGAGCTCGATTGCACGCCCTACGTGCGCCTTCGCCAGCTCCAGATCGCCTTCGTCCCGTGCGGCCGTCGCAACGAGGACGTGCACCTGCACGATCAGTTCGTACTCATCGGCCTCTCGTGCGAGCTCCAGCGCGCGCAGCGCCGACGCGCGAGCCGGGCGACCAAGCCCTCGGAGCTGCATTGCACGGAGATATGCAATGTCGGCGATGGCGCGCGGCGTGCGAGCATTCTCCGACGCCGTCTGCAGCCACTCGTCCATCCGACGTAGGTTGCCTTCGGCGAGCGCGATCTTCGCTGCGACGATGGCCGCATCGCCGATGTACTGCACTTCACCCGACGCACGGGCGTGCACGAGCGAGTTGTGCACTTCCCGTTCGGCGGCGTCCGTTGCTCCGCGCGCCAGCGCCACCTCCGCAGCAACGCGCTCGAGATGTGCGGCGCGTGCTGGAGTGAGGTTGCCGGCCATGATCCTCCGGCCGAAGCGCAGCGCGTGCTCTGCGCTGTCCACCAGACCGAGCATCAGCCGAAGTTCGGCGAGATTGGCGATGGGGAGCGCCGCCGATGCACGTCCGCCGAGAGAGTCGCAGTGGCTCAGTCGCTCCTCCCAGTAACGGAGCGCGCCCATGAAGTCGCGCTGCCGGAAGGCGACGTAGCCAAGGTTCGATCCAGCGAGCGCTGCCGCGCGATGCTCACCGTGGCGTTCGGCGTCGGCGAGCACTCGGGCGAGCGTCTGCCGAGCCTCGTCGAGGAATCCTTTGGACCCCAGCGCGATCGCGCGATTGAGGCGAGCACGGAGGTCGGCCGTCGTGTCACCGGCATTCTGTGCAGCGATGGCGTCGGCCGCAAAATGGCTGTCGGCGGCGTCCCACTCCCCTCGCGAGAGGAGGAGTTTTCCGAGGATGCATCGGGCCGCGAGCCTCGTCTTCGGGTCGTTGGTCAGACGTAGTGCCGTCTCAGCCTCACTTCGGACGATCTCGTGATCGCCCGTGAGATACCCGATCTCGCCCCGCTCGACGGCGATCCATGCCTGAACGTCGTGGTCGTCCTCATCTCGTGCAAGTTGGTCGAGGACGAGCCTCGCGCTCACGAGGTCGCCAAGCTGCACGTGCGCCCGCGAAATGGTGAGCTGGACCCGTCCGCGCTGACCACCCGCATCAACGATGCCGTCACACCATCGAAGGGCATCGAGCGGCTTGCCGGCCGCGAGCGCTCGTTGGGCGGCGCGGAGGCGGAGCTCGGTCCCGATCTCGCCCCCGACGCTCGCGATGGCCGCCCGCCAGTGCTCGGCTAGCTCGCTCGTGATCCGTGCATCACGCGCGTAGCGAGCTGCCCGGTCGATCGCGGCGTCGGCCTCGAGCGGCCTGTCGGTGACAAGCAGCTCGGCGGCGCGGGCACAGGCCCACGGATCGAGCGCGAAGCTCTCGTCTTGGAGAAGTCCGGCGGTCCGTGTTCGAAGCTCCGTGGTCGCCGCCGACTCGAGCGCAACGCCATCGACGGACTCATCGAGGACGAGGGCGCTGCCACGCTCCACGGCGATGCCGGCGTCCACCAGCTCGTGGACGCGCGCAGCGTCGGCCGGCGAGCGCTGGAGAGCGGACAACGGGATCGATCGCCGGGCGAGTGCCAGTACGATCGCCAGCTCCGGGGGCGTCGCCGACAGAGGCTGTGACGCGCTCGACGCCGAACCCGCGGGCTTCCAAGGTCCGCCGTCGCGGCGGGCCTGACGCCACCAGGACTCGAGGCCGTGGAGGCCGCGATGTCGGAGCAGCGCTTCGCTGTCTCGAGTCACGGCGTCCATCCAGAGCCGCTTCTCGTCGAGCGTGAGCTCGCTCGTGATCTCGATGAAGCGATCGACCCACGCTGGCGGTGCCGACGTCGTGACCAGCACGAGGACGATCTCGGAGACGGCGCCCAGCTCGCGCGCCACCGCGTCGTCCCAGCTGCCTTCTCGTGGCAGCGGCGCGACGATCGCGACGCGGCACTGGCCGAGCGCGCTCGCGTAACTCCGCGCATCACACGCGAGCGCTCCTAGACCGAGCTGGGTCGCGGCCTCGCGAAAGACCGAGATGTTGCTCGAACGGAGCGCGCCCTCGACGACCCGACGCCCCGCCGTGCGCAGCCGGCGTGCAGCATGGGAAAGAGTTGGCTCAACGTATTCGTCGCGGGTACGAACGACGAGCACACCCGGGCGAGGCCCAGTGACGGCGTGGTCGAAGCCGACGAACTGTCCGCCGTCATCCACGGTTTGCGTCACGCTCTCGCGTGGGGGTGCAATGCGCGCGGGGATATTCACGAAACCCCCGAGAGAGGCACTTCGCGCGGAGTGGGCGTCGCCTTCTCGCAGCGACCGAAACGAAATGAACGGCTCACACGGCCCTCCGTGACGTTCCCGAACGAGTAGCACTGGCCGTGCCACGCGCATTTCTCGGGCGATCCGTCGGATCGCGAACGCCCGACATGATCAACGTCGTAACGAACCGCACGAATCGGTCACCGAAGGCACGGCGTGCGCGAACGTTCGGTGGCGGATGCTCCCACTCTCGGACAGCGCACGGCGCTGCCGACGTCAGATCTGCGCGATCGCGAGGCTGCGCCGCCGCGGGCCGGCCGCCGACGGCTTCTTGCCGTCACCAGCGCCGATCTTCGTGAACGCGCGTCGATAGGCAGCGAAGTTCCCACCGTCCCGCGCCGCTTCGAGGGTCGCGAGTCCTTCGGCAGCGCCGCCCTGCGCGAGGATGTATTCGACCCATGCCCACTTCGCGCTCGTCGAACGGACGTCGGCGCGACCACGGAGGCCGCGGCGAAGGCGCTCGAGACGGCTCTCGACGACCTCGATGCCCGCGAACGGCTGGCCGTCGAGCGGCGTGTTCCGCTTCGCGCAGAAGGGCGCGATGCCGAGCGCGACGGGCGCGATCTTCGTCAGCTCCGTCGTGAAGCGCACGCACTCGTCGATGTCCTCGTCCGTCTCGCCGGGGAGACCGATCATGAGGTAGAGCTTGAGGCGGTCCATCCCGTGACGCCTCGTGAGCTCGGCGCAGCGGATGAGGTGCTTCTCCTTCGCCTTGCGCTCGAGCAGCTCGCGCATCTTCTCGCTCGGTCCGTCCATGGCCGTCGTGAGGACGCCCTGGCCCGCGCGCCGGAGCGCGGCGACGAAGTCGTCGGTCAGGCGATCGGGTCGTAGCGACGAGAGGCCGACCTCACACCCGCGATCGGCGAGCGCGTTGATGAGCGGGACGATCTTCGGATGATCGCTGACGGCGGCGCCGACGAGGCCCACGCGCTTCGCATCCTCCGGGACGAGCTCGAGGATGCGCTCCATCGGGACGAGCCGCATGCCGCCGTTCGTCGAGCGACGCATCACGCAGTACGTGCACCGGCGCGAGCACCCGCGCTCGGTCTCCACCAGGAACATGTTGGAGAGCACCGTGTGCGGCGTGCGGATGGGCGCCCATGCCGGCAGCAGCTCGACGGGGGCCTTCGCGACGACCGGAAGGATCTCTCCGTGATGAGCCGGCACGAAGACGTGCTCGATCTTCGCGAGCGCGTCGATGGCGTCCGAGCGGCTCGACGCGCCCTCGATCGTTCGAATGACGTCGACGACGAGCACCTCGGCCTCGCCGACGACGATGGCGTCGCAGAAGGGCGCGAGCGGCAGCGGGTTCGAGAAGGTGAGAGGCCCGCCGGCGATCACGAACGGATGGCGCTCGTCGCGCTCTTCACGCAGGGGAGGGATGCCAGCGGCATCGAGCATCCGCAGGAAGCCGGCGATCTCGCCCTCGTACGCGATGCTCGCCGCGACGATCGGATATTCGTCGAGGCCGCGGCGTGACTCGTAGCTGATCGGTCGCGTCTGGAGCGCGAGCTTGCCCTCGGCTTCGTCATCGAGGACGACGCGCTCGGCCGCGAGCCCGGACGTCTCGTTGATCGCCCGGTAGATGCGCTGGTACCCGAGCGAGCTCATCGCTGCGGCGTAAGGAGAGGGATACAGAAGCGCGACCGCAAACGGCGCCTGCTTGTCGAGCCGACCGATCTCGTCGGCGAGTCGTTGCCGGATGCGCTCGTTGGGATTCGCCACCGCCTGGTGTTTAGGAGCTGCGGCACGTAACGCAAGCAAATCCGTAGAGAAACAGCTCGGCTCTCGTGGCGTCGTCCCGGGCGCCTCCCCCGACAGATTGGAGTGATCCCGAGGCGTTAACCGACACGCCGGGCACGATGCTCGCGCGGACGCCCGCACGCCCGCACGCCATGGGCCGCCGAGGCGATGCCTGCATGCCTGCGCGCCTGGATGGATGATGCCTGATGCCTGGACGGATGCCTGGCTCTTAGGAAGATGCGTGCATCTGCACGCGAGCGAGCGAGCGACCCGGGCGTTCGTGTCGAAACGCGCGATGCAAGCCCTACGACGAGCCCGACGACCGACCGGTGATCCAGTCCGAGCGTCACGCTGTTGGCACCATCTCGCGCGCCGGAATTTGAGACCGAGACGAGACCTTCAGAACCCCCGGAGTTACCGGGTTGGCACGTGCACACCCGACGCCCGCAGCTATAGTGCGCGACCCTCTCGGGAACTCATCATGATTGTACGTAATTCCCTCGTCACATCGCTCTTCGCCTTCGCTGCGCTGGCCTTCGCCGCGTGCGCGGACAACGTCAACGACGGCTTCCCGCGCCCTGGCGACGACGGTGGAGCGGGCGAGGAAGACGCGACGGGAGGCGATCCGGGCGACGACCCCGTCGCCACCGAAACGTGCGAGCCGATCGCTCCGGAGACCACGCCTGGCGAAGACGAGGTCTGCGCCGTCCAGAAGGGGTCCGGAGGTAGCGTGCTCTACGTCGGCGAGGTCCTCCAGCCTGGGAAGGTCATCGCCAACGGCCAGGTCCTCGTCGACGACACGGGGATGATCACCTGCGTCGGCTGTGACTGCGCCGCGAAGGCGGAGACCGCAACGAAGGTCCTCTGCCCGGAGGCGGTCATCTCGCCGGGGCTCATCAACGCCCACGATCACGGCGGCTGGGTGAACGGAGAGCCGGCCGTCCCGAACGAGCACTACGTGAAGAAGGCCGGCGGCAAGTACACCGGTCCGCAGGATGTGGCGCAGCTCCGCTTCGAGCACCGCAACGACTGGCGCCCGGCCGGCAACTCGCTCGATCCGAAGATCAACGAGCCCGGTGGTCAGGCCACCGCGGACCAGAAGATCTACGGCGACGTCCGCATGGCGCTCGGCGGCGCCGTGATGACGTTCGCTTCGACGAGCGCTGCGAAGTTCCTTCGCCTCGCCGACGACGACAAGAAGAACTTCTTCCCGGCCGAGCAGCCGTACGCGAAGTACGAGACGTTCCCGATCGGCAGCTCGATCCAGGTCAAGGACAACCCGGACAACCCGGACTGCAGCAAGTACCAGTTCAAGGCGCCGCCCGCGGCCGGCCTGCCCTGGATCCCGCACGTGTCCGAAGGCATCGACGTCGATGCGCGCAACGAGTTCCTCTGCCTCACCGACAAGGTCGCGAAGGGCAAGAACTACATTGACGAGCGTACCGCGATCATCCACGGCGTCGGCCTCACGGGAGCGGACATCGCCACGATGGCCGCCAAGGGCGCCAAGCTCGTCTGGTCGCCGCGTTCGAACATCAGCCTCTACGGCGAGACCGCGCGCGTGACGGAGTTCGACAAGCTCGGCGTGCCGATCGGCCTCGGCACCGACTGGCTCCCGAGCGGCTCGATGAACATGCTCCGCGAGCTCGCTTGCGTCGACCAGTTCAACCAGAACAACCTCGGCGGCTACTTCAGCGATCAGAAGATCTGGTTGATGGCGACGAAGGGCTCGGCGCAGGCGCTCGGCTTCGACGCCGTGACGGGCGAGCTCGCTGCCGGCAAGACCGCGGACATCGCGATCTTCGCCAAGCGCGGGCGCTCGCAGTATCGCGCGGTCATCGCCGCGAGCGAGAAGGACATCGCGCTCGTGCTCCGCAGCGGCAAGGTGCTCGTCGGCGCGAGCTCCGTCGTCGCCGGCCTGGAAGAGGGCTGCGACGAGCTCGATGTCTGCGGCGCGACGAAGCGCGTCTGCCTCACCCGCGACACCGGCAAGAGCTGGTCGACGATCGGCAAGCTCCCGAACCTCTACGCGCTCGCAAGCTGCGGATCGACCCCGCCCGACGAGCCGACCTGCGTCCCGGCGCGCACGCTCGATACCGACAAGGTCAATCAGTCGACCGCGTTCGCCGGCATGTCTTCGGCGGACGACACCGACGGCGACGGCATTCCGAACGCGCAGGACAACTGCCCCACGGTCTTCAATCCCGCTCGTCCGCTCGACAACGGAAAGCAGGAGAACACCGACGGCGACGACCTCGGCGACGCGTGTGATCCGTGCCCGCTCGACAAGGACAAGACGACGTGCACGCCGCCCGCATCAGTCAAGCCCGATCGCGACGGCGACGGCGTCGAGAACTCGAAGGACAACTGTCCGGACAACGCCAATCCTGGACAGGAGGACGGCGACAAGGACGGGTTCGGCGACGCGTGTGATCCTTGCCCGGCCGAGGCGGGCGCGAGCGGCTGCCCCGTGCAGACGAAGAAGATCGAGGAGCTCTGGACCCTCGGTGACGACGTCGAGGCGAAAATCGAGAGCGTCTGCGTGACGGCCGTCAGGTCGCCGACGCGCATCTGGATCCAGGATCCGACGTGGACCCCCGCCGCGACGAAGAGCGGTGGGCTCTTCGTGTTCTTCGGCGGCGGAAACAGCATCGCGTTTCCCTCGGTCAGCCCCGGTGCTCTGATCACGATCGAAGGCAAGACGACCACGTTCCAAGGAGCGTTCGAGCTGACCGACATCAAGGCCTTCACCGTGGTGCAGGCGAACGCGGCGCAGTGCTCGGGCGCGTCGCTCGTCAAGTCGGTGACCCTCGCGGGCGTCCAGCCGGGCGGAGCCGACGAGCTGAAGTACCGCTTCATGCTCGTGAACATCCCCGGAGCGACCTCGAGCGGTGCCGACACGACCTCGGGCTCGCCGCCGACGCGTTTCGGGCTCCAGGGCTCCACGATGAAGGTGACCAACTACATCGCAGGCACGGCGGCGTTCAACGGCAACACGTTCGCCAGCGGAGCCGTGCTGACCAGCCTCACCGGCGTGCTCGACTACTTCAACGGAAACCAGCTCGCGCCGCGGACGCGTCAGGACATCACGCCCTGACGGAGCGATGATCTTGGGGCGGCACGATCACCGCCCCGCTCGCCCCGCCCCGCCCATCCGTCAACGCGCTCGTCGTGGGCGTATCAGACGTCGACGACGAGGTCCTTCGACGCCAGCATGGCGCCGTCGCTCATCCGCGCCGTGGTGAGCGTGTAGCTGGCGAGATCGCCGCGGCCGACGATGTTGTCCGTCGCGTTCGTCGTGTCGGGCTGTCCGAAGGGCAAGTACTCCGGATGGCTCGCGAAGATCTCCTTCACGAGATCGTCGTCGAAGACGAGCTGCGACGTGAACGAGCGTCCGTCGAGCGACACGGTGAAGTGAATGTGGATCGCTCGTCCGGGGTACCAACCGGGGAAACACGTGTCGAAGGCGACGCGGCCGCTGTCGTCCGTCGTCTGGGCGCCGCGGAAGTAGTGCTTCGACGCGTCCGCCTGGTCCTTCAGGCACATGCGTTTGTTGGGTGTGTCTCCGGAGTAGCTGCCGGTGATCTGCGTGTGCCAGACCTTCACCTTCGCGCCGGCGATCGGCTTGCACGCGCTGTCGACGACGCGGAGCGCGAGACGCACCGGAATGCCCGTGTAGCCCTCGCTGATGTCCTGCCGGACCTGGTCGGCTGCTTCGGTGCACGGACCTTCCGTCGCAGCGGTCGCGAGCACACAGGCCGCTGCCGGCGTCGCGAACGGATCGGGGTAGGAGTCCTTCGCGGTCATCGACTTCGTCCCGCCGCTCGCCCATTCGCTGGAGGCCCCGGAGCCATCGCCGGTGTTCGTACCGGTCCCGCTTCCCTTTCCGGTGCCGCCGTCTCCGCCCGCGCTTTCGTTCGCCGCGTCCGTCGAGCTTCCGCCGCTGCACGCGAACAGCGCGGCGCCGCCGATCGAGAGAAACAGCGTCCTCGTGGCTTCTCGCCGGCTCAGGAGCATGTCGCGACGGCCTGTCTTCTTCATGGGTTCTCTCCGGGTCGGTCGAATGCGTCCGGCCTCCAGTGTGCAGCACGGCGTGCGTGTTCGCATTGATGACGTGTGTCGAATTGTTTCGTCGGAGCGCGAGCGATCACGAGCGCAGGGGCGTCATTCCACGAGCCGATACAGCGTCCCGCCCCTCTGCCCTCCGGCGTAGAGCACGTCGTTCATGACCGCGAGCGGAGCCGTGCAGAAGAAGTCGCTCACCTCGAAGGGCGACTTCCGCTTCTTCTTCGGCAGCGGCCCGGCGTCGCTCGCGTTCGGGTCGTCGACCGGCGCGATCAGCGTCGCCTTCGCGTCTGCGACGCCGTCCATGTCCGCGATGTCCGCCGGTCCGTCGATCGCAGGTCCGTCGAGCCGGTAGAGCCCACGTGGCGTGAGCGCGACGACGCCGTCGCGGAAACGCGTGACGTCGGTCGGCGGCCCCGCATCGTCCGGGAAGGGGATCGCCGCCCACCGGTCGCCGTCGATCGTCACGCGCAGTGCGATGCCGTCGCGGGTCCAGGCGAGCCAGTACAGGCGGGCGGGCTTCGCGCGTGTGTCGGCCCACCAGCGAAGCGTTCCCGACGCCCCGCTGCGGGTGATGCGCGTCGGCCGCGCGTCTTCTCGTCGGAGAACGGTCGGCGCTCCGGCGTCATCGTTCGAGCGGGCCGGCGCGAAGATCACGAAGTCGTTCGGATCGCGCCCGTCGAAGTCCTGGATGCCCGCATAGAGGCGATCCTTGAAGCGCACGAGGTACGTGAGCCGCCACACGCCGTTCTTGTACGGGTACGGGTAGTCGACCTCGTAGGTCCATCGTGCACCGTCCTCGCTCGCACGATGCAGCGCGCCGGGCGACGGTCCGCTCCAGGCACGCTCCTTCGGCGGGACGGATCCGGTCGACGCGTAGAGCGCACCGCGAAAGCGAATGACGTCGAGGACGTGATACGCGCGAGGCAACACTCCCGCTCCGGCACGCACGCCGGCATCGGCGCGCAGCTCCGGGAACGCCGGCGGCTTGAAGTGTGGCGCGCGCGGCGGAGCGAAGACGCCCTTATCGTCCGAGACGAAGACGTACCCCTCGGTGCCCCAGTCGACGACGCCGAGACCTCCGTACGGCGGATCGGCATCGGGTACGAAGAGCCTTCCTCCGATCGCGTGCACGCGGACGAAGCCCTGTCCGGCGCCACCGCCCTTCACGGGCTCGCCCGGGCGGTTCCAGTCGAAGGCGACGCGGAACGGCCGCTTCTCGTCCTCCGGTGTGTAGCGCGTGATGGTTGCGCCATCCGTCCCGAGGGGCTGATGCGCGTGCGCGGCATAGAGCGAGCCGCCGAAGGGAGTCAGATCGCAGATCCGCGTGAGCGCGAGCGGAGGCGTGCCGACCTTCTCCCAGTGCGCAGCTCTTGGGATCTTTCCGGCGCCGGGATCTTCGTCGTCGTCGTTGCCGTCGGGATCGATCTGCTGGACGAGCGCCGTCGAGGTGCTGGCGTCGTCCGTCGTGACGGCGCTCGTGCTCGCGCCATCTGCGAGCGTCGTTGCCGCCGTGCCGCCGTCGGCATCGCGCGATGCGCCACCCGGGGGCGTGGCGATGCGCGTGCTACAGCCGGCAGCGAGAGACATCGCGAGGACGAGACGCCACTCGAGCCTCCGGAGCGCGCGCGGCGCTCGCTGCCTCACGTCGTCCTCCTTGCTGTAAAGGGGGATGCGGAGGGGGATGCGGAGGGGGATGCGGACGGGGATGCGGACGCGTCGTGTGGGGTCCGCGTCAGTCGCCGCAGACGTTGTAGCCAGGCAGCGACTGGCTCGGAATGCACTCCAGCCCGAGCGGCGCACACTCGTCGACGGCCGCGTTCGGATCGCAGAAGCGAACGGCGCGGAGCCCGCCGATGTTGTTGCACTGCGTCCGGCACTCGACGGACCTGTACCCCGTGCTCTGGCCGAGCAACCCGCAGCAGACCTGTCCGGTCGGGCAGTCTGCCCGGTCGTCGCACGCGATCTTGGTTGCACCCGCACATTCGACGAGGCCTTTCGGCTCGCATGTGTAGGTGGGTTGGCCCTGACCGAACCACGAGCGGCAACAGTTCTCCGCTCCGGCCGTGCAGGACGTCTTCGCTCCATTCGGGCCATTCGGACGAGGCGCGGAGCTGGCGCAATGAATCGTACCGGCGCTCGTCGGAGGAGGCGCGTCCTTGCCTGCATCTTTCGGCTCGCCGCCGGAGCTCCCGCTCGAACCGCCGCTCGAGGTCGAGCCACTCGAGCCAGTCGAGCCAGAGCTCGAGTTGCCGCTGCTTCCACTCGAGCCGCTGCTTCCACTCGAGCCGCTCGGCGACGTTCCAGACGAGCCGTCGTCGTCGGCGCCTGGCTCGGTTCCGGACTGCGAGCTCCCCGCCGGGCCGAACAGCTCCGTGCTGCTGGCGCCGCTGCACGCCACGATGGCAAGCAGGAGCGCCGACGGTGCGAGCAGGTTCCGCATTTTCATCATGGGGTCTCGAGGAGAGGTCCCACGTTAGCCCTGCCGTTTTCGATGTCGACACCGACAAGCGCAACCTTTCCGTCTCAACGGACGCTCGTTGCCGCCCTCGATCGCGCGGCGCCGTCGAAGTCGTCATCGACGGGCCGCGCTCGACCGTGACAGGCTTTTTTCGGCATCCCGTGCTCGGATGGGCGTCGGTCGGCGCTATGGCTACGGGCGAGAAGCACTGGGCAAGGCGCCAACGGCGAGCCTGAGCTGTGCCGAAAGGTGCGCGCGCTTTTCGGCCGGCGTGGCCTCATGCTAATGAGCCCGACCCTTCACAACCCACGCTGCGCGCTTCAGGCTTCACGCTTCACGCTCGCCGAAGTCCACCGATGTCCCAGATGCCCTCTAGTCCTGCTGGTGCCCAGAACATGGGCAATGCCGATCGCGTGATGGACGCGATCGAGCTCGCGGCCGTTTCGGCCGAACGGGGGCGCCTCGTCCAGATGGTGCAATCGCTTCCGATCGAGGACGTCCGGGCCGCGCTCCAAGCGTACCCGCGCGACGTGCGCACGAAGCTCGATCGCGTCGTGATGGGCGAGGATCCGGAGCTCGGCCTCGACGTCCTCCTCGACGCCGGTGTCCTTCGCGTCGTCTTCCCCGAGGTCCATGCGATGGTCGGGTTCGGCGACGGCGAGTGGCGCCACAAGGATGTCTGGAAGCACACGAAGCAGGTCGTGCGTCAGGCCGTGCCTCGTCTCGAGGTCCGCTGGGCGTCGCTCTTCCACGACATCGGCAAGGTGAAGACGCGCTCGATCGATCCGCACGGCAAGGTCCACTTCCTCGGACACGCCGAGGTCGGCACGCGCATGTTCGACAAGCTCGAGAGGCGCCTCGGCATGTTCTCGCCGGAGCCGTCTCTGCGCGAGACGGTGCGCTTCCTCATCCTCCATCACCTGCGCGCGAACCAGTACGACCCGAGCTGGACGGACAGCGCCGTTCGTCGCTTCGCGCGTGAGCTCGGGGCGCACCTCGACGATTTGCTCTGCCTCGCGCGCGCGGACATCACGACGAAGCGCCCGGAGAAGAAGCGTAAGGGGCTCAATCAGATCGAGGAGCTCGCGGGACGCATCCGCCAGCTCGCGGCCGAAGACGCGAAGCTCCCGCCGCTGCCTTCGGGCGTCGGCGATGAGGTCATGAAGACGTTCGGGATCCCGCCGTCGCGCAAGATCGGCGAGATCAAGAAGCTGCTCGAAGAGGCGATCGCCAAGGGCGAGATCGAGGAGCGCCTGCCGAGCGAGGCCTACGTCGAGTTCGTGGCGAAGGACAAGGCCCGCTTCGGCCTCTGAGCCGTCGCGGGCGGGGCGTCTACTTCACGCTCTGGAGCTCGTCGCAGTCGACGGTGCCCGTCACCACGCGGACCTCGCCCTTCCACTTCGAACCCTTCGCGAACGTCGACCAGCGCTCCTGCGGAAGATCGCACGACGCCGGCTTCTTCGTCTTCGTGTCGAGCAGCTCCACCGTGTAGCGCTCCGCCCGAGGGCCTTCGCGCTCGCATCCGATGCACGTGCCGACGCGGCCGCCGCTCGACGCAGGCCACCGCGGCGTCTCGGCGAGGCTCTCGCCTTTTTCGGAGAGCTTGCGAAGCGGTCGCCACTCCGTGATTTCGACCTCGCACTTGTCGGCCATGACGGGCACGTCCTTGTGCTTGGGCGTGCACTCCTTGACCTCTTTGTACGAGCCGTTGCCGAGGTCCTGTTTGCGCGTCCCGCAGACCTCGCCGTCCGGCTCCTTCTTCGTGCCGCGCTGCTCCTTCTCGCGTGAGAGCACGCGCGCGCCGGCAGGTGCATCATCGCACCACAAGCGCTTTCGCACGGCCTCGTAGCGCTCGATCGTGATCGACCGCTCCCACGTGTGTCCGCTCACTTCGAAGACTCCATCGCGCTTCCAGACCGTGAGCCCGATGACGACGAAGAGGATCGCGAGCGCGATACCGCCGAGGAGAAGCCAGAGCCACGTCAGCGACGTCTTCGCGGGCGCTTGCCGCTGCCCCGCTCCGTGGAACGCGACGGCGCCGTGTGCCGGTGCGAACGCTCCACCCGGCGGAGGCACGACGACGTCGGCCTTCCGCGCGACCTCCGCGCCCTTGTCGATCGGGCTCCCGCAGTTCGTGCAGCACTTCGCTGCGCGCGACATCGGCTGCCGGCATGCGGGGCATGTCACGTCCGCGCCGACGTACGGGTGATCGTTGACCGGGATTTTCTCGTGGTCCGGTGGGAAGTAGCGAGACTGCGGATCCTGGGGTGCGCCGCAGTTCGCGCAGAAACGATGCGTGATCCCGAGCAGTTTCTTCTGACCGCAGTACTTGCAGTCCCACAGCATCTCGTAGACGGCTTCGCCCGTGCTCATCGTGGCCGATGATCGCAGAGGCGACCGAATGCCGCTACGTCTCGCGGACGTGCGCGCTACTTCCTCTTCAGGCGCGACTCGAGCTCAGCAATCGCTTTGTTGAGCGAGCCCTCGTGGATGCAGCCGAGCGAGTCCACCTTGCGCCATTGGCCGTGGAGGCGAGGCGTCGTGAGCGGCTTGAGCACGTTCAGCGTGCGCTCGTCGCCCTGCGAGCCGGCGCGTTCGAGTAGCGGCTTGATCGCGCCGCAGTTGAATCCCGCGGCGTGGAGATCGACCGTGACCGCGAGAGCGGGGCTCATCTTCGAGCGGTCCGACTTCACGATCTCGCGCTGCGCCCGTTCGCGCGCCTTCTGGTAGCCCGGCGTGAGGCCCGACCTGCCGTAGGCGATGTCATAGAGGTCGTCGAAGCCGATCGGGCCGAGGCGACCGGTCAGGAGCGCCCATGCATCGTCGATCGCGCCCTTGTTCGTGCCGGGCTGGCCCTCGAGGAGCGCCGTGTTCCGGACGGCCTCGCGGAACGGGATGTTCTCCGAGGTGGTGAGGTCGATGGTGGGGCTCGCCTTCATCACGAGCCCGACCTCGCGCATCGCCTCTTTCGGCTTGTCCTGCTTGTCGTACGCCTTGAAGAGCGCACGATGGACGTCTTCGCGACCCTGCGCGTCCGGGCCGAGCTCCTCGAGCGCCTGCACGCCGGAGCCGTAGTCGCCTGCGTTGATCTTGGCGATCGCGTCCTTGATCTTCTGGTCGATCGGCGTGGGCGGAACGATCACCGTCGCGCCCGCGTCGTGGCCCGTCGCGACCGCGCCACCATCGCCGTCGGTCGCCGGATCGCGACCCCTGAGGACGACGACGATCGTGATCACGAGCACGAAGATGCCGAGCAGACCTCCGCCGGCAGCGATCATCCACGCCTTCCCCGCGAGCAGGCCTTCGATGCTCGTCTTCGGAGCCGAGGGCAGACCGGGCGCGACGTTGGACGTCGCGAGATCGGGCGCCGGTCCGAAGCCGCTGATGATGGCGGGGTTCGTGCCGAGGCGAGACGGCGGCGGCGCGTAGCCGGCGTCGATCCTTCCCTGGGCGACGAGCTGACCCATCACGTTCGTGATGCCGTCGATCAGCTCGCGCGCGTCGCCGAGGCGCTCGCTGGCTTCTTTGGCGAGGAGGTGCTTCACCAGCGCCTCCACCTCGGGCGGGACGTTGGCGTCGGGCGCCTTCGTCGCCATCGGAGGCACCGGCGCCGTGACCTGCATGCCGAGGAGAGCGACCTTGCTCTCGGCGTCGAAAGGACGCACGCCGCAAAGCATCTCGTACACGATGCAGCCCAGCGCGTAGAGGTCCGCGCGGGCGTCGACGGCCTGTCCGAGCGCTTGCTCGGGCGCCATGTACTCCGGCGTGCCGTAGACCATGCCGGCCTGGGTGAGGACCGGTTGACCCGGGCCCGCCTGGCTGACGTCGCCTGCGGTGAGCTCGCCGATCTGGACCTTCGCGATGCCGAAGTCGAGCACCTTCACGAAGTCCGGATCGCCGTCACGCTCGACGAGCATGACGTTCTCCGGCTTCAGATCGCGATGGACGATCTTGAGTGCGTGCGCACGGGAGAGCGCCGCTGCGATCTGACGACCGATGTGCAGCGCGCGTCCGAGCTCGAGGCGCCCGAGCGCGATCACCTCGCGCAGGCTCTTGCCTTCGACGAACTCCAGAGCGAGGAAGAAGGAGCCGTCCTCGAGCTTGCCGAAGTCGGTCGCCGTGACGACATGCGGATGATCGATGTGCGCCGCCGCCATCGCTTCGCGTTCGAAGCGCGCGACGACCTCCGGCAGGCGGGTCATCTCCGGATGGAGCACCTTGATCGCCATGCGCTTGCGCATGAGCGTGTGCTCAGCTTGGTAGACCGCGCCCATCCCGCCTTCGCCGAGAAGCCGCTCGATCTTGTAGCGATCGCTGATCGTGGAACCGATCAGCGCCTTCGGTCCCTTGGCAGGAGGCCGGACGCTTCCCTTGGGGGTGAGCCCCTTGGGGGTCGCCGTCGGCGCGTTCGGCTTGTCGTCAGCAGGGCCTGCCATCGGGCATGATCGGAGGAGGAGAGGAACCCCACGTGCTCATGGGGACATGGGGGGACCCCATGTACTCATGGGGACATGAGAAGCCCGCCATGTACGCATGGGGGCGGCAGCAAAGTCACGCCGGACAGGTTGCAGGGAGAATCGAACCGCGAATTGCGAATCGTAAACTAGCATGTCGGCGCTCCGGAAGAGAGAGGGAGGACCGGAGGGGTTCGTCTCGGGCCGAGAGGCCCTGACCGTCCGACGGTCCGGTGGGCCGAATCGCTACAGGTCGATCATCACCCCCAAGGTCAACCCGAGGGCGAAGCGATCGAGCCCAGCCGGTAGCACGTTCTGCCGCGGGCCACCGCCGTCCACGACCCGCACCTCCGGCCCGGGCCGCTCGTAGACGCTGCCGTCGTGGCCGAACCCCATGCGCGCGCCGAGCTCCGCGCACAGCTCCCAGGGCTTTCGAAGCTTGTACGATGCACCGAGCCCGAAGGGCACCTCGAAGAACCTTCCGCCGGCCCCCTGTACGCGGACCGCTCGAGGCGTGACGTTGCCGTCGGCGTCGGGCAGCGAAAAAACTGTGTCGTAGCTCGGCGAATAGACGCCCGCGTAGCCGAACCCCGCGAAGATCCACGCGTGCACCGAGCCGCGAACCCACGGGATCATGCCCTTGGCGCGGAGGCCGCCGAACGTGATGTTCCGCGCCGCTCCGTCGCCGGGGAGGGGAGAGATGTCGTGCCCGACGTAGCCGCCGACGTGCACGAGCGGGAGAAGGGCGAGGTGCCCGGTGAGCTGGCCCGTCGGCCCGAAGCCGACGTCGTCCGTTCCGGCAGGGCGGTCGGCCGCGAACCGCTTCATGACCCCGAGCTGAGCCGATGCGTCCCAGTGGAGCTGCGCCTGAGCTTCGCGCTCGCCGAGGAGGGACGCGCAGAAGAAGGAGAAGAAGGAGAGGACGAGGAGGTGGAGCCGTGCCGCCTTCGGCAGGACGGTCTTCGACGCGAGGCAACGCGGCCGTCGGCTCCGGAGCTCTGCCATCTGCCCCCGTTCTAGTCGAAAAGACGGTAGCCAACGATGGAACTTTCGATGTAAACCCGCCGCCGATGCGGCGCAGCTTACTCGCGGTGTTCATCCTCGCGGTCGCAGCGTGCGTCGACGTGCCCGACAGCGTGCGCGCGGAGTTCGCCGGCCCGGGTGCCGCAGACCGATCCAACTACCGTCACGGGCAGCACGGTTCGGCTCGGCCCGTGGACGAGCCGCCGGTCGCGAAGGCCGCAGGCGGGGCCGTGGACGAGCCGGCTGCGGACGCTGGAGCGAGCCCGACCGGTGTGACGACGGGGATCGTCGTGGACGGTGGCGCGCCCTCTTCGGAGGCAACGGCGAAGGGCTCGGACGGAGGTACCTCGTGAAGCTCGCACGCGTCGCGCTCTTCCTGCTCACAGCCGGCGTTGCGGCGTGTGGGACGATGAGCCTCCCGCCGGTCCGCGTCCTCGACAAGAAGACGGACGAGGCTCACAAGCCGACGTTCAACGGCTTGCCGATCAAGTCGGGCCAGCTCGTGCTGACCGAGTCACCGGACGCGACGAGCTATGTCTTCGTCCTGATCCCGAAGAAGTTCCACGCGTTCACCCACGCGGCGATCATCAGCGTCGAGGACGGCGAGCCGTGGGTCTACGACGTCACGGGGCAGGTGAAGACCCTCCCGTTCAAGCGGCGGCTCATGGACAACGTCACCGGCAAGATGTACCGGCGGCGGCTGTTCGAATACGTCGCGCCGAACCTCCACGCCGAGATCTACGACCCGCCCGAGGGCGCCGACGGCGAGAAGATCGCGGCGTACGCACGCCAGAAGTTCAAGGAAGGCGTCGAGTTCGACTCGTACTTCGACTTCCACGACCACTCGAAGCTTTTCTGCTCGGAGCTCGTCGCCCTCGCGATCGAGCACGCGGGTGGACCGCACATCGCGCCCGAGCCTTCGAACCCGAACCCGTCGGTGATCGAGGGCATGAAGTGGCTCGGTGTTCCACCTGGCGAGGCGCTGCCGGCCGGGAGCTTCGCGGACCCTGCACGTTACGTCGCCGCGCTCGGGCAATTCCCGACGCGCTCGGCTGCGTGGGCGTACTTCGAGGCGAAGCGCGAGCTGCATCGCCGGTTCACGATGGACCAGCGTCTCGGCTTCGTCCTCACGCTCGACGGCAACGGCGGGGTCAACGTGCGGCCGGAGATCAGCAACTTCGCTGCGCGCGCGGGACACTTGTTCGACGACGACCCGAACCCGCCGGAGCCGGGCGATCCGCGCATCGAGGCGGCGGTCCGCAAGCTCGCCGCGGACATGTTCGGGCCGTTCCCGGCCGATGCTCCGGCGCCGCCGAAGCCGGACGCGCAGACGCCGGTGGCCGCGCGATGACCGCCATCGGGAGGGGAGCGCTCGCGATCGGCGCGGCGTTCGCGGCCGTGTTCACCTTCACCGCAGGCGATGCCGTCGCGCAGGACATGGGCGTCGGGGGCGGCGGACCTGGCGGAGCGATGTCCGGCCCGTCATGGGGCAGGCCGGAGGTGAGCCAGTCGCCGGAGTCCGGCGTGAGGCCGAAGCTGAGTCATCGCTCGGTCAAGCTGTTCGACCAGCATCGCTCCATCATCTCCTGGCAGCTCGACGTCGGTCCGATCTGGGCGCGGCGCGTCCAGGACGAGACGCCGATCACGCAGCGACGGAACTTCCAGCGGGGCGCGCCGCTCGCGGGCGAGCTCGCCCTCGGCACCGCGTACACCACGCCGTCGTTCCGGGGACCGTTCTATCTGACCGGGCACCTGAAGACGCTTCTCCGCGTCATCGACGACAAGTCCTTCTCGTGGAGCATCTTCCACCAGGAGCTCGGAGGCGGCCTGACGCTCGGTCCCTTCGAGCCCGAAATCCGGTTGCGCCTCAGCGTCCTCACCGCCGACATCATCCACGCCGAGCCCTCCGTGCAGCTCCTCACGCCCGGAGTGAGCGCCGGGGTAGGGATTCGCATGGGGAAAATTCGTCTGGACATTAAAGCGCACTCCGAATACTTGTGGCGTTGGTTCGGGCCGGATTATTTGATCCGAGGAGTAACGATCGGGTTCCGACTCGATCAGACCCGACCCAAGACACCATTCCCAGGGGCACCACCGGAGTAGCTGCGGCGACGACTTCGCAGCAGCGCGCGGACGGATCGCTGGTGTGGTCGTCGTGTATTCGCGCTCTCAGAACGAGTGCGAATCGAAGATTCAGGCATCCGTGCGAGCGGTTGGCGCTGCGGAGAACTCAGACGAAATCCAAGCAGTACCAACAACCTCCTGGGAGGCTCCAGATGTCGACGAAGAACTTGGTCAAGATGGCGGCGGGCGGCGTGATGGCGATGATCCTCATCGGCTGCGGTGGCTTCGGTTACCCGATCGGCTCGCTCTACACCGGCACCCAGGTGCCCCACGGCATCAACCGCAACGAGACGTCGGGCCCGGGCAAGACCGGCGACAAGGCCGGCGAGGCCTGCGCGACCGGCATCCTCGGCGCGGCGGCGTTCGGCGACGCGTCCCTCGACGCGGCCAAGAAGGCCGGCGGCATCAGCGAGGTTCACTCGGTCGAGTTCCACGGCACGAGCATCCTCGGCATCTACACCCAGGGCTGCACCGAGGTTCACGGCAAGTGAGCCCCGCGCCCGGAGCTAACGCGCTCTGGGCATGCCTTCCCCCCTCCAAGAGGTGATGAAGATGTCGACTATCAAGCTCGTCAAGCTCGCCACCGGCGCTGCCCTCGCGATGATCGTCATGGGCTGCGGCGGCTTCGGCTACCCGATCGGCTCGCTCTACACCGGCACCCAGGTGCCCCACGGCATCAACCGCAACGAGACGTCGGGCCCGGGCAAGACCGGCGACAAGGCCGGTGAGGCCTGCGCGACCGGCATCCTCGGCGCGGCGGCGTTCGGCGACGCGTCCCTCGACGCGGCCAAGAAGGCCGGCGGCATCAGCGAAGTTCACTCGGTCGAGTTCCACGGCACCAGCATCCTGGGCATCTACACCCAGGGCTGCACCGAGGTTCACGGCAAGTGATCTCGTTTCGCCTGCGCTGACGCGCGGGCGAGTCGGACATGCCCCGTCCGCGCTCCGGCGCAGGCGGGGCATGTGCCTTTTGTGCGGCGTTTCCTCTCGCCTCGCGCGCGCTCGGTCAGTTCGGCAGCGACCGCGGCGACGTTCGCAGCTCGGAGAGCCGCCGCTTGATCATCGCGGCGTCGGGCGCGTTCGGCTGCAGCTCGAGGATGCGCGTGAAGTCCGTCCGCGCGAGCTCGTGGATGCCGAGCCGCAGCGCGACACCGGCTCGTTCGCGGAGGATCCGCGGAGAGTCGGGAACGAGCGTGATGATCCGATCGAGAGCGACGAATGCCTTCGTGTGGTCGCCGCGTCCCGCCCAGACGGCCTTCAGGTTCGTCAGCATGCGCACGAGCGTGGCGCGCGAGCTCGCGGGCTCGAACAGCGCAGGATGGACCTCCGCGCCGGCGCCGAGCGTCCGCTGGAGGAGCGCGCGCGCGTCGGCGTCGTCGATGATGCGTCCGTGCCCGAACGCGTCGACGATCACGGGAGCGCTGCCCGAGCGGCCGCTCAGCGCAGGTAGCTCGTCCACGCGTGCGAGGAAGTGGCCCGGAAAGCCTACGCCCCGGGCGAGCACGCCGGCTCGACGCGCGATCTCGCACCAGACGAGCGTGAGCGTGATCGGGATCCCCGTCCGACGCTCGAGGACGTCCGGCAGAAGGGAGTTCTTCGCGTCGTAGTAGTCGTCGACGTTGCCGCGAAACCCGAGCTCGCGGAACCGTACGCTGACCTCCTCCGCTTGTCGGCGGAGCGGCAGCCCCGCGAGCGCGCCGCCGTTGAGCGGTCCGGCCAGATCGTCCAGCCGACGGATCAACGCCCGGACATCAAGGTCGTCGTAGACGTCCTTCGCGATCAGCGCGGCCCCGAGCGCGACGTCGATCGCGTCGTCGGGCGTCCGCGCCAGGACGTCGAACGTGAGGAGACCAGGGTCGGAGCTCGATCGCATCGCCTCTTCTTTGTGCCCCTGGTCGAGGACGATCGCAAGCGAGGCCGTATCAACGGAAGAGCCCCGCGCGAGCGGTTTTTCGCGCGCGCGAGCGGTTCCTGTCAGGTGCGGCTCACTCGGCGAGCTCGACCTGACGGCCTTCGACGAGCTCTGCCCCGGCGATCGCGACCACTCGGTCGGTCTCGTCGATGCCGGTCGCGATCTGGATCGTCGGGCCGGTATCGCGCTCGATCACGATCCGCGCGAGGTGGATGCGGTTGCTCGCGTCGACCACGGCGACGCGCGTTCCCTGGGAGTCGTTGATGAGCGCCGTCGACGGCACTTCGAGCACGCGGTGCGGCATCGGCAGGGAGAGCTCGACCTGCGCGTACATCCCGGAGAGCAGCTCGCCATTCGGGTTCGGCACGTGGACCACGGTCGTCATGGTGCGCGACTGCGGGTCCAGCGCGGATGCGAAGCGCGCCACCGTGCCGTCGAAGGTGCGCCCCGCGAACTCGCGCACGGTGACCTTCGCGACGATGTCGTTCTTCACGCTCGGCGCGACGTCCTGCGGGACCTCGATGAAGACACGCATCGGATTCGTCGTCGCGATCTTGAAGAGCTCGACGCTCGGGTTCACGAGCGCGCCCTTCTCGACCGTGCGCGTGATGATCGTGCCGGCGAACGGCGCGACGACCCGTGCGAACGACTTCTCCTGCGAGAGACGGCGGACGTTGGCGTTCTGCGCCTCCAGGTTTGCCTGCGCGACCGCGACGCTCGACTCGGCGACGGCCGCTTCGGCGCGGCTCTTCTCCACCTCGTCGACGGAGGTGACGCCCGTCGGGGCGAGCTTCTCGCGGCGCTGCAGGCTCGACTTCGCGTAGTCGCGGCTCGCCTGCGCGTGCGTCAGCGCCGCTGTCGCTTGAGCGAGCTGGGCGCGCGCCTGATCGAGCTGCTGATCGAGCTCGGGGGTATCGACCTCGAGCAGCAGCGTGCCGGCCTCGACCTTGTCTCCGATGTCGACGAGGCGTCGCCTCACGAAGCCGTTCGCGCGCGTCCGGATCGACGCCTCCTCGAGCGGCCGCATGCTGCCGGGAAGCACCATCGAGCGATCGCTCGAGAGCACCTTCGGCCGAGCGGCGGTGACGCGCAGCGCAGCGGACGTCTGCACGTGGGTGCTCGTCTCGAGCTCCTGGCGCGCGCGCTTCTTCGGGAGATAACCGACGACGAAGGCCGTGGAGACGATCGCCACTCCGGCGACGACGAGCGCAGCGGCGCGCGTTCCGGAGAGCTTGGCGGGCGCTGGAAGGTCGAATCCGAGGTCGGTGTCGTCGCGCGGAGCAGGCGGATCGTGCGGACCTTGCGGCGTAAGCGAGTGGCTCATAGCGCCTCGATTTCTGCATCCACCTTCGGAGCCTTGCGGCGGAGCATGCTGTACATCACGGGAACGAAGAAGAGGGTCGTGGCCGTCGCGACGAGAAGACCGCCGATGACCGCGCGTCCGAGGGGGGCGTTCTGCTCGCCACCTTCGCCGACGCCGAGAGACATGGGCAACATGCCGATGATCATCGCCGCCGCCGTCATGAGGACCGGCCGGAGGCGCGTCATGCCCGCTGCGAGCGCTGCCTCCGTCGCGTTGCGCCCGACCTTGCGCTGGTCGTTCGCGAACGTGACGACGAGGATGCTGTTGGCGGTCGCGACGCCGACGCACATGATCGAGCCCATCTGCGCGGGCACGCTGAACGTCGTCTGCGAGAGGAAGAGCATCCAGCAGATGCCGGCGAGCGCGCCCGGCAGCGCCATCAGGATGACGAACGGGTCGAGCCACGACTGGAAGTTCACGACCATGAGCAGATACACGAGCACCACGGCGAAGATGAGGCCGTAGCCGAGGCCGCGGAACGACGACTCCATGCTCTCGACCTGGCCCTTCACCTTCACGACGGTGCCGCGCGGGAACGTCGGTCGGAGCTCGTCGATCACCTTGTTCACGCCGGCGGCCACGGATGCGAGGTCGGCTCCGTCGACGTTCGCCTGGACGTCGTACGTCCGCGTTGCGTTGAAGTGCGTGACGTTCGCGGGCGTCGTCCCACGCGACATCGTGGCGACGTTCGAGAGGAGCTGGGGCACGCCGTTCGGTGTGGCGAGCGGGATCGACCCGAGCGCGTCGAGCGAGTCGTTCTCGTACTGCGGGGTCGACACGGCGACCGTGTACTGGACGCCGCGCTTCGAATCGAGCCAGTAGCTCGGCTGAACCTGCGAGCTCGAAGAGAGCGTGACGAGGAGGTCGTTCGCCACGTCGCGCTCGGTGAGGCCCGACTGGCGCGCCATCGTGCGGTCGACGTCGACCTTCACGTTCGGCTCGTGAGGCACCTGCGCGAGGTGCACGTCGACGGCGCCCGGTACCGTCTTGATGCGCTCGGCGAGCTTCTGCGCGAGCTCGAGGGTCGCCTGATCGTTCGCAGGCGCGCCGACGATCTGGACGTTGATAGGCGCCGCGAGGCCGAAGTTCAGGACCTGCGTCGAGATGTCCGGCGCGAGGAAGAAGAAGGTCGTGTCGGGGTACGACGCCGCGAGAGTGGTCCGCAGCTTGCGGACGTATTCGGCGGTCGGCTTGTGCCCGTGCTTCAGGGAGATGAGGATCTGCCCGTCGGCCGGCGAGATGGCGGCGCCTTCGCTGAGCGACAAGTTGATGCCGCTGTACGGCGTGCCGATGTTGTCGATGAGCTGGTCGATCTCGCCCTGCGGGATGACCGTCTTGATCGTGTCTTCGATCGCGGCGAAGCGCTTCTCGCTCTCCTCGATGCGCGTGCCGGGCGGACCGCGCACGTGGAGCTTCACGAGACCGGCGTCGACCGTCGGGAAGAAGTCGCGGCCGATGAGCGGGAAGAGGCAGAGCGAGAGACCGGCGAACGCGAGGAACCCGAGCGCGAACGTCTTCCGCCGCGCGAGCGCGAGCGCCAGGTAGCGGCCATACCCGGTGCGGAGGCGCTCGAACGCACGATCGAACGCGGCAAAGAAACGCCCGGCGATGCTCGTGGGCGGGCCATGGTGCGGGTTCACTCCGCCCCGGCCTTCGCCGGGGCTCCGTCGACCTTCGTGGACTCCGTCCAGTGGAGCAGGACTCCGTCCACTCCGGTTCATGTGCGCGTCCGCCTCGCCGCGGAGGAGGTAGCGCACGAGCGTGGGGACGAGCGTTCGCGACAGCACGTACGACGTCAGCATCGCGAAGACGACGGCGAGCGCGAGCGGGACGAAGAGCGACTTCGCGGCGCCGGTGATGAAGGCGACCGGCACGAAGACGATGCAGATGCAGAGCGTCGAGACGAACGCCGGCGTCGCGATCTCCTGCGCGCCGTCCATGATGGCCCGGTAGAACGGCTTCCGCTGGGCCATGTTGCGGTGGATGTTCTCGATGGCGACCGTCGCGTCGTCGACGAGGATGCCGACCGCCAGCGACATTCCTCCGAGCGTCATGACGTTGAGCGTGTGCCCCATCGCCGCGAGCACGATGATCGACACGAGGATCGACAGCGGGATCGAGACGATGACGATGAGCGTGCTCCGCCAGCTCCCGAGGAAGAGCAGGATCATGAGCGCCGTCAGACCCGCCGCGATCGCCGCTTCGTGAACGACGCCGTTGACCGCCGCGCGCACGAACAGCGACTGGTCGAAGAGGAGTGAGAGCTTCAGGTCTTTCGGTAGACGCGCCTCGATCGCCGGGAGCATCTTCTTGACGCTCGCGGCGATCTCCATCGTGCTCGTGTTGCCGTTCTTCAGGATCGACATGAGCACGGAGCGCTTGCCCCCGACGTGCACCATGTTCGTCTGCGGCGAGGAGCCGTCACGCACGTTCGCGACGTCGCGCACGTAGACGGTCGTCCCGCGGACGTCCTTGATCGGCAGCGCGCCGATCTCGGCGAACGCCTCCGGGCTCGCGTTGAGCGCGACCGAATATTCGTTCGTGCCCATCTTCGCCGTGCCGGTCGGCAAGATGACGTTCTGGTTCGCGATCGCGATCGTGACGTCGCGCGGCGACAGCCCCCACGCGTAGAGACGCTGCGGGTCGACGTCGACCATGATCTGGCGCTGCTTACCGCCGTACGGCCACGGGATCTGCGTGCCGCGGATCGTCGCCATGTCCGCGCGGACGAAGTTCGTGCCGTAGTCGAACAGCTCCTGCTCGGAGAGCGACTCGCTCTCGAGCGCGGCTTGCATGATCGGCACGTTCGAAGCGCTGTAGCGGATGATGAACGGCGGCGTTGCGCCTGGAGGCATCATGCGGACCGCCGACTGCGAGATCGCCGTCACCTGTGCGGTCGCCGCCTCGATGCTCGTGCCGGTCTGGAAGAAGATCTTCACGACGGCGATGCCGCGAAGCGACTGGCTCTCGATGTGCTCGATGTCGTTGACCGTCGTCGTGAGCATGCGCTCGTAGTTCGTGACGACGCGCTTCTCCATCTCCTCGGGAGAGAGGCCCTGGTAGTTCCAGATGACCGAGATGACCGGGATGTCGATCTCCGGGAAAATGTCGGTCGGCATCCGGAGGATCTGGAAGATCCCGCCGATGAAGATGAGCATCGCCATCACGATGAACGTGTACGGGCGACGTAGTGCGATCCGGACGAGCCACATGCTGCGGTGCTGAGATGACCGAGGTCACGTTCGCGGTGCGCGACTCGTGGGTCCAATATATCGAGGTGCCCCTTGTGATACCCTACGGGTATCGTGGAGCTCCGCCATCTGCGTTACTTCGTCGCGGTTGCCGAGGAGCGTCACTTCGGGCGCGCCGCCGAACGCCTGAAAATTGCGCAGCCGCCGCTCAGCCGTCAGATCCAGCTGCTCGAGGACGAGCTCAGCGTTCGCCTCTTCGATCGGTCGCGGAGGAAGGTCGAGTTGACCGCGGCCGGGGCCACGCTCCTCGAGCATGCCCGGCGCGTGTTCGAGTCGGTAGAGCTTGCTGCGCGCGAGACCCAGCGTGCGGGGCGCGGCGAACGAGGGCGCATCGCGATCGGCTACCCCTCGTCGCTCGCGTACAGCGGCCTCGCCGAGGTGCTTCGCACGTTCCGCTCGAAATATCCGGACGTCGCCATCACGCTCGACGGGCTGGCGCCGCAGGCTCAGATCGATGCGCTCAAGGAAGGTCGGCTCGACGTCGGCTTCGTCCGGGCGCCGTTCGACGAGCCGGGGCTCGAGTCGCTGCCCATCCGTCGCGAGCCGCTGGTGATCGCGCTTCCGGCCGATCATTCGCTGGCCGCACGGTCGTCGCGCATCGCGCTCGAGGCCCTCGCGGAGGAGCCATTCGTCCTCTTTCCGCGATCGCGCGGGCCGGCGTTCTTCGACCAGCTCATGCGTCTCTGCAACGACGCCGGCTTTACGCCCCGGATCGTCCAGGAGGCGCAGCAGCTCGACATCGTCAGCCTCGTGGCCGCCGGCTTCGGCGTGTCGATTTTGCCCGCCTCCGTGCGCCACGCGCAGCGGTCGGGCGTGGCGTACCGGTCGATCGTGGGCAATCCGATGACCGATCTCCGGGTCGCCTGGCGCAAGGACAACGCGGCGCCGGTCGTCCGGGCGCTCGTCGACGTGGTCCGGAGCGTCGGAATCCGTCGAGCTCGCCCGCGCCGCCGAGCTTCCGGCGCCGAGACGTCTCGCCGTGCACGCCCTTGACGCGCGCGCGGTTCGAAAAGAAAAGGGCCTCCTCAACATGGCAAGCACCGACAAGGGCTCCCTCCGGAAGGGCTTCGAACGCGCTCGTGACGTCCACCCCGTCGGGATCACCGGCAAGGAGACCCCTGCGGAGGTCATCGAGCGGATGTTCCCGGCCTATGTCGGCCGGCAGGAGCGCACGGCCTTCGAGCTGATGCGCCGAAGCTCGCAGGACGACGTCTGCACCTTCTTGACGATGTCGGGCGCCATGACGCCTGCCGGGCTCCACCAGTCCTGCATCATCCCGCTCATCGAGCGCGGTCTCATCGACTGCATCACGACGACGGGCGCGAACCTGTATCACGATGCTCACCGCATCATCGGGCACCGGATCCGCGAGATCGACCCGAACGCGGGCGACATCACCTATCGCCTCGCGCGCATCATTCGCATCTACGATCTCGGGTTCCGCGAGGAGACGCTCCTCGAGACGGACAAGCTGTTCAGCGCGCTGCTGCTGTCGCCGGATTACCAGCGCAAGATGACGACGACGGAGCTGCACTGGCTCCTCGGGCGGGACATCGCCGCGATCGAAGACGCGCTCGGCATCAAGAGCCCGTCGCTCATCGCCACCGCGTACCGCTACGGCGTGCCGATCTTCGTCGGCGCGGTCCAGGACGGGTCGATCTTCCTGAACATCGTGAAGCTGAAGCGCCTCTTCGGCGACGAGTTCAAGCTCGAGATCGACGTCAACGACGACGTCTTCGAGATGGGCGCGATGCAGCACCACTGCTTCGGCACCCTGAAGAAGAAGATGGCGATCTGGATCCTCGGCGGCGGCGTCCCGAAGAACTACACGCTTCAGGGCGAGCCGCTGCTCGATCAGATCCTCGGCGTGCCGACGCACGGCTTCGACTTCGACGTGCAGTTCTGCGTCGACCCGGTCGACAACGGCGCGCTCAGCTCTTGCCCGGCGGGCGAGGGCCATACGTGGGGCAAGGTCTCGGCGGAGAGCGTGCAGTACGGCTCGATGTACGTCCATTGCGACGTCACCGCGGTCTTCCCGTGGCTCACGTACGCGCTCCTCTCCGACGCGCGCGTCCACAAGAAGCCGCGCCGCCTCTACGACGTCCGCGAGACCGCCGTGAAGAACCTCCAGGGCGAGATCCAGAAGCGGCGGAAGAAGCTCCTCGACACGGTGAAGTTCGATCTTCCGAAGAACGCCAAGAAGAAGAGCGGGCCGAAGCCGAGCAAGAAGCCGAACAAGAAGGCCACGCGCGCCGCGGGCCGATGAGCGACGGGGACGGCGCGAGCTCGCGAATGAGCGCTGCTGACGGCGCGAGCTCGCGGGTGAGCGACGGGGACGGCGCGAGCTCGCGAATGAGCGACGGGCCTTTCGCGGCGTATGACGTCGAGGGGTGCCGCAAACGCATTCGCGCGCGCAACGACGAGCTGAACGCGGTCCTCCACGTCGTCGAGTCGCCGCGCGTCGCGGCGCTCTCCGGCGAGAGCGATCGACCGCTCCTCGGCGTGCCGTACGTCCTCAAGGACACCTGGGACACGGCGGGGATCCCGACGACCGGCGGCTCGTGGCGTCATCGCGCGCGCGTGCCGGCATCGTCGAGTCATGCGCACCTCGCGTTCGAGCGCGCGGGCGCGGTTCTCCTCGGCAAGTCGAACCTCTGCGATCTCGCGTTCTCGACCGAGAGCGACAACCATCTTCGCGGCCCCGTTCGAAATCCGTACGACCTCTCGCGTACGGCGGGTGGAAGCACGGGCGGTGGCGCCGCCGCGGTCGCCGACGGAATGGCCGCGTTCGAGTGGGGCTCCGACTTCGGCGGCTCGATCCGTGGGCCGGCGGCGTTCTGTGGTGTCGTCGGGCTCCGGCTCTCGACGGCCGCCTGGCCGGTGGACTTCCATCACTTCCCGCGTCTCGCCCCGTTCTTCTGGGAGATGTGTGGCATGGGGCCGATCGCGCGGACCGTCGACGGCGCGCGTGCCGTGGTCGACGCCGTGAAGGGCGCTTTGCGCCGCGACGTGCCCGCGCCGAGGATCGACCGCAGGCGTGCCGTCGTGTGGGCGCCGGACAAGGCGCACGACGACGAGTGGCCCACGTTCGTGAAGGACGCCGGCAAGCTGCTCGATGCGGCGGACATCACGTGGTCGGTCGCCCGCGAGCTCCCTACGCCGACGCAGGTGAATGCGCTCTACACGGAGCATCTCGCCGCGCACTTCGGTGAGCTGGTGCGCGCTGGCGATTTCCCGTTGTCCGAGGCGCTCCCGGCGGTGCTCCTGTCGATCGTGTCCGGTGGGCGCCTCGATCGGCGCGTCCACCCGAACACCGCGCTCCTCCTCGCAGCGGTGCTCGGCATGCGCTTCGTGCATCGCGACAAGGTCCGCGCCGCCCGGCGCGTCGCCGACGTGCGCGCGAGGGTCCAGGCGATCTGGAGCTCCGGAGCGCTCGTCGTGACGCCGACCTGCACGCTCCGTCCGCCGCGCCATGGTCGAGCGGCATTCGCGCTGCGTCTGATGAGCTTCTGCAAGCTCGGGAACCTCGTCGACGCTACGGGCCTCGCGATCCCGTTCGGGACGTTCCCCGGCACGAGGTTGCCGCGCTCGCTCCAGATCATGGGCCCGCCGGGCTCCGAGGACGAGGTCCTCGCGATGGGCGCCCGGCTCGAGGCGCTCGCGAAGCGCTGACCCGGCTGCGACTACTCGAAGCCGATCGCGACGAGCATCTCGAACATCGCGAGCGTCGCGTCCGGCGTGGGGTAGTCGAACGCGAGCCCCGCGCGCGCGCTCGTGCGGGGGCGGCCGAGCGCGTCGAGCTCGTTCGTGGGGCGAAGGGGATGTGCCCACGCGACGACGGCGGTGAGGACGAGCGGGTCCCAGAGTGTCGGCGTCGCGAAGGCCACCGAGATACGGTCGCCGGCGACGAGCGGCTCATCCGTCTCGACCCCTGCGCCGGCGAGATGGATGTCGATCACCGTACCCGAACGCTCCCACCCGTGCCGCTCGGACCGCAGCACGACGGACAGGCGTACGGGCCTCCGCTGATGAGCGCGGAAATAGGTCGTTCCCTGTTCGTTGCCGCCTGCGCTGGAAGGATGGAACGTTGCAGGCGGCACGGCAGCGGGCACACGATATCACGGCGCTGCGTGGCAGAGGACGCTCGAGCGGTATTCTCGTCGATCCGTTCACGGTCGAGTGACGCGGGTTGGCGTTTTGCAGAAGGCCTCGGTTAGGATGGGGCTCGCAGTGTCGACTCGCGACACGTAAGGCGGTCAGGCGAGAGCAGGAATGAGCCAGGACACGCGCAAGGACAAACGCGCCAAGGTCGTCAGCCTGAACGTTCGCTACAAGAGCGCGACGGTCGACGAGTTCATCGAGAACCACTCGCACGACGTGAGCAAGGGGGGCATCTTCGTCAAGACGCCAACCCCGTTCCCTCCGGGGACGCTCCTCAAGTTCGAGATTCGCCTCGCAGGGGACAAGAGCGTCATCTCCGGTGTGGGGCGCGTCGTGTGGAAGCGCGAGCCGACGCAGGCGTCTTCCGACAAGCCTGCCGGCATGGGCGTGAAGTTCATCAAGATCGACGACGCCTCGCGCGCCGTGATCGACAGGGTCGTCGCGCAGAAGGCCGATGCGGGCAGCGCGTACACGTCCGATCCCGCAGCGCTCGAGGACGACGCAAAGCCGGCTGCGGGCGCTTCGTTGCCGCCGAAGGTAGCGGCTCCTGCGGCGGCTACCGCTGCTGTACCGGCCCGTTCGCCTGCTGCAGCGGCGGCTGTACCGGCCCGTTCGCCGGCTGCAGGTCCACCTGCTGCCGCCGCGCCTTCACCGGCTCCTTCGCCCGCGGCCGGCGCGGGTCCTGTCCCGACCGGCCCGACGACGTTGCGCGGACTCGCATCCGCGGCGCCGATTCCGCCGTCGTCGTCGGTGCCGGTTGCTGCGTCTGCGTCTGCGTCTGCCACTTCGCCTGGCTCGGCGCCGAAGGTCGCGCCGCCTGCACCTTCGTCGTCGAAGATCGCGGGCGCGCGGCCCGCGCCTGTCCCGGGATCGCTCGCGAAGACGATGCCGCTCGGAAGCGTCGCGCCGAATCTTCCGATGCCTCCGACGGGAATGCCTCCGACGGGATCGGGCGCTTCGGCATCGACGCCTGCGCCTGCACCCGCGAAGCCGGCCGGCGGCGCACTTCCCGGCGGGCTCGGCGCGAGGCCTGGGCCGCCGCCGCCGATGGCGCACCGCCCCGCGACGGCGATCGGCATGGGGCCGTCGGCCCCGCCGAAGTCCGACCCGCGTCTCGGCGCTCCGCCTCCTGGCGCGCGTCCGCCGCCGGCAGCAACCGCGCGCAAGGCAACGATGATGGGCGTCGGCATCCCGACGCCTCCTCCGCCTGGTGCCGCACCGCCCGCGGAGAAGAACAAGCACGAGATTCCGACCCTCACCGAGGAGATGGAGCCCGTCGGGATCCCTGCGGCTGCAGCTGCAGCTGCATCGACGTCCGCGTCGATCCCCGAGCCGACGCCGGTGCCGAAGACGACGGCGACCGGCCCGATGTTCCCGAAGCTCGAGAACGATCCGGCGCCGTACGAGGCGGTCCGAGAGCCGACCGTCATGAAGCAAGCCGCCGAGCTCCTCGAGGAGGCGCTCCGCGAAGCGGGTGGATCGATCGACGAGATCGGCCAGAACCCGCTCTTCACCCAGACCTCGCAGCGCAACGACAAGGTCGAGGAGCAGAAGCCCGACACGAGCGCCGCGCAGCATCAGTCCGGCGACACGTTGATGATGACGTCGCCGCTCGCGAAGGCCGGCAGCGCTCCCGCGACGGGAGGCTCCAGGGCGACGCCTCCGCCACCGGCCGCGGGGGTCCCGGCTTCGCCAACTTCGGCAACCTCGCCGAGCGCAGCGCGGTCGGTGCCGCCGCCTGCAGAGCCCGGCAAGCTCATCGCGACGATCGCGCCGGAGAAGAAGGGCGGCTCGGGCGGGCTCATCGCTGCGCTCGTCGTCGTCGCGCTCCTCATCGGCGGCGGCGTGTTCGCGTACAAGGCCGGCGCGCTGAACGGCCTGACCGGCGGACAGCCCTCGGCTGCGCCGACGCCGGCTCCGACGCCCGAACCCACGCCGAGCGCGTCCGACAGCGCCGCGCTCGCAGCGAGCGACGCCGGCGCCGCGCCGTCCGACGACAGCGGATCCGCTGCGCTGGCTGCAGCCGCCGGCGCGGATGCAGGCGCCGCCGCTGAGGCGTCGACGGCCGCCGACGCGGGGACCACCGCGGTGGCTACGCCCGCGCCCAAGCCCCCGCCGCCGGCTCCGGTGGTGAAGCCGAAGCCGCCGGCGCCGAAGCCGCAACCGACGCCGGCCGACACCGAGTCGACGCCGTCGGAGACCGCGCCAACGGCTACGGCAACGGCTACGGCAGTGCCGACGGCTACGGCTACGGCTACGGCAGTGCCGACGGCGACGCCGCTCACGCCCGACACCGAGTAGCTCTGCACAGCCGTGCTCGCGCTCGCCTCGGGTGAGCCGCACGGCACTCGCGTCCTTGCCGGCTGCTCGCGGCTGCGGGAAGGGGCCCGCGCCGGCTCGCGCGCGGGGTGGGAGAGAGCGCTGATGTCGCGCGGGTCAGCGCGCGAGGTACGGATTCTTCGTTCGCTCTTCGCCGATCGTCGTCTCCGGGCCGTGGCCTGGCACGACGACGGCGTCGTCGGGGAGAGCGAGGATCTTCTCGCGCAGCGACTTCATGATGAGCGCGCTGTCGCCGCCCCAGAGATCGGTCCTGCCGATGCCGCGGCGGAAGAGCGTGTCACCCGAGAACACGCGCGTGCCGTCCGGTGTCTTCACGACGAACGTGACGCTGCCCGGCGTATGGCCAGGCGTGTGAAGAATGCCCATCTCGACGCTGCCTGCCGTGATGGTGCTCTCGTCCTTCAGCGAGCCCTCCATCTCGACCTTCTCGGGAAGCGGCACGCCGAGCATCGCCGCCTGAACCGGAAGAAGGTCGTAGAGGAAGCGATCCGCTTCGTGGATGCACGCACGCGCGCCGTTGGCTCGCTGCACGGCCGCGGTCGCGCCCACGTGATCGATGTGCGTATGCGTGTGGACGATCGCATCCACCGTCGCGCCGAGCGCCCGGAGCTTCGCGTCGATGAGCTCGAAGTCACCACCCGGATCGACGACGATGGCGCGCTTCGACGCCGCGTCGACGACGAGCGAGCAGTTGCAACCGAGCGGCCCAGCGGGGAAGGTCTCGACGGTGATCACGCAACGCTTCGCTTAGCACGAGCCGCCACGCCCGGGCCGCTCCCAAGGCGCAAGCGCCTCAAGCGCGACCGCTTCAGGCACCTGGCCCCGCACCAACGCCGCGAACCGGCCGCACCGCCGCGACATCTTGCAAACGTTGCTGTCTCGGCTACTTTGAGCGCGTCCTTCCGGCGTCGTCTAATGGCAGGACAGAGGATTTTGGATCCTCTTATCGGGGTTCGAATCCCTGCGCCGGAACCTCTGTCCTGGTGTGACCCCGAGGACCAGTGCTCGCTCTTCTGCTCTCGCTGCACTCCGTCCACTTGGTGGACTCCGTGCACCTCGAGTCGAATCCCTGCGCCGGAACCATCTCGGGCCTAAAAACATGGTCCTCCGCCGATGAGCTGGTCCAATCGTTGGGCCAAACGAGGTTGCGTGGGAGCTCGGGGAAGGGCGAGCCCGCGGCGCCGCTGACGTCCTCGGCCGCTCTCACGTAGCCCATGGTCGTCTGAATCGTGTCGTGGCCGGCGCGTCGCTGCATCTTCACGACGTCAACGCTGGCGAGCGCGAGGCACGTGATGCCTGTGTCGCGCCACGAGCGGAAGCCGATCGGCATCTGCGTCGCGTCGTCGGTGAAGAGGCGCGCGTGCGTGACGCCTGCCGTTCGCAGGTGCGCGCGCACTATTGCGGACGTCTTCGCTCCTTCCCGGTCTCTTCGAGGAGCGGCACGACCTCGTCTTCGGGCTGCTTCCCTTCGCGCATGCGCTGGAGCAGCGGGAGCAGCGGGGCAGGTATGGGGACGTGGCGGATACCGGTCCGCGTCCTGGGTGCTTTCGCTGTGCCGCTTCCCCGTCCCACGCGCGGGTCACGTAGACGTCAGCGACGTCTACATCGACGTCACGCCAGCGGAGCTCGTAGAGCTCACCTGGACGGAGATAGCGATACCAGCCTGCGGAAATCGGCACATCGTGAACGCCGAGATCGGCACATCGTGAACACCGGGATCGGCGCATCGTGAACACCGGGATCGGCGCATCGTGAACGCCGAGATCGGGGCATCGTGAACGCCCCCGTGACGCGGACGGTCGGCTCCGTGACGCAGGGACCTCGAAGGAGGTCGGGGGTGGCCCCATGATGCTGCGAAAGTCTCATCAAGCCTCCCTCGCCGGTGGCCCCTTCATGCTGCGAAGGGGTGGCCCCATGACCCTGCGAAAAACGGCTCGAGCTGGCCCCATGAGCCTGCGAACTGGCAACGGAGCGACTGCCGATGAGGAAGATTCGAGAGATCTTGAGGATGCGCTGGCACCTCGGGCTGAGCGTGCGTGAGGTGTCGCGTGGGCTGGGGATCAGCGTGGGAGTCGTTCAGAAGATCGCGGCACGGGCGAAGACCGCCGGGCTGAGCTGGGAGCTGGCGGAAGGCCTCGACGAGCACGCGTTGGAAGAGCGCCTCTACGGGCGGCCAGCCGCGCCGGGAACCAACGACCTCGGCCCGACCCCGTGTACATGCATCGCGAGCTTCGGCCGCCGGGGCCTTCACCTCGAGTACCTCGAGGAACATCCCGACGGACTGCGCTACACCGCCTTCTGCGACACCTACCGGCGCTGGCATTCGACGGCCGGGCTCGTGATGCGGCAGGTCCATGAGGCCGGGGAGAAGACGTTCGTCGACTACTCGGGCAAGAAGCCCACCTACGTCGACCCGCAGACGGGAGAGGTCATCGAGGCCGAGTTCTTCGTCGCCGTCCTCGGCGCGAGCAACTACACGTACGCGGAGGCGACGGCGACGCAGAAGGTGGCCGACTTCGTCGGCTCGCATGTCCGCGCCTCGGCCGAGACCGCGTCCCGCTTGAAGTCGCGTAGGTGTCCAGAAAACCGGCATGTCCATTGGTAATGGACATGCTATGAATCTGGACACCATGGACGAGCTGCGGGCTTACCTTGATCGCCTCGAAGAGCTCCCGTTCATCGATGATGTAGCTGTTATCACGACGGAGTCTTCGGCCGGCGATCGCGGCATCGACGCCCTGCTCGAGGTGAGAACGCCCAGCGGCGTGGCGGTCTTCGAAGTCGAGCTCAAGCGTACCCATCTGAGTCACGCTGTCGCGGAGCGGCTCCTGCACGTCCGCCCTCGCGGGGGGCGGGAGCGCCTCCTCCTCTGTCCGTACGTCGGGCGGGAGCTCGCCGAACGGTTCGGACGAGAGAGGCTGAACTTCGTCGACCTGGCGGGCAACTGCCACCTTCAGATCAGCGATCGTTACCTCGTGCACATCGAAGGCCGTCGGGGCGAGGTGAAGCCCGCGTCCGACCGCGCCCTCCGTGCGCAGAGCTACCGTGTGCTCTTCGCGATGCTCGTGGAACCGGAGCTCACGATGGCGACCGCGCGCCGCCTTGCCGAGGCGGCGGGAGGTGTCAGCCCGCAGACTGCGCTCGATCTTCGTCAACGCTTCGTCGCGCGCGGCATCCTGCTCCAGACCTCGCGCGGCCTGAGATGGGCCCCTCGCGGTTGGAGAGATGCGTTCGACCTCTTTGTTGCAGGTTTCGCGACCACGCTCGCTCCGCAGCTTGCTATCGGAAGGTATCGTGCACGCGAGCGCGATCTGCGCTCGCTCGAAGCGGAGCTCGCGCACCGCCTCGAGGCGATCGGAGACGTGTCGTGGCGATGGGGCGGCGGCGCCGCGTGTGAGCGACTGTCCGGCCACTTTCGCGGTGATCGGACGGTAGTCTACGTCGACGCGGCCCATCACGCGCTGGCGAGCTC
Organism: Pseudomonadota bacterium; assembly: GCA_023423895.1. GTDB lineage: Bacteria > Myxococcota_A > Polyangia > Polyangiales > Polyangiaceae > Labilithrix. The sequence goes on from JAFAER010000021.1 coordinate 172,259, forward strand.
GCTCCGGCTCGTCCCTGACAAGGACGGCCCCGTTTGGCTTGCCGTCAAGCCGGGACCGCTGGCGTTCCAAGCCCCGGTCGCCGAGTGCGTCCATCCGCTGCTCGCGTATGTCGATTTGCTCTCCGAGAACGACGAACGCGCCCGCGAGGGCGCAGCGGAGCTCTTCCGCCGCTACCTCGCGAGCATCGAGCGAACATCTCCATGAAGCTGACCCCGGCACACGCGACGCTGCTCACCAGCATTCTCGAACAGCCGGACGCGCCACGCGTCGTCGTGATCGGCGCGGCGGCGATCCTTCATCACGTCCCGCTGAAGCGGTTCACCGACGACCTGGATCTCGCGATCGTCGCCGACGAGAGAGCGGTGAACGAGTTGCTCGCATCGGCCAACTGGGAGCGAGACCAGAAGGCCCTCCAGCGCTGGCGAGCTCCGGACGGGAACGCGATCGTCGACGCCCTGCCCGCTTCACCCGAGATCATCGAAGCGGGCTCGGTGCGGCTGGACGGCGACGACAAGGAGATGAGCATGGTGGGCTTCGACCTCGCCATCGCCGACACGGTGGAGCGTACGGAGCGGGGGCTCACGCTCGAGGTGGCGACGCTCCCCGCGCTCGTACTGCTCAAGATCGTCGCCTGGCTCGATCGTCCCCACGTCCGCACGAAGGACCTCGGCGACATCGGACGGATGCTCGACGGGGCGCTCGAGGAGTGGGACGAGCGGCGCTGGGACAGCCCGCTTGCGACCCTGTCGCACGATGTGCAAAGCGCGTTCTTTCTCGGTGGGCAGCTCTCGGCCAAGCTCAGGGAGCTTCACAGGGCAAAGATCGACGAGTTCTTCGCGCTCATGCACACCGAGAGCTGGTGCGCGGTGATGGCTAAGGAGGCTGGCTGGGTTGGCGCCGATCCCGAATCCATGGCGCGCCGCAAGCTCGACGCGTTCCGCGATGGCCTCTCGTCAACGTGACCTTCGTCCGTGCTTTCTCGCGCGCGTCACTCACGACGAGGGGGCCGCCTCGTCATTTCTCGCGTGCACCTGCACCTGCGCGCATGGCGCGCGCGAGCTCGAGGTGCTGCAGGGTGAACGCTCAGTCGGGGTACGTCCCGATGAACGTCTTGCCCGCTACACCCGGTGCCGGCGTTTCGGCGCAGCCTCGACGAGCACGGGGACGAGCGTGCCCGGAGCACGCAGTGCGGAGGCAAGACGGAGATGCGAATGCGTCCGAGGCCGCCGGCTCCACCGTCGGCGCCGTGCACCTCCGCGGGTGGAGCGCGGGCCGTCACTCAGTACACATAGAACTCGAGCGCCTTCGTGGCTCGGGCGAGCGCTTCGGCTTCTTCGAGGGTCGAGGCGAAGCGGAACAAGCTGCGCTTGAAGGAGCGCCGGATCGCGAGGCGGTCGCATGGGTTGTCGACCACGACGATCAAGGCGGGCACGGGCGGCGGTCGCCTGGTCACCGGTGGTTCGGAGAACGGAAACGCCACTTTGTTGCCTCGAGATTCACGATACGGCCGCGAGCATCCGATCTTTAGCTCGCCCGAGCTCGTCCGTGGCGATGCGCTCAGCGCACGACCGGGACCTTCACGTCGTTGACCGGTCGGCTGCCCATGCCGCCCGCATAGCCGTAGCTCGCCGTGAAGCCCATGCCCCAGACGGAGACCGAGAACGGGCCGTTGCTGCGGGCCTCGTGGCGGCCGTAGCCACACTCGCCAGTGCCGACGGTTTGCGGGCGCGACTCCTTCGTCGTCTGGACCCACGCGATCTCGTATTCGCCGGAGGTCCCGACAGGCAGGAAGCCCGTGACCGGGCCGGCCGCGCAAGCGAGCTCGACGTCCTGGAAGCCGGCTTGCGTCCGGCGCCGCACGATCGTGAGGTTCGTCTCGGGGTAGGTGTAATCCGCAAAGAAGACGTAGCGATCGAGGAACTGTTCGCTCGGGACGAGGTTCACGAACTCCGGATCGCCGATCGTCGGGATGCCTTGGCGGCCGTAGAAGAGCGCGCCCGTCATGTACACGGCGGCATGGAACGGATGGGCTGCGTCCTGGCTCTTCACGACCGCGAGCGAGCTCGTCATGAACGACGCGACCTGTCCGGCTGCGAGCGTCTCGGGAGCGCCAGGCGGACGGGACGGATCCCACGTGAGCGTCGTGCCGTCGACGGCGCCGACGAGGCTGTACGCGACCTCCTCGCGTGCGCCGGCGGTCACATCGCCGATGCGAGGACGGTACGGCGCGAGGACGTATTCGCTGCCCCACTGTTCGACGGGAGGCAGTTGTTGCTGCGTGATGTCACACGCTCCGATCCCGGCAGGAAGGAACGCACACTGCGCGCCGCCGAAGACGCCGATGGGCTTCGTCGACTCGATGGCGCTCCCTGCGAGGTCGGCATGCTGGGCGATCTGGAGTGCCTGCCCGCGCGCGAGCGTCCACTTCGTCGGAACGCCGAGGGCGGTGCCGGGCAGGTCGATGCCGTCGAGGATGTCGGCCTTCGGATCGATCCAGACGTCGGTGCCGTCCTCCCGGGCGACGATCTGCAGCAGGCGCGGCGCGCCGGGATCGGCGTGCGCCGTCGTGATCGCGACGTAGTTCGTCGACCACGCCGACGCCGGCAGAAGGAGCGTCGCCGTGGGGACGAACGTGGATGCGCCTCCGTACGGGAAGATCGAATAGGCGGTCACCGGAGCATCGGCGATCAGCCGAAAGGCACGCGTGCGCGCCGTGCCGTGCTGGATCGGCTCACCCTCGAAGGCCGGCTCGACCCCGGTCGGGCACGGCGCGTAGAACTGGGTGTCCGGCAACGAAGGTGTCTGCGAGAGGAAGACGATCCCGACCTCGCCCGGCGGGAGCGGTCCGGTCAGCCGCTCGTAGGTGGTGTCCGGTCCGCCGTTCCGCGCGATGTAGATCGATCGCGACACATCGAGCGGACCCGAGCCGAGCTCGGCAGTGATGGTGATGTCGCGGTCCCAGGTGTTCGCGATCATCGCGGCGAAACAGGAGCCGCGCCCGTGCTCCACCTCGTCGGTCGGCGGCATCGTCCAGAACTCGCAGCCCGACGAGCCTTTGGAGAGCATCGCGCTCGTGCACGCGTCCACGCAGCGGCCGTCGCCGCAGCCCTGGTCGGGGCCGCATGTCTCGACGACCTCGTCCGAACATGCGGCGAGCACCTTCTTCAGGTCGCGCGAGCAGCGAAGGCCCGCGCATGCGTCTGGCTGCGCGTCGCCGGCGTCGGCGAAGGAAGGAGTGTCGGACGGCCCGAACTCGCCGCGCCGGCTGGAGCAGGCGAACGCGAAGGCGAGCAGGAGGGCTGCGCCTGCAAGCGGCGCGGTGACGAGAGCGGAGCGTCGGGGAGCGGTCATCGCAACTACGTCCAGGGCTCAGAAATCGACGCGCAGGGGCGTGAGGTGGACAGCGTCGTCGCGCGTGCGTTGTCCGAGCTCGCCACGCGAGTTGCTACCCCAGCACTCGACGCTGCCGTCGCGAACGAGCGCGCACGTGGCGCGATCGGTGACGACGACCTGGATCGCCTCGTGCTCGAAGACGCTCGCGGCCGTGAAGCGCGCCGTGCTGCCGGAGATCGTGCCGGTGCCGAGCTGCCCGGCGGAATCGTCGCCGCAGCATTGGATCGAGCCGTCCGTCATTCGCACGCACGTGTTGCCGTACGAGACGGCGAGGCGTTGCGGGTAAGCACTGCCGACGGTCGACGTAGGCAGCGGCAGCCGGGAATCATCTGGCAGCCCCGAGCAGAGAGCGCCCTGGTGGTTTCGGCCCCAGCAGTGAACGACCGCGCCGGCGATCGCGCACGTGTGATCGGGGCCGGTCGCGATCCCGGTGACGTCGGTCAGGCCAGGCAGCGCGAAAGGAACCGGGTCGGGATCGAGCGAGCCTTCGCGACCCGAGACCTTGCCCCAGCCGACGAGCGCGCCGAGGCCGGTGAGCGCGAAGGAGCTATGACGTCCGAGGCCGATGCGCGTTGCGGGCAAGCCACCCGCGGGCAACAGCCCCGGACCCGCAACGCGTTCGTCCGTCGTCCTCCCGAGCTGCAGTCGCTCGTTCGCGCCCCAGCACCAGACGTCGCCCGACGCGAGCAGCGCGCAAACGGTGCGAGGTCCCACGTCGACCCGCGTGACCGATCCGGTGACGTCGACCGGCTCGGGCGCATAGTGTGGAAGATCGTCGACGTTCGGCGGATCGACGGCGAGACCGAGCTGACCTTCTTCGTTCGCGCCCCAGCAGAGCGCTTTGCCGTCGGCGAGGCGCGCGCAGGTCGTCCGTCCGGCGGCGCTGATCTGCGTGACGTCTTCGAGTCCGAGAACCGTGAGCGGACCGGGACCCGGAATTTCCCCGCCGTCGGCTTCACCCGCTCCGAGCTCGCCCATCATTCCTTCGCCCCAGCAGCGTGCAGTGCCGTCGCTCATGCGCGCGCACACGTGGCTTGCACCTGCCGCGAGCTCGACGGCGCACGGCTCTACCGCGCACGTGACGGGCTGATCGGCGGGCTCGAACGGTGGCCGCGCATCCGCGGCGGCATCTTCAGGGGCACCGGAGTCCACGACGTTGCCGTCGTGACCTGCGTCGGGAGGAGGCTCGAAGTTGGGACGTTGGTCGGAGTCACCGCAGGCGGTGGCGGCGAGCACGAGCCCGAGGGCTCCCGCGACGGCCGAAGAGAGGAGCAGCGGATGGCGTCGAGTCATGAGTGCATTCACTTGGTCGAGGGCCGCTTGTGGAGCGCGATCCGATCGCCGACGAACCAGAGGTCGTCGGCCGCGCGCGCCCACACGGCGTAGAACGCGTTCGTGACCGGGACCTTGCCGACGACGATGCGAGGCAGCGACCACGATGTACCGTCCCAGTGGCGCAGACGTCCGAAGTCTCCCGCGAGCCAGACGTCGCTCGAGGACGGGCCCCACACGGCATGGAGGTGAGAGGGCTGCACGCGGAACGTCGTCTCTTCCCAGACGAGCGAGGAGCCTCCGTCGGGATCGTCGTTCCCGCGGAGATACGCGCCCGCGTGATCGACGACCCCCAGCACGATGACGTCACCGCTGATCGTGGCTCCGCCCGTCATCGTTTGGACGTGCGTCGGGCCGCCACCTCGATCGAGTACCGGGAGCGACACCTCCGAGAACGTGTCGGCGCCCGGCGGGCGGTGGAGAAGGACGCCGCGATACAGCTGCACCCAAGGATTTTCGGCGAACGTCCCGCCGATCCAGACATCGCCCTGAGCGGTCGTCCAGACGGTCTCGAGCGTGGTCATGTCGGCCGCGGACTCGGCGGTCCAGCCGGCTCCGGGCTCCGAGGACGGGCCGGAGAAGTGGAGGACACGTCCTTCGATCTCGGGAGGGAACACGTCGGTGTTCGAACGTCCGCCGACCGCCCAGATGTCCGTGGCGGTCCGGCCCGCGATCGCGCGGAGCGGAACGCCATCGAGACCCGGCACCGGCACCGCCGTCCAGGTGAGGTCATCCGAGCTCGCGCCTTGGCCGTGAAGCAGCCCGATCGTGCCGACCGCCCAGATGTCCGTTGCGCTGCTTCCCCAGATCCCGAAGAGCGGGCCCGCATTCGAGTGGCGGATCTTCCAGGTCGTCCCGTCCCAGCGAAGGATGTTGCCCTGCTCACTGACGGCCCAGACGACGCCTTGATCGTCACCCCAAACACCGCGAAGCACCTGCCCATCCGGCAGCACCGTGTGACAGAAATCGTCCGCGGTGCAGCGTACGAGCTCGCCTGCATCGGGCCCTGCATCTTCTTCGTCGTTCGGCCGATTCGCATCGAGCGATGCGTCAGCATCGGCGCCGCCGTCGACGTCGGGCGCCGGCGTCTCAGCTTCGGACGAATCGCATGCGGCCGCGCCCATGGCGAACGCGATCACCGCTCCAAAGGTCGCTGCGAGCCATACGCGCGTCACGGAGCACCTCCGCTCTTCTTGCCGGTGAAGTGGAGCACGCCGCGATCGCCGACTGCCCAGACGTCGTCCGACCCGCTGCCCCAGATCGCGTGCAGATCCGGCCTCGGCCCCGCAGGGAATACTGCCGTCGAGATCGCCCAGGCCGTGCCGTCGAAGTGGAGCACCGTGCCTGCATCGCCGACGGCCCAGATGTCATCGGACGCAGCGCCCCAGAGCCCGCGAAGATGTTCGTTCGTGGGCGACGCGACGGCCTCCCAGCGATCTGCGCCGCTCCGGACCCGGCGAATGGTTCCTTGCCGGCCGACGGCCCAGACGTCTCCGCCCTTGGTCCCCCACACTGCGTGGAGGATCGCGTTCGACTGCGTGTCGTGCTCGGTCCACGACGGTACGTCGCCGCCGTCGCTCCCCGTCGTGTGGAATGCGCGTCCCCGAGTGAGAACGGACTGCGAGCCGTCCTCGTCGAAGACGATCTCGTCGTTGCCGCCGACGGCCCACACATCGTCGGGGCCGCTGCCCCAGAAGCTTCGGATCGCGACGCGATCCGTCCGCTTGCCGAGGAACATGTTCTCCCAAGGGACGCCGCTCGCGGCCGAGCCGGTGCGCCACCCGTGCGCGTGCTCGTAGTTGTCCCAGTCGATCGGGATGGCCTCGCCTCCGAGCCACACGTCCGAATCGGACGTGCCCCAGACCGCGTGGGTAAGCGTCGTCACGTGCGTCACCACTTGCGGGATCTCGGGCGCAACGTCGAACGTGGCCGTCCCGCTCGAATACCCCGCGCCGTGGAGCACGAGCGTCGGGGTGCTGACGATCCACACGTCCGAGGGGCCACTTCCCCAGACACCGCGAAGCGTCTGGTTGGTCCCGGACGGGATCGGCTTCCACTCCGCTCCGTCGAAGTGAACGATCGTCCCGGTCGTGCCGACCGCCCACACGTCGGTCTTGCCGGAGCCCCAGATCGCGGTGAGCGCATGACGCGGATCGATCCCACTCGAGACGACCGGACACCAGTCGACAGCGTCGCAACCGAGCGGGCCGGCATCGGCGTCCGGTCTCGCATCGGGGCCGGGCTCCGGGACCTTGTCGTTGCCAGCGTCTTCGCGCAGCGGTTCGTTGTTCGCGCCCGAGTCGGCGCAGCTCGCGAAGACGAAGAGCGCGGTCGCGAGCGAAAGGCAGCCGGCGAGCGTTGGAAACACGTGAGGGGTGGCGATCATCGCGGGGGACCTCCGCCGTCGCATTCGACCTCGAGGCAGACGCCGCCGACGCACGGCTGTCCGGCGGCTGTGTTGCAACGCTTGCCGCACGCGCCGCAGTTCGCGCCGTGGGCCATCAAGTTCGTCTCGCATCCGTCGAGCGGGTTGTCGTTGCAGTCAGCCCAGCCCGCCATGCAGTCGTAGGCGCACATGCCTTTCTTGCACGAGACGACCTGGTGCTTGGCCTCCTCGGGGCTGGCGCCGGGCTCGACGTAGCCGGGGCAGCGATAGCCGCACGCCCCGCAATGTTCCGGGGAGTTCGCGAGGTCACCGCAGATCGGGAAGTCCTCCGTCCCGCAGAGCGTCTCGTTCGGCTTGCAGATGCACTGTGCGATTCCGTCGACCTCACGGCAAAGCTGACCGGGGCTGCACTTGACCGCGCAGCCTCCGCAATTCTCCGGATCCTGCGCGGAAGGGCCGATGTTGACCTCGCAGCCGTCGGAGTTTGGCTCCTCGAGGTCGTTGTTGCAGTCGGCCCAGACCGTGTGCTGGTCGCCGGTGCAGCGCAGCTTCTCGCAGAGTCCGTCGACGCAGCCATAATGGGAGTTGGGCGGCGGTGCAGCGCCGTCCGGCGCCGTGCAGGGGTTCTCGCACCCGCCACAGTGCGCGTTGGTGCTCTGCAGGTCGACGCACGTGCCGTTGCACTCGGTGAGGCCGGTGGGGCACCCGCACGTGCCTAGGCGGCACTCCACGCCGGGCGCGCAGGCGTTCCCGCACGTACCGCAGTTCTTCGGATCGTGGAGGATCGAGGTCTCGCACCCGTCTTCGAGGCGGCCGTTGCAGTCCTTGACGGTGGAGTCGATGCACTCCGCGACACACTCGGCGTTGACGCACGTCGACTTGAATCCGAGCCAGTCGGAGACCGGGCATTTGTTGCCGCACGCCCCGCAGTTGTCGTTGTCGGTTCGCAGGTCGTGCTGGCACTTGTAGACGGGCGCGCCGGGATCGCTCGATTCGCACGTCGCGTACGGGTACGGGCACTCGGTGCCGAGACAGAGAAGTTGCGAAGTGTTCGGCAGTTCGCCGGAGTCGGGCTCCGGCGTGAACGAGGGAGTCGAACCGCTGTCGAGGCCGGGGCGGGTGCCGACGTCGAGAGACGACTCTGCACATCCTGCCGCGATCGCTGCGCCGCAAGCGAGCGCTCCCGTTGCAACGATGAGTCGCTGGAGCCCACGGCGAAACCGAAGGTCACGGAGCATCGGTGTTGCCTCCTTCGAGCGCGCGCTCGACCGCGGGCAAGAGCAGCCCGTTCGGATATTGCTTTCGGAATGTCGCTGCCCGCGCGCGCGCCTGATCGCGGTCGCCCATCGCGACGAGCGCCTGGATCCGGAGTCGATCACGCTGCTGCGCGAGCTGTCCGTTCGGGAACCGCGCCTCGTGCTGTGCGAGCTTCTGGAGTGCTTCGGCGTTCTGCCGTTTCGCGACGGCCGCTCGCGCCGCGTCGATCATCTCGAGCTCTGCTGCGAGGTCCATCGTCGGAGCGTCCGTGGCCTTCCGCGCCGAGTTGCTCGCGGCCTGCTTCGCAGCAGGCGCAGCGCCAGGGCTGGTTGGCAGGTCCAGCGACGGCAGCGCGTGGACCGAAACGGAGGCGACCTCGTCGTCGACGGCGGTCGGCGGTTCGACGACCGGTGCAGCCGTTACGGGCTCGGTGTGCTCGACGACAGCCGGCACGTCGTTCGGTCCGCGCGTCGAAGCAGCGACGGCTCCCGCCATCGCGACGGCGGCGCATGCGGCGGCGAATGGCGTGGAGATGCCGAGGCGCGCCATGAACGACGCCGCAGGAGACGCCGAGGTACCCGCGCCAATTTCGCGCTCCACTCGGGCGAGGAGCCGCTCGCAGGCCTCGCGGTCGAACGCCGGATCTTCCGAGTCGCGCCGTCGCGCGCGAGCAAGCAGCGCGTCGAGCTCCGGATCGAGCGGCTCGAGATCGTTCGTCATCGTGGCCTCCGAGCACGGAGGCGCGTGACCTGCTGGCGGAACTCTTCGCGGGCGACGCGAAGCCGTGAGTAGACGGTGTTGACGGGGATCGAGAGGGTCTCCGCGATCTCCGTGACAGTGAACTCTTCGATATCGTACATGACGAACACCGGACGACGCTGGGGATCGATCCCGTCGAGGGCCGCGAGGACGAGGCGGCGGTCTTGCTCCGCTGCGAGCTCGTCATCGGGAAGCGGGCCGTTGGCGGCCACCTCTGGAGGAGTCTCCTCGTGGACATGCCGTCGGAGCCGCGCCAGACGTCGATGGGCCGCGGCCGCACGAAGGCAGAAAGCAAAGAGCCAGACGCGGATCGATCGCGTCGGGTCATACGTGTCGAGCTTGCGATGGACAGAGACGAAGAGGTCCTGAGCGACGTCCTCGACCTCTCCGTCGCCGACCCCGAGCCTTCTCAGGCTCGAGCAGACGAAACGAAAGTGATCACGAAATAGCTGCCGGAACTCCGGCTCCTTGCAGGAGCGGTGCTCGACGACGGGGGGAACCAGCACTCCCGAGGCAGCCACTCTGCGTATTGCCAGCAGCGGCCCAGGTTCGTCACAAAATCGTGATCCTCCAGCTCAGGCCGGCCTCTCCGGCCACCGGGGCCGCGCGCCAGAGCGGCTCGTCACCGATGCGGATCGACGGGCGAACGAGCGGAACGAGCAGGCCCGCGTGCACGACGAACGAGAAGGGAGCTGCCCGAAAGACCTCGTACCCGCCGCGAAGGCCGAGGCTGGTGTAGAGCGCATGGGACGAGCGGCTCACGAGCGGGCCGGTCCCGGCGGCCCGGAAGTCCCCGAGGCTCACGACCGCACATCCCTCGAAGCGCTCGACGTGGCGACACGGCGAGAGCCCAACGAACGTCAAGGAGGCATTGGCTCCGCCGCCTCGAGGTGAGGCCACCTCGGCTGGGAGGAAGGCCCCGACGTCGAGTCCGACGCGCCAACTGCCGAGCTGGATCGACGCTCCGGCAAGGGCGCCTGCCGTCGGTGCCGGCGCGATGCCGTAGCCGAGGAGCGCAGCTGCGTGCGAGCGGATGCCGATGGACGGGGCGCGCGGCGTTGGCCGAGCGCGGCGGCGACGCGGACGAGCACGCGTCGGTGCTGGCGGACGCTCCGATGGTGTCGTCGGAGAAGTCGTCGGAGAAGTCGTTGGAGAAGTCGTCGGAGAAGTCGTTGGAGAAGTCGTTGGAGAAGGAGCCGGCACAGGCGTCGCCGTTGCGGTCGTCGTAGGAGGAGCGGGACGCGCCTTTTCGCGAAGACGCTCGATCGTGTGCTCGACGGCGAGGCTCGCGGCCAGCGCTGCAGCAACACCGAGCGTCCGGCATTCGCGTGCGGATGCGACGAGCTCCTGGACAGCGGTGTCCGCGCGACCTCGTTCCTCGAGCGCGATCGTCGCGCGGAGGCCGGCTCGCTCTTCGCGCGCGATCCGGATCGTGACGCTCACGGAAGCGTTCGGGCCGTGCTCGACGACGGTGTCCGCCGGCAGTCGGCCGGCCACCGCACGCTCGAGCTCGTCGTCCGTGAGGCATCCTGCGAGATCGCCCGGCCGCTCGTAGCGCACGTCGACGGTCAGCGGAGCGGCGTCGGTGCGAGCGGGCGTCAGGAGCAAGCCGCCGAGGACGGCGCACGACACGACCGGCTTGCGAAAACGTCGAGAAGGGCTCACACGATCGTCGCGGGAGCCTACGACGCCGGCGCCCCGAACGCGAGGTCACCTGCGCTCGCCTGGCGCGGGCGTCCTGGCGGCTCGTTCACTCGCCGGCAGACCGGGGCGCTGCGGGCTCGGAGGCTCGGGCTTGCGGGCCCATGCGGACCGCGAGAGGTCAGGGCTCACGCGGGGTGAGGCGGACGCCGCAGCGGATGCACGCACACGCCCAGCGGCGCCGGAACGCGAGCACCGATCGAAGTCGTTTCGCGGGGGCATCGTAGATCGCGTCGACATCGGACTCGTGCGCGACGACGTGAGGTGGGCGCGGCCACGGCGGCTGCTTCCCCTCCCATTCGAAGACGAGCGTGTCGTGACCGTTCGGGCACTGGACGACGTCGGCGATGCGATAGGCGGGGTATTCGTCGAGGCGGTAGGGGAGCGCTCGCATGATGGCGTTCCGCTTCTCGCGGAGCTCACGCGTCTCGCGAGCGCCCACGCCCCTTCGCGCCTCGTGCGCGGCGCAGAGCCACGGGAGAAATCGATCGCGCACGGCGACGAGCCGCCGGCCGCCGCTCGCGCACACGCTCGCGGCTTCGACTTCGATCCACGGCAGCCCGAGCTCGAAGGCCTTCTCGCGATCGACCTTGTGGGATACGAGCACCTCGACGGCGGCGATCGGGAGATCGGCCGGGCCGAGCAGGCCGACGTCGACGACGTGTCCGGACCGTACACGCAGCTCCGGCACCGCCTTGAGGACCTTCTTCGGCAGCGGCTGCTGCGTGCTCGCCTCGCACTCTGCCTCGGCGCAGCGGCGCACGAACACCGGCGACGGCGCCGTCCCGGTCTTCCACTCTTCGATCGCCTGGACGACGAGCTGCTTGGCGGCGAGATGGAGGACGGTCTCCTCGGTGCAGGCGGACGCGTGATGGTGGAAGTGCCTACGCTTCTTCTCGCCCGCGTGCAGGACGACCGCGCCGGCACACGAAGGACACTCGTATCGACGACCCTTGCTCGCGTCCTCCGGGGCGACGAGCCGTCCCTTCGGGTCGCGCGCGACCGGGATCCGGAACGAGGCGCTGTCGAGCACGCCCGAACGATACCCCACGGCGGCAGCTCTTCGCGGCCTGCCGCCCGGAATCCTCGCTCTCCGGTCCTACTCGCCGCTGCGCCGCGCTAAGGTCGACCTGATGGCGCTCTATCGCAACCTCGACGGGACGACGCCCGACAAGGGGCTCGGCGATCTCTTGAAGTGGCAGCTCTCGCGGAAGCGAAACCAGGCGCCGTTCACCACGCCGCGGCGCGACAACGACGGAAGCGCGCTCCGGTCGACGGCGTCTCCGCACCTCACGTGGATCGGGCACGCGACGTTCGTGCAGCGGCTCGGTGGCAAGCTGCTCGCGACCGATCCGATCTGGTCGCGGCGCATCCACACGATCCCGCGGCTCTCCCCGCCGGGCGTCGAGCTCGAGGCGTGTCCGCCGATCGAGGTCGTCACGATCTCGCACGCGCACTTCGACCATCTCGATCTGCCGACGCTGAAGCGCATCGGCAAAGATGCTCTCTACGTCGTCCCCAAGGACAACGCCGACGTCCTCCGCGGAGCCGGGCTGCCGAACGTGATCGAGCTCGGATGGTGGGACTCACACGAGATCGGCGAGCTTCGGATCACGCTCGTGCCGGCGCAGCACTGGTCGATGCGCGCGCCGTGGGACCGAAACAAGCGGCTCTGGGGCGGCTTCGTCTACGAGTCACCGGAGGGCACGAGCTATCACGCGGGCGACACCGCCTTCAGCGCGAACGTGTTCGACGCGATCGCGCAGCGCTTCCCGCACATCGACTGGGCGATGCTGCCGATCGGCGCCTACGATCCCGAGTGGTTCATGCAAGCGCAGCACATGGGCCCGGAGGAGGCAGGCCGCGCGTTCGAGATCCTCGGCGCTCGGAACCTCGTCGCGATGCACTGGGGCACGTTCAAGCTCACCGACGAGCCGCTCGGCGAGCCTCCGGAGCGGATCCGTGCGTTCTGGGCCGAGCGCGGTCATGCGCCTGAGCGCCTCTGGGTGATGGACATCGGCGAGACGCGCACGCTCGGCTGAGGTCCACCTCGTCGAGCCGCTTCGCATCGCGGCGACGGTGTTCGTTTTCGGTACGTGCGTTGCCTCGTCTCCGTGGGAGTCGCGACGCGTCGCGACGAACATGGAGGGAACGTCATGGCCGAGCAGCGAGAACAGGTCCAACAGGCAGGAGCGATTCAGGGCCAAGCAGGAGCCGAGGAGGCGAAAGGAGCGGAGGAGGTATCCGGAGCTGAGGAGGGCAAGGGCATCGAGAAGATGAAGGAGCGGGGAGGACTGCTGCGCCAACACCGAGGACGCACCGGAGGTTTCGAGAGCAGTCCGTTCGCGATGATGCGTCACTTCGCCGACGAGATCGATCGGGCGTTCTCCAGCATGTTCGGTGGTCGCTCGCCGCTTGCCGGGATGTCCCCGTTCGAGCTCATCGCGTCCGGTGGATGGGTACCGGCGCTCGAGTCGTACGAGGAAGACGGGAACATCGTGCTCTGCGCGGATCTGCCTGGCCTCCGGCCCGAGGACGTGAAGGTGGAGGTCATCGGTGACGAGCTCGTCATCGCAGGCGAGCGTGTGCAGGAGAAGGAGGAGACGAAGGGCGGGTTCTACAGCGAGCGGCAATACGGCTGCTTCGAGCGCCGCGTCGCGCTGCCGGAAGGTTGTGATCCGGAGAAGGTGGAGGCGACGTTCGAGAACGGCGTGCTCAAGGTGACACTCGCCGCGCCCGAGAAGCAGCGGAAGAGCCGCAAGGTCGAGGTGAAGGGCAAGTCCTCGCAGTCGGAAGGAGGCCAGCAGACCAAGGGCGAAGGTGAGGTGCACTGACCTGTCGTGATGAGATCCAGCGCAGCACGCGCGTGCGCCTGTCGCAGACGCGCACGGTGCGCGCTGCTGCGCCACGCGAGCGTGAGCCCGTCCGCTCGTCGCGGCGCGTTTTCAGCCATCCTCGATTGTTGCAGCAAACGCTGCTGCCTCCGCGTCTCACGGCGATCGGGGCCGTGCGGCCGATGAGCCCCTCGAGCGGCCGCTCGGCCGAGTGAGTCACTCTCCCACTATCGTCGCCACGCGCTCCAGCGAGCTCGCGAAACACGATGTCTCCGGACCGTGCTTCGTCCGAGCGCGCGTGGCACGACCGTTGCGCTCGTGATTCGTCGAGCTGCGGAGGGAGTGATGCCTCTGACCCGCTGCGTGAGCGACGACGCTCACGGGCGTGGTCGTGCGTTGCCCCTCCGCGTCGTCCGGAAATCCGATCGCTGGAGGAAGTGATGACGCTTCGTTCGAAGTCGTGCCTTTCGTTGTTCGTGCTGGCCGCCGTGATGGGCGTGTCGATCCTCGGTTGCAGCACGGACGCCACCGAGACGACGGCTCCCGTCGGGTCTCCTTCCGGTTCGAGCGCCGACGACGCTGCGGAGAGCGCAAACGAGGCGAGCGAAGACGCCGAGGAGCTCTGGGACGAGGGCCCGCCCGCATACGCGGAGGGTGCCGCGACGCCGGACTCGGCGGGCGCGCTCGAGGACGCGGACGCCGTCGACGAGAGCGAAGTCATGGGCTTCGCGTTGCTCGCGGCGCCGGTCTTCCAGCTCCCATTCCCGTGCAACCAGGTCTGGTCGGGCCAGACACGCACGAATCACAGCCCCGTGAACTCCGTCGACTTCAACCGCGCCGGCGACGAGGGCGACGTGGTCGTCGCGGCCGCGTCGGGCACGGTCTCGCGCGTCGCGAACGAGGGCAACCGAAGCTACGGCCGCTGGATCGAGATCAATCATGGCGGCGGCTGGACGACGCGGTACGCGCATCTCTCGGTGCAGTCCGTGCGTGTCGGTCAGCGCGTCGCTCGAGGACAGAAGATCGGCAACGTCGGCAACACCGGCGGCTCGTCCGGCGCACATCTCCACTACGAGGCTCGCAAGAACGGCACTGCGGTGCGCGCGACGTTCAACGGAGCCGCCGCGCTCTATTTCGGAACGCGCTCGTACACGAGCAAGAACTGCGGGGGCGGCGGTGGGGGCGGCGGCGGAGCCAGCGGCGCGACGGGGCGAGCCGATACCGCAGGCCCGGCGCTCACGGTGCGATCCGGCCCGGGCACGAGCTACGCGGCCGTCGGATCCGTCCCGGACGGCGCGACCGTGAAGATCAAGTGCCAGAAGGTCGGCCAGAAGGTGCGCGGCAAGTTCGGGACGTCGACCCTCTGGGACAACATCGGCAGCGGCTACGTCTCGGACGCGTACATCTACACGGGCTCCGACGGACGCGTTGCGCCCGACTGCAAGTGAGCCGCCGGTTCAAGGCGCGCAGTCGTCGTCGCTGCCGGCATTGATCCGGCAGCCGCTCGCGCACCTGCGGATGACCGAGACGGTCTTGCCGTCGGTTCCGCAGCGGTAGAGCACGTCCGGATCGCCGTTCACCTTGTCACCGCCGCAATACGCGCCGCCGGCGACACACGGCGTGGGAGGGCGACACGCGTCGTCCTTCCCCGCCGCGTTCACCGCGCAGCCGTTGGCGCATTTCGCCATCAACGTCGGCGGACCGTCGGCGTTGCAACGATAGAGCGTGTCGCTCGCGCCGGCGACGCGCTCGCCTCCGCAATAATAGCCGCCGGCGACGCAGTCGTTGCGACGCCCGTCGTCCGTTGCATCCGGCGCATCGGTGGATGCATCTGCGTCTCCAGGCGGGCTTCCGCCGTCCGCACGTTCCTCGAAGTGAAAGTCGTAGCAGGCCGTGAGCGCGCAAGCGGTGAGGAGGGCTCTCGACAGCGCGCGCATGGGCTCGATCCTGAGACCGATCGTCGGGACACGCAAGCGCGTGCTAGAGTCGCGCGAGTGACCGCGGACAGCGCGACGAAGACGCTCCACACCCGTAGCGGGCTGGTGGCGCCGCTGCCGATACGCGTTCGACGCGTGGGCGGAACCGAGCACGACGTCGTGAGGCTCGAGCGCGGAAGCGTGACGATCGGCGCGGCCTCGACATGCGATCTCGTGATCCCCGACGACTCGGTATCGCGTCGTCACGTCGAGCTCGAGCTCGTTCCCGAGGGCGTCCTCGTGCGCGACCTCGGCAGCCGGAACGGCACCTACTACCTCGGTCAGCGCGTCGAGCGGATGATCGTGTCTCCCGGAGCGCTGCTCACGCTCGGCGCGGCGAGGATTGCGATCGAGGTCGCGCCTGATGCGGTCGCCGTTGGCGAGCCGCTGCACCTCGCCGGCTTTCGCGGGATGATCGGCGGCTCGCCGGCGATGCAGGCGCTCTTCGGAAAGATCGCGCGCCTCGACGGATCGCTCGTACCGGTCCTCCTGCTCGGCGAAACCGGCGTGGGCAAAGAGCTGGTCGCCCGAGCGATCCACGAAGGCTCGAGGGTCGCCGAGGGGCCGTTCGTAGCCATCAACTGCGGGGCGATCGCGCGCGAGCTCGTGACCAGCATGCTCTTCGGTCACAAGAAGGGCGCGTTCACGGGAGCCACGGACGCTCGTCGCGGCGCGTTCGGAACCGCAGACGGCGGCACGCTCCTCCTCGACGAGATCGGTGAGCTCCCGCTCGACGTCCAGCCGATGCTCCTCCGCGCCCTCGAGGCGGGAGAGGTCACGGCGGTCGGCGAGGACATGCCTCGGCGGGTGTCGGTGCGCGTCATCGCATCGACGAACCGCACGCTCGCCGACGAGGTCGCCGCGGGGCGCTTCCGCGAGGATCTCTACTACCGGCTCGCGGCCGTGACGCTCGTCGCTCCGCCTCTCCGCGAACGGACCGAAGACGTCCCGGCGCTCGCGGAGGCGTTCGCGCGCCAGGAGGGAGCGCCCGGCGTTCCTCGCGAGCTCTGCGAGTCGCTCGCGCATCACCCGTTCCCGGGAAACGTGCGTGAGCTCCGCAATCTCGTGCGGACCTACGTGGCGCTCGGGGAGGTGTCGGCCCCGCGGTCGTCCCCCTTCCCGACGTCCGTCGACGATACGCTCGCCGCCGCGATCCGGCTCGATGTTCCGTTCCTCGAGCAGCGTGACACGCTGATGGATCGGTTCTCCGCGCTTTACGTCGATCGTCTCCTGCGCGAGACGAACGGCAACCAGACCGCAGCTGCGAAGCTCGCCGGGCTCGACCGTACCTACTTCGGCCGGCTGCTCGCGAAGCTCGGACGACGCTAAGATCGCGACGTGAACGGAGCGACGAGGAGCCTGGCCGCGACGACGCTCGTGCTCGCGCTCCTCTTCGCGAAAGGTGCCCGCGCCGACGATCTCGCCGAGGCACGCGCGGACTACGACGCGGGCGCGGCTGCATATGACCGAAAGGACTACCGGAGCGCGGCCGAGCGTTTTGCGCGCGCGGACGAGCGTGTGCCGAACGGACGCGCGCTGCAGCTCGCAATGGCGTCGGCGCTCCTCGCATCCGATGCGCCGCTCGCCATGAACCTCGTCGAGCGGGCCGAGGCACGCGCAGGCGAGCGCGAGATCGCCGACCTCTCGCGGCGGCTCCGGGCGCGTTTCGCTCGTGCCGTGGGACGCATTCGCTTCGTCTGCATGCAGACCTGCGAGGCCGAGGTCGACGGTGAGCCCGTCGACGCGAACCGCTCTCGCTGGGTCGCGCCTGGACCGCACGTCGTCGTCTTGCGCACCGAGGCGTCGCGCATCGAGCGCGAGGTCGTGGTCGCTGCGAAGGAGATCGTCGGCGTCACGATCGACGATGCGATGCCGGGAGAGTCGGCGGCGACGCGAACCTCCGAGGCTGCAGAACCGCCGGAGGTTGCCACGCCCAGCCCGAAGAGTGACCGAGGGCTCCCGCGCTTCGTGTTCTGGTCGACCCTCGGGCTCACGGCGGTCGCGGCCGGAACGGCGACGGCGCTGACGATCGACGTCGCGAATCGGCACGCAGAGTTCGAGGCGGCCCCGTCGGCACAGGGATCGAGGGATGGCGAGGCCGCGCAGACCCGCGCGCGCGTCGTGTGGGGGGTCGCCGGCGTGCTCGCGATCGCGTCGGTCGTGATCGGCCTTCAGACCGACTTCGCCGGTCCGTCCGGCACGGCGCTCCGTCTCGACGTCGGACCCGGCGGCGTGCTCGTCGCAGGCAGGTTTCGATGAATCCTGAGCGCGAAGGCGACAAGCGATACGAGACGCTCCTCGAGCTGGGCAGCGGCGGCATGGCCACGGTCTTCGTCGGTCGGGCGCGCGGCGCGGCCGGCTTCTCGCGTCTCGTCGCGCTCAAACGTGCGCATGCGCATGTGAAGCGGGACCCGAAGCTCTACGCGTCGCTGCAGCGCGAAGCGTGGCTCGCATCATGGATCCACCACTCGAACGTCGTCGGCGTCGTCGACGTCGTGGAGGACGAGGGTGACCTGGTCCTCGTGCTCGAATACGTCGAGGGCGTCTCGCTCGCCGAGCTCACGGGGACGGGAGCGGGCCCTCTCTCGAAGCTCGATGTGCGCTCCCGCGCCCGCGCCGTCATCCGGATCATCCTCGACGTCGCCGCTGGGCTCGACGCAGCGCATCGCACCGAGGACGAAGACGGTCGCCCGCTCGGGATCGTCCACCGCGACGTCTCTCCGGGCAACGTGCTCGTCGGGACGGACGGGGTCGGCAAGATCGCCGACTTCGGGATCGCCAAGTCGTTCGATGCGGCCGGCGATCGAACGGACACCGACGCGCTCAAGGGCAAGGTCGGCTACATGGCACCGGAGTACATCGAGCATCAGTCGAGCGCTCCGTCCGTCGACCTGTTCGCGCTCGCCGTCGTCGCGTGGGAGTCGCTCACCGGCACGCGCCTCTTTCGGTCGGCCACGGAGATCGAGACGCTTCGACGCGTCGTCGCCGGTCGTGTACCCGAGCTCGGGTCGCTCGTGCCGGAGCTCGCATCGCTCGATCGGGTGCTCCGGCGCGCGCTCGCGCTTCGACCCGACGAGCGGCACCCGTCGGTGCAGGCCTTCGCGACGGAGCTCGAGTCGGTCGCGCGCGCTTCCGATCTCGTCGCATCGCATGCAGAGGTCGCGGCTCTCGTCACGACGGCGCTCGGCGAGACGCTTGCCGAGCGGCGGCGACTGCTGTCGCGCCCCTCGAACGCTCCGCTGTCGCGCCCCCCGCCACGCAGTCGCGACGACGTCGCGACGGCCTCGATCGGCGGCTCCGGGATGCGCGCCGCGGAGCCGACGAAGCGCGAGATGCTCGCCGGCGAGCCCTTGCGTCGACGACGATGGCTGGCGGTGAGCGGAGCGATCGTGGTGGTCGCCGTGACGGGGATCGCGATCGCTGCCGTGCGGAGGACGCCACCAGAGCAGGTGCCTACGCCTGAAGCGCCATCGGCGGGCCCGTCTCTCGTGGCCGCTCCGCCGCCGCCGAGCAGCGCCACTACGCCGTCTGCAACGGCTACGGTCGAACCGCCATCTCCGACGACGACGACGAGCGCCTCCTCGCGCAAGCATTCTCCGTCGCGCGTCCTCGTCCCTCGCAAGGCACCTCCGAACCCCTACCGCTGACGGCTCGCGCGAGGGCTCTCGGCGCGTGCGCTCAATCGGGCTCGGCGCTTTGTGCTTCGAGCGATGTTTGGAGCGCCTCGACCGGCTGAGCGAACGCGGGATCGGGACCCATGAGCGCGAGCAGGGCTCGCGCGGCGGGGCCGTGAGGCGGCTTCGTGCGCACGGCCTCGGCCAGCGCGGAGATGGTCGGAGCGTCGTGTCTGCGCAGGAGACCGACGACGGCCAGCGCCGCCGTGTCGCTCGTGCGCTGGTGAAGGGACGCAAAGAAGCGGCTCGCCTCGGCGCGCAGGAACGCGAGCGGCGCGTCGCCCTCCGCCCGCAGCGCGACGGCAGCGAGCGCGAGACGCCCGAGGCGGTCGTCTGCACGGAGCCTCTCGGCTTGCGCAACGACCTCCGCCCAGGTCGGACGAGAGAGGAGGAGCGCGAGCGCGCTCACGTCTGCGCTCGGCGGGCCGATCTCGCAGAGCCGCGTGAACAGCGCTCCGATCTCGACCCAGGATGAATCGAGGTCTTCGGCGACCTGTTCGAAGAGCACGCCGAGCCCGGGCGCGTCTCCTCGCTCCGAGAGGGCCTTCGCCTCGACGTCCTGCGTCGCCGCATCCGGATCCTCGGGGTCGGCGCCGAGATCGCCGACCACCTCCAGATCGATGGCATCGAGCGTAGTTCCTTCGAGGACAGCGCCGACGAGCTGCTTCGCGGCGGTCAGCGGCATCTGCGCGAGGCGGAGCGTGATGGCGTTCCGCAGCTCCTGGAGCTCCGTCATGGCACCGCAGCATAGCCGCTGTGCGGCCGGCCTTCGACCAGGTCGCGCAGGGCGGGTCGGGCGCTGCGTCATGTCGTCGTCCGTGCGATCCCGATCGAGGCGATCTCGCGGGCGAGCACGCTCGATCGTGATGGCCACCCGCTTCCGCGCGCCGGCCCGTTCGCGCGTGGCGTGCGGGGCGCGACGGCGGCGCGGATCTCGCTTGTGTCCGTTCAGGCGCGGCGCTCCGGCGCGCGAGGTGCGTCGAAGCGAAATCGAGCTCCCCGCTCGAGGAAGACGAGGTCTGGTGGATGTGCACGAGATGTGGCTGCGGTCGGGAGCGCTCCACGGATTCTTCCGAAGCGCCTCACGTGCATGATGCGGCCCGCGAAGACCCTGCTTCGCCCGAGACCGTGCCGTCGCGTGCCGCCGGCAGTGAGAGCGAGCGCGGAGCGCAGTCGCGACCTCGTCTGCGACCGCGGATGCCCGCGCTGCCCATCTCGCATACGCGCACGGCCCTGAGGACTGTGCGGGTGCAGCGTGAATTGATCGCGAAGAACGAGGCGGTCGCGGCCGCGACCAGGCGTCGGCTCGCGGGCCTCGGCGTGCGTATGTTCAATCTGATCGGCGCACCCGGCTCGGGGAAAACGGCGCTGCTGGAGGCGACCGTTCGTCGCCTCCAGGGCCGTACGGAGGTCTCCGTCATCGAGGGTGATCAGGCCACCGAGCTCGATGCAGAGCGCATTCGCCGCGCCGGCTGTCATGCCCTCCAGATCAATACGGGCGCGGGGTGCCATCTCGACGCCGAGATGGTCATCGAAGGTGTCCGCGCGGTCGCGCCGGGAGCGGGGAGCGTGCTCTTCGTCGAGAACGTCGGCAATCTCGTCTGCCCGGCGCTCTTCGACATCGGGGAACAGTCCAAGGTCGTCGTCATGTCCGTCACCGAAGGCGAAGACCGACCGCTCAAATACGCGCGTGCGTTCCGCAATGCGGACGTGCTGCTGCTGACGAAGACCGATCTGCTACCTCACGTCGAGTTCGACATGGCCGCCTGCTCCGCCAACGTCACCAAGGTGAACCCGGAGCTGCGCGTCATCGCCGTGTCGGCGAAGCGCGGGGACGGGATCGACGAATGGTGCGAGTGGTTCGAGTCCCGCCGAGCGACGTGACCGCGCGGCGGAATCGAGCTCAGCGCCGGGGCCGGGGCATGACGCTTGCTGCCCCGGTGGCATGCGCTTCGTCCGGCAGCTTCGCGAGCTCCGCTACCATGACGTCCCGATCGTGGGCGGGAAGAACGCGTCGCTCGGAGAGATGCTCTCTGCGCTCGAGCCCGCAGGTGTACGCGTCCCATCCGGCTTCGCGCTGACGGCTGACGCGTATCGCGAGCACCTCGCGGCGGCGGGCCTCGAGGCGCCGATCCGCGAGACGCTCGAAGGCGTGGACAAGGAGGACGTCGACGACCTCGTCCGACGCTCCGAGCTCGTTCGCGACATGATCCAGGGCGCATCGATCCCGCCGCTCGTCGTCGCCGAGCTCGACGCTTCTTACCGGATGATGTCCGAGGAGTACGGCGAGCCCGCGACGGACGTGGCCGTGCGCTCGTCGGCGACGGCCGAAGACCTCCCGCAGGCAAGCTTCGCCGGGCAACTCGAGAGCTTCCTCGGCGTGCGTGGCTTCGCTGCGCTCGAGGCGTCGGTCCGGCGAGCATTCGCCAGCGTCTTCACGCCGCGAGCCATCAGCTACCGCCTCGACATGGGGTTCGATCACATGAAGGTCGCGCTGTCCGTCGGAGTTCAGAAGATGGTCCGCTCCGACCTCGCGAGCGCGGGCGTCATCTTCACGCTCGATCCCGACAGCGGGCATCGGGGGTTCGTCCTCCTCACGTCGAGCTGGGGCCTGGGCGAGAGCGTGGTCCAGGGACGCGTCGTGCCCGACGAGATCTTCGTCCACAAGGCGACGCTAGACGCCGGCTTTCGCCCGCTCGTCTGGAAGAAGCTCGGCTCGAAGGAGACGAAGCTTGCGTTCGACGAGGCCGCGCACGACGAGACTGTGACCCTGCCCGTTTCGCCGAAGGACCGCGGGCGACTCTCGCTCGGTGACGACGACGCCCTCGAGCTCGCGCGCTGGGCGGTTCGGATCGAACGTCACTACTCCGAGTTGCGTGGCCACCCGACACCGATGGACATCGAGTGGGCGAAGGATGGCCTCACCGGCGACCTCTTCATCGTGCAGGCACGCCCCGAGACGGTGCACGGACGAACCTCCGGAGCGAAGCTGCACCTGTACGAGCTGCGCGGGAGCGGCCCCGTCCTCGTGCGCGGCCTCGCGATCGGCGATGCGATCGCCGCCGGGGCGGCGCACGTCATCCGGGATCCGCGGGACCTCGGACGTTTCCGTCCGCGGGAGGTCCTCGTCACCGAGTCGACCGACCCCGACTGGGAGCCCGTGATGAAGGTCGCGGCGGCGATCGTCACCGAGCGTGGGGGGCGGACCTCCCACGCGGCGATCGTGGCAAGAGAGCTCGGCTTGCCCGCGATCGTCGGTGCGGCAGGCGCTCTGACGGCGATCGCCGACGGGGCTCCGGTCACGATCTCGTGCGCGGAAGGAGAAGAGGGGGTGGTCTACGAAGGCCAGCTCCCGTTCCACGTCGAGGAGGTCGATACCTCCACGATCGGGCGCCCGCGGACGAAGATGATGCTGAACGTCGGCAATCCAGAGCGGGCGCTTTCGGCTGCGATGCTCCCGAGCGACGGCGTAGGCCTGGCACGGATGGAGTTCGTCTTTGCCGGATGGGTCGGCGTGCATCCGCTTGCGCTGACGCGCTATGCGAGCCTCCCACCCGAGCTGCGCCGGGAAGTCGACCGCGCGACGCGGCCCTATCGCGACAAGATCGAGTTCTTCGTCGACCGCCTGTCGCAGGGCATCGCGACGATCGCGGCTGCGTTCCATCCACGCCCCGTCATCCTCCGGTTCAGTGACTTCAAGACGAACGAGTACGCACATCTCGTCGGCGGAGCGCCGTTCGAGCCCCACGAGGAGAACCCGATGATCGGCTGGCGGGGCGCGAGTCGCTACTACCATCCGGGCTACAAGGACGGCTTCCTCCTCGAGGTCGCGGCCGTCCGCCGTGTGCGTGAGACGATGGGCCTGACGAACCTTGCGCTGATGATCCCGTTCTGTCGAACGCCGGAGGAAGGAGCGCGCGTGCTCGATGCCATGCGGGAGGGAGGCCTCGTCCGTGGCGAACGTGGTCTCGAGGTCTACGTCATGGCGGAGATCCCGTCGAACATCCTCCTCGCCGACGGCTTCTCGGAGCTCTTCGACGGCTTCTCGATCGGCTCGAACGATCTCACGCAGCTCACGCTCGGCGTCGACCGCGATTCGACCACGGTCGCCCCGCTGTTCGACGAGCGCAGCGATGCCGTGAAACGTTCGCTGGAGCACCTGCTGAACGTCGCGCATGCGAGGCGTCGCAAGGTCGGCATCTGCGGTCAGGCGCCTACCGACTATCCGGACTTCGCGGCGTTCCTGGTCGAGCGGGGGATCGACTCGATCAGTGTGAGCGCGGATGCGCTCTTGCGGACCATGATCCGGGTGCTGGAGGTCGAGCGTGAACGCGCAGCTCCGCGCAGCGTGCCCCGACCGGCGCCTCATCCCGACGGGAGGAGCGTCGCCGGTGCGATCCGTGCAGGGCACTGACCGATGTCCGCCGCAGTGAGCGAACCTCATGCGAGCTGGCGCTCGGAGCTGCTCTCCGGGGCGCACGGCCTCGCAACGCTCATCATCGCAGACGGTCGCGTTCGAGAGATGAGCGACGCGGCCGCGCGCCTTTGCGGAGAGGCGTCCGTCGGCAAGCTCCTCGAGGACGTGTTCGAGGAGGACGGTGTGCGCCGCCTCCGGGAGCTCCTCGGCTCCGGCACGGCCGGGACGCTGGAGCTCCAGATCAAAGCGGCGGGTAGCGCCCGGCGTCCCTTCCTCTTTCTCGCGCTTCCTTCGGAGGGCGTGCTCATCGGACGTCCCGGCGAAATGGCCGGGCCCGCGGAGCGGCCAAGCGGAGTCGTCGCGACCGGAACGCAGCTCCGCGACGAGCTCGAGCCGAGCCCGTTCGACTCGGACGTGATCTCGGAGCTGCCGCGGAACGACGTCTCGGCGCTGTTTCACACGATCGCGTTGCAGGCACAGGCGCTCACGCATGCCGACTACGTCGCGCTCGGCATCGGCTCCGATCCCACTCGTCCATTCGACCCGTGGGTCTCCGTCGGAGTCCCGCGCGAGATCGCGAAGAAGGTCGGCCGCGTTCCCCGTCCGGTCGGCGTCCTCGGCGTCGTCGCCAGGGAAGGCAAGATCGTGCGGCTCACAGACTTCCGCAACGATCCGAGGACGCGAGGTCTACCGCCTCATCATCCGCCGATGGCCAGCTTGCTCGGTGTGCCGATCCACTACCGCGGCAAGGCCGTGGGCAACCTCTATCTCAGCAACAAGCCGGGCAATCGCGAGCTGACGGACGAGGACGAGCGGAAGATCCTCGCGCTCGCCGCGAGCGCAGGCGCCGCGATCGAGTCCGCATGGCTGTACGTCCACGAGAAGCGCCACCGAGCATGGCTGCGAGACGTGATCGACCAGATGCCACATGCCGTCTTGCTCTATGACGCGAGCGGCAAGCTCGTCGCTTCGAACCAGGCCTGCTCGGCGCTCTGCAGCGAGGAGCGCTGCTTGGACAAGTTTGGCAATCCGGTGTCGCTCGACATCCGGACGTTGGACGGTGCTCCGATCCCGACGGACGAGCTCCCGATGATCCGCGCATTCGAGACCCAGGCGCCGACGATTCACCAGGAGGGAGTGCTGCGTCTTCGTTGCGGGCGCTTGATCCCCGTCACGGTCAGCGCCGTTCCCGTCCGTGACGCTCGCGGGAACGTCACCGGTGTGGCGACGATCATCGAGGACATCACCGAACGCAAGAGCATCGAGCGCATGCGTGAGGAGTGGGCCGCGCTCATCGCGCACGACCTACGTCAGCCGGTGGGGGTGATCTCGCTGGCCGCAGATCTCTTCGTGAAGCTGCATGCGACGGAGCTCTCGGATCGCGATCTCAAGATCATCGACCGGATCCGGACCGCATCGGGGTCGCTCGCTCGAATGATCTCCGACCTGACGGACGCGTCGTTGATCGAGTCGCGCCAGCTCTCACTCGCGCCGGAGCGTGTTTCCATCGACGCCCTCGTGCAGTCCGTCGTCGAGAGCCTGGATGCCGCGGTCGCCGCGTACGGCAATCAGCTTCGCGTGAACGTCGAAGGCGAGGGAACGGCATGGGTCGATCAAGAGCGCATTCGTCAGGTGCTCGGAAACCTCGTGTCGAACGCGGCCAAATACGGTCGGCCAGGTAGCGAGATCCAGATCGACGTCATCGGGCGCGAGAGCGAGATGGAGCTCGTCGTCACCAATCACGGACCTGGGATCCCTCCCGAGCAGGTCGCGCGGATCTTCAGCCGATTCGAGCGGACTCGGCATGCGAAGGAGAGCAGGAAGGCTGGCCTCGGCCTCGGCCTGTACATCGCCCAGGGCATCGTCGAGGCCCACCACGGTCGGATCTGGGTCGAGAGCATCCCGGAGCAGACCACCAGCTTTCACGTCCTCCTGCCGCGAGAACCTTCGGAGGGAGAGGCCGAGCGACCTGCCGCAACGTGATGCCGGCTGCTCGACCTCGCGATCACGACCGCGTCGCTTCGTTCACGAGCGCCCTCCGGCCTGGAGGCAAAGCTCGCGAAGCGCGCCCTCGGCGTTCTCGACCTCCGCGCGGGTGACGCTCTGCTTGCTGATCTCGCTGCCGTGTTGGCGCGCCGCGCGGATCACTTCTTTCGCCGATGCGCCGACGTTGCGGGCCACCGGCTCGAAATCGCGCAGCGTCGTCGCGAGCTGCTGGATGGCGCTGTTCGTCGCCCGGTCTTCGGAGTGAACTTTCCCGATGGCGGTTGCGCACGTGAGGAGCTGCTCTTCGGCGGTCGTGTCGTCCGCCGCCGGGTTGACGCACTGCTCGAGGGCTCGCTCGAGCCCGGTGCATTCGGGGAGGGCGCCCTGCGCCTGCGTGCGCATGACGACACCGCAGCGTCGCAGGAGGTGTTCGACGTGCGGGCGAACGGTGTCGAGCATGTTCGCGCCGAAGGGCGCCGACGCTCCGGGCTTCATCTTCATCGCGGTGACGAGCTGGTCGAGTCCCGTCATCGCCGCAGCGAAGCGGTCGTTCGCATCGGCGAGCGCCGTCGCTGCGGACTTGATCTGCGGGTCGTCGAGCACGAGCGTGCGCAGGCCGCTGGCGGTTCGCTGCGGTCGATCCGCGAACGTCGGCTGGAGCCCGCCGTCCATCACGCCGACGGCGCGTCCGAGCTTCGACTCCTCCAGGAGGTGCGTCACCTTCTTGCAGTCTTTCTCGCGCGGAGACGTGCATCCCCCGAGCGCGACCGCGCCCGTAGTCACGACGACGAAGCGGAGCCATGCCGTGGGCGACATCCGGAGCACGGGCGCATCCTAAGGCGTGTCGGGGATCGGCGCACGTGGCGACCTGAAGGCGTGACGCCTGAAGGCGTGGCGAGCTGATAGAGTCGGCGTGATGGCGGTCAGCGACCGGATCGGTCGAGTCCTCGGCGGAAGGTGGCGCGTCGAATCGGTGATCGGCGAAGGCGGAACCTCCACCGTGTACGCGGCGACGCGTCGTGGCGACGGTCTGCGGGGCGCACTGAAGGTCTTCCACCCGGAGCTCTCGCACAATCCGCGCGTGCTCAAGCTGCTCCTCTCGGAGGCGCGGCTCGTCGGAGCGGTGGCGCATCCGGGGACGGTCGAGGTGCTCGACGAGGGCGTGGACGACGACGGCTGCGCCTTTCTCGTGTTCGAGCTGCTCGTCGGTCAGACGCTCGGCGATCTCCGTGACGAGCGGGGAGGGCGCGTTCCCCTCGAAGAGGTGATGCCCATCGGCAATGCAGTCATGGACGCGCTGTCCGCCGTCCACGCGTCCGGCATCGTGCACCGCGATCTGAAGCCAGCGAACATCTTCGTCCTCGAGGGTGGTGGCGTGAAGCTGCTCGACTTCGGCTTCGCGAAGCTGCGTGGACACACGGCCGACGCTGCCCAGAACGTCGTGGGGACCCCGTCGTTCATGGCGCCGGAGGCCGCGCTCGGCCTCACCAAGAAGATGGACGCGCAGACGGACGTATGGTCGCTCGGCGCGACGCTCTTCTTCGCGCTGTCCGGGCAGTCGGTGCATCTTGCGAAGCACATGGACGCGATGATGCTCGCGACGGCGTCGACGCGCCCACGGTCGCTCGCCGACGCAGCGCCGGAGCTGCCGAGCAAGATCGTCGCCGTCATCGACCGCGCGCTGTCGTATCGGAAGGTGGACCGTTGGCCCGACATCGCTTCGATGCGCGCGGCATGGCAAGAGGCGCATCCGCCCTGGCTGCCGACACTGCCGCCGCCGACGTTCACCGCCGATCCGGAGTTTCTCGATCCGTCCCTGCTCGTTCCGGAGGGCATCCCCAGCGTGCCAAACGACAGCGCAGAGATGAAGCGACCGCTGTTCGATCCGCGAGAGCTGCTCGACTCGGTGAAGCCGCAGAAACATCCCGGCCCGATACCGACGAAGAAGCGAGGTTGAAGGTCCTGCTCTCCCTCTCAGCCTGACGAGCAGCCGCTGCGGCTCGTTCGCGCGACCGAGCCTCGACGTGAGCGCGAGGGGGCCGGCACCGCCCGAGAGCCCGACCTGCAGCGCGAATCCGGAGAACGGCACCGACGAGGTCCAGCGCCCGCCGTTCGTGCGCGGCCGCGGCACGAAGCGACACGTCACGTGCTGCGTGCCGCAGATCGAAGCGGATGCGAGACGCGTCGGGACGGTTTGCTACAGCAGATCGATCGTCCGAGCCGAAATGCCCCGCGGCCTCCTGTGCGCATCGGCGTAGGCCGGGTCCGTCTCGCGCGGTCGACGGGGTCCGGACCGACCTCGTGAAGGGTCGCGGTCCTTCGATACGGTGACCTCGGCTGCGGGGCGGCGTGCACAGGTGCGTGCTCGAAGCCGCGCTGAACGGGTGTCGTGGACGATCGCGGTGCGAACTGCCACGACCACATCCATGCTCGTCACATGACCGATCGGTCAGGCGGGACGGGCGTCCTGCCGCTGTAGCGGGCGCGATCGTCCGCGGCACCGCATCGAGCGTTTCGTTTCGGCAATCTACCCGACCGCGCGCAAACGGATCCCAGCGGCGGGCAGGTACGCGCCCAATTGCGCCTGTGCCGGCACGAGCCTCGCAAACGGCGGCGCGCCTCGCTCGCTTCGCTTGGCGATCGAGTTCCCCGTTTGGTGATTTGAATGTCTTCCGTTCTTCCGTTCGTCCTCGCCGCGATGACTCAGCTTGCTCCCGGACGTGACCACAACGAGCTCGGTGGAGCGATTGCCCGTGCCGTCGAATCGAACAGACCCTTGTTCGCGAACGACGCCGATCGTCGTCGCACGGCGGCGTTGATGGTGGCGGTCGCGTTTCGTGAGTCGACGTTCGTCGCGGACGCCATTGGCGACAAGGGCGAGTCTTTTTGCGCGTTCCAGATCCATCGCACTGCCGGTGGCTCGCCCGCGCTGCTCGGTGACGTCGATGCATGCGTGCGCACCGGCCTCAACCTGCTGCGCATCTCGGTCCGCGTGTGCCCGTCTGCTCCGATCGCGTGGTACGCGTCGGGGCCGCAAGGATGCGGGAACAATCGCGCGCAGAGGATCTCGCGCGACCGCATGAACCTCGCCGCCTATCTCTACGGGCAAGTTCGCGAGAAAGACGCCGTCTGAAAAGTGCTCGCGATCGGCTCTCGGCGCACGTTCGTGCGAGGTCGGCTTCTTGACCCCTTCGTGACGTGCCGGCGAAGATTCGGCTCACGTGGTGTCCGTCCATGACCCACGAGTGGAGGGACTCATGTCGAATCGATCCGTCGTAGCCGCGTGCGTGCTCGCTCTCCTGCTTGCTGCCTGCCCGAAGAAGGAAGAGGCCGCAGCGGACGCCGATTCCGGAGCGACGACGTCGGCGACGACCGCGCCGACAACGGCCGAAGCGCCCGATACGGGAGCTCCGGCCACGGCGGAGACGGAGGAGACACCTGCCGTCGCCGCCAAGGCAGGGACGCCTTCGACGGTGAAGAAGGCCGATGACGACGACAAGGCTGGCGCCGACGCTGGCGGAGCATCCGCCGCTGCCGATGCCGGTGGTCCTCAGACCTGCTGCTGCGAGGTGCCCGGTCAGCCGCTCGCGCAGGTCGCCCAGAGCGAGTGCACGAAGGGGAAGAAGGGGCAGTGCGTGAAGAAGGAGAAGTGCGCGGCCGCCCCGGCGCCAGCAGCCGTCGACGCCGGTGGCCCGGCAGTGCAGCAGTGCTGCTGCGAGAGCGGGGGTAAAAAAGCTCTCAAGGGCCAGAGTGAGTGCACCAAGGGCGGTGCCGGCAAGTGCCTGAAGATGGCCGAGTGCAAGTAGCGCGCGTTCGCGCTCACGCGTAGTCCCGCCCGAGCGCGCGGAGGATCGTCTTCCGCGCGCGTTCGTGCGCGTTCTGGTCGCCCGCGCGGAACTCTTTCGTCGCGGGGACGGCATCACCGGAACGGCGCACGAACAGCAGGCGGAAGCCGGGGACGTGCTCGTTCTTGCCGCTCGACCAGAAGAGCGCACGCCCGTACTCGATGACCACGTCATCGATCTCGCGCCACGGGATCTCGTGCTTGCGCACGACGACGACCTCACGTTCGCGATCCAGGATGACGCGTACGGGACGGAGCTGGACGAGCTGCTCGCGCACCATCGCGACGGCGAAGGCGAGCGCCAACAGCCCGAAGACGGACATCAACGTCATCGTGAGGACGCTGGGCCTCAGCCAGATGTCGACGGACGGCGTCGTCCCGCGCTGGAAGGCCATGAACTCGGAACGCGCTTCCAGCGCGATGCTCGGGTCGATGTGTCCCCATGCGCCCGTCTCGAGCACGATCGTGCTGCGGTGGCTCTCGGGAGTCGTGAGCAGGCGAACCTCGGCATACTTGCTGCCCTTCGAGCCCGTCCGGACCCTCACGTCGAACGACGCGATTTCGCCGGCGCTGAGCTCCTCGTCGAGCCAGCGGATGATCCCGTAGCGCCGCACCTGGCAGGTTCCGCCGGCCGAGGTCCCCGCGTCGCGATGGCACGTCACGTGGCTCAGATGGTTGCCGGCGAACGTGCCGAACGCGATGGCGAGGAGCATCAGCGCGAGGAAGAGAAAGCCGACGCGGACGCGTTTCGACTCGTACTCGACCACGGTGGGAGCCTTGTTCTGATTGGAGTGGCGGTACATGGCTCGGACCTGCGCCCGCCGAGATCATGACACGGAACGGCGGATCGACACTGAGCCGGGGGGACGCGGCGGGACGCGGTCGCTTCGTCCACGTGAGCGCGGAGCACAGGGTGTCGGTCGAGGTCGTACTGTGATAGGTTCGATCATGGCGTCGACACTTCCTCTCGAGATCATCACGAAGCTCCCGAAGACGGACCTCCACGTCCACCTGGACGGGTCACTTCGGCTCTCGACCATCCTGGAGCTCGCAGACAAGGGACGCATCGAGCTCCCCGCGCACGACGAGGACGGCCTGCGAAGGGCCATGAACCTCGGGATGAACTGCGGCTCGCTCGTCGAGTACCTCAAGGCCTTCGACGTGACGCTGCGCGTGCTCCAGACCGCGGAGTCGCTCACACGCGCTGCCTACGAGCTCGCCGAGGACGCTGCTCGCGAGAACGTCCGCTACATGGAAGTCCGCTACTCGCCGATGCTGCACACCCGGCGCGGGCTGAAGCTCACCACCGTCGTCGAGGCGGTCCTCGAAGGGCTTCGCGCCGCGCACGACAAGTACGGGATCGAGTCGAACATCATCATCTGCGGGATCCGGAACGTCTCCGCCGAAAGCTCACTCGAGATGGCGGAGCTCGCGGTCGCGTACAAGAACCGCGGCGTCGTCGGCTTCGATCTCGCCGGTGCCGAGTACGACCACCCGGCGAAACATCATCGTGCGGCCTTTCAGCTGGTGCGCGACAACAACATCAACGTCACCATCCACGCCGGCGAGGCTTACGGCCCGGAGTCGATCCACCAGGCGATCCACGTCTGCGGCGCGCATCGCATCGGTCACGGCTGTCGCCTCCGTGAGGATGGCGACCTGCTCCACTACGTCAACGACCACCGCATCAGCCTCGAGTGTTGCCCGTCGTCGAACGTCCAGACGGACGCCATTCGCGATCTCGCGAGCCACCCGATCAAGCTCTACAAGAACCTCGGCCTCCGCGTGACCGTCAACACGGACAATCGGCTCGTGACCGACACGACCGTCTCCAAAGAGCTCTGGCTCTGTCACAAGGTGCTCGGCTTCACGATGTCCGACCTGAAGGCGGTCATCCTCTCGGGATTCAAGAGCGCGTTCCTGCCGTTCCACGTCAAGCAGCAGTACCTGCGTCGCGTGAGCGAAGAGTTGAAGGCTTTCCCTGACGAGATGCCCACCACGTCTGCGGGGGCTCCCTCGGTCGCGGCCGCGGCTTCGTCGGAGGCGGCAGTTGCTGCACCGGCAGTGCAGCTCAGTGCCAAGTCGCCGAGCGCCGGCCAGGCGTAAGGCTCTGCCGTACGGATCGATCGACGAGTGGCCGTCGTGAACCGCGCGCCTCGGCTCGTGACCGCTCGTCGAGATCACGGTCGCGGCGGTAGCATGGTCGGATGACGGGCGAAGTCGAGCTGTCGAGGGAAGATCTCCTCGTCATCGTCGATGCCATTCGCCAAATGCCGCATACGGTGTCGAGCGGCGACTACGCCCATCTCGTGACCGCGGCCCTCCAGACCGCGATTCAGGTCACGCAGAGCGACGGCGCCGTCGTCTATCGCCTCGACGGTTCCGGCCAGACGCTCGTCAAGGCATCGGCCGAGGTCGGGCCGGGCGGCGTCGAGCGTGCCCCTGATCGGGTCGAGGTCGAGGGAACATGGACCGGCGGCACGCTGACGACGCTCAAGGCCTCGGCAGCGCACGTCGGCAGCTTTGCACCTGCGACGCGCGACGCGCTCCGCAACGTCGGGATCGTCCACATTGCGACGCTGCCCCTGCAGGTTCGTGGGCGGGCGACCGGCGCCCTCAACGTGTGGCGGCGCAACGATCGCCCGTACACGCCGCGCGAGCTCCGCATCGGCGAGATCCTCTCCGACCTCCTCGTCGTCCACTTCGAGAACGCGCGTCTCTTCGCGGAGGCGAGCGCGCGCCTCGACGAGATGGGGATGCTGCTCGAGGTCGCCCGCACCATCACGGCAACGCTCTCGCTCGGCGAGCGGCTCGAGGCGTCGGCCGAGGTGCTCGCGCGCATGGTCGATGCTTCGAATGCCTTCGTCCTGTTGCTCGACGACGAGAAGAAGGCCCTTCGCGGCGTGTCGAGCGCGCGGCCCGAATGGCGTGACTACATCCGGACCGTCACGATCCCCGTCGATGCACCTTCGATCGCGGCGCAGGCCTTCCGGACAAGGAAGACCGTCGTAATCGAGGACGCCGAGCGTTCGGACGACGTGCAGGTCGAGCTCGTGCGGCGCTTCGCCGAAAAGAGCCTGGTCGCTCTCCCGCTGCTCGCGGGCGGCGAGCCCATCGGCGCCGTCGTGGTCGACGATACGAGGCGCCCGCGGACCTGGGGATCCTCGGAGGTGGAGCGCGCCGAGCTCATCGTGACGCAGGTCGCGACCGCCGTTGCGAACGCTCGACTCTTCGAGGCGGTGAAGCGAAGCTACGAGCGGCTCGCGCATGCGCAGGAGGAGCTCGTGAAGCGCGAGCGGCTCGCGGCGCTCGGCCAGCTCGCGGCGACGCTGGCCCACGAGGTTCGAAACCCGCTCGGCGTGCTGTTCAACTCGCTCGGGACGCTCGGGAAGATCATGCCGAAGACCGGCGACGCCGCGGTCCTCTTGAGGATCATGGGGGAGGAGGCGCGCCGGCTCGACAGGCTCGTGCGCGAGCTGCTCGACTTCGCGCGTCCGGTCACTCCCGCGATGGAGCCGCACTCGCTCGCAGAGATCGTCGATGGAGCCCTGAGAGCGGCGGCCCAGGAGCTCGGTCCGGACTGCGCTCGCCTTCGATCCGAGGTGCCGCCGGACTTCCCGCGAATGAGCCTCGACCACGCGATGATGCGTCGCGCGCTCGTGAACCTCCTCGTCAACGGTGGACAGGCGGCGGGGAGCGCGGGGGCGGTCGCCATCCGATCGTCGATCGACACACGCTCGGGGCAGCGGCTCGCCCGGATCGAGGTCTCCGATACGGGACCGGGGATCCCGCCTGCGATCAGGGAGCGTGTCTTCGAGCCGTTCTTCACGACGAAGGCCACCGGAACCGGGTTGGGGCTCGCGATCGTGAAGAGCATCGTCGAGGCGCACGGCGGTCGAATCGAGCTTGCTCCCGGCGAACGAGGCATCGGAACGCGCGT
The DNA here is from genome assembly GCA_023423895.1 of Pseudomonadota bacterium. Lineage (GTDB taxonomy): Bacteria > Myxococcota_A > Polyangia > Polyangiales > Polyangiaceae > Labilithrix. The sequence continues at coordinate 205,759 of JAFAER010000021.1, forward strand.
GACATTGCTCCTTCCGTTCGAGACGGAGCACGCGACCTGACCTTCATCCGCGCTGCGCGTGGAAGGTGCGCGCGCCTCGGTAGTAGCCTACCCTCCCTGGGGTAGCCGATGCCTCCCATTCACCCGAGCCTCAGCGACGCCGCCCAGGCCCGCGTGGGCACGCGCATCCGGGGCAAATGGCGCGTAGACAAGCTGCTCGGTGTGGGCGGCATGGGCGCGGTTTATGCCGCGACCCACCGCAACGGCAGCCGCGTCGCTCTGAAGATCCTTCATCCGCAGCTCTCCATGCTCGGTGACATCCGTGCTCGTTTTGCGCGTGAAGGGTACGTGGCGAACTCGGTCAACCATCCGGGGGTCGTCCGCGTGCTCGACGACGACGAGACGGAGGACGGAGCAGCCTTCCTCGTCATGGAGCTGCTCGAAGGCGAGACTGCCGACGCCCGGCTTCGTCGGCTCGGTGGCCGATTGCCGCTGGAGGACATCGCCGTCCTCGGCGACGGGCTGCTCGACGTGCTCGCGGCTGCGCACGCGTCCGGGATCGTCCATCGTGACGTGAAGCCGGAGAACGTCTTCCTCACGAGGACGTCGCCGAGCGCTCAGGGCCTCGTGAAGGTGCTCGACTTCGGGATCGCGCGCCTACGAGCGTCGAGCGGGATCGAAGAGGCTCCGGACCCCGCGTCGATGCCTCACTTGCGGACGCGCACGGGGGTGACCATCGGTACGCCGGCCTTCATGCCGCCGGAGCAAGCCCTGGGGCGCACCGATGACGTCGACGCGTCGAGCGACGTCTGGGCCGTCGGGGCGACGATCTACATGCTCGTCTCGGGGCGGATCGTCCACGACGCGAAGACGCACATGGAGGTCGTCATCGCGGCCGCGACCGCGCAGGCGAAGTCGCTCGCTCAGGTCGCGCCCGATGCTCCGAGAGCGCTCGTCGACGTCGTCGATCGCGCGCTCGCTTTCAAGAAGGAGGACCGCTGGCCCAGCGCCCGAGCGATGCAGAACGCGCTCCGTGCTGCGCTGCCGGTGCGGACCGGAATGCCCACCGGGGCGGGCGAGTCTTCGTACGTGAGCTCCAACGTCCCGTCTTCGCTCGTGGGCGCCGCCTCGCAGCCGCCGCCCGGCTCGGCCGTCGGCAGTGGCCGCTGGGCCGAGGAGCGGAAGCTCGCGACCGTGCTCTTCGGCGACATCGTCGGGTTCAGCGCGCTGTCGAACGAGCTCGAGCCCGATGGAGTCCACGAGCTCGCGAAGGCGTTCTTCGAGCCGCTCTCTCGGGAGATCGAGCGCGAGGGCGGGACGGTCCTCAAGTACATCGGGGACAAGGTGATGGCTGTCTTCGGCGTGCCGCTCGCGCACGAGGACGACGCGGTTCGAGCGGTCCGTGCGGCCATCGCGATGACGGGGCGCGTCCGCGAGATCGCGCGCGCGCGTGGGCACCTCGACGTCGACCTCCGGGTCGGAGTGAACACCGGCCTCGTGATGGTCGGCTCCGTCGGGGGCGGCACCCGCGCTGCGCCCGACATCATGGGCGCGACCGTCAATCTCGCGAGCCGCATCGAAGAGGCCGCGCAGGCCGGCGAGATTCTCGTCGGCGGACCGACGGAACGCCTCGTCCACGATCACTTCCAGCTCGTGAGCGCGCCGCCGCTACCGCTGAAGAGCGGGAGCGAGACGCTCGCCGTTTTCCGGGTCGAAGGCGAACGCGTGGGCGACCCGGTGAGCTCGATGCGCCTCCGCAGCGCGTCGGGTACGCCGTTCTTCGCGCGGCATGCGGAGCTCGAGACGTTGCTCCGCCTCTACGACGCCGTGGCGCTGGGCGGGAACGGCGACGGCGGCTCGAGCGCGGGCCGCGCTCATGGCGAAATGCCGCCGGCGGTCGTCGGAAAGCCGCCCGGATCGAGCCTCCTTCGCGTCGTCGAGATCGTCGGCGAGATGGGGCTCGGCAAGGGACATCTCCTCAAGCAGCTGCGCATCGCGCTCGCGGCTCGCGAGACGTCACCGCACATCCTGCATGCCACGCGCGTCCTCGGCGGCGCGCCGCTCGGCTTCGTCGGAAAGATGCTCCGCGCGCGCTTCGACGTGCGCGTGGACGAATCGCCCGAAGCCGTCCGTGCGCGCGTCGTCGACGCCGTCGCCAAGGCATGGGAGGTCACGGAGCTGGAGGAAGGCCGCGATGCCGGTCGCCTCCTCGCCGATCTCGTTGCACCGACCCCGGTCGCGCCTCTGCTGGAGACGGAGCTCTCCACCGACGCAACGCGGACCGTCAGCGCCTTCGCCGATTGGGTCCGGAAGCTCACGCGCACGCGCCCCGTGGTCATGCTCGTCGAGCAGGTGCAATGGACCGATCAGGCTGCGGTCGACCTGCTCCAGTTCTTGATCCGATCGCTCCGACGCGAGCGTGTCCTCATCGTCATCTCCGCTCGCCCGGAGCCGTCCGAACAGATCCCGCACGTGCTCGTCAGCGCCGCTGGCGCGGAGGTCCGGACGAAGCTCACGCTCGAGCCCTTCAGCGACGAGGTGATGGAGCGGTTCCTCGACGATCTGTTCCGCCTGGTGCCGAGCTTCCCGCGCGAGATGAAGCGCGAGATCATCCGTCGCGCGGAGGGCAACCCGGAGCTGTGCAAGGAGCTCGTCCGGCTCCTCGTCGATCGCGGCGCGCTCTTCGTCGACGACCAGCACGTCCCGATCCGTTGGGACAAGACCCGCTCGGCGAAGCTCGACCTCCCGGACACGGTGCGCGGCGTTCTCCAGGCGCGCCTCGACGGTCTGCTCCCGGCACAGAAGGACATTCTGAAGGTCGCCTCCATCGTGGGACGTGTCTTCTGGGTCGGCATCCTGAGAGAGCTCCTCGCGGAGATCTCGAACGACGAGCTCATGACCGCGCTCGATGCGCTTCGTGCACGCGAGCTCGTCAAGGTGCAGCCGACATCGAGTGTCTCGGGTGAGCGCGAGCTCACCTTCGCGACGCAGGCACTCTGCGACGCCGCCTACGAGCTCGTGCCACGTGCGCAGGCGGCGCTGCTGCATCGCAGGGTCGCCGACTGGCTCTCGGCGCGGGGCGAGCTGTGGGAGGGAGGCCACGCGAACCTCGCGCAGCATCTCGAGGCGGCGGGAGAACACCCGCGAGCGCGGAGGCTCTACCTCAACGCCGCCCGGCACGCGATCAACGTGTGCGCCTACCCGGAGGCCATCGGCTTCTTCGAACGGGTCGCTGCGCTATGGAAGGACGAGACGACCCGCGACGAGCGCATCGCCCGCGCGGGCGTTCTCCGCGAGCGCGCCGCGGCGGAGGCTCGAACGGGGCGCTTCGAGGACGCCCTTCGATCGCTCGATGCTGCCGCCGACGACCTCCGCAGCGCGGGAGTGAACGAGGAGGACGCGGTCCATGGCTGGCTCCTGCTCGAGCGAGGCCTCGTGCTGAAGGAGTACGGCCGCATCGACGAGTCGCTCGAGCTGCTCGGTCGCGCCGCGGTCGCATGCAAGGCGCATCCCCCGAGCCTCCTCCACATGCGCGTTCACGCGGCCCGCGCCTTCCAGCGATCTTCGCGAGGCGATCGCGAAGGTGCGAAGCAGGACGTCGACGAAGGCATTCGCATCGGACGTGAGCTCCACGTTCGTGATGCGAGCTGGCATGTGGCGATGGCACGTCTCGAGGACGCGAGGGGCGCCGTTCATTTCCACTCCGGCGATCTCGCGGGCGCGGAGGAGTCGTTCAAGTCGGCGCTCGAGCTGCGCGAGCTCGCGGGCGATAGCCAGGGCATGCCCGACGGGTTCGTGAACCTCGGCGGCGTTGCGTACACGCGCGGGGACTTCGCGGCCGCGGCCGTCTACTACGAGCGAGCGCTCGCCGCGGCGAAGAAGGCGCGCTGGCTCGCACGCGAAGCCATCGGGCACTCGAACCTGGGGCAGGTGAAGCTCGCGCTCGGCGAGCACGAGGTGGCCGCGAGCGAGCTCGATCTTGCGTGCCGGCTCGCTGACGAGGGCGGGTACCTCGACGTGCTCGCGGACAGCGCGCGTGCTCTCGCGGAGGTCGAGCTCGCGCGCGGCAACGTCGATGCCGCCACGGACCGCGCGCTCGCTGCGATCGAGGCGGCGGAGCGATCCAAGAATGCGACGTTCCTGGCGTTCGCCCATGCGACGGCGATGGATGCGTTCCTGGCGAAGCTCCATGCGACCCGGGACAGGGGGGCCTTCGAGCAGGCGAGGTGGCACAAGGAGCAGGCGTGTGCCAGGCTGGGCGCGCTCGGTCAGAACAACACCGCGGAATCCGTGGCGAAACGTTTTGGCCAGGGAAGCAACGCCACCGTCGACACGTAGAAGACTGTTGCCCAGCATGTTTTTGTCCGTGTTTGCGCTCCGTTCGCCCTTCGTCCCTGCCGCTTTCGTCGTCGCGCTCGCGTCGGGTCTTCCCGGCTGCAGCTCGGATGACGACGACGGTGCGTCCCCGCCCGACGGCGTCACCTGCGCGAGCGTCAGCCGCGCCGACAATGCACAGACCCTCGTCAATGCCGCGGCCAACACCGCTGCGGGCGGCTGTGTCGTCGTCTCGGGCGCGCTGACCTCGACATCGCCGGTGATCGTCGCCGAGGGTGTGACGCTCGTCGGCGCAAAGGGCACCCGGCCGTCGATCGCGGTCACCGAGGCCGTCGGGACGAGCGCGATCTATCTCGGCGCGCGGGCGCAGCTCGGCAACCTGGATGTCGTCGCAGCGCCGAAGGTCGGCGTCTCGCTGACGGGCACGGACGTTCGCATCTTCGACGTCAAGGTGACGGGCGCGAAGAACGCCGGCATCGCCGTCATGCCGGTGAATGACGCGGTGACGGCCACCCTGGAGGACGTCGTCGCGGAGAAGAACGGCTACGGCGTCTACGCCAACGGCGACGGCGTGACCCTCACGATGAAGGGCGGGCGCATCTCCGAAAACGGCGGCACGTCGCTGTCGGCGGGTGCGGGCCTCGTGGCGGTCGCGGGAGCCCACGTGACGCTCGACGGCGTCACGATCGAGAAAAACGAGGGCACGGGCGTTCTCCTCGATGGAGCGAAGACGCGCGCGGTCGTCCGGACCTCCACCGTCGCCGAGAACCGGGAACGTGGGATCTGGGCGCAAGGGCTCCAGGGCACGCTCGACGAGCCGGCCCTCGCCGTCCACGATACGCAGGTCTCGAAGAACCGTATCGTCGGAGTGGGCGGGGTCGAGCTGAAAGGCATCATCATCGTCGGCGGCTCCGTGAAGGAGACCGTGGCCTCTCCGGTCCCCACGAACCTCGCGACGAACGAGCTCGTCGGCGACGGCGTCGGCATCTTCGGCGGGTCGACGGACTTCAAGATCGAGCGGACGAACTTCGCGTCGAACGAGCGCGCGGCCGGCGTGGTCGACGGCAGCGAGGTCGGCATCATCATCGTCGGTGGCAAGGTCGAGCCGGGTCCGGGCCTGAAGTTCGTCGTCCAGAACAGCAAGGCGGACGTCCAGATCGCCGACTCCGACAAGAGCGTGCTCGACAAGCCGCTGCCCATCAGCGCCCCGAAAATCCAGACGCCGAACGTCTTCTGAGCTCGACGTGACGCCTCCTCGAAGCGAGGCGAGCCGTCGACCGTAGCCGCGGGATGTACGGTCGCGGCCGACCTTTGGCCGCTGAGATCGAGGCTGCGCATGAGGCGGCGGCGCCCGTCCGTCCGTCTGGCGTTCGCCCCGCCCAGCCTCGCCCTGCCGCCCCGGCGCCGCGCTGGTCGCGAGCGGCCGAGATGGCTGCCGCGGAGCGCTGCAGCGGAGCGCGGGCGCTCTGCTGCAGGACCCGAACGGCCGCAGGCAGTGGTGAACGCGGCCTGTCGATCCGTTGACAGCCCACTCTTGACGATTAGGATGCGCCTCCGAGGGACTCCACGTCTTTTCGTGGAATCTTGCGGCGTTCAGGGGGCCGTCTCACGGCACCTGGTCGACGGGATGTTGGGTCTGGGGAAGAAATCCGGTAGGAGACTCGTTCCGCGCGTGGCGGACGGGTGCAGCTCTAGCCCGCGGCCTCTGGCTCTCTCGGTTCGATAAAGTGCGCGTCCGCACATCTCCAATAGCGGAGAGGCGGGCGACGGAGGATGGATGTCCACCGACGTGATGATCTACGCGAGCGGCCTGACGAAGCGATACGGCTCGTTCAAGGCGCTCGACGACGTCAGCTTCGAGGTCAACAAGGGCGAGATCGTAGGGTTCCTCGGCCCGAACGGCGCTGGGAAATCCACGACCATGCGCATCCTGACCTGCTTCATCTCGCCCACGGGCGGAGTCGCGAAGGTCCGCGGCCACGACGTCTTCGACGACACCCTCGCTGTCCGGGCAAACCTCGGTTACCTCCCGCAGCGTGCGCCGCTCTACCTCGAGATGACCGTCTACGAGTATCTCGAGTTCGCGTCGCGCATCCGCAACATCGACCGGAGCAAGTTCAAGCAGCGCGCCCGCACGGTCGTCGAGATCTGTGGCCTCGCGCAGGCGCTCTCGAAGGAGATCCGGCAGCTGTCGCACGGCTATCGGCAGCGTGTCGGCCTCGCGCAGGCGCTCATCCACGACCCGCCGATCCTCATCCTCGACGAGCCGACGAGCGACCTCGACCCGAACGAGCGCACCGAGTTCCTCAACTACCTGAAGCAGATCGGCAAGGACCGCACGGTCCTCCTCTCGACGCACAACCTCAAGGAGGTCGAGGCCGCGTGCGCACGCGCGATCATCGTCTCCCGCGGTCGAGTCGTCGCCGACGGTCCGCTCGACGAGATCCGCGCGAAGAGCGGTCGCGTCCGCTACGTCGTGTCGGTCCAGGAGTCGATCGGCGACTCGCCCTACCGCGGCAAGGGCTCGCCGCCTCGTCAGACCGAGGTCGAGCAGGCGCTGAGCGCGCTCCCGGGCGTGAAGAAGGTCAACGAGCTCCCCACCGACGAGCGCGCGCACGCGTACGAGCTCGCGGGCGAGGATGCGGCCGACCTCCGGCCCGAGATCTTCCGGCTCATCGCCGACAAGGGATGGGTCCTCCTCGAGCTCCATCGCGACACGCAGACCCTCGAGGACGTCTTCCGCCAGCTCACGATCGGCGACGAGCGACGCAATCGCCAGATCGGCCCCGTCAAGGACGACGATCGCCGCACCCGCGACGAGGACGACGACGAGGAGGACGAGGAAGAAGACGACGAGGACGAGTCGGATGACGACTCGGATTCGGACGACGACGACGACGACGGCGACGACGGCAAGAGGAACAAGCGATGAGCAGCGAGAGCACCATCGAAAAGGCCACCAAAGAGAAGTCCCGCGCCGCCGAAGAGGCCCAGGAGCGTGAAGAGGAAGAAGAGGAGGAGCGCGACTCCGACTCGGACTCCGACGACGACGACGGGGGCGGAGATGACGGCGACAGCAGCCACGACGCGGCCACCAAGCCGATGTCGATGGTGGACACTTCTCCGAAGGAGAAGGTCGCGATCGACCGTCCGAGCTCGTTCACGATGATGATGACGATCGCGCGGCGCGAGCTCGCCGCGTACTTCAACTCGGTCGTCACTTACATCGTCATCGGCGCGAGCATGCTCGTCCTCGGTCTGTACTTCTACATGTACAAGGGCGGCTTCTGGCAGGTCGACCGCGTGACGATGCAGCGCATGTTCGACTCGCTGCCGTGGGCGCTCTGCCTGGTGATCCCGCTCTTCACGATGCGTGCGCTCGCCGACGAGAAGCGCGTCGGAACGATCGAGCTGCTCATCACGATGCCCGTGAAGGACAGCGAGGTCATCCTCGGCAAGTACATCGCGGCGCTCGCGATCGTCACCGCGCAGCTGGCGCTCGTGGTCCTCTACCCGCTCGCCATGTTGAAGTGGCCGTGGCACCTCGGCGAGCTCGACTGGGGCGCGTTCTGGGTCGGCATGTTCGGTCTGTTCCTGCTCTCTGCAGCGGGGACGGCGGTCGGCCTCATGTACTCCGCGTTCTCCGACAGCCAGATCCTCTCGCTGTTCGCGGCGGTGCTCACGCTCAGCGCCCTCTTCGGGGTCGGTCAGCTCAGCGCAGTCGAGTCCCTCCAGGGCTGGCCCGGCGACGCCATCGCCTTCATCAGCCTCCAGACGCGCTTCGAGCCCTTCGCACGCGGTCTCCTCGACTCACGAGCGATCGTCTACTTCGTCTCCATCGCCGTCTTCTGCCTCGCCGTCGCGTTCCACGCGCTCGAGCGTAGGAAGTGGACGTGAGTCTGAGGCTCCAGGCTCCAGGCTCCAGGCTCCAGTAAGAGAGAGAAGAGCGACCCCGCCCTTCCACCAAAGTTTCTCCAGACCAGGCAAACGAAACCATGGCCATGGAACGCAAGAAGAAGGCGGCGACTGAGAGCG